>NZ_JBKBTV010000003.1:0-165460 GCF_046291265.1 Acidovorax sp. | reverse complement strand
GCCGTGATGACCGCCAGCAGCGCCACCGGCGCGGCCGACCTGCTGCACAGCTCGCAGCCCACCGTCAGCCGCGAGCTGGCGCGGCTGGAGTCGCTGCTGGGCTATGCGCTGTTTGAACGTGTGCAAGGCCGCCTGCGCCCCAACGCCCGCGCGCTGGCGCTGTGGGACGAGGTGCAACGCTCCTGGCAGGGGCTGGAGCGCGTGGTGGACCGCGCGGTGGCGCTGGGCCGGTCGGACGCGGTGCAGTTGTCGGTGTTGTGCCTGCCCGCGCTGGCGCACGCGTTGTTGCCGGGTGCGGCCGCGCGGCTGATGCAGGCCAGCCCCCACGCGCGCCTGTCCGTCACGCCGCAGGAATCACCGCTGCTGGAAGAATGGATGAGCGCCCAGCGTTTTGACCTGGGCCTGTGCGAGCAGGCCACCGCGCCGCCGGGCACGCGCGCCGAGGTGCTGCTGACGCTGGACGAAGTGGCCGTGCTGCCCGCAGGCCACGCACTGGCGCACAAAACCGTGCTGGATCGGGTCGATTTTGCGGATGAATTTTTCATCAGCCTCTCGGCCGAAGACCCCTACCGCCGCCTGATCGACGCCCGGTTTGCCGAAGCGGGCGTGGCCCGCACCCTGCGGGTCGAAACCCACAGCGCCGCCGCCGTGTGCGCGATGGTGGAGCAGAGCCTCGGTGTGGCCATCGTCAACCCCGTGACGGCCCTGGCCGCCGCCAGCGACCGGCTCGTACTGCGGCGCCTGGCGTTTTCGATCCCGTTCAGCGTGACCGCGTTGTTGCCGCTGTACCGCCCGCCCCTGCCCGAGGTGGCACCCATGCTGAACGCGTTGCGCGAACAGGCCGCGCAGGTGAAGCAGCAGCTGGCAGCGGCAGGCGTGCACACGCTGCCGAATGAGCCGCAAGACCCGAAATAACTATCAATTTAATAGCTGCTAATGCTTTACCAATAATCGCTAGAGGCCAATTTGGCTCGCGGATTGCACCTTCAAAGATGCGCCAACGCATTTCGCCCTTGGTTGGTGACAGTGGAGATCGCAGACAGGCCGTGGCGCTTGTTGTTCACCCGCACCACCGGTGTCTGGCCCTTAGGGGCAAAGCCGCGACCGCGCACATCGTCACTGCGCAGGCCGCTTTCGTCTTCCCAATGGATCTCGGCACCTTCGGCCTTGGCCCGTGCCGCAATGATGGGGTAGTCCTCTTCGTGCCACTTCTTGACAGGGCCTTGGAATCAATATCCGGTCAGGAACTGGCCGAGACGGGGGTTTATGACTCTCGTGAAACTCCATCCTTTGCAACGCATAGGGTTGAGTAGTTCATGTGAACATCAACTCTGGAGAGTTGCCTGTCAAAAGCTCATATCGACACCAAGCGAGACCGTCCTGGGTGCGCCATTGACAAGTTGGCCAAAGTTGCTCGTCGAGAAATAGCGCTTGTCAAATAAGTTGGCAACACCGCCCCGAACGGTGATGGCCTTGGCTGCCAGCCCTGATCGATTCAGAGTGGTGCGATACCTAAAACCAAGGTTGACCACCTCAAAGGATGGCGCGAATTCAAATCTGTGCGCGTTGTCCAGCGGGCGATTACCGGTATAGGACCAGTTGGCATTAAACGCCCAGCCCGGTAGCTGGCTAGGCGAGTATTCGGCGGTCAGTGTGTAGCGCCGCTTTGGCACGCTAGTCGGGCGCTTGCCCTCGGTTGTGGCATCGCCGGTACGTTCGAGCGCAGCGTCCAGCAACAGCGCACTGCCGAGCAATGTCCATTCATTAGAAACCCTGCCGGCCAGTGATAACTCCACGCCACGATGAACGCGATTGCCCTCGCGCACGAAGGTCAAGGTGTTGTCGACGAAGTCCGAAGGTCGTTCGATCTGGAATACCGACAACTCGGCGTCCACGCGGGGGCTCAGTGGAGCCTTCACTCCAGCCTCCCACTGTTCGCTGACCAGTACCGGGCGGATGCTGCCCGCATTGGTCACCGGCTGGCTGTTGAAGGTCTGAGGTGCTACACCGCCATTCTCTACACCCTCCGCATAGCTCAGGTAGGTGGTCACATCCGGCATCGGTTTAAACACGATTGCCGCATTGGGCGAGAAGCGGCTCTTCTCGTATCGTGCCGACTCGGCTCCAGCGGCATTGATCGACCGTTGATCAATGTTGGCCTGGCGACCACCCACATGCAGCATCCACGCATCGCTGAACGAGATCACATCTTGCAAGAAAAACCCAGAATCCTTGACGGTAAAACCACTCTGCGAACGGGTGAGCGCCGTAGTTGGCTTTGGATACTGCACTGGGGCATATAAGTTGGTTGGCCCCAATTGCCCAGAGAAGCTGTCACCGTTGCGCGCAGAGGTACTTTGCAGCGCGTACCCAAAAACCAGCTCGTGTGTGAGCCCACCCGTGGCAAAACGACCCTGGACCATCGGCCTGAGGGTCTCAGCCTCACGCTTGGTACCGCTCGCTATGAATGCGGACACGGTGCCCGCACCGTTGTCCTGCAGGTTCACCACCGAAGCTTCGTTGAACGGGTGCAGGGTGCGGTTCCAGTTGCCTTCCACAATGCCAGTCCATGCGTCGTTGAAGCGATGCTCCAGCCTGCCACTGAGCGTGAGGTTGTCTGTGTCGTACACCGCCCAGGACTGGCCGATGAATCGGGTGGGGTCGACGTTTCGCGGAATGGTGCCACTGGCAGTCGGACGGAAGGACGGCTGCAGCACCTGCTTACGCGCTTGGTATTCGGCATCAAAGGTCAGCAAAGTGCGGTTGGTTAAACGCCAGTCGGCAGCCAAGCTTGCGAACTGGCGGTTGCCGGGGGTTTCGTCGATGTAGGAGCGCAGTGTCTCAGCCGCCGCGTTGATGCGCAGCCCTACTCTGCCATCGTCAAAGCGACGGCTGAGGTCGATGTGCGCAAGAGCGTCACCGTACTGGTCAAATGATAAGTTGAGGTCGGTTAGCGGCTCAACTGTCGGTCGTTTAGTGACGAAGTTGATGACCCCGCTTGGGGCTGCAAAGCCTGCTTCAAACGCCGACAATCCTTTGAGGACTTCTACGCGTTGCTTGTTTTCCAGCGGTGTCAGCTGCTGCCGAAGAAACAGCATGCCGTTGTAGCGGTAGTTCTGGCCGTCGGCTACGTCAAAGCCTCGAATTTCAGTGCGTGCATGAAAGCCAGGTTGCTTGTACGAGGCGGTGACGCTGGCGTCCAGCCGCCCAAGCGCATCCAGATCAGTTACCCGCTGATCTTTGATCAGGTCGGCCGAGATCACGCGAATCGAGCGCGGCGTGTCGCGGATCGAACGGTCCGTGAATCCAACCAGCGCGCTATCGTCCACCCGGTAGCCATCAGCGGCGCTGCCTTCACGTGTGGTTCCGACAACTTGCACCGTGGGCAGCGTTGCGCCTCCGCTCGGCTGGACAGGCGACTGGCGCACTACAACCGCAGACCCCTCCGTTGCCGCCATCAACCCGGTACCTGACAGCATTCGGTCAATCGCTTGCTGCGCCGTCAACTGCCCTGACACCGCCCGCGCTTGCTTGCCCGCGACCAGCGCCGCTGGAAACGTCATTTGCAGATTCGCTTGGCGTGCCAGCTCGTTCAGCGCCTGCCCCAGCGGCTGGGCTGGGATGTTGATGGTCATGGTGGCCGTTGCGGCAGCGCCGCTCTGGGCGTAGACCGACGGCACATGGCCAACGGCCAGTGCGATGGCCATAGCGGCGGTCAAGGCCAGGGGTGCCGTGGTGACGCGCTTTTGTAGCGGCATTGATCGCATGGGTGAAAACTCCTCGGACAGTCGGGGATATGCCGGGCCGACGCACCGCGCGTTGACCCTCCTCCCGATGGAGACGCAGCAACCCGAGGCAATCCTCAGTTCGCGAATGAGAATTCTTCAGATATTTTTCTGCGACCGGGTTCGCCTCACTGCGCCACCACTTCTGTGACCTCGCCCCGGCGCACCAAACGCACCGGCAGAACCTCGGGCAGGGTCTTGGCAAAACGCTGCCACTGATTCAGGCTGTAGCTCCCACCCACAGGCAGGGCACCCACGGCAGGGTCGCGCACCACTAGGCCAGTGCGGCCGTACCGCTCAAATTCGGCAATCACTTGGGTCAGCGGTGTCTGGTCAAAGCTCAGTCGCCCGTCGCGCCAGGGGGCGATGGCGTTGGTGGCCATCGTGGACACGGGGCCAATGTGGCCCTGTGCGTTGGCCGCCACGGTCTGGCCGGCGATCAGCTCCACGGCGGCTGGGGCTGGGTTTGCAGCTACCGTGGCAAGGGATTGCCGTGTTTCGTCAGTCCCCGACTTGATGCTCTCGATCCGCACGCGCCCCTCTTGTACCGCCACCACCGTCTGGCCAGCATCCAGTCCGGTGTCGGTGTGCCGTACGGAAAACTGTGTACCTACCACCGTGATTCGCAAGCCACCGGCAACCACGTGGAACGGGCGTTGTGGGTCGCCGTGCACTGAAAACAGCGCCTGGCCGCTGCGCAAATGCACCTCGCGGCGGTCGCGGTAGAGGCGCACATAGGCCTGGGTAGCGGTGTCTAGCTGCAAGATGCTGCCTCCGGTTGCGCCTTGCACGGCGTCATCAGGCAGTGTGGCGTTGAGCTTCTGGCCACGCAGGGTCACAAAGGTCTGCTCAAAGACGGGCTGCCGTTGCCAGTGACTCCACCCCATCCAGCTACCGCCCACCATGGCAAAAGCAATGGCGGCTGCTGCTGCCTGGGATGCCAGCGGACGCAGCACTCCCAGCAAGGCGGACACATCGAAGCCCAGGCCGACCGCTGCGTGCCGGTGTGGAGGCGAATGTCCGCTGCCGGACCGGGTTGTGTGTGCTGAGACATCTCGCTCGGGCAGTCCGGTCTTGAGCTGCGTCGCCTCATCCTGAGACAGTTGCTGCACATCACCAAAGGTGGCATCCATGTCTTCAAAGGCGTGGACATGGCGCGGGTCTGCGTCCAGCCAAGCCTGGAGTTCTACCTCGTCTTCGGCGCTCAACCCGCTTCGCCGGCGCGTGACCCAGGTGGCCGCAGCGATGTCCAATGGGTCTTGGTCTTGTGCAAACGCCTCGAACTCGCGTTCGTCCGCCTCCGGCTCGCCAGCGATGGTGGCCTCTGGCGCCCGATCCTGGCAGGGTGTGGGTCGCTGGTGGCGGCAGTTGGGTGGGGAGTGCGACATGGTGGGTAGTGATGAGTTGCCCTCAACAATGCAGACGCGCGAGTGGGGGTGAAACCTCAGCTTGTTGGTTTCAGTGCGACGCGTTATTCATCACGAAGGCGACGCTCACAGAGTTTGCAGGCCACCATGGCCCGCACGATGTGCTTTTCCACCGCGCTCACCGAGATGCTCATGCGCATCGCCACCTCGGCATGGCTGCATTCGCCAAAAATATGCAGCACAAAGGCTTCGCGGCAGCGCACGGGCAGACCCTCAATGGTTGCGATGTAGGCTCGAATCACCTGTTGCGAAGCAAGTGCTTCTTCGGGCTGCAGGTGTTCAGGGGCGGGCGGCTGCTGACCTTCAGGTATCGCATCGATATCCTCGTGCTGACGGTGGGCCGCCCTACGGTGCTGGTCAATAACAAGGTTACGCGCGGTACGGTAGAGCAGTGCGCGCATATCCAACACGGCTTGGCCTGAGGAAAGCGCGACGAGCACGCGCACAAAACTTTCCTGAGTCAGGTCTGCTGCGGTCTCGCGATCTCGCACCTGACGGTGGAGAAAATTAAGCAGTTCGCGGTGATAGCGCTCCAGCACAAGCAGACCCAGGAAAGATGGAAAATGCCGAGCTCCGTGCGTGGAGACTGGCGGCGGCTGGTCTGCGGAACGCGGCTTAATGTGAATGGTTCTTATTATCTACAAAATTGCAAAGTACCGGCAGCGGACTGGCTAAGGCTGCAGCGCCGACACCAGCTTGATGGTGGTGCAAGTGACCACTCCCGTCATCACTGACGGGCGAACCGCCTCTCCCACTAACTAATCAGGCAATTTTGCTTAAAAATGAAAACTCAAGGCGGCGAGAGACTGCGCACCTTGACGGCCAGCCGCTCTTGCACCGACGGCGACACAAACTTGGTGACCTCGCCGCCCAGCACCGCGATCTCGCGCACAAAGGTGCTGCTGATGAACTGGTACTTGTCGCTGGGGGTGAGGAACACGGTTTCCACCTGCGGCATCAGGCTGCGGTTCATGCCCGCCAGCTGAAACTCGTAGTCAAAGTCGGTCACGGCGCGCAGGCCGCGCACCATGGCCTTGCCGCCGCGCGACACCACAAAGTCCCGCAGCAGGCCCGCAAAACTTTCGACCTGCACCTGGGGGTAGTTCTTGACGGCCTCGCGGACCATGTCGATGCGCTCGTCCAGGCTGAACAGGGTCTTTTTGTGGTGGCCCGCCGCCACGGCCACAATCACGCGCTCGAACAACTGGGTGGCTCTGCGCACCACGTCTTCATGGCCCAGGGTGATGGGGTCAAAGGTTCCGGGGTAAACGGCGAGCACGTTCTGGGCCATGGCTGGTTGTCTCCTGTCTGGCGGAATGGTCGTTGGCCTGGGTTGTCAGAAGGTGCGGTTAACACACCCTGAAGGCCGCCCGGGCCGCGTGCGCGCATTATGCAGTGCACTGCAACATGGCAGGTTCAGTGCCATGGCCTGCAGATCGTATCGGCATCAAAACCACCGCCAGCGCTTACTAATAAAGCGCCGATAGCTATACAAACAATAGCAAATCAGCACCCATTCACAAAGTCGTAGGCTCAGCAGCCGCACCCAACCGCAGCAAATGGGCATGCACCGCACCCGCCTTCAGGTGGCGGTGCACCACCAGCCCCCAGGGGGCCAGTTGCTCGTCGGTCCACAGGGCAGGCGCTTCGAGGTAGATAAACCCACCGGCCGCCACGGCGCGGGCGGCGGACTGCAACGCCGGCTCGTACAGGCCCCCTTCAAAAGGCGGGTCCAGCAAGATCAGATCAAGGCTGGCAGGCGCCGCCTGCTTGAGGGCCGCGATACCGTCGCCGCGCTGCACCCGGACCGCGGTGGCCTTGAGTCGCTGCTGCAGGGTGTGCAACTGCACTACCAGCGCGGGGTCGCTTTCGACCAGTTGCACGGCGGCTGCGCCGCGCGATGCGGCTTCCAGACCCAGCGCGCCGGTGCCCGCAAACGCATCCAGGCAGCGCCAGCCGGTCAGGTCCTGGCCGAGCCAGTTGAACAGGGTTTCGCGCACGCGGTCGGGCGTGGGGCGCAGGCCCGGGCGTTGGGCGACTGGCAGGCGGGTGCGCTTCCATGCCCCGCCGATGATGCGGATTTCGCCCGAGCCTTTGGAGGCAGCGGGGCCCGCTGTTTTCTTGGCAGGCTTGGTGTCTGCCGCGGGTGTCGGCGCAGCCTTGGCAGCGCGGGCCAGACGCCCGCCGGGCAGGGATTCGGGGCGCAGGGTGGAGCGGCTCATGCGGTGACTTTCTTGTTCTGGGGGGTGGTTGTGGCGCCAGCGTAACTGATGCGGATACCGATGCAGCGGCAAGCCACGCTCACGGCTTGCCTCCCACCACCACGGTCACCATGCGCTCGGGCTGCAGCTTTTTGGCCATGGCGGTGCGCACGTCGGCCACGGTCAGCGCTTCGACCTTTTTGGACCATTGGTCCAGGTAGTCCAGCGGCAGGTCGTTCCAGGCGATGTTGGCCACGTTGCCCAGCAATTTCTTGTTGCTGTCGATGCGCAGTGCAAAACCGCCGATCAGGTTGTCCTTGGCGGCGCGCAGCTCGGCTTCGGTGGGGCCGTCGGCCACAAAACGGGCGATCACGTCGCGCGACACCTTCACGGCCTGGGCCGCCTGGTCGGGGCGCGTTTGCAGGCCGACGGTGAATGCGCCTGCGTGCAGACCCGACGCAAAGTAGCTGTAGACGCTGTAGGAGAGGCCGCGCTTTTCGCGCACCTCGTTGGTCAGGCGCGAGACAAATCCGCCGCCGCCCAGGATGTGGTTGCCCACCAGCAGCGCCAGAAAGTCCGGGTCGCGCCGTTGGAAACCAGGCTGACCGATGAGCACATGGGCCTGGGCCGATGCGAACGGAATGTTCTGCTCGGCAGGAGCGGCCAGCGTTGCAATCTCGCCCACGGGCGGCAGCGGTGCGCAGCCCGACGCCGCAGGCAGGCGTGCGAGCAACGTGGCCACCAGCGTCTGCGCCTGTGCGCGCGACACCGCGCCCACGATGCTGACCTTGGCACGGCAAGCGCCGATGTGTTGCGTGTGAAACGCCTGCATGTCGGCCAAGTTGATGCGCTCCAGCGTGTCTGCCGTGGTCTGCACGCCGTAGGGGTGGCTGCCATAGACGGCGGCTTCAAACGCGTGGTTGGCCAGCGTGGACGGGCGGGTGAGCGACTCTTTGATGCTGGCGCTCCAGCGGGCACGGTCGCGGGGCCACACGTCGGCAGGCCAGCTGGGCTCGCCGATCTGGCGGGCGGCCAGGCGGGCGGCTTTGTCGAGCAGCGGCGGGTCGGTCAAGGAACGCAGCGAGTAGTGCAGCGCGTCGTTGTCGGCGCCTGCCTCAAAGCTGGCGCCCAGGTCGGCCCAGGCTTCGCCCAGCGCGTTTTCGTCCAGCGCGGGCTCGTTGCCAATGGCCTTCACGCCTTTGCTGGCCATGGCGGCCACCGCACTGGCCAGGCCCGATTGGCCTGCTGGGTCGCGGCGGCTGCCGGCGTCAAAGTCGATCTGCACGTCCACCATGGGGATGACCGGGCTTTCGACCAAGTAGATCTTGGCGCCGCTGGGCTCTGTCCAGTGCTGGATGGGCAGCAGCGCCCAGGCAGAATTTGTATAAAAAACGGCTCCAGCGCTTATCAGCAAAGCACGAGCAGCTATAGTTTTGAGAGTATTCATGGTTTTATGCCCCGTGCGGCTTCAACGGATGGCGGTGCCCGGGGGCAGCGTGGGGCGGGCGCGTGGGGCGTCCAGGGGCTGGGGCAGCAAGGTGGCCACGGTGAGCTGGTCGTCGCCAAAGTATTTGGCTGCCACGGCCTGCACCTGGGCGGGTGTCACAGTGCGCAGCAGCTCCAGCAGGCGCTCGTTGGCGTCCAGCGGAAAACCCTGCACCCAGTTGCCGCCCAGCTCTTGCGCCTGGCTCATCACCGAGTCGCGCTCGTACACGGTGGAGGCGATCCACTGCGTCTTCACGCGGGTCAATTCGGCCTCGCTCACCCCCTCCTTGGCCACGCGGGTGACCTCGGCGCGCAGTGCGTCTTCGACCTGCTGGGCCGTTTTGCCCGCAGCGGGCACGCCGCTGAGCATGAACAGGCTGGGGCCACGGCCCGTGACCATGGCGCTGCTGCTGGCGCTGTCGGCCACGCGGTCTGCGCCTTGTGTCAGTGCGCGGTCCAGGCGGGCGCCGTCGTAGCCGCTGAACACGGCCGACAGCACCATGAGCGCCAAGGCATCGCGGTCGGTATCGGTCAGGGTGTCCACGCGGTCCAGGCTGGGGGTGCGGAACGCCAGCGCCACATAGGCTTGCTCGGCCGGGGCCTTGACGGCGATGCGGCGCAGGCCCTGTTGTGCGGGCTCGGTGCGGGGCTTGCGCGCGGGCAGGGCGTGGGTGGGCAGGCTGCCGTAATACTTTTCGGCCAGGGCGCGGACCTTGGCCACGTCCACATCACCCGCCACCACCACGGCGGCATTGGTGGGCGTGTACCACAGGCGGTAAAAATCCCGCGCGTCGTTGGGCGTCATGGCGTCCAGGTCGCTCATCCAGCCCACGATGGGGCGGCGGTAGGGCGACGCGGTGAAGGTGGCGGCAAACAGCTGCTCGGCCAGCATGGCGCGGGGCTGGTCTTCGGTGCGCAGGCGGCGTTCTTCCTTGACGACCTCCAGCTCCTTCTTGAATTCTTCGTCCGGCCAGTGGTTGTTGGCAAACCGGTCGGATTCGAGCTTCATCACGTCTTCGAGCCGGTTGGACGGGATCTGCTGGTAGTAGCCGGTGTAGTCGCGGCTGGTGAACGCGTTTTCTCGCCCGCCCAACGCGGCCACACGGCGCGAGAACTCGCCCGGCGGCAGCGTCTTGGTGCCCTTGAACAGCATGTGCTCCAGCACATGGGCGACGCCCGTGGTGCCGTCGACCTCGTCCATGGAACCCACCCGCACCCAGACCATGTGCACCGCGGTGGGCGCACGCCGGTCGGGCTGCACGATGAGCTGCATGCCATTTTTGAGCGTGAACTGCTGCGCGCCCGAGGCCGTGGTCGACGGCGTGGAGGCAGGAGGCGCAGCAGGGGGTTGAGAAGCGGGAGGCGTTGCCGAAAAGGCAGCCCCACACGAGAGGCAGGCCAGCAGGCCCAGTAGGGTGAAAGCACGTTTCATAGAATGGCTGATTCTAAGAACCCTCCAATGTTCAGTTTTTTGTAGAAAATGCCCACCCCCGCGCCCGCCCCTGCCGATGAGCCCCAACCGGCTCCGTCGATAGACACCTCAGCGCCCGCACCAGGGTTCTCGCCCGCGTCCCCACAGCCCGTGATCCCGCAGGAGGTGGCGCCACCGCCGCAGCACCCGCCTGTTCCCGCCCCGGCCCTGCCCGCGGCTGCAGAGCCCGCAGCCCCTACTCCTTCGCCATCGCCATCGCCTGCCCCTGCGCCCGCCGCGTTTGGCTGGCTGCGCAACCCGTTTGCGCCGAAGGCTCCCGAGGTGGTGGTACCGCCTGCGCCGGTGGCCGCGCCGGCGCCCGTCCCTGCAGCCCCTGTGGCAGCGCAGCCCGCGACCCCAGCACCGGCACCGGCTGCCGTGGCAACGCCAGTTGTGGTTCCTGCTGTTGTTGCACCGGTCGCGCCCGTCGCCACCGTGGCGGTCCCGGCGGCGGCTGCACCCGCTCCCGCAGCCGCCGAGCGCAAAGGCTGGCTCGACCGGCTCAAGAACGGTCTGCGCAAAACCGGAACCTCCATCACCACGGTCTTCACCGGCACGCAGATTGACGATGCGCTGTATGAAGAGCTGGAAGAAGCCCTGCTGATGGCCGACACCGGCGTCAAGGCCACCACGCACCTGCTGGCAGACCTCAAACGCCGGGTGAAGGAAAGCAAGACCACCGACCCCGCGGCCGTCAAGGGCCTGCTGGCCGATGCGCTGGCCGACCTGCTGCGCCCTCTCGAAAAAGCCCTGGTCATTGGCGAACACACGCCCACCGTGATCATGGTGGCGGGCGTCAACGGCGCGGGCAAGACCACGTCCATTGGCAAACTCACCAAACACCTGGCCGACGAAGGCGCCGCCGTGCTGCTGGCTGCGGCCGACACCTTTCGCGCAGCGGCGCGCGAGCAGTTGGGCGTTTGGGCCGACCGCAACACGGTCGAAATCGTGAGCCAGGAAGGCGGCGACCCCGCCGCCGTGAGCTTTGACGCCGTGACCGCTGGCAAGGCCCGCGGCAAGGATGTGGTGCTGGTGGACACCGCCGGGCGCCTGCCCACGCAACTGCACCTGATGGAAGAGCTGCGAAAGATCCGCCGCGTGGTGACCAAGGCCGACGCCACCGCCCCGCACGAGGTGCTGCTGGTGATTGACGGCAACACCGGCCAGAACGCGCTGGCGCAGGTGCGGTCGTTTGACGATGCGTTGCAGCTGACCGGGCTGATCGTGACCAAGCTGGATGGCACCGCCAAGGGCGGCGTGCTGGCCGCCATTGCGCAGGAGCGCCCGATTCCGGTGTATTTCATCGGCGTGGGCGAAAAGCTGGAAGACCTGGAAACCTTCAATGCGCGCGAGTTTGCCCAGGCCCTGCTGACCTGAGGCACGCGCCGATTGGCGCTGGCGTCCTTGGCCAGCGTCCCGTTCAAAGCCCCACACAATGGCCCTAGTCCGGGGCCATTTGCGCATTTACGAACTGCAACAATTCCCCCATGATGGGTCTTCCCCCTCCAAAAGGCACGGAAGATCCATGTTCATTGAGCTGGTCAAAGGTGTTGCGCTGTTGCTGGCGCTGTGTTTTTTGCACGGATTCAACATGCGTGCCTGGCGGCAGCGTCCCCTGGTGGGCCAGGCTTTTTCGGGGTTGATTTTTGGCGGCATTTGCCTGGTGGGCATGCTCACCCCGGTGGTGCTGATGCCGGGCGTGATCTTTGATGCGCGCTCGGTGGTGCTCAGCATGGCCGGCTTGTTTGGGGGGCCACTGGTGGCCTGCATTGCGGCGGCGATGGCGGTAGCGGGTCGGCTGTGGCTGGGCGGCGCAGGCGTTGAGGTCGGTCTGATGGTGATTGCGCTGTGTACCACGATGGGTCTGGTCTACCGCGAGGGCCGGGCGCGCGGGCGGCTGGGCGTGGAGCCAATCACGCTGGCGCTGTTCGGCCTGCTGCTGCACACCGCGGTCATCGCGTTGTTCCAGCTGCTGCCCGCCGCAGCGGTGATTCGCATCAACCAAACCTTGACCCTGCCGTTTTTGCTGACGTTCACCCCCGCCACGGTCGTGCTGGGCCTGCTGCTGCGCGATGTGGAAGCACGTCTGGCCACCGAACTGGCGCTCAAAGACACGGCCGCGCGGCTGCATGCCATCACCCGGGCCATCCCCGACGTGCTGCTGGTGCTGGACGCCAACGGCCGCTATGTGGAGGTGCTGTCGCTCAACGACGCCGCACTGGTGAGCAGTGCATCAGATTTGCTAGGCAAACGGCTGCATGACGTGTTGCCCGCCGCGCAGGCGGACCAGTTCATGGACTTGGTCCGCGACACCTTGTTGTCCGGCCAGACGCACACCATCGAGTATGAAATCCAGACCCGGTCGGGCCCGCGCCACTATGAGGGCCGCGCCCAGCCCCTGGGCGTGAAGGTGGGTGGCGAGGCGGCGGTGGTCTTTCTGGCCCGCGACACCACCCACCGCAAGCAGGCCGAGGGTGCGCTGCGCGAATCGGAGCTGCGCTTTCGGTCATTGCTGCGCAACATTCCGTCCATCTCGGTGCAGGGGTATCTGGCAGACGGCACAACCAGTTACTGGAACCAGGCGTCAGAACATCTGTATGGCTACACCGCTGAAGAGGCGCTGGGCAGCAACCTGCTGGACCTGATCATCCCGACCCCCATGCGCGACGCGGTGCGCGCCCATGTGAGCCACATGTTTGCCACGGGCGAGGTGATCCCGGCCGGAGAGCTGCAACTGCGGCGCAAGGACGGCACGCCGGTGGATGTGTTCTCCAGCCACGCCTACATCCAGGTGCCCGGCCACCCGCCGGAGATGTTTTGCATCGACATCGACATTTCGGGCCGCAAAGCGGCTGAGGACGAAGCGCGCTACCTGGCGTTTTATGACGCGCTCACCCAGCTGCCCAACCGCCGCCTGCTGGTAGACCGGCTGCAGCAGGTGCTTGCCAACAGCGCGCGGTCGGGCCTGACCACCGCCGTGTTGTTTGTGGACCTCGACAACTTCAAGACCCTGAACGACACCCGCGGCCACGAGGTGGGCGACCTGCTGCTCAAGGAAGTGGCCCAGCGCCTGCGCGGCTGCGTGCGCGAACAGGACACCGTGGCGCGCCTGGGCGGCGACGAGTTTGTGCTGGTGCTGCAGAACCTGAGCAGCGACGCGCCCGAGGCCGCCGCGCAGACCCGCACCCTGGGCGAACTGATCCTGGCCCAACTGCGCCAGCCCTATGACCTGGCCGGGCACGAGCATCATTTCTCGGCCAGCATCGGGGTCACGCTGCTGCGGGACCACAGCGACACGGTGGACGAAGTGCTCAAACAGGCGGACATGGCCATGTACCGCGCCAAGGACGCGGGACGCAACACCCTGCGCTTTTTTGACCCCGACATGCAGCAGGCCGTAAACCGCCGCGCGCTGCTGGAGGCCGAACTGCACAACGGGCTGCGCCAGTCGCAGTTTTTGCTGCTGTACCAGCCGCAGGTCAACGCCGAAGGGCACGTGACGGGTGCCGAGGCGCTGGTGCGCTGGTTGCACCCCGTGCATGGCATGGTGCCGCCGTCAGAATTCATCCCGCTGGCAGAGGAATCGGGCCTGATCTTGCCGCTGGGCCACTGGGTGATGGAAACCGCCCTGCGCCAGCAAGCCCTGTGGCGGCTGGACCCGGCGCTGGCCCACCTGAGCCTGGCGATCAACGTCAGTGCCCGCCAGTTTTTGCAAGATGACTTTGTGGCGCAGGTGCTGACGCTGCTGGAGCGCACCGGCGCCAACCCGACCCAGATCAAGCTGGAGCTGACCGAAAGCCTGCTGCTGGACAACGTCGACAACGTGATCACCACCATGCACGCGCTCAAACGCCATGGGCTGGGCTTCTCGCTGGACGACTTTGGCACCGGCTATTCGTCACTGAGCTACCTCAAGCGCCTGCCGCTGGACCAGATCAAGATCGACCAGGGTTTTGTGCGCGATGTGCTGCTGGACCCGAGCGACGCCGCCATTGCGCGATCGATCATCGCGCTGGCAGGAAGCCTGGGGCTGGACGTGATTGCCGAAGGGGTGGAAACCGGCGCGCACCTGCAGTTTTTGCTGGAGCATGGCTGCAAGGCCTTTCAGGGGTATCTGTTTGGGCGCCCCTTGCCGCTGCAGGACTTTGAGAAGAGGGCGTTGCAGGCCCCGCATGCGGTGCAGCCCGCCACCGTCTGACAGCCATTACTGCGTTGTCGAGACCTGGGCGCAATCAGTGCTCAAGGCACCACGCGGAGCTGCCGATAACGTGGGGTGGAAACCGGGGAGGTGTCCCATGCGCATTGAATCATCCGCCCTGCAGATGCAGGCACAGCACGCCGCCACGCGCGTGCACACCCAAACCAGCCGACTGGAAATGTGGGTGGGCGAGCGCCCCAACAACGCCGCGCCCCGACCGGGCCCGACAGCCCCAGCCGTGCAGATATCGAGCGCGGCGCGGCTGGCCCAGGCGGCGGCCCAATCCATAGAAGCGCCCCCCGAGCGGAGCCGTGACGAGGGGCTGACACCCCAGCTGGCGATGATTCGCGACCTGATCGAGCGCCTGACCGGCGTGTTGGTGCGCGTCTACACCGGCACCGAAGCCACGGCACCGCCCCCCACCGATCTGCCCCGCCAGCCCGCAGCGGCAAGCCAACCCGACCCATCGCCCCCGCGGGCGGGGTTTGGCCTCGTCTACGAACAGCGAGAGGTGATCGAAGAAACCGAGCGCACCCAGTTTGCTGCGGCAGGCACGGTGCGCACCGCGGACGGCCGCGAGATCGCGTTCACCTTGCAGCTGGACATGCAGCGCTACTACCGGCAAGAGTCATCGGTCAGCCTGCGGCTGGGGGACGCGGTGGCGGTGGACCCGCTGGTCATCAACTTTGACGGCACGGCCGCCCAGTTGCAGAACCTGCGCTTTGCCTTTGACCTGGACGGCGACGGCCAAACCGAAAACGTGCCCCTACTGGCAGGCAACCGGGGCTACCTGGCGCTGGACACCAACCAGAACAACCACATTGACAACGGACTGGAACTGTTTGGCCCGGGCACGGGCAACGGGTTTGCAGAACTGGCGCTCCATGACAGCGACCGCAACGGCTGGATTGATGAGGCAGATGCCGTCTACCAGCAACTGCGCGTGTGGACACCCAACGCGGATGGCACCGGCAGCCTCCAGACCCTGGCAGAACTGGGCGTTGGTGCCGTGCAGCTGTCGTCTGTGGCCACCCCGTTTGCACTGCGCACCGCAGACAACACCAGCCTGGGGGCCGTGCGCTCCACCAGCGTCTACCTGCGCGAGGACGGCGGTGTTGGCACCGTGCAGCAGATTGATCTGAGCGTTTAGGCCAATGCCAGCAGCGGGTGAGGAGGAGCCGCTACAGACAGCGCCTCAAACCAGCACCACGCCCGCATCGGCCATCTGCGCGTCCACCCAGGCGCAATATTCGACGGACGCCTGCGCGGTTTGCACCACCATTTGCGGCAGCGTGTAAGGGTGTTGGGCACGCAACAGTGCGAGCAGCGCAGGCACGGCACGCGGCATGGTCTTGCACACCACCCGCAGTTCACGGTCTTCCTGCAAAGCGCCTTGCCAGCGAAAGTAGGCCGTGATGGGCTCCACCTGCACACAGGCTGCCAGGCGCGCTTGCAAAACGGCCTGGGCCAACCGCCGGGCTTCGGGCTCGGTGGCCACCGTGGTGGTGACCAACTGGATATCGCGGAGGGCAATGGCGTCCGTCATGCGCGTCTCCCAAGGGCTGCGGGCACCGGAGTCTGCCATAGCCTTGGGCGCGGCGCCATCAGGAAACGACCGCCTATCACTACCAAATTGATAGCTACCTGCGCTTTATAGATAAGCGCTAGATGCCATTTTTATCTAAAATTCAGAAGTCCACAAAGTCCTACAACCCAACGGGAACTACGGCCTTAGCACTCGATCACAGAGAGTGCTAATATCATGGCTTAGAGGAAAGGATTCCCGGAATGAACATTCAATCTGGAACCGCGACGACGACTTTGGCACCCGCCAATCCCTGGGCGCTGGTGCCCCCCTTGGGCAACCTGGACGCCTACATTTCGGCCGTCAATCGCCTGCCCCTGCTCACGCACGAAGAAGAGCAGACCTACGCACGCCAGCTCAAAGACAACAACGATCTGGATTCTGCCGGTCGACTGGTGATGTCGCACCTGCGTCTGGTGGTGTCCATTGCACGCCAGTACCTCGGCTACGGTTTGCCCCATGGCGACCTGATCCAGGAAGGCAACGTCGGCCTGATGAAAGCCGTCAAGCGTTTTGACCCCGACCAGGGCGTGCGTCTGGTGAGCTACGCCATGCACTGGATCAAGGCCGAAATCCACGAATACATCCTGAAGAACTGGCGCATGGTCAAGGTGGCTACCACCAAGGCACAACGCAAGCTGTTCTTCAATCTGCGCTCCATGAAGCAGGGCTTCAAAGCCGATGCGGCCGCAGCCGACGCCGCCACGCACCGCGACACCTTGTCTGAGCGCGAGATCGACGCCGTGGCAGCGCAGCTCAATGTGAAGCGCGAAGAAGTCATCGAGATGGAAACCCGCATGTCCGGTGGCGATGTGCTGCTGGACCCCGCTCCATCGGACGATGGCGAGCAGGCCTTTGGCCCCATCGCCTATTTGGCGGACGCAGCCCACGAGCCCACCGCCATGATCGAGTCTCGCCAGCGCGATGCATTGGCCACGGATGGCATTGCCACCGCGCTCGACAGCCTGGACGACCGCAGCCGCCGCATCGTTGAAGAGCGCTGGCTCAAGGTCAATGATGACGGTTCGGGCGGCATGACGCTGCACGACCTGGCAGCCGTGTACGGCGTGAGCGCCGAACGCATCCGCCAGATCGAGGTGGCGGCCATGAAGAAGATGAAAAAGGCGCTGGCCGAGTTCGCCTGAGCTTGCGCGGGGGCGCGTTAATATCTCCCCTCTGCAGAAGTTGCCTCACAGGGCCCCAGTTCTGGGGCCCTGTGTCGTTATGGCCCTTGCATTTGCCCTTGCTGTAGGCCCGACTATTCCAAAGGAGACCTTCCCTCATGCCCCGCAACCTTTCGCGCCGCGCGTCCTTGCTGATCGCTTTGGCAGCCGCCTCCCCCTGGGCCCTGGCCCAGACCGCCAAGCCCGCCGCAGCCACCGCTGCCCCGCTGGCCTGGCCCACCAAGCCCATCAGGATCATCGTGGGGTTCCCGGCCGGAACCTCGCCCGACCTGACCGCACGCACGTTCTCGGAGCCGCTGTCCAAAGCCCTCGGACAGCCCGTGATCGTAGAAAACCGGGTGGGCGCTGGCGGCAATATCGGCGCTGATGTGGTGGCCAAGGCCCGCGATGACCACACCATCGGTTTGTTGATCAACGGCAACATGACCATTGCCAAGATGCTAAACCCGGCCGTGCCCTACGACCCGCTCAAGGACCTGGCCCCGCTGAGCCTGATCGGCACGTCGCCCCTGGTACTGACCGCCCCAATCAGCCAGCCTGGCGTACCCGCCAACGCCGATGCCCGCGAGTTCTTTGTGGCGGCGCGCAATGGGGGTGACAAGTGGAGCTATGGCACGCCTGGCGTGGGCACGGTGGGCCACATCGGCACCGAGCTGCTCAAGTCGCGCAGCAACATCAATCCCGTGCACATTCCCTATCCGGGCTACCCCGCCGTGGCCACCGCCATTTTGGGCGGCCAACTGCAGATGGCGCTGATGCCGCCCGCGCTGGCGCAAGCCCAAATCCGCGCAGGCAAACTGCGCGCCATTGGTGTCACATCCGCCGGGCGCAGCCCGCTGGCACCGGACATCCCGAGCCTGAGCGAAGCAGGGATTCGCGGATTCGACCTGGAGATCTGGAACGCATTTGCCGCACCATCCACCATGCCCAAACCCATCCAGGCCAAGCTGGCCGCGTTGATCAGTGAGATCGCTCGCAGCCAGGACGTGCGGGGCAAGCTGTTCCAGCAGGGCTGGCAAGTGGCGGGTACATCTCCCGAAGGTCTGGCCAACCGCATCAAGGCCGACACCGCCCTGCTGGGTGGCGTGATTGCCATGCGCGGCATCAAAGCCGAATAAGTGGGTGTCCCATCGCTTGCCCTGCGCTTTTGCAGTGGCGGGCGATGCTCCCACGGAGTTCGTGGGCTAGCGTTTCAGCAGGGCGAGCCCAGCGTTCAGGTTCAGCCCGCTTCGGCCAGCAAGGCCTTCACATCGGACGCCAAGGCCTGGACACCGCTGCCGTAGCGGTTGTACACACGCAGACGGCCCGCCGGGTCGTAAACGTAGCTACCGGCCGAATGGTCCATGGTGTAGCTGGTGGGCGTCTTGCCATCGACCTTCTTGTAGTAGATCTTGAAGTCCTTGGCGACGGCTGCCAGCTGTGCGGGCGTACCCGACAAGGCCAGAAAGCTGGGATCAAAGTTGGCCATGTAGGCCTTTAGCACTTCGGGCGTGTCGCGTTCGGGGTCGACGGTCACAAAGATGCCCTGTAGACGGTCGCCATCCTTGCCCAGCATCTTCTTCACTTCCGCCAGCTCTTGCATCGACGTGGGGCAAACGTCCGGGCACTGCGTAAAGCCAAAGAACACCACCACCACCTTGCCGACAAAGTCCTTGATGTGCCGTTCTTGGCCGTTTTGATCGGTCAGGGGGAGGTCGCGCGCGTACTCGGCACCGGTGATGTCCACACCCCGAAACTCTGCCTTTTTCTCAGAGCATGCAGTAAAAAGGCCTGCAGCGCTTATGGATAAAGCGCTGACAGCTATTATTTTAAGAGCATTTCTTTTGAGCATGTTTTTACAGCACGTAGTGGTCTACCAAAAGAGCGGCGAACAGCACGCTCAGATGGATGAGAGAGAAACGAAAGGTCTTGCGCGCCAGCGCGTCAGAGTAGTTACGCCACAGCGCAAAGCCATAGCCACAAAAGCCTGCACTCAGCGCCACGGCGGCGGCCAGATAGATCCACGAACTCATGCCGTACACAAACGGCATCAGGCAGCCAGCAAAGAGGATGAGCGTGTACAAGAAAACCTGCAAACGGGTGAACTCGTTGCCGTGGGTGACCGGCAGCATGGGCAGGCCAGACTTGCGGTAATCCTCCACCCGATACAGCGCCAGCGCCCAGAAGTGAGGCGGCGTCCACAAAAAGATGATGAGGAACAGGATCAACGCCTCGGGGCCTACGTCGTTGGTCATCGCGGCCCAACCCAGTACGGGCGGCATGGCGCCCGATGCACCGCCGATCACGATGTTCTGCGGCGTGAGCGGCTTGAGGATGACGGTGTACACCACGGCATACCCCACAAACGTGGCAAATGTGAGCCACATCGTGAGCGGGTTGACCCAGAAGTACAACAAGACCGAGCCCGCCACGCCCAGCACGGCCGAGAACAGCAGCGTTTGCACGTTGGACAGCTCGCCCTTGGCGGTGGGGCGCCAGGCGGTGCGCTTCATCTTGGCGTCAATGCCCTGCTCCACGATGCAGTTGAAGGCGGCAGCGGCTCCGGCTACCAGCCACACGCCGACACAGGCCAAGGCCATGAGGCCCAGTTGCGGCCCCGAAGGCAGCCCGGGCACCGCCAGCACCATGCCGATCAGTGCGCAAAAAACAATGAGCTGCACCACACGCGGCTTGGTCAGCGCATAAAACTGCAGCACGCGCGACGGCGGCGAAACGAGGGAGGGGGCAACACTCATGCAGACACTCTCGAAGCGCGCGGGGGCGCAGAAAACTCTTGGGGCGCGGTCGCCGCGCGGCTGGACACCAGGGCCCAGGTCAACACCACCACCAGGGCCGCTGCGCCGCCGGTGTGCAGCACGGCGGCCACCAAAGGCCAGTCCAGCACCACGTTAGACAAACCTGTGACCAATTGCGCCAGCGTCAGCACCAGCAACCAGCGCGCCGGAACCGGCAGCACCGCGGCCTTGCGCAGCCGCCACACCAGCGCCAGCAGCGCCGCGAGCACAACGTACGCCATCAGCCGGTGCACGTAGTGAATGGCAGTGAGGCCTGCAAAACTAATGTGGCTGCCGTCCTGCAACATGCCCAGCTTTCGCCACACCTGGAAACCTTGGGCAAAGTCCATGGCAGGCCACCAACTGCCTTGGCAGGTGGGGAAGGTCGTGCAGGCCAACACGGCATAGTTGGTACTGACCCACCCCCCCAGCACCACCTGCAGCGCAACCAGAATACCCGTCCAGATCAAGCCACTGCGCAGCGCAGGCGAAAGGCGTACCGGCAACTTGCCCTGCGCCCAGTGCGTGTGGCGCACGGCCGGCACACACAGCAGCGCCAGCAAGACCAGCCCACCGATCAGGTGCAGGGTGACGATGGCGGGAAAGAGCTTCATGGTCACCGTAAGGGCACCAAACGCTCCTTGCAGGCACACCCAGAACAAAGTGAACGTTGCCCACCACGGGCTGATCGGCGGCGCCTCGGCCAAACCACGGCGTGCACGCCGGTGCTGCAGCCACGAGGTCACCGTCAGAACAATGATGAGCACGCCGACACCCGTGGCAAGGTAGCGGTGGATCATCTCCACCCAGGCTTTGCCGTGGGTCACTGGGCCTGTCGGCATGGCCTCTTGGGCAGCAGAAATTTCGGCACGTGCGCCCACAGGGCTGGCGTTACCGTAACAACCTGGCCAATCGGGGCACCCGAGACCCGAGTCGGTCAGGCGGGTGAAGGCGCCGAACAGCACCAGGTCAAAGGTGAGAAACAGCGTCAGCACGGTCAGCGCCTGCAGCCGCCGCATGGGTGAGCTGCGCCGGTTGCGCAGCCAGACCCAGGCCAGCGGGCCCAGCGCAATCACCACGCCAAGCAGCATGAGTCGGGCCAGCGGTGCCAGGTCGTACAAAGGCTGTGCGTCCATCATGGTTTGCCGGGCCGCCCAGCATCGTCCCAGGATGAGGACGCGCGCAGCAGACGCTCCAGGTCACGTTTGGCCTTGGCGGCGCCTGCCGTGTCCATCGCGGCAGGAAACCGCATCATCCAGTTGCCCATCGGGTCGACCACATACAGGTGCTCGGCCAGCTGGCGACCCGCTTCGGGCGCCAGCCAGGCATTCAACGCAGTGGCATCGGCCCGCAGCACGGTGGCTTTTTGCAGGGCGGTGGCCAGCTCAGGCGGCGGGGTGGCAGCGTCGCTCACCAACCACACCCAGTCGATGCGGTCCTTTTCTTTGCCCAGACTTTCACGCAACTGGCGCTGCAGGTACAAGTGCTTCTGGCAGGCGGCATCGCAGTCGCCACCGGCCACACTCACCAACAGCCACTGCCCTTTGAGCGAAGCCAAAGGGACGGCGGTGCCGTCTAGAGCCGTCGCAGTGAGGTCGGGCAGGGAGCGCTGCGGCTGGATCAGTTCGCCATAGTTGCGTCGGCCATCAGGGCGCACCACGTAATACGTGAAGTACGAAGCAATCACGGGCGCTGCGCAGATGAGTAGCACGCCCAGCATCTTCCAGCGGCCATGCCGCGCACGCTGCGCTGTGGCGACAGCCTCTCCAGCCGCAGGCAGCGTATGCACGGTCAGGCCGAGCGGATGCTCTCCGCCGGACTCAGGCGGCAGGCTGGCTGCGTGGGCGAATGAACCGTCGGACGATTTGGAACCAGACATAGAGAAGTGCAATCAGGCCGCTAAGCCCGAACCATTGAAATGCGTAACCATAGTGTTTGTCGACACCTGCGCCCACCACAGGCCAGTCGCGTTGCAGGCCTTCGCCCGCGGTGTCGTCGCGGCCTGTTTGCAGCACCGTGAGATGGGCAAGCGCTAAACCGGTCTCGGTGCGAAATGCAGCCAAGTCGAGATTTTGCCGGATGCGGGAAGACCCCTGGGCGCTATCGCCCCCTCCCTCGAACTCGTAGAGCCGCGATGGTGCTGGGGCCACGCGGCCTTCTACCCGCACCATCCTCTCGGGTGTCTGCACCGGAGGAAGCTGCGTGCGGTCTTGAAAATTGCGAGGTGCCCAGCCCCGCTGCACGAGCACAACGCCCTCCTGGCCACTTAATTGCAAAGGCGTGAGGACAAAAAAACCAGGGCGGCCCTGCATCTGGCGGTTGTCCAGGTAAACGGTGTGGGCTGGAAGCCACCGGCCTTGCAACACCACAGTGCGGTGCACCAGGGCATGGGGCGTTTTGTCGGTAGACGTTTTGGCGCCGAGCAGCTCCGTGTCGCTGATGGCGGGCATGGCGGCCCGCGCGTCCAGCGTGGCTTGCAGCGATTCTTTTTCGGCTGCGCGCGACAGCTGCCACCGCCCCAGCGAGGCGGTGATGAGCACTCCCGCCACGGCAGCGACCGCAATCAACCAAAACCGCAACCCTGCCGCACCTTGAAAGCTTGTCACGGGATAATGTGCTCCATGAAATACCTCGTTGTGATGGCGTTCATTGCCATTCTGGCCAGCCTGGCTTCGGCCTTGTTCTTCATGATGCGCAACGGCAAGAACGACAAGGCCAAGGGCAACCACATGGCCAAAGCGCTTGCTGTTCGCGTTGGGTTGTCCGTGGTGCTGTTTGTGTGCATCTTGATTGCCTGGCAACTTGGCTACATCCAGCCCACTGGATTGCCTGCCAGTCGGTAATTCCGTCCGCCCACGCCGGGGCGCAATTGAAGCGCCATCCGAGGACCGCTTACAAAACGGCAAACCCTGCAAACCCCAACAAAAAAAGCGCCGCGAGGCGCTTTTTCTTTGGGCGCACTGCTGCGGCTTACATCCAGTAAACCAGCACGTACAGGCCGAGCCAGACCACGTCCACGAAGTGCCAGTACCAGGCGGCACCTTCAAAACCGAAGTGCTTGTCGGCTGTGAAGTGGCCTTTTTGTAGACGCAGAGTGATGACGAGCAACATCAACATGCCGAGGAACACGTGGAAGCCGTGAAACCCGGTCAGCATGAAGAAGGTAGAGCCGAACACGCCCGAGTTGAGCTTGAGGTTTAGGTCGGTGTACAGGTGGTAGTACTCGTAGCCCTGCACCAGCAAGAAGACGAAGCCCAGCAGAACAGTGGCCCACATGAAGGCAATCGTCTTGCCACGGTGGTTTTCACGCAGTGCATGGTGGGCAATGGTCAACGTCACGCCCGACGTCAGGAGCAGCGCGGTATTGATGGTAGGCAGCCAGAAGGGGCCGACCGTCTGGAAGGGCTCGACGATGCCTGCAGGCGAGGCAGTGACACCGGCTGCCAAACTAGGCCACACGGCCTTGAAGTCAGGCCACAGCAAGGCGTTTTCGAGGCTGCCAAGCGCGGGGACCGAGTGCGACCGCGCCCACCACAACGCAGTGAAGAACGCACCGAAGAACATTACTTCCGAGAAGATGAACCAGCTCATGCTCCAGCGGTACGACAGGTCGATCTTGTGACCATACAGGCCGCCTTCGCTCTCGCGGACCGCGTCGCCGAACCATTGGTATAGCGTGAAGAGCCACCACACCATTCCCAGGGCCAGCGAATACTTGCCCCAGTCGTGGCCATTGATCCATTGGCCTGCGCCCAGAATCACAAAGAACAGACCGGCCGCCGCCATCACCGGGTGACGCGACTCCGCCGGCACGTAGTAGTAGGGGGTTCCGCCGTGGGTTGATGCACTCATTTCAGCTCCTGACTCTCAAAATCTTTTGTTTTCAGCTTTGTCATGACTTACGCAAAACAGACCCAGGCAAGTCGCCTGCCACACGGCACATGCCGTTGAGGATCACTATTTGCGTAAGTCCTACTAATTCGGTACGTGTACCAACAACAACCAACTCACACTATCCAGTTGACCAGCCCGATAAGGCCAATCACCAGCAAAAATACCGCGATCAATCCCACCACGATGATGTGCAGCGGGTTGAGCTTTTCGACATCTTGCTGATATTCGCTGCCCTTGCGCAAGCCAATCAGCGACCATGCCACCGCACGCACCGTGCGCAGCAACGAGCCATTGCGCTCGTGCGGCTTAGGTAAGGGTTGTCCAGAGGGCGTATTCATCATGAACCCGCCTTTTGCACCGGAACCAAAGGCAATGTCAGATCCACCGCAGCAGTGGATTCGGGGGCGGGAGGCGTCTTGCCACCCACTTCGAAAAATGTGTACGACAGCGTGATGGTGGTCACGTCCTTGGACAGTCGCGGGTCGATCACGAACGCCACCGGCCATTCCTTCTTTTCACCGGGCTCCAGCACATACTGGTTGAAGCAAAAACACTCCAGCTTGTTGAAGTGCGCTGCGGCCTGACGCGGTGCATAGCTTGGAATCGCCTGGGCAGCCATGCGGCGGTTCTGTATGTTCTGAAACTCGTACATCACCGTCGTCAGCTCACCCGGGTGCACCTGAACCGACCGTTGTGCGGGCTTGAAGTCCCACGGTCCGCGCGCGTTCGCATCGAACTCCACGGTGATCGTGCGTGACCTGTCCACCTGCGTGTTCGCAGGCACTTTCACATCCTTGCCCGCCACGCCGTTGCCGGGCACCTGCCGCTCGGAGAGCGACAGGATGTTGATGCCTGTCATTTCACAGATGTGCTTGTAGATAGGAATCAGCACATAGCCAAAGGCGAACATGCCAGCCGCAATCACGACCAGCTTGCCGACCATCTTGGCGTTTTCGCGGTGCAGGCTCATGGCAGGCGTGGCTCAGCGGGACAGCATCAGCACCTTGACCATGAACCCGACAAAGAACACCACTGCGACGGACGCCAGTATCAGCGCCATCCGCAGGTTGCTCTTTTTTTGTTCGGGTGTCATCGCCATGGTGTTCAACCAATCACGCGGGTGGCCGTAGCGTCCAGCTTGGGTGGGTTTTCAAAGGTGTGGAACGGTGCTGGGGACGGGACTTCCCACTCCAGACCCTCGGCGCCATCCCAGGGCTTGGCAGCAGCCTTTTCGCCCTTGCCACGCATGGCAGGAATGATCACCGCGACAAAGAAGTACACCTGCGCCAGGCCAAAACCAAACGCGCCCACCGAAGCGATGGCGTTGAAATCAGCAAACTGCATGGGGTAGTCGGCGTAGCGACGGGGCATGCCGGCCAGACCCAGGAAGTGCATCGGGAAGAAGGTGATGTTGAAGAAGATCAGCGACGACCAGAAGTGAATCTGGCCACGCGTTTCAGAGTACATCACGCCCGTCCACTTGGGCAGCCAGTAGTACACGCCAGCGAACATCGAGAACAGCGAGCCGGCCACCAGCACGTAGTGGAAGTGGGCCACCACGTAGTAGGTGTCCTGCAGCTGGATGTCGATAGGCGCCATGGCCAGAATCAGGCCCGTGAAACCACCCATTGTGAACACGAAGATGAAGCCCACAGCAAACAGCATGGGGGTTTCAAACGTCATGGAGCCGCGCCACATGGTGGCAATCCAGTTGAAGATCTTCACGGCCGTGGGCACGGAGATCAGCATGGTGGCGTACATGAAGAACAGCTGACCGGTCACGGGCATGCCGGTCGTGAACATGTGGTGGGCCCACACGATGAACGACAAGATAGCGATGGACGAGGTGGCATACACCATGGAGGCGTAGCCGAACAGCTTCTTGCGGGCAAACGCAGGCACGATCTGGCTCACGATGCCGAAGGCCGGCAAGATCATGATGTACACCTCGGGGTGGCCGAAGAACCAGAAGATGTGCTGGTACATCACCGGGTCACCGCCGCCAGCGGGGTTGAAGAAGCTGGTGCCGAAGTGGCGGTCCGTCAGCGTCATGGTGATGGCGCCAGCCAACACAGGCATCACGGCGATCAGCAGGTAGGCGGTGATGAGCCAGGTCCAGGCAAACATGGGCATCTTCATCAGCGTCATGCCGGGGGCGCGCATATTGAGGATGGTCACGATGATGTTGATCGAGCCCATGATGGACGAAGCGCCCAGGATGTGCATGGCGAAGATGCCGGCATCCATGGAGGGGCCCATCTGCAGCGTCAGCGGTGCGTACAGCGTCCAGCCGGCGGCGGGTGCGCCACCAGGCATAAAGAACGAGCCCACCAGCATCGCTGCGGCAGGAATCATCAGCCAGAAGCTGAAGTTGTTCATGCGTGCGAAAGCCATGTCGGATGCGCCGATCTGCAGTGGGATCATCCAGTTCGCAAAGCCCACGAAGGCCGGCATGATGGCGCCAAACACCATGATCAGACCGTGCATGGTGGTCAGCTGGTTGAACAGCTCAGGGTTCACCAATTGAAGGCCAGGCTGGAACAGCTCGGCACGGATCAGCAGCGCCAGGACGCCCCCAACCATCAGCATGGTGAAAGCGAACAGCAGGTACAGGGTACCGATGTCCTTGTGGTTGGTGGCATACACCCAGCGGCGCCAGCCGGTGGGACCATGGTGGCCATGGTCGTCGTGTGCGTGGTCGCCACCGTGCCCGTGATTGTCGAGAACTGCGCTCATTGTGAATTCCTCAATACGATGGGGCGGTGATTACTTGCCACGCTGGGCGACGACTTCAGCTGGCTGTACCAGCTGACCGGTCTTGTTGGACCACGAATTCTTGGTGTAGGTTGCCACCGCCGCGATGTCGGTATCGCTCAGTTGGGCCCAAGCGGGCATCGCGCCATTGGCCGCACCCTTGAGCAAGATCTGAATCTGCTTGGCATGGTCGGCATCCAGCACCACGGCCGAGGCGTCCAGCGGTTTGATCGGCCCCGCGCCCTTGCCATTGGCCTGGTGACATGCTGCGCAATTGGCTGCATAGACCTTTTCGCCACGCTGCACCAGGTCGCCCAGTGCCCACACCTTGCTGGGATCATCCAGCTTGGCAGCAGCGATTTTTTTCTGTTCAGCCACCCAGGTGGTGTAGTCCTC
Organism: Acidovorax sp.; assembly: GCF_046291265.1. GTDB lineage: Bacteria > Pseudomonadota > Gammaproteobacteria > Burkholderiales > Burkholderiaceae_C > Acidovorax. Next base: position 138,306 of record NZ_JBKBTV010000003.1, on the reverse strand, counting down.
GCCAGACACAACCTTCACATGGATAGGCATGTAGGCGTGCTCCTTGCCGCACAGCTCGGCGCACTGACCGTAGTAGTCACCAATCTTCTCGGCGCGGAACCACGTGTCGCGCACAAAACCAGGAATCGCATCCTGCTTGATACCGAAGGCAGGCACCATGAAGGCATGGATCACGTCATTGGCGGTGGTGATGATGCGAATCTTCTTGCCTACCGGCACCACCATGGGGTTATCTACCTTCAGCAGGTAGTTGGCAGGCGCATCCTTGACGTTGCCGCTGTCGGACATGACACGGTGGCTACTGTCCAAAGTGGAGATAAAGCCGATGCCTTCGCCTTCACCGGTGATGTAGTCGTAACCCCACTTCCACTGGTAGCCGGTGGTTTTGATGGTCACATCCGCATTGGTGGTGTCCTTCTGGGCCACCAGCACCTTGGTGGCGGGCAGTGCCATCAGGATCACGATGACGAAGGGAACAATGGTCCACACCACTTCCACGGTCACAGACTCATGGAAGTTGGCTGACTTGGCACCCTTGGCGCGGCGATGTTTCCAGATGGAATAGAACATCACGGAGAACACTGCAACAAAGATCACCGTGCAGATGACCAGCATCATCCAGTGCAGAAAATGCTGTTCTTCGGCGATTTTGGTCACCGGAGGATGCAGGTTCAGCTGGTTGACTGCGGGGCCTCCAGGCAGGTCCTGAACGGCATGGGCTGCGGAGCCCACCCATGCACCGGCAGTCAGCAGCAGAGAAGCCAGCTTGTTGGAAATGCTCTTCATAGTTCTCACTTACTTCTAAGCCTCAATTTAACCAATCCCTTTCGCGCGTCTGCGTGGGGTCAGACTGCGCGCAAGGCCATGCGGATCTCCGATGCCAGGGCCGGTCGAAGTTCGGGGCGCACGTAGCGCCCCACTTCTACCGAGCGGCCCTGCGCAGACAGCGTGATCAGCGAACGGTCTCCGGTCTTGGGTTCGACTCGAACCCGGCTCCGGTCAAACTCGGCGCGCTCCAGTTTGCCTGCTGTCTCCAGTTCCACCACAAGGCGTGAACCCTGCAATGAAATCCTTTCGCCATCCGCCGCATGGCGACCGTACATGGCGAATGCAATTCCTACCGCCACAATTTCCAGGCACGCAAATGGCATGACCAGACGGGCACCGAGCATCCAGAAGAATGTCGCGATACCTAACGAGACCACACACAGCGACAAATACATCCACCCCAATTGCGTCGGAGTGACCGAACAATTGCGGATGAGACGCCAGTCAATGCGTTGACCCGACACCGTGGCAAAACGAAAAACCAAGCCCGTCACCAGAAGTGCTCACAAGACTGCTGGCTGCACTGTGTGTCATGCGCTTGGCGTGACAGGCGCAGCCTACAAAGTTGCGCGGGAAGATGCCCGAAATCTCAATAACCTTGAATTGTAGCGTGCCTTGTTCCATGTCATTGACACGCCGTTACAGCCTAGCGCTCCTTGCCACCCTGGCGCAACAGAGCGCGCATGTCCTGCAGCGACACTGCACTGCTCGAACTTACCCGCACCCGCGGCGCAGGCTTGAAGGCGTGACCATAAATGATCTCGAAAGTCAGTGCCAACTGACCTGCGTTTTCAGGGTCCGCCAGTCGATCCGATAACGCTTGATAGAGCGTCTCGCGCCAGCGCCGACCGCGCAATGCGGGAAAGCGATCAGGGTGCAGATTGCAGCCCAGCTCGCGCAGCTCCTGCACCAGCCGCTCGGGCGTCGCAAAAGTCAGCGTAATGCGCTCCATGTCCATCACCGGCTCGGCAAAACCGGCATGCACCAGCATGTCGCCCCAGTCATGCATGTCGGTAAAGGAATGCCCTGCCGGGGGCCAGCCCAGGGCCGCGTACACCCCATGCAACTCCCGCAGGGTGTCTGGACCCAGGCACGAAAACATCAGGTACCCGTCCACCCCCAGCGCCCGGTGCCACTGCGTGATCAGAGCCTGCGGGTCAGCCGCGGTGTGCAGCGCCATGTTGGCCCACAACATCTGCACACTGGCATCCGCAGGCAAACCAAACTGTGGGCTGGCAGCGCTCCAACGGACGGGGCTCCACCAGGGCTTGGCCAGCGCCTGTTGTGCAACGGCCTCGCAATGGGCGGCGGATTCGTAGATTTGGCTGCGCGCCTTGGGGTAGCGAGCGCTTACCAGCGCATGGCCTTGCAGTCCACCACGCACCATGTCCCAGTCGCCCCAGGCCTGTGGGGCCTCGCGAATCCACTGCAGGCGTTCTTCCATGCGGCGGGCCACCTCTTCGTGCAGCCAGGGAGAAAGCGCAGGAGCGCCAGCGTGCCAGCGCGCGGCCGCAACGGGATCGATGGTGGGGGGACGCTCGGAAGACATGGCAATCAGGAATGAGGCGCGAGTATATTGACTCATGCTCTTCAAGGCTTTGCCAAGGATTTCGCACTCGTTCCACGCCCTGGTGTCGCGGGTGCCCAGCCAGTGCGACGTGTGCCATGCTTGGCCCGCGCAGCGGGTGTGCAATGCCTGCGTGGCGCGGTTTGCGCAGCCCGCCACCCGGTGCGAGCGATGCGCTTTGCGCGTGCCCGCGGGGGTTGCCGTGTGTGGCGCCTGCCTGCGCAACCCACCCGCACTGGACGCATGCCTGGCCGCGGTGGACTATGCCTACCCCTGGGCCGACGCGCTGGCCCAGTTCAAATTTCGGGGTGACCCGGGCTGGACCGACACTCTGGCCACGCTGCTGCGCTGCACCCCGTGGGTAGAGCCCGCCCTCGAAGCCGCGGACATCGTGTTGCCCGTGCCCCTTTCCAACGAGCGCCTGCGTGCACGCGGGTTTAACCAGTCTGCGCTGCTCGCGCAAAGGCTTTCGGCCTCCAAGACCCATACGCGCATCTTGCTGCGCCTGCACGCCACCGAAGCCCAAAGTGCCCTGCCCCGTGCGCAGCGCCTGCGCAATCTGCGCGGCGCGTTTGCGGTGGAGCCCCTGCACGCGGCTGCGCTGCACGGCCAGCGGGTGGTACTGGTAGACGACGTGATGACCACGGGCGCAACGCTGGAGGCGGCAGCACTGCCGCTGCGGCAAGCCGGTGTCGCCCACATCACAGCCATCCTGCTGGCGCGCACTGGGCTCGACTAGCCCCTGCAAGCCACTGTGCGGCGTTTGTAGCGCCGTTCTTGCCCGTCTGAGCGGGATACTTTTGTTTACGAGCGGTTGCTTATCTCACAGTTCAGGAGATGACAATAGCGCCATGTTCCATATCGTCCTCGTCGAACCCGAGATCCCACCGAACACGGGCAATGTGATTCGCCTGGCGGCCAACACGGGTTGTACCTTGCACCTCATCGAGCCCCTGGGGTTCTCAATGGAAGATCGGCAAATGCGCCGTGCGGGGCTTGACTACCATGAGTACGCCCAGGTTCAGCGCCACTCCGGCTGGACCGCCTTTTTGCGGGACGCCCAACCCGACCCCGCCCGCATGTTTGCCATGACCACCCACGGCTCGCAGCCCGTGCACTCCACCTGCTTTCTGCCGGGTGACTGGATGGTGTTTGGCGCCGAGACACGCGGGCTGCCGCCCGAGCTGCGGGACAGCTTCCCGCCTGCACAGCGCCTGCGACTGCCCATGGTGGCGGGTCAGCGCAGTCTGAACTTGTCCAACGCCGTGGCGGTGACCGTGTTCGAGGCGTGGCGCCAGAACAGTTTTGCCATGCCCGACGGCGAAGTGATGGTCGAACCCGAAGGCACCATCATCAGCGGGTTCGCGCAGCTCAACTGACCTGCGGCCGCTGCTCCGCCATCGCCAGCGGAACCTGCTCTGTCAAGAAATCCAGAAACACCTTGGTGCGCGCTGGCAGCATGCGCCCTGAAGGCAAAGCGGCATAAATCGTGTAACGAGAAAATATCCAGCTGGGCAAAATATGCACCAGCTCACCCCGTGCCAAATGGTCTTCGGCCAACAGGCGCGAGGTGACCACCACCCCCATCCCATCGACCGCCGCACGCATGAGCAACTCGGTACTGACCGACTGCAGCACCGGAGACACGTCGATATCCTCATCAGGCACCAAGGGCAGCAGCGACTGCAAGCGCAGCTTGCGGCCCGGCACCATGGCGCGAACGGGCGCACTCGAATCACGCAAGTGGTCGTGTTTTGCAAGATCCTGCGGCTCACGCGGAATGCCCCGGCGCTCCAGATAGCCGGGCGCTGCCACCACGATGGCCTCTCCCTGCAACAAGGGGCGGGCCACGATGTTCGCGTCATAGTCTTCGCCCGCCACCATGATGGTGACGTCGAACTCATCCACGCGGCTTGATGCGAACGAATCCACACACACATCCAGCATCACCTTGGGGTGGCGGGCGTGCCAGATGGACACCATGGGCGCCAGAAAATTGGTGGCCAGCACCGGTGCCGCCACGATGCGGATCGTGCCGCGCAGGTCGCGCGTGCTGGCCGCAGCGGCCGCTTCGGCATCATCAATCTCATGCAGGATGGCCCGCACGCGCTGCAGATAGGCATCGCCCGCGTCCGTCAACGCCAGTTTGCGGGTGGTGCGTTGCAGTAGGCGCGTGCCCAGGTGCTGCTCCAGCTCGGCCACCATGCGGGTGACCACGGGGGGCGACATGTCCATGGCGCGGGCGGCTGCGGCAAAGCCGCCCTCTTCCACCACGCGCTCGAAAATTTTCATGGCTTGCAGGCGGTCCATGGTCAGTTCCCCCGCCCAGCCATGCTCACAGCAGGCGGCAACCACCGCCCCTCTCCCCTCGCGGGAGAGAGGCCGGGGGAGAGGGGGCTGCAACTCACGCTCAGTGCCTGTACAACCCCTCTCCCCGACCCTCTCCCGCAAGGGGAGAGGGAGTGAGACAGCGCTTTTACGCAGGAGCGCCGAAATTTCGTGACAACGATTCCGCCACGCACGCCGGCTTGTCGCTGCCCTCGCGCTCCACCGTCACCAGCCAGGTCATCTGCATGCCATCGGGCGCGATCGGCTCGGCGGCCTGCAGCGTCAGGCGTGCGCGCAAGCGGCTGCCCACCGGCACGGGGGAGGTAAAACGCACGCGGTTCAGGCCGTAGTTCACGCCCATGCGCGCGCCCTCGATGGTCAGGCCCGTCTCGAAAAACTGCGGAATCAGCGACAGCGTGAGAAACCCATGCGCAATCGGCGCGCCAAACGGCCCGGCCTTGGCCCGTTCGGGATCCACATGGATCCACTGGTGGTCGCCCGTGGCCTGGGCAAACAGGTTGACCTGTTCCTGCGTGATGGTGATCCAGTCGGTCACAGCGACCTCTTGACCCACGCAGGCGCTGACTTCGGAATAAGAGCGGAAGATTTTCATCGTCGCAATGTAGCCCCGCAACTTTGCGCGCCTTGTCTGCCGGGTGACAGGTGTTTTCCCTTGGGTTCTGCTGCGTCACGGTGTCCTTCACATCATCCTTTTTGTTCGTCACGCATTCAGCCACGTACCAATCTCTTGCCACTGCTCCAGGTCCCGCGCCACGCGGCCAGGCGCCACGTCAAACAACGTGAGGCCATGCGCCGCCAGGTGGATGTAGTTCTGCGTATCGCGCACGTAGCCCAGCACCGGAAACCCCAGGCTGTCCACAAAGTGGTGCAGTTGCTCGGCCGCCTTGGTGCGCGCGTCCACGCGCATGCCCACGATGCCGATCTGCACCCCTTCAGCGCGGCGGTGCTCGGCCAGCTGGTCCAGAAAACTGCGCGTGGCAAAGATGTCGAACACGCTGGGCTGCAGCGGCACGATGATCTTGTCGGCCAGCTTCAGCACGTCGTTCAGGCGCCAGCCGTGCAGCCCGGCGGGCGTGTCCAGCACCGCGTGCGTGGTGCCCTTGGGCGGGCGGCTGATCACGTCCGAGCTGATGCCATCCCAGGCGCCAATGGGGCGCGCAGCGGGAGGGCGCAGGCCCAGCCAGAGCCGGGCGGACTCCTGCCGGTCGGTGTCGCCCAGGATCACGGGGTGCCCCTGGCTGGCGTAGTAGCCCGCAATGTTGGTGGACAGCGTGGACTTGCCCACGCCGCCTTTGGGATTGGCGACAACAACGACTGGCATGACAACCTCCTTGGAATCTACGAACCCATGAAAATACAAGCCAAATTGGCCTCTAGCGCTTATGTATCAAGCGCTAGCAGCTATCAAATTAAAAGCAACATCCAACTACGAGCGCATCAAGCGTGCTGCCCGCCGCGCTTGACGAAAAACAGCCCCGCGCCCACCGCCATCAGCAAACCGCCAAACACGCGATTCTGCGCACGCACCGCACGCGCACTGCGCATCAGGCGGCGCAGCGCGCTGGCCCCCGCAGCGTAGCCGTGCATCACCACCACGTCCACCGCCACCGTAGTGGCGGCCATCACCAGCAGTTGTGTCCACAGCGGGCGCGTGTCGGTCATGAACTGGGGCAACACGGCCACCATGAAAATGATGCCCTTGGGGTTGGTGGCGTTGGTCAAAAAGCCCGTGAGGCAGCGCTTTTGCCACGTGCCCGCCGGTGCCGCTTCGTCACCTTGAACGGGCGATGCATCGCCCGCGCGCCACTGGTTGAAACCCACATAAATCAGATAACAAGCGCCCAGCACCTTGACGACGCTGAAAGCCAGCTCGGACGCCAGCAGCAGCGAACCCACGCCCGCCCCGGCAATCAACAAGATCAGCAGCAGGCCCAGTTGCAGGCCCAAGATAGTGGCCCCGGTCTTGCGCACGCCAAACGACAGCCCATGGCTCATCGACAACACCGCCCCCGAGCCCGGCGACACCGCAATCAGGCACGACGCCGCGAAAAAAGCCAGCCAAGTCTGCAAGTCCATGAAACACCGTGCCTGTGAGCGGGAAGAGGGGGACGCATCTTAGCAATGGCGGTGGGGTCGCGACGAATTTCAAGCCAAATTGGGCTCTAGCGCTTGTTAGCAAAGCGCCAGAAGCTATCAAATTTGCAGCATTCCTGCTGCAGCCTGTATGGATGCCACGTTGGAGTTTGGGGAGTGGGAGAGGAACTGTCGGGGTGGGACTGCGTAACGCGCTTCATAAATTGGAAAGTACCCCAAAAGCGGCTTCGGAAAGAAGCACTCGCCGGCGCGCTTGAGGCACAAAGTTATTGCTGCGCAGCGGGCATGGCTTACCTCGGCGGCAGCGCTTCCGAGCTGGCAGGTGCTATGCCGGCGCGGCCCCAGAACTCAACATATCGCCGCAAGCGTTTCGGCCTCTTCCTGCGTCAACCCGAGTCCTGCAGCCATTAGATGCTCAACTGATACGTCATTGATCATCGGCTGAATTTTCCTCAGCTTCTTTATTGCATCGGCATCAAGCTTCAGCAGGGCTAACACGCTCTTGAAAGCCATGAAGTACCTTGGGGCGTGCTCTGCCATGCTCCTGAGCACAAATTCAGCAGCTTCGTCACCATAGTCCGCTGAAACGACCATCACCGAAAAATAAGTCGAGACGCCCTCGTTGAGCACAGTTGTCTGCGGCGTAGCAGGATCGTCAGGATCAACTGACGGATACAAGAGATGACAGACCTCATGAGACAGCTGAAAATCTCGTTGCACATTATCGTCAAGAGCCCGCATGCTCAATGCGATCTGGACCGAGTTTGTCTCGGGCGCGTAGTAGAGATGCGGAGGATGATCGCGGAATATGACCCCCGCATACTTCCATTACGACGTCATTGGCCCAAACATCTGTTCAGCGCATTTAAGTAGTTGAGCTGCTCTCTCGCTCGCAGCGACTAATTTTTCTTGCATTTGGAAGCGCAGCTCCAACGGTTAAGCGAAACAAAGCGGAATGTTTTGGACACAATTTCCCTTGTTCAAAGCTGGCGTACATGTCGTGAAAAAGTGCATGAAGCACTTGCATCCACGGCACTTGCCACCCAAGAGATACCCAACTATAGCGGCCACAAGACAGACTACGCAGGTGCACCGGCGTCTGCACAAAGAGTACAAAACACTCTCAAAACACAGAATCAAACAAGAACCATTCGCATTACAATTCGTTTTCTCTGCCAGCCAGCGTCCCGACAAGTCACGCGAGCCAGCGCTTTCAGCGTTTGTCCGCCTTTCTCTTCATCGGGACTTCCATGTCTTCTCAGCCCTCGCGCGCGGCGTTTCTGTCTTCGCCACGCTCCGCACTCGCTCGCCTTCGTTCGTCCTCACGCCCGTCGACCCGCAAGGCAAGCCTGTTCGCACTGACACCGCTGGCCCTGTGCCTTGCGCAGGCCGCCATGGCACAACAAACCGATGCGATGCCCGCTGCCGACCCAGCCACCACAGCCGCCACGGTCACCGCCCCCCAGCTCCAAGAAGTCCGCATCAACGCCAGCTCCGAAAAAGACATGGGCTTTGCCCCCGTCGAAGCCCAAACCGCCAGCAAGGCGCCCATGCGGCGGCTGGAAACCCCGCAGTCCGTCAGCGTGGTCACGCGCGAGCAGATGGAGTCGCGGCAGATCGTGAACGTGCAGCAGGCGCTGCAGACCGTGGCAGGCGTCAGTCCCGTCAATTTCGGGCGCCGGGGGTTTGACGACATCAACATCCGGGGTTTCCGCTCTACGGAGTCCATCCTGGTCGATGGCCTGGTGCAAAGCCCGGGCATGTGGGCCAAGCTGCAGCCCTACGGCTACGAGCGCTTTGAAGTGCTCAAGGGCTCGGCCTCGGTGCTGTATGGGCAGGTGCAGCCCGGCGGCATCGTCAATGCAGTGAGCAAACGGCCCAAGAAGGATGCGATCAACGAAGTGGGTGTGGAAGTGGGCAGCTTCGGCCAGCGCACGCTGCAGGCCGACATGAACCGGCCGCTGTCCGAATCGGGCAAGACGGCGCTGCGCATCAATGCGCAGGTGTCCGACTCTGACGACCCGACGCAGTTCGTCTACCGCAAGGACCGCTGGTTTGCGCCGTCGCTGTCCATCGACCTGGGTGCGCAGACGGACCTGGTGCTGTTTGCCACGTACAGCCGCAGCGAGTGGATGCGCCAGCAAGGCATCACGCCGTACGGCACGCTGCTGCCCAACCGCAATGGCACGCTGTCCCGCACGATGTTCACGGGCGACCCGAGCTTTGGTGTGTACGACGTGGAGAGCACCACGGTGGGCTATGCGCTGGAGCACAAGGTGTCAGACGCCATGACCTTCCGCCAGAACGTGCGCTATGAGACCGAGAAGGGCACGGGCAACTTCGTCTCCAACCAGGCACTGCAGGCCAACCAGCGGCTGCAAAACCGCCAGGCCTCGCGCCAGTACATGGACTACGACCTGCTGGCCACCGACACCTCGCTGCTGTCGCGCTTCGAAGCCCTGGGCGTGAAGCACCAGTTGGTGACGGGGCTCGATGTGCGCAGCGGCGAGAGCCTGTTGGCCAGCCGCACCTGCCGCATCGGCGCGCTGGATTTGTTTGCGCCCGTGTACGGCATGCAGGCCACCTGCCCCACGGCACTGACCAGCGACGCGCCCGCCAAGCTGACGGTGGCAGGCCTGTATGCGCAAGACCAGATCAAGTTTGGCCAGGGCTGGACGGCCCTGGTGGGCCTGCGCCGCGACTGGTCTACCAACGACACGAACAACCGCGTGGCCAATACGCAGACGCGCCAGAAGGACAGCGCCACCACACTGTCCGCGGGGCTGGTGTATGAGTTCAAGCCCGGCTGGGCAGCGTATGGCAGCTACGGAGAGTCGTTCTTGCCCACCTCGGGCCTGGACTTTGCGGGCGCGCCTTTTGTGCCCGAGACCGGTAAGCAGTGGGAGGCTGGCGTGAAGTACGAGGCGCCGGGTGGCCAGATCACCGGAGCACTGGCCGTGTTTGACCTGGTGCGCCAGAACGTGACCACCGCCGACCTGGTGAACACGGGCTTCAGCGTGCAAACCGGCGAGCAGCGTGCACGCGGGCTGGAGCTGGAACTGGGCGCCGACCTGAAAAACGGCTGGAAGCTGACCAGCGCCTACACCTACACGCAGACCAAGGTCACGCGCGACAACAACGCCGCCATCGTGGGGCTGCCGCTCAACCTCACGCCCCGCCACACGCTCACGGCCTGGGCCACCTACAAGCTGCCGCAATACCAGCGCGTGACGCTGGGACTGGGCGGGCGGTACGTCAGCGAGCAGATCGGTTCGTACCCCTTCACTCTGCCGTCGTACTTTGTGGCCGATGCATCCGTCAGCTATGTGGGTGAGAACTATCGTGTGACGGCGGGTGTGAAGAACGTGTTCAACAAGGCGTATTACGACGGCGCGATCAACGCCAACGTGGTCTCGCCTGCGTTGCCGCGCAGCTTCAATCTGGGCGTGACTTACTTCTTCTGACGCAACGCCGTCAAGCCGCCACCGCGAGCCGACAATGACCAGCCAGCGCATCTTGAACCGCCTCTTTACCTTGCACTCCTGGGCGGGCATCGTCACGGGATTGCTGCTGTTCATCGTGTGTTTCTCTGGCGCCGTGGTGGTGTTCAAGAACGAGATCGACCTGTGGGCCAACCCGTCGCTGGCCCAACTGCCCCGGTCCGACAAGCCGGCATCGCTGGATGCGGTGATGGTGCAACTGCACACCCGCTACCCCGGCGCCACGGTGGAGACCATCGCGCTGCCCGATGCGGTCAACCCGAGCTACTTCGCCTTCGTACGCGAGCGCGGCGCACCCGCCAGCACGCGCACCAAGGTCGCCATGCGCTCGGACACGGGCACGGTCGTGGGCCCGGTGGACAGCCAGCTGGGCCAGACCCTGCGCATGCTGCACGTGTTTTTGTTCTTTGGGCCGCGCTGGATCGTGGGCTTCCTCGGCGCGGCGATGCTGGTGCTGATCGCCACCGGCATCGTCATCCACCGCAAGATCCTGGCGGAGCTGTTCACCCAGCGCTGGGGCCGCAGCTTTCGGGTGGTGATGTCGGACCTGCACAAGTCCGCAGGCATCTGGGGGCTGGGATTTCACATCCTGATTGCGGCCACGGGCGCCTGGATGGGCTTGGCGCCGCTGTTTGAACAGGGCTACAAGTACGTGACGACCAGCGCTGCCGCCGCAGCCCCAAAGCCAGCGCGCAAGGCCGCCAATGAGGCCGCAGAGCCGGTGCCCATGCAATCGCTGGATGCGCTCTACGCCACCGCGCAGCAGGCCGTGCCGGGCCTGGAGGCGCGTTATGTGTCGCTGCGCCGCTGGGGCACGAGCACGGCCGAGGCGGGTTTTACGGGCAGCCTCAGCGGCCACCTGGCCAGCACAGCGCGCGTGGACATCAACGCGACCAACGGCGTGCCCAAAAAGGTGCACGACCCGCGCACGGCGGGCTTCTGGTCGCTGGTCAACGGCCTCATGGAGCCGCTGCACTTTGGCGACTTTGGCGGCCTGGCACTGAAGTGGCTGTATTTCTTCCTGGGCATGACACCTGCGTTTTTGTCGATCTCGGGCACCTTGATCTGGCTGGACGCGCGCCAGCAACGGCGGCGTGAGGCAGAGGCCGCGCAGGGCGCTTCGGCCAGCGGCGTTGCAACGGTGGCTTAAACCCCGCTTCGCGCCCGACTTTTCTTCTCTGCCTTCCCGTTTTCCATCGGCCTCCCACCATGCAACGCTTCTTTCTGGCCCTGCACGCCACCACGCCCGCCGCGCTCATCGTGGCGGTGTTCGTGCACCTGTGGGGCCCGGTGGGCCTGCCATCGCTGGCACAGCGCCCGGTGTGGGCCGTGTGGGCGCTGATTGGCGTGTGGCTGCTGATGTCGGCCCTGGCCGCGTGGGCGCTGCGCACGCTGGCACTGTGGCGCGTGTCTCTGGGTGGTGCGGGCGCGCTGCTGGCCGTGGCGGGTGTCGTTGGCCTGGTGCTGGGCGCCGCGCAAGCACCCGCCATGCTGATCAGCCTGGCCGCCCTGGGGCTGGCCTGTGCGGGCATTGCGGCCTTCATCGGGCCACAGCGGGTGCAGGCGGCCCGGCGCAAAGCGCCGCGGCATGAAGCCGTGCCTATACCGGGGCAAACAGAGCACCCCCTAACTGCACTCCGCCGGTGGCAGCCGCACGGCTGGGGCCAGGTCATCGGGGCGGCGCACCTGCCCTTCTGGCTGACCGGCCTGCTGGCGGTCGAATCGTTTCGCCTTGCCCACATCGTGGCCAACGAGCCTGCGCGCTCGTCCGGCATGCTGGGCCTGTTGCTCGCGTTTTTTGTGGCACTGCCCGCCGCCACGCTGCGCGCCTGGGCGCCCCGTACGGCGGTGCTGCTGTGGGTGTTGGCGGCGCTGGCCTTTGGCGGCCTGGCCGCCAAGGCGGGCCTGCTGCAGTGGGTGGCGGCCGCCGCACTGTGCACCCTGGTAGCCTGGAGCGGCCCTGTGTTTCACCGCGTGCGGTGCAGGCTGCGGCGCGCGCCGCGGTCGGCCATGTCCACACCAGCACCGACATCGTCCGCCCACTCCAACCGCCAGCGGGAGGCCGCATGAACGACCTGCTGTGCGCCGCCTCCGCACTGTCGTCCTTGCTGGCACTGACCTACTGGGCGCGGGCCGTGCCCACCCGCGCCTGGGGCGATGCAAGCGCTCCCGGCGCGGCATCACCGCAGCGCGTGGGGGGCGTGGTGCTGGGCACGTTGCTGCTGCAGACAACCGCCGCCGTCGTGGCGGCAGGGTGGGCAGCGGGGTTTTCCTTGGTGCTGACCGCGTGGATGGGGCTGGGCTGGCTGCTGGTGCTGGCGATGAACCACTGGCCCCAGCCCACCCTGCGCTGGGCACCGCGCCTGGGGTGGGTGGGGGGCGGCATCTGCGCGCTGGTGCTGGGGGTGCAGGGGCTGCAACTGGGCGGCACGCATTGACAGGGCACTCTGCCCATAATTTATAGTCAAAAAAAGCCTCTAGCGCTTATCCACCAAGCACTATTAGCTATTATTTTTATAGCACTCACTCCTTTACAACCCTTGCGCCGCGCCACGGCACAATCGCGCGCATGGACTCGCTCGCCAACGCCCCCTGGATTCACACCCTGCGCTTCACCCTGGAGGTGGCCGCCACCATTGCGTTTGCGCTCTCGGGCGTGATCGCGGCGGCGCGCAAGCGGCTGGATGCGGTCGGCGTGTGCGTGGTGGCGTTTGTGGCGGCGCTGGGTGGCGGCACGCTGCGTGACCTGCTGCTGGACCAGCGCCCTTTTTTCTGGATCCGCCACACCGAATTCGTCTGGGGCATTCTGGCCCTGTGCATTGCCGCCATGCTGTTCATGCGCCAGCGGCACTTTCAGCCCACCGAGCGCGCCATGCTGCTGCCCGACGCGATTGGCTTGGGCCTGTTTGCCGCGGTGGGCGTCGACATCTCCACCGCGATTGGCATGCCGCCGATCATCAGCGTGATGATGGGCGTGACCACCGGCGTGTTCGGCGGCGTGCTGCGCGACGTGTTGTGCAACGAGGTGCCCCAGGCCTTCAGCGACCACCGGCCCTATGCGCTGTGCGCGTTTGCCGGTGGCTGGGCCGACGTGGGGCTGCGCCAGCTGCAGGCGCCCGACTGGGCGCCGCTGGTGGCTTGCGTGCTGCTGACGGCCGGGCTGCGCGGGCTGGCGCTGTGGCGCAACTGGGAGCTGCCTGCGTGGCGGGTGTGACCCTGGCGTGCGGCCGGTGCGCTGCAACGCTGGCGCACCTGTGACAGCATCGTGTGCCTGGCGCCTGCACACTGGCCCGACACCTGACCGCAGGAGACACACCCCATGACAGCAGATCCAACCCACCCTGCCACCCTGACCCCCACCGCGCTCATCGACAGCGACGCGGCCAACGTGCGCGCCTTCGCCGCCGAACACGCGCGCGGAACCACCGACCGCGAGCGCGCCGTGGCCCTGTACCTGGCCGTGCGCGACGGCTTTCGCTACGACCCGTACCGCATCGACCTCTCGCCCCACGGCATGACGGCCAGCACCGTGCTGGCCCACGGCTACGGCTGGTGCGTGCCCAAGGCCGCGCTGCTGACGGCCGCATGCCGCGCGGCGGGCATTCCGGCGCGCATGGGGTTTGCGGATGTGAAGAACCACCTCAGCACCGAACGCATGCGCGAGACGATGAAGACCGACCTTTTCATCTGGCACGGCTACACCGAGCTTTGGATCGACGGCGCCTGGCGAAAGGCCACGCCCGCCTTCAACATCGGTCTGTGTGACAAGTTTGGCCTGCTGCCGCTGGCGTTCGACCAAGCGACTCCATCTACCACCCGTTCGACAAATCGGGCGCGCGTCACATGGAGTACGTGCACCAGCGCGGCACGTTCGACGACCTGCCGCTGGCACAGATCGTGGCCGACTTTCGCACGGTATACAGCGGCTGGCTGGAGGGCGACACCACCCGCAGCAGCCTGCAGGACGCCAGTTTTGCCAACGACATTGAAAAGGAAGCCCGCTGATGCATACCGCCGCCAACAACGCCACCACCGACATCCCCGCAGGCTTTGTGCCGCTGGAGGCGGGCGGCCCCTACATCCAGCACAACGGCCCGTTGTATGTGCTGCACCAGGGCGATGTGGTGAAGTTCGGCTTTCGCGTGGAGCGGCGGCACACCAACCCCATGGGCAACCTGCACGGCGGCATGATGGCCACGTTCTGCGACATGCTGATGCCCCTGTCGGTGCACCGCAAAAGCGACCAGGTGGCCGACCGGTTTCTGCCCACCATCAGCCTGCAGATCGATTACCTGGCCCCTGCCGCCCTGGGCGCCTGGGTGGAGGGCGAGGCCAACCCGCTGCGCATCAGCCGGTCGCTGGTGTTTGCGCAAGGGCTGGTGACGGCCGACGGCGTGCCGTGTGCGCGGGTCAGCGGGGTGTTCAAGATCGGGCCGGTGGCACCACAAGACGCGGTGGAATGAACACATACCACAGCCATAGCCAAAGCCACCCATGACCACCGCCCACCGATCCCTCGGACTGGTTGCGCTGGTCGTGCGCGAATTCGACGAGGCGCTGGACTTCTTCGTCGGCAAGCTGGGGTTCAGCGTGGTGGAAGACACCTACATCCCCGAACAGGACAAACGCTGGGTGGTGGTGCGCCCCGCCGCCGCAGGCGCATCGGCAGGCGCCCACCTGCTGCTGGCCCGCGCCAGCACGCCTGAACAGGCGGCACACATTGGCGACCAGACCGGTGGACGCGTGTTTCTGTTTCTCTTCACCGACAACCTGGCGCGGGACTACCAGCAGTTCAAGGCGCAGGGCGTCGTGTTTGTGCGCGAACCGCAGGTGCAGCCGCACGGCATGGTGGCGGTGTTTCAGGATTTGTATGGCAACGCCTGGGACCTGATCGAGCCCAACGGTGCCAACCGCAGCTGGCCGTAGGCGCCTGCACCTCGGGCGCTCCAGGTGTTGAATGCCGTCAGAGAAAAACACCGCGGCTCAGGGATAATGATTTTGGGCCGCAAGAGTGCTGATTCAGCCTTTGAAGCCCGCCACCCAGTGAACACCGGCCCACGCTCCGTTTTGCCGGTACCGCCCCCGAATAGACGCCGAAAGTTCTTATGCTCTGTGCCGTTGTTGTGTGTATTGCAGCCGTGGCTGGCGGCCAGCAGGCGGCGCCCGACGCCTGGTTCACGCTGACGGGCGACCGGCTGGACACCAGCAAGAACCTGATCGAAATTCTGCCCGAGCCCATTGGCATCGACCAGCGTGTGCTGCTGGACCTGCGGGTGTCGCGCGACCAGCAACGCACTTCGTTCCGTGGACAAAAATACCGCTCGTACTATGCCAAGGTCGTGGTGGACTGCCCGGCCCGGCGGGCGTGGTACCTGCATCTTTCCTACTACGCGCAGCCCATCTGGGCGGGCGACGTGATCGCCAAGGAGCAGTACAAGGAAGGCGAGGCCGAAGTGCTGTTCAAGGACATGCCCAGCCAATGGGCGCAGCGCTTGGTGACGGCGGCGTGCAAGGTGCGCAAGCTCTCGGGCTAGCAGCACGATGCAGCAGGCCGGAGCTGCACCTGTTTCAAGCAAGAATGTTTGACTAGCTACCTGCCTCCGATTTGCCCCAAACCGTTCGGGCTGCGCTTGTCGAAGCCAGGGCGCTTTTTGCGAACAGCCCTTCGACAGGCTCAGGGCGAACGGTCTATCCGAGGCAGGTAAAGAATTAAGTAAAAATAGCCGCTAGCGCTTATCCATAAAGCGCCAGCAGCTATTATTTTTGCAGTATCAACGCTGCCTGCATCTGTCAGTCCAGGCTGGCACCCGACTCCTTCACCACCTTGCCCCACTTCACGCTTTCGGCCTGGATGAAGGCGGCGAACTGCGCGGGTGTCTCGCTCATGGCTTCAGCGCCCTGGTCGTTGATCTTCTTCTTCACATCGGCCTGGTTCAGCACCTTGACCAGCGCGGTGTTCAGCTTGGCCAGCACCGGCGCGGGCGTGGCCGCGGGGGCGAACATGCCGAACCACGATGTGGCTTCGTAGCCCGCCACACCGGCTTCCGCGATGGTCGGCACGTTGGGCAGCTCGGGCGAGCGTTTGGCGGTGGTCACGGCAATGGGCACCAGCTTGCCGCTGCGCACATGCTGGATGGCCGAGGGCATGTTGTCGAACATGATGCCGATCTGGTTGCCCAGCAGGTCGGTGACGGCGGGTGCGCTGCCCTTGTAGGGCACGTGCACCATGTCCACCTTGGCCAGGCTCTTGAACAGCTCGCCCGACAGGTGGATGGAGCTGCCGCTGCCCGACGAACCAAAGTTGAGCTTGCCGGGGTTGGCCTTGGCGTAGGCGATCAGCTCGGGCACCGTCTTGAACGGCTGGGCGGGGTTGGCCACCAGCAGGTTGGGCACATTGGCGACGCGGGTCAGCGGGGCAAAGTCCTTGACCGGGTCAAACGGCATCTTCTTATAAAGGCTGGCGTTGATGGCGTGGGTGCCCACTGTGCCCATGAACAGCGTGTAGCCGTCCGCCGGGGCCTTGGCCGCCAGCGAGCCCCCGATGTTGCCGCCCGCGCCTGCGCGGTTGTCGACGATGACCGGTTGGCCCAGCTCGGTGGTCAACGCCTGGCCGATGATGCGCGCCAGGATGTCGGTGGTGCCACCGGCTGCGAAGGGCACGACGATGGTGACGGGCTTGGTGGGGAAGGCCTGCGCCATGGCAGCGGGGCTGGCGACGAGGCCTGCGCCCAGCACGGCGGCGGACGCGATGGCGCCGAGGGTGAAGCGGCGGCGTGCAAGGGTGTTGATCGGGTTCATAAGGCTTGTCTCCTTCAGGATGGTGGTGAAAAAATCGCGGGGGCGCGCCAGAAGCGGGAAGCTTGGCCGTGCCATGGCCTCAACCGGGCGCGGGCGCCTGGGCGAGAACATCGGTGGGTGCCCCCTGGTCAAGGGGCGGTGAAAGAAGTCTCTAAATCAGGGGCTAGACAGGCGCCACTCCCAGCGTGGTGCCTCCGCACACGTACAAAATCTGGCCGGTTACAAAACCGTTGTCAGGCGAGAGGAAAAACAGCGCGGCACGGGCCACGTCTTCGGCGGTGCCCATGCGGCCTACGGCAATGCTTTGGAGGATGCGCTCGGTCTGCGGCGCGCCATCAGGGTTGCTCTGGCGAAACAGCTCGGTGGCAATCGGCCCGGGGCCGATCGCGTTGACGGTGATGCCGTCGCGCCCCAGCTCCATGGCCAGCGTGCGCGTCATGCCGATCATTCCGGCCTTGGTGGCCGAATACACGATCCGGTCGGCCTTGCCCAGTGCGGCGCGCGACGACATGTTGACGATTCGGCCCTGGCCGCTGGCGCGCAGCGTGGGCAAAAAGGCCTGCACCAGCAGCATGGGCGCGCGCAGGTGCAGCCCCACCACGTCATCCAGCTGCGCGGTGGTGGCCGTGTCGATGGTGCCGGGGCGCGTGGCGCCCGCATTGTTCACCAGGGCCGTCACGTTGTGGTTGGCGGCAATCTCGGCGGCCAGCGTGCGCGTGGACTCTTCATTCGTCAGGTCGGCTTGGTACGACGTGAGTTGAAGATGGCTCCAGTTAGGCAGCACGTAGTCGAGGTTGACCACGGCGCGGCCCTGGGTCAGCACGGCTTCGGCGATGGCTTTGCCAATGCCGTTGCTGGCGCCGGTGACGACCGTGACAGGAGTGCTTTGATCCATCGCGGTCACACGCGCTCCAGGATGATGGCAATGCCCTGGCCCACGCCGATGCACATGGTGCACAGCGCGTACTGGCCGGCGTGTTCGTGCAGGCGGTTGACGGCGGTGGTCACCAGGCGCGCGCCGCTGGCACCCAGTGGGTGGCCCAGCGCAATGGCTCCGCCCCAGGCGTTCACACGCGCATCGTCGTCCTTCAACCCCAGTGCGCGCAGCACGGCCAGGCCTTGTGCGGCAAAAGCTTCGTTGAGTTCGATCACGTCCATGTGGTCGATGGTCAGGCCGGTCTGTGCCAGCACCTTGAGCGTGGCGGGCGTGGGGCCAAAGCCCATGATGCGCGGCGCCACACCGGCCACGGCCATGCCCACCACGCGGGCGCGGGGCTTGAGGCCATATTTGGCGGCATTGGCTTCGTCGGCCAGCAGCAGCGCACAGGCGCCGTCGTTCACGCCGCTGGCGTTGCCCGCCGTCACCGTGCCATCGGGCCGCACCACACCCTTGAGCTTGGCCAGCGCTTCGATGCTGGTCTCACGCGGGTGCTCGTCCTGGCTCACGATGATGGCGTCGCCCTTCTTTTGCGGGATGTGCACCGGCACGATCTCGCGCGCCAGATGGCCAGCCTTGATGGCGGCCACGGCGTTGAGCTGGCTGCGCAGGGCCAGGCGGTCTTGTGCTTCGCGCTCGATGTTGAAGTCGGTGGCCACGTTCTCGGCGGTTTCGGGCATCGAATCGACGCCGTACTTTTCCTTCATCAGCTTGTTGATGAAGCGCCAGCCGATGGTGGTGTCGTACACCGCGTTGTTGCGGCTGAAGGCCGACTCGGCCTTGGGCATCACAAAGGGCGCGCGGCTCATGCTCTCCACGCCGCCCGCAATCATCAGCCCGGCCTCGCCTGCCTTGATGGCACGCGCTGCGGTGCCCACGGCGTCGAGGCCCGAACCGCACAGGCGGTTGATGGTGGCGCCCGCCACGTCGATGGGCAGGCCCGCCAGCAGGCTGCTCATGTGGGCCACGTTGCGGTTGTCTTCACCGGCCTGGTTGGCGCAGCCGTAGAGCACGTCGGTCACTGCCGCCCAGTCCACGCCGGGGTTGCGGTCCATCAGCGCCTTGATGGGGATGGCACCCAGGTCGTCGGTGCGCACGCTGGACAGGGCACCGCCGTAGCGGCCGAAGGGGGTGCGGATGGCGTCGCAGATGAAGGCTTGGCGTTGTGGTTGGCTCATGGTTTTGTCTCCTCGTTTCTTGGGGGGTTGGATTCGGTCAGGCGGCTGTACGGATGGGCAGGCCCACCAGCTGCTCCAGCTCGGCGTGGGTCAGGCCGGGCACCACATCGATGAGCTGCAGCCCCGTGGGCGTGCAGGCCAGTGTGCACAGATCGGTGTAGATGCGCTTCACGCAGGCGACACCGGTGAGCGGGTAGGTGCACTGCGTGACGATCTTGCTGGCGCCCTGCTTGGTCAGCAGGTCCATCATCACCCAGGTCTGCTTGGCGCCGATGGCCAGGTCCATGGCGCCGCCCACGGCGGGAATCGCGCCGGGCTCGCCCGTGCTCCAGTTGGCCAGGTCGCCCGTGGCGCTGACCTGGAAGGCGCCCAGCACGCAGATATCCAGGTGCCCGCCGCGCATCATCGCGAAGCTGTCGGAGTGATGGAAATACGCGCCGCCAGGCAGCAGCGTCACGGGCTGCTTGCCGGCGTTGATGAGGTCGTAGTCTTCCAGCCCAGCCGCAGGCGCAGGGCCCATGCCCAGAATGCCGTTCTCGCTTTGCAGGATGACTTCACGCCCTTCCGGGATGTGGTTGGCCACCAGGGTGGGCTGGCCGATGCCCAGGTTGACGTAGGCGCCGTCGTGGATGTCTTGCGCCACGCGTTGTGCCAACTCGTCTTTACTTCGTTTTTGATAGCTGCTCACGCTTATTCCTTGTGCGCCAAATAGCATTTTCATTACCCATTCCGCTGCATACCGTCCGCAGCCATTGCAACTGGAGCGGCCCACCAACCAGTGCCACCGTGGAACTGGCTTTGCCAGGCCACGGGTGGCGTCCCCCTCCCGCAGGAGAAGGGGGAAGACGCGAAGCGGCTCAGGGGGTGCCTCATGCTCTTTTCTTGAATCCACCGGCCAACGTGGCGGTGCGGTCGATCTGGACCACGTGGGTCACGTAGATGCCGGGGGTGACGATGGATTCAGGGTCCAGCGCGCCGAGCGTGACGACCTCGTGCACGGTGGCAATCGTGGTCTTGGCGGCGGTGGCCATCACGGGGCCAAAGTTGCGGGCGGACATGCGGTAGGTGAGGTTGCCCCAGCGGTCGCCCTTCTCGGCCTTGATCAGCGCCACGTCGCCGTGGATGGGAAATTCCAGCACGTAGTGTTTGCCGTTGATCTCGCGTGTTTCTTTGCCTGCAGCCAGCTCGGTGCCATGGGCCGTGGGGCAGAAAAACGCGCCAATGCCCGCACCGGCAGCGCGCAGGCGCTCGGCGAGGTTGCCCTGGGGAACCAGTTCCAGTTCGAGCTTGCCGCTGCGGTACAGCTCGTCGAACACATAGCTGTCGACCTGGCGCGGAAAGCTGCAGATGATCTTGCGCACGCGGCCCGCCTTGAGCAGCGCGGCCAGGCCCTGGTCGGCGTTGCCTGCGTTGTTGTTCACCACCGTGAGGTCCTTGGCGCCCTGGGCGATGAGCCCATCGATCAGCTCACCGGGGATGCCCGCCGTGCCAAATCCGCCTATCAACACCGTGGCACCATCCTTCACCCCTTGCAGGGCGTGGGCCACCGAGTCCGCCAGTTTGTTGATCATTGCAACGCTTTCTTGGTTTGACTGGTTGTAGTTGTCTCTTCGAAATTTGTTCGAATATAGAACAAATGTTCGCTGAAAGAATTATAATTCGCATACGTATGAATTCACAAACCGCAGAAACCAAAGACCCCAAACCCAGTGACAGCTATGTGCAGTCGTTCGCGCGCGGGCTGGAGGTGATCCGCTCTTTCAGCGCGGCCACGCCGCAGCAGACCTTGAGCGAAGTGGCCGCGCAGACGGGCCTGACCCGTGCGGGTGCGCGGCGCATCCTGCTCACGCTGCAAACGCTGGGCTATGTGGAGACCGACGGCAAGCTGTTTCGGCTGAGCCCGCGCATCCTGGATCTGGGGTTTGCGTACCTCTCGTCGCTACCCATCTGGAACCTGGCCGAGCCGGTGATGGAAGACCTGGTGGAAGAAGTGCGCGAGTCGTCATCAGCCGCCGTGCTGGACGGCCTCGACATCGTCTACGTGCTGCGTGTGCCCACGCACAAGATCATGCGCACCAATCTGGGCGTGGGTTCGCGTTTGCCTGCGTGCTGGACGTCGATGGGGCGGATGTTGCTGGCGGGCTTGCCCGATGCCGAATTGGAGGCCAGGCTGCAGGCCCATTCGATGGAGCGTTTTACCGAACACACCACCACCGACGTGGACGCCTTGCTCGACCGCATCCGTGAAGCGCGTGAACAGGGCTGGTGCCTGGTGAACCAGGAGCTGGAAGAAGGGTTGATCTCAATCGCTGCGCCGCTGACCAACCGCGCGGGGCAAACGGTGGCAGCGCTCAACATCAGCGGGCAGGCCAACCGCACGAGTGCGGCAGTGATGCAGGAGACGCTGCTGCCCGCGCTGCTGCGCGCCGCGCGCACCATCTCACGCATGATGGGCGCACCGCGGGCTTGAAGAAAGCGCCCCTGCCGCGCGGCGCCACGGCAGTGAGGGCAACGCCACCCTGCGGTCGCGTCGCCCATCGAAGGATGTGATTTATGGGCCGGAGTGAACATCCGGCAAAAAGAACCAGGGGCGGAACCAGGGGAGTTTGCGGCCGGTATGCCGACCTGGAAAACCAGAGAATCACCCACCGCGCCGAACGACCGGTGCTGAAGCTCCAGCCCCTGCCTTGCGTGGATCGGGCGGGGGCCACAGCTGCAACCGCGTCCGCTCACCACGATGGGTGATCCAAATGGGTGAACCGCCGGAGCGCGGGTGGTCAGTTCTTGCGAAAGCCCAGCACCAGCACCACGCCGCCCAGCACCATGGCACCCAGGCTCATCCACTGCGGGATGTTGACCGATTCTTTTTCTTTGACCGTCAGCTCCAGCGGGCCCAGCTTGGCTTGCGTGGTGTCCTTGGTAAAGCTGAAACCGCCGGTCAGAAACCCGGCCAGACCCACCACCAACAACAGCACACCGACGATTCGCATTGCATTCATGACACTTCTCCCATAACCGGGTATTTGAGGACTTGGCAAAGCGGACCCGGCTCCTTGTCTCTGCGCAACGCAAATGTAGGTTCGCGGCACGCGCACCCGCGTAGGACGCCGCCGCGGGCACGCGTCGCAACGGCGCCTGAACTGGTTGAGACTACTGACCTTGCGCGCACGTTGCCCACAGGGTGCGTGCTACGCTCTCGCCCCATGTTCAGCCCCTCCCAAGCCGACGTGCGCCGCTTTCTTTGCGGGGTGCACGCCAAGACCCAAAGCGGCGCCCCCATGGAAGCCATCGAGACCCTGGCCAGCCTGTGGATCGCCGAGCACCCCGAGTACCTGGCCGACCTGTCAGACGCCGATGCCGCCGTGGCACGCAACTACGACGAAACCCCGGCGCAGACCAACCCCTTCTTGCACCTGTCGATGCACCTGTCCATCAGCGAGCAGTGCAGCATCGACCAGCCCCGCGGCATCCGCCAGGCGGTGGAATTGTTGACCGCGCGGCTCGACTCGCTGCACGACGCCCACCACGCGGCCATGGACTGCCTGGGCGAGATGTTGTGGGAAAGCCAGCGCGCAGGCCGCCCACCCGATGGGGATGCGTACATCGCCTGCGTGCAGCGGCGCGCCACCAGGGATTAGCTATTATTTTGATAGCTATTACCGCTTGATGGATAAGCGCTAGAGCCATTTTTGACTAAAACTTTCTCCACCAACAACAAAGCCCGCAGTCAGCGGGCTTTGTTGTTGGAGAGAGAAGGCTTTTCGCTCAGCGAAAGCTCGACTGTCGCACCACCTGCAAATCGCCTTCCACACCACCCAGGTAGTTGGACAAGGCCTTCAGCTCGGCGTTGGTGAACTGCTTGGCCACGCCCGCCATGATGGCGTTGCTGCGACCGAGGTTGTTGTTCTTTTCGACCTTGTACGACTTGAGCGCAACAAACAGGTAGTCCGCGTGCTGGCCAGCAATCTTGGGGTACGACGGGTCGATGGGCTTGGCGAAGTTGTCGCCATGGCAGGACACACAAGCGCCCTTCTTCAGCAACTCGGCCACTTGCACGCTGGGTTCGCGTTTGGGCTTGGCGGGCAGCTCGGCGCCGGTCTTGCCGTGTTGTTCGTAGTAGGCCGACACATCGGCGATGTCTTGCTCAGACAACGAGGCGGCAATGCCGCGCATGGTGGGGTGCTTGCGCTCGCCCTTTTGGTAGGCGACCAGCGCTGCGGCAATGTACTTGCCGCTTTGGCCCGAGATCATGGGGACCTTGTGCACCTCAGGAAAGCTGGCCTGGTAGCCAACAATGCCATGGCAACCAATGCACATGGCAATCTTTTGCTTGCCGGCTTCCACGTCGCCTTTGGCTTCCTGGGCGTGGGACAAGGCGGTCACGGAAGCGACAGCCAGGGCAAATAGCGTGGTCAACGTTTTGTTCATTTTGCGCGCACAATCTCGTGGAAGTTCAGCTCTGGGCTCTGATCAACCGCCGATTATAGCCAGCGCCTGTCAAGCTCATTCATCAACGATCCGGTGATTCGCCCCCATGAAATTCCAAGGCTCCCAGAACTACGTCGCTACCCAAGACCTGATGCTCGCCGTGAACGCGGCCATTACCCTGCAACGCCCGCTGCTCATCAAAGGCGAGCCAGGCACCGGCAAGACGATGCTGGCCGAGGAAGTGGCCCAGGCGCTGGACATGCCCCTGCTGCAGTGGCACATCAAGTCCACCACCAAGGCCCAACAGGGCCTGTATGAATATGACGCAGTCAGTCGCTTGCGGGACAGTCAGCTTGAAGGCGGCAGCGAAAAGGTCAAGGACATCCGCAACTACATCATCCAGGGTGTGCTGTGGCAGGCCTTCACGGCCGATCGGCCTGTGGCGCTGCTGATTGACGAGATCGACAAGGCCGACATCGAGTTTCCAAACGACCTGCTGCGCGAGATCGACCGCATGGAGTTCTACTGCTACGAAACGCGCGAACTCATCAAGGCCAAACACCGCCCGCTGGTGTTCATCACCTCCAACAACGAAAAAGAGCTGCCCGACGCGTTCTTGCGCCGCTGCTTCTTCCACTACATCAAGTTCCCCGAAGCCGACACCATGCGCCAGATCGTGGCCGTGCACTTCCCCACGCTCAAGGCCGACCTGCTGGGCGTGGCGATGAAGACGTTTTACGACGTGCGCAACCTGCCGGGCCTGAAGAAAAAGCCATCGACCAGCGAACTGCTCGACTGGCTCAAGCTGCTGGTGGCCGAAGACATCCCACTGTCAGCCTTGCAAAGTGCCGACAACAAGGTGGCCGTGCCGCCCCTGGTGGGCGCCCTGCTGAAAAACGAACAGGACGTGAGCCTGTTCGAAAAGCTGGTGTTCATGAACCAAAGAAACCGGTAAGAGGCCCGCCGCCTCTACGCCCCTTTCCGACAGCCCCACCGGAGCGCGCCGTGCCTTTTGTTGAGCCCATTACCCTGACAGACCGAGGCGTGCGCCTGGAACCCTTGGCGCTTTCGCACGAAGCGGGCCTGCGCACCGCTGCAGCCGACGGACAGCTGTGGACCTTGCGCGTGACCTCGGTGCCCGAGCCCGAAAACACGCGCAAGTACATCGAAGACGCACTGCGGATGCGCGACGACGGCAACCGTTTTGCGTTTGCGGTGGTCGACGACGCCACCGGCGAGGTGCTGGGCACCACCAGCTACCACGACATCCTGTCCACCGTAAAACGCGTGGAGATTGGCTACACCTGGTACCGCAAAAGCGTGCAGCGCAGCCATGTCAACACCACCTGCAAGCTACTGATGATGGGCCATGCCTTTGACACCCTGGGCTGCCACGTTGTGGGCTGGCGCACCGACAACTTCAACTTTGCCTCACAACAAGCCATCGAGCGCCTGGGCGCCAAGAAGGACGGCGTGATCCGCGGCCACGCGCTGCGCCGCGACGGCACCATCCGCGACACGGTGATGTACAGCATGCGGGCGGGCGAATGGCCGGAGGCCAAAGCGCAATTGCTATATCTTTTAGAGCGCCGAACGCTTACTGAATAAGCGCTGGAGGCCAATTTCATGCTCATCGACTTCTTCTACACCCTGCGCTCGGCCAAGTTGCCGGTATCGGTCAAGGAATACCTCACCCTGCTCGAAGCCCTGCAGGCGGGTGTGGTGGGCCCCAAGTCGGATGACGGCTGGGCACTGGACGACTTCTACAACCTCTCGCGCCTGACCCTGGTCAAGGACGAGAAGCACTACGACAAGTTCGACCGGGCCTTCGGCGCCTACTTCAAGGGCGTGGAGATGGTGGCCGACTTCACCAAGGAGATCCCGGCCGACTGGCTGCGCAAGATCCTGGAGAACGAACTCACGCCCGAGCAGAAGGCCGCCATCGAGAAGATGGGCTGGGACGAGTTGATGGAGACGTTGAAAAAGCGCCTCGAAGAACAGAAAGAGCGCCACGAGGGCGGCAGCAAGTGGATCGGCACCGGCGGCACCAGCCCCTTTGGCCACGGCGGCTACAACCCGCAGGGCGTGCGCATTGGCGGCGCGGGCAAGAACAAGAGCGCCGTGAAGGTGTGGGAGCAGCGCGCCTACAAGGACTACGACGACCAGCAGGAGCTGGGCACGCGCAACATCAAGGTGGCGCTGCGCCGCCTGCGCAAATTTGCGCGCGAAGGGCATGAACTGGAGCTGGACCTGCCCGACACCATCCGCAGCACGGCGGCCAACGCCGGATATCTGGACATCAAGATGGTGCCCGAGCGGCACAACAACGTGAAGGTGCTGCTGCTGATGGACGTGGGCGGCACCATGGACGAACACATCCAGCGCGTGGAAGAACTTTTCAGCGCGGTCAAGACCGAGTTCAAGCACCTGGAGTTTTATTACTTCCACAACTGCGTGTACGACTTCATGTGGAAGAACAACCGCCGCCGCTTTGCCGAGAAGTTCCCCACCTGGGACATCATCCGCAAGTACAACAAGGACTACAAACTGATCTTTGTGGGCGACGCCACCATGAGCCCGTACGAGATCCTCCAGCCCGGCGGCAGTGTCGAATACAACAACGAAGAGCCGGGCGCCGAATGGATCCAGCGCCTGACGCATGCCTTCCCCAAGCATGCGTGGATCAACCCCGAGCCCCAGGGTGTCTGGCAGTACCGCCAGAGCATCAGCATCATCCAGCAGCTAGTGGGCAACCGCATGCACCCGCTGTCGCTCAAGGGGCTGGAAGAGACGATGCGGTTGTTGTCTAAGTAATGGGTGGAGGCGGCAGCAACGCTTCTTTCTGCTAGAAAAGAGGACCACGAAGTGCGCAGACTAGGCAGTGCTTACGGGTAGATGTTGCTTACTGATTTAAAGGACACTCCATTTCGAGTCCAAGCCCTCCCGCACAAGTGACCAAGCGGTGTCATTGGGTACCGCAGGCCTACCTTCGCGCCTTTGCGGCCGACACGCAGCGTCGCAAGATCTGGCGATTCAGCAAAGACGCAGGGGAGCCCGAGCTCAAGCCGATTGATAAGGTCGCCGTCAGCTTCTATCTCTATGTGCCCCGCGATCCGAACACAGGGGTCCGAGACGACAGCTTTGAGAAAAAGCTCAGCGATCTGGAGCAGTGGTTCGCAGATCCGGTGTGGCGCGCCCTCCAGGCGGAAATGCTCGATCTCAGCTGGGAACCACTTCGTCAGATGGTGAGCTTGCTGGCGGCCACGATGATGCTGCGAAACCCTAGGCATTTTGAGATGTACAAGCAGTTGCATCGACGGATTTGCGACGAAATCGAACGCCTTGGTGAAGTTCCGCATTCGTTCCTGCACAAGGATCGGACCTTTCGTGTCGACACAGCGAGCTGGCCAGCCTATCGAGATGCCACGGAGGACGATCTCAAGCGCAACTGGATCCAGGACATGCACGGCGCGGCGGAATACTCGAGCCAGTTCATGCGCATGCGCTGGTCGATGCTCTGTACAGAGGAGCCCGTGTTCATCACCAGTGATGCGCCAGTGACTTTCGTCCATCCGTCGCTGCGCTTCCGTGGCATCGCCAATCCGCAGACCTCAATCCTTTTCCCCATCAGTCCCACGCGCTTGCTTTGCATGGACCATCTCATGCAAGAGCCCCACAATCAGTACTACCCTCTGCAGGGAAGTGGTGCCGCTCAGAACCTGCTGCTATGGCGAAATTCGCTTGAGCACATGTTCAGCCACCGGCATACCGATGAGGTCTGCATGGCCATGGTCGCCGAAGAAGACGCCCTCAGGGCCGCCGGTGAACGTGCGTGAT
This sequence comes from Acidovorax sp., assembly GCF_046291265.1. Classification (GTDB taxonomy): domain Bacteria; phylum Pseudomonadota; class Gammaproteobacteria; order Burkholderiales; family Burkholderiaceae_C; genus Acidovorax. The sequence continues at coordinate 110,790 of NZ_JBKBTV010000003.1, read as the reverse complement.
CAGTCAGCACACTGGCACGGCGTGAGCAAACATTTCGAACAAGCGGCGGACTGACCTCCCATGGACAACACCGCATGGATCATCGACGCCCTCACCCACCCCTTGGCCTGGGCCACCGTGCGCGCCCAGGCCCTGGACGCATGGGACTGGCTGGTGCTAGCAGCCATCCTCGTCTTCCAGCGCCTGTGCGTGCACATCGGCATGTGGTCTTACTGCCTGGCGGTGCTGCCGGGCACGGTGCTGCACGAGGCCATGCACTGGACAGTTGCTGCGCTGCTGGGCGCACGGCCCACTATGCCCAACCTGGTGCCTGTGCGCACGCCCATGGGCTGGCGGCTGGGGTCGGTCCGGTTCCAGGCGGGGTACTTGCGCTCGCTGCCCATTGCGCTGGCACCGGTTGCCCTGGCGCCCTTGAGCTTTTGGTGGGCCACCACCTTCATGCCCGGGGCCGGGTCTGGGGTCATCTACTGGCTGCACGCCTGGCTGGCCGCATCGGCCTTCGGGGCGAGTGTGCCGTCCACTCAGGACTGGTCGGTGGCCGCACCGGCCCTGCTGGTGGGCGCGGTGGTGGCCGCGACCTTGTGGGTGGTGTTCTGATCGAGCTGCCTGCCTGCCTGCCAATCATTGATCGCTTTCGCCAAAGGCTGCGGGTACCATGCCCGCCATGTCGAGCCAACCAGTCTCCCTCAAAGTCAACTCACTCGGTGCGGGTGTCTTCACCATCGATGGTTTCCTGTCGCCCCAGGAGTGCGCCCAGTACATCGCCGACAGCGAGGGCCTGGGGTACGAAGAGGCAGCGATACGCACGGACGATGGCGAGCTGCTGTACAAGGATGCGCGCAACAACGACCGCGTGATCTTCGAACGGCATGAACTCGCGACGAAGCTGTTCGAGCGCGCACGCCCGCTGCTGCCTGCAGAGCTGAAGGGCTTGCTGCTCAGCGGGCTCAACGAGCGGTTTCGCTACTACCGGTATGAGAAGGAGCAGAAGTTCACCTGGCACCAGGACGGCACGGTGCGCGTTGGGCCGGACCAGGAGAGCCTGCTCACCTTCATGGTCTACCTGAACGCCGACTTCGAGGGCGGCAGCACGGACTTCGGCTGGGAGCGCGTGCAGCCCGCGCAGGGCACGGCGCTGGTGTTTCCGCACCGACTGCGGCACCAGGGCTCGGTGGTGACGAGTGGGGTGAAATATGTACTGCGCACGGACGTGATGTACCGCAACCACCAGAGCTGAGCGGTGTGCCCCCGGGGCGCCTGCACACAGCAGCCCGGCCCCGACGCACCCGGATACGCTGCGGGACTCTGTCTTACAAGGAACCTCACTTTTTGCGGCGATAGTGTGGCATCGCTGGCAGGCCCTCTGGCACTGCACTCGCCCCCCTGGTGCCGCTGCGCCTGCCGTGTCTGCGCCGTGCCGTACCATGCCCCCGTCCATCCCAACCGAAGCACCCGCCGTGTCCCGCAGCCTCCTCTCGCACACTGCACTTTTTTCAACGCCGACCCCATGGTCGGCGTTGCTGCTTTTTGGCGCCTTGTGCCTGCCCGGTTGCAGTCTGCTGCCCAGCAAAGACAAAGCCGAGGGTGCAGACGCCGCGTCGGCCCCTGTGATCGCCGAATCGGACACTCCCTCGTTTGCCGTGGAGGTGCGCGCGCCCGACGCCGTGCGCGAGACGCTGGAGCGCCACCTGGAGCTGCAGCGCTTTCGCAACCTGCCCGATCTGCATGCCAATGAACTGCAGCGTCTGCTGGGCGCGGCAGACGCCAATGCCCGCGAGTTGCTGGGCACGCTGGGCTACTTTGCGCCCACCATCACGGTGGAGCTGACCGAAACCCGCGACAGCAAGAGCACCCCGCGCACCGTGGTCGTCACCGTGCAGCCCGGTCCGCAGACGCGCATTGCCAGCGCCGACATTGACTTTGCCAACACCGCAGGCAATAACACCGAAGGCCGCGCCCGCCAGCAGCAGCGCGTGCAGCGCGACTGGTCGCTGCCTCCAGGCCAACCCTTTACCCAGTCTGCGTGGGATTCGGCCAAAACCGGCGGCCTGCGCCAGCTGCAGGTGCGCCGTTACCCCACCGCGCGCATTGCCAACAGCCGCGCCGAGGTGGATGCCGACACGCACGAGGCCAAGCTCAGCGTCACCTACGACCCGGGCCCGACCTACCGATTTGGCCCGCTGCGCGTGCAGGGCAGCGAGCGCTACGACCCCGATGCCGCGCGGCGCCTGGCACGCCTGCCCACGGGGGCGGTGTATGACGAGGCCGAGATGCTGGACGCGCAACTGCGCCTGGCCAGCAGCGGCTATTACGACGCGGTGTTTTTGACGCTGGACACCGAGGGCACCGACCCCGAGGCTGCGCCCGTGGTGGCCCAGGTGCGCGAAGCCCCGCTGCAAAAGCTGGTGTTTGGTCCCGGGTTTTCGACCGACAGCGGCGCCCGCCTGTCGCTGGAGCACATCCATAACCAGCTGCCCGTGATTGGCTGGCGCGCGGTGAGCAAGCTGTCGCTGGACCGTGAAACCAAACACGCCAGCAGCGAATGGACCGACCTGCCCAACAACAACGGCTGGCGCTGGTTTGCAGGCGCGCAACTGCAGCGCGAGGCCACAGGCGACTACGACGTCAACAGCGGGCGTGTGCGATCCGGCCGCAGCAAAAGCACCAAACACATCGACCGCAACTACTTTTTGCAGTACGACTACGCCAACAGCCAGGGGTTGACCGCCAATGCGCTGTCGCCTGCCGAATCCAGCACCGCCCTCAGCATCAACTACGGCTGGACGGGCCGTTACTTCAACAGCACGACGGCGCCCACCCGCGGCCACGGCATTGCGGTGGAACTGGGCCTGGGCACCACGCTGCGGCCCGAGCGCGACCCGTTTGTGCGCACCCTGGTGCGCTGGCAGTCGTTCATACCGGCCGGGCATGTCACCGACGACGCGGGCCTGGGGCGCAATGCCCGCGTGGCCCTGCGCGCCGAAGCGGGTGCGGTGCTGGCCAGCGACAGCGCCCAGGTGCCTGTGACCCAGCTCTTTTTGACGGGGGGCGACACCACCGTGCGCGGTTACGGCTACCGCAGCATCGGGGCGCGCACCGACAACGGCCAGCTCTATGGCGGCCGCTACATGGCGGCGGGCAGTGTCGAATGGCAGCGCCCCATCGTCTACAACGGCAGCATGACGGACTGGGAAAGCACGCTTTTCATTGACGCGGGCGCCGTGGCCGACCGCTCGGGCGACCTGGACCCGCGCGTCGGCGTAGGTGCGGGCGTGCGCTGGCGCAGCCCGGTGGGGCCGCTGCAGGCTGACCTGGCTTATGGCGTCAAAACCAAAGAGGTGCGGCTGCACCTGCGCCTGGGGTTCAGCTTTTGATGGCGACCAGCAACCAGACACCCCACACGCCGCGCACCCGCGCATCCGATTTCAGCGCCGGGTCGTCATCGGCCAAACGCCCGCCACCGCGGCGCGCGCCGCGTGCCATGCGAGCGCTGGGCTGGTTGCTGCTAACCCTGGTGGCGCTGGTGCTTGCGGTGGCTGCTGGCGTGTGGCTGTGGGCGGGCAGCAGCACATCGCTGGCCGCTGCGCTGGCGCGTGCGGCGCAGTATTTGCCTGCCGAGCAAAAGCTGGAAAGCCGCGAAGTCTCTGGCGCGCTGCGCAGCGGTGGGCGCATTGGCTGGCTGCGCTGGAGCAGCCCCACCCTCACCGTCGAGGTGACCGACATCCGCCTGGGCTGGCAACTGGCCCCCTTGCTGCAGCGCCGCCTGGAACTGGGCGAGGTGCATGCGGCCCGCGTGCTGATCACGCCCCAGACGCCCCCGGTTCCGGCGCCCGACACCCCCCTTACCCCGATGACAGAGCTGGTGCTGCCGCTGCAGATCGGCGTGCCGTTTCGGGTGGATGAAATCCAGTGGGCTGGGTCGCCCGCTGTGCAGGCGCTGGGGCTGCAAGGCGACTACCGGTTTGACGGCAGCCAGCACCGGCTGAACATTGATCAGGTGGAACTGGCGCAAGGCCGCTACAGCGCGCGCGTCACCCTGCAGGCCCAGGCGCCCATGGAGCTAAATCTCACGGTGGACGGCAATGTGCAAACCACCGTGCCGGGCAGCACGTCCACCATACCCATCCAGCTGGGCGCCCACGCCACGCTGCAGGGCACGCTGGCCACCGCGGCGGCGCGGCTGGAACTGCAGGCACGGGTCAGCCCTGTGGCGGATAGGGCGACGACGGGCACCACACCTTTGCAGCCATCTCAGCCTGCATCAACGACCACGTCCACCACATCCCCCGAAAAGTCTGGCCCCAAAACCACAACAAAACCCACTGCCAAAGCGACCGCACCAGTCCCTGCGGAGCCCATGCAAGCCGATGTGCGAGCCACGCTGGCGCCGTGGGCGCTACAACCTCTGCTGGCAGCCACCGCCACCCTGCGCGCTGTGAACCTGGCCGCGCTGTGGCCCCAGGCCCCTGTCACCCAACTGCACGGCACGCTGCAAGCCGGGCCGACAACAACGGACGCGGCGCCCGGTGGCACCGCACCAACGTCCAGCGGCTGGTCCATCAAAACGCAGCTGCGCAACGACCTGCCCGGCCCGTGGGACAAGGCCCGCCTTCCCCTCACCGCCCTGCAAGCCAGCGCCACCTATGACGGCACCCGGTGGGATGTACCCAGCGCTACGCTCAGCGCAGGCACTGGCAACGCCACCGTGCAAGGCCACTACACCCCCGCCACCGGCGCGCTGGAAGGTCAGGCCGATTTGCGCGCCCTGCGGCCCGACGCCTTGCACACCGCGCTGGCCGCCGCGCCCTTGTCAGGCCGCATCCGCGCCGAAACGCAAGGCACCGCCGTGCGCTTCAACGCCGACATCCGCGCCACGCCGGGCCCGGCGGCGCGCAGCACATCAACGGCACGCGCTACACGCACCACCGGCCCCGCCCCGCTGCGCATCAACACCCTCACCGCGCAAGGCAGCTGGCAGCCGTCCACCACCGCACAAGGCGCAGACACCGGCGGCACCCTTCAGATCGACCGCCTGGTGCTCGATGCCCTGCAGGCCCGCGCAGAGGCCACCAACCTGCGCATCGCGCTGGGCGCGCAATCTGCCCAAGGACAACTGTCGCTGACAGTGCCCGGCGCTATCGCTCGCGCCAACGGGCAGATCGCCCCGCAAACCGGCGCGGGCGATCTGCAAGTGCAGTGGGTCGACGCCGACCGCACCGTGCAATGGCTGACCACCCTGCCCTTTGTAGGCGCCGATCTGCAGCAGGCACTGCAGGGCGCCACCGCCAAAGGCGCCGCACAAATCACAGCGCGGTGGAAGGGTGGCTGGCAAACCGCCGCCCAACAACTGCAAGCCGCCAGCACCGGCAAGGCACTGCCCACCGGCAAAGAGCCATTCGAGCTGCAAGCCACCCTCAATGCACCCCAGCTAGACCTGACGCTACCAGCCGCCGCAACCGGCGCAGAACCCGGAGCCGCTGCCCTGCAACCCATTCAGCTGCGCGCGCTGACGGCCACGTTGTCGGGCAGCCTGGCGCAGGCCTCGCTGGTGCTCAACGGCGAGGCGCGCACCACGGCCCCGCAGTCCCTGCGTGCCACCCTGCAAACACGCCTGACGGGTGGGCTCACCGCTGCCGGGCAATGGCAGGCACAGATCAGCGAGCTGCGCCTGCAAGCGCAAGACGCGCAGCGCCCCGGCCCCTGGGCATTGCAACTGGCAGAACCGCTCTCTATCAATGGCACCCGCACGGCCTCTGCACTCACTCTGCAAACCTCGGCAGGGCAGGCCCGCCTGACCGGCCCTGCGCCCGGCACCGTCACCCTGCGCTGGCAGCCCGTGCGCGTGGTGACCAGCGCAAGCGCGGGCACACCCGCCACGCTACAAACCCAGGGCACGCTGCAAGGCTTGCCCACGGCGTGGGTGGATGCGCTGGGTCTGGGCGACAAACCGGGCAGCGCGGGCGCGCCGGGCGTCGCCGCCCAGCCGCTCTTGGCGCGCATGGGCCTTTCCTCCAGTCTGGTGCTGGATGGGCAATGGAACGTGGACACCGCCAGCACCCTGCGCGCCAGCGCCAGTCTGCGCCGGGCGAGTGGCGACCTGCGCATCCTGGCGGGCGATGCCACCGCCGTCACCGCCGTGCAAAGCAGCGGCCAGGGTACCGGCGCCGGCGCGGTCACCGCCATTGCCACAGAAGCGTCCGCCAGCGCAGCAACCGCCACCCCTACTACGGGCACCCCGGCAGGCGTGCGCCAGGCAGAAATTTCCATCGAAGCCGAAGGCGACGCCCTGCGCGCCCGCCTGTTGTGGGCCAGCGACCGCGCAGGCGAGGTCGACGCCACCTTCAACACCCGCCTGGCCCCTGCCACCGCAGACAGCCCCATCAACTGGGCCGCCGACGCCCCGCTTGCCGGCACCCTGCGCGCCCGCCTGCCCGACGTGGGCGTGTGGTCGGCCCTGGCCCCACCCGGCTGGCGCGTGCGCGGGACGCTCGATGCCAGCGCCACCTTGTCGGGCACCCGCAATGCGCCACGCTGGGCGGGCACGCTGGGGGCCGACGACATGGCCGTGCGCTCGGTGGTCGACGGCGTGGACCTGCAAGGCGGCCGCCTGCGCGCCACGCTGCAGGGCAACCAGCTCAACATCACCGAGTTCCGCCTACAGGGCGGGCGCGGCAGCAGCGCACGCATTGCGGGCTTCAGCGGCAACCGCACCGCGGCGTCGCAAGACGGCGGCACGCTGACCGCCACCGGCCGCGTCACCTGGGGCGACAGCGCCACCGCAGCCACCGGCCTGTCAGGCATTGCCATGTCGCTGCAGGCCGAGGCCAAGGCGCTGCAGGTGCTGGTGCGGGCCGACCGGCAGGTCAGCGTGTCGGGCACCTTGCAGGCGCAGTTGCAGCAAGGCCAGATCAGCCTGCGCGGCAAGCTCACCACCGACCGCGCCACCATCATCCTGCCCGACGAATCCGCGCCCACCCTGGGCTCGGACGTGGTCGTGCGGTCTGCCGCCAAAGACCGCGCCGACCAGGCCAAGGCCCAAGCCGCCGCCAAGGCCAACCAGGTAGCGGCCCAGGCCGAAACCGCCAAGCCGCCCGACATTGCCATCACCCTCAACCTGGGCCGCGACTTTGCACTGAGCGGCCACGGCATCACCACGCGCCTGACGGGCGAGGTAGACATCCGCAGCAGCGCGGTGCCCGGCGCCCCCCCCCGCGTGACCGGCGAAGTGCGCACCGACGAAGGCCGCTACCGCGCCTGGGGCCAGTCGCTGAACGTGGAAACGGGCTTGATCCGCTTCAACGGCCCCTACGACAACCCCTCGCTCGACATCCTGGCGCTGCGCCCCAACATCAGCGTGCGGGCGGGCGTGCAGGTCACCGGCAGCGCCAAGGCGCCGCGCGTCAAGCTGTATTCCGACCCCGAACTGCCCGACGCCGAAAAACTCTCGTGGGTGGTACTGGGCCGCGACGCCGCCGCGGGCGGCGCCGAAGCCGCCGTGCTGCAGCAAGCCGCCCTGGCCCTGCTGGGCCGCGGTAACAACCCCGGCGGCGGCATCGCCAGCCGCCTGGGCCTCGATGAAATCGGCGTCAAAGGCCCCGGCTCCGGCGAAGACGCCAGCGCCGCCGCCCTCACCTTCGGCAAGCGCCTGTCCCAGGATTTGTACGTGACGTACGAGCGCAGCCTGTCGGGCACGCTGGGCACGCTGTACATCTTTTACGACCTCACCCGCAGCCTCACCCTGCGCGGGCAAACGGGCGAGAAGAGCGCGGTGGACATCATCTACACGGTGAAGTACGACTGAGGCTGCGCACCCCAGAGGGCGTGCGTGCGCCCACTACAATGCGCGGCTGTCTTGCTCCTCGTAGTTCAATGGATAGAACGAGTGCCTCCTAAGCGCTAGATACAGGTTCGATTCCTGTCGAGGGGACCAGATTTATGGTCAAAACGGCCTCTAGCGCTTATTGGATAAGCGCTAGCAGCTATCAAAATAGTAGTATTTGAAGAAGCAACCCCGTGGCAGGGTCTTCGCAGTGTGTGCGGCGGGCCTGCCCGCTTGACGGCCCTTACCGGCAACACACCGCAGCCACATGCTCCAAGACATCCAGAAAACCCTGTGGGCCACCGCCGACAAGCTGCGCGCCAACATGGACGCCGCCGAATACAAGCACCTGGTGCTCGGCCTCATCTTCGTCAAATACATCTCTGACACCTTTGCCGCCCACCACGCCACGCTGGTGCTGCGCCTGGCCGACCCCGACGACGAATACTTCTACGGCGACGCCGACCCCGCCGACATTGCGGCCGAGCTGGAAGACCGCGACTATTACAAGGAAGCCAACGTCTTCTGGGTGCCCGAAGCCGCCCGGTGGGAGGCATTGCGCAGCAGCGCCAAGCAGCCCGACATTGGCAAACGCATCGACGACGCCCTCACGCTGATCGAGGCCGAGAACCCCACGCTCAAAGGCATCCTGGACAAACGTTATGCCCGTGCGCAGTTGCCCGACGGCAAACTGGGCGAGTTGGTCGATTTGGTGTCCACCATCGGCTTTGGCGACACCCCCGACGTGGCGCGCGATACCCTGGGCCAGGTGTACGAATACTTTCTGGGCATGTTCGCCAGCGCCGAAGGCAAACGCGGCGGGCAGTTCTACACCCCCGCCAGCATCGTCAAAACCCTGGTGGCCGTGCTCAACCCGCACACCGGCAAGGTGTACGACCCGTGCTGCGGCAGCGGCGGCATGTTTGTGCAGAGTGAAAAGTTCATCGAAGCCCACGGCGGCAAAAAGGGCGATGTGTCCATCTACGGGCAAGAAAGCAACCCCACCACCTGGCGCCTGGCCGCCATGAACCTGGCCATTCGCGGCATCGACTTCAACCTGGGCCGCGAACCCGCCGACACCTTTGTGCGCAACCAGCACCCCGACCTGCGCGCCGACTTCATCCTGGCCAACCCGCCCTTCAACATCAGCGACTGGTGGCACCCCAGTTTGGAGGGCGACGCCCGCTGGGTATACGGCGACCCACCCCACGGCAACGCCAACACCGCCTGGCTGCAGCACATGCTGCACCACCTCAAAGCCACGGGTCGCGCAGGCATCGTGCTTGCTAACGGCAGCATGAGCAGCAGCCAGAACAACGAAGGCCAGATCCGCGCCGCCATGGTCGACGCCGACGTGGTGGAAGTGATGATCGCCCTGCCCGGCCAGCTGTTCTTCAACACGCAAATCCCGGCGTGCCTGTGGTTTTTGGCCAAGAGCAAAAAGCGCAAGGGCGAAGTGCTGTTCATCGACGCCCGCAAACTCGCCACCATGATCAGCCGCGTGCAGGGCGAGCTGACCGACGAGGTCATCGACCGCATCGCCGCCACCGTGGCCGCCTGGCGCGGCGAGCCCGCGCCAACTGCTATTGCGCCCTCGCCCACCCCCACCCCCGTTCGGGCTGAGCCTGTCGAAGCCAGCACCCCAAAAACCGTTCAGGCTGAGCGTGTCGAAGCCAGAGCGCCACCTCAATCCGTTCAGGCTGAGCCCGTCGAAGCCCACCCCCACTACCCCATCACCCCCTACCAAGACATCCCCGGCTTCTGCCGCAGCGTGCCCCTGGCCGAGATCGCCCAGCACGGCCACGTGCTCACCCCCGGCCGCTACGTGGGCGCCGAGGCGGTGGAGGACGACGACGATGCCTTTGCAGACAAGATGGTCAAGCTGACGGAGAAGCTGGGCGAGCAGATGGCTAAGGGCGCGGAGTTGGATTTGGTGATTCGGCAGAAGCTGGGGGGGTTGGGGTATGAGTTCTGAGTGGCCTCTCGTCCCGCTTGAAGCGCTCGCGGATGAGGTGACTGTCGGATTCGTTGGCACGATGGCGGATCAGTACGTCGATGCTGGAATTCCATTTCTTCGCTCACTCAACATTGAGCCATTCGCTGTAAAAAAGACAGATTTAAAGTTCATCTCACCAGAGTTCCACGCAAAGTTGAAGAAATCCGCTTTGCGGTCTGGCGACGTTGCCATCGTGCGGACAGGCAAGCCAGGCACATGCGCCGTCATCCCTGAATCGCTGGGGGAGGCAAACTGTTCAGACTTGGTTCTTGTTAGATGTGGGCCTCGGTTGCGCCCGGAATTTTTTTCCTATTGGGTAAACGCTGCTGCTGTAAATCACATTGCGGCCAATTTGGTAGGCGCTGTTCAACAGCACTTCAACGTAAGCGCTGCAAAGAGGATGTTGGTCGCTTGCCCGACCTTGGCAGAGCAAGACAACCTAGTCGAACTCATCGGCGGCATGAATGACCGCATCAACCTTCTGCGCGAAACCAACGCCACGCTCGAAGCCATCGCCCAGGCGCTGTTCAAGTCGTGGTTTGTCGATTTCGACCCCGTGCGCGCCAAGATGGAAGGCCGCGCCCCCGAAGGCATGGACGAAGCCACCGCCGCGCTGTTTCCGGATGCGCTGGAGGAAGCGGAGTTGGGGTGGGTGCCGAAGGGTTGGCGGGTGTTGCCGATTGGTGATGCCGTTGAAGCAACCGGTGGCGCAACACCAGACACCAAAAATGCGGCGTATTGGACCCCTGCAATTCACTGCTGGACCACGCCCAAAGATCTTTCTGGCATTGCTGCGCCAGTGCTGCTGGACACCGAACGCAAGCTCAGTGACCAAGGTTTGGCCAAGATCGGTTCAGGCTTGCTGCCGGTAGGCACATTGCTTTTGTCATCTCGGGCACCCATTGGCTACTTGGCTATTGCTCATGTTCCCTTGGCTATCAACCAAGGCTACATCGCCATCCCACCGGGAGGTTTGCTCCCACCGCTGTACATGCTGTACTGGTGCCGCCAAAACATGGACTTCATCAAGGCAAGGGCCAACGGATCGACCTTCATGGAAATCAGCAAGAAAGCGTTTCGACCCATTCCTGCGCTGATTCCACCAGCTCAGATCGTGAATTCATTTGCAGAGGCTGCAGGCGCTTTGTTTGACAGGCTGGTCGAAAACGAAAAGCAAGCCCAAACCCTCTCCACCCTCCGCGACACCCTGCTCCCCCGCCTGATCTCCGGCCAGTTGCGGCTGACGGGAGCTATGGCAGAAATCGAGAAGGCCGCAGCATGATCACCTTGGAAGCACTGGGCCGCTGGCTTGCGTCGGCCCCAGAAAGTGAGCACCTGGAGTTCAAAGAGGCCAGGCAACACTACGACATTGTGAAATTGCTGCGCTATTGCGTGGCCCTGGCCAACGAAGGTGGTGGACACCTTGTGCTGGGTGTGGATGACAAGCGACCACGCCGGGTGGTGGGCACGCAGGCGTTCTTGAACACAGGCGAGGTGACTGCCCAAATTTTGCGGGCGCTGCGCATGCGGGTGGAGGTGCAAGAGCTGGCGCACCCGGATGGGCGTGTTTTGGTGTTTACCGTGCCACCGCGCCCCGTGGGAACGCCTTTGCACCACGAGGGCGCCTACCTGATGCGCGCAGGGGAAGAGCTGGTGCCCATGACGGTCGATCAGCTCAAACGCATCGTGGCGGAGGGGAGCCCCGGTTGGTTTGAGCAGCCAGCCCGCGATGCAGCCCGCCCCGACGAGGTGGTGGCGCTGCTGGACACCCAGTCGTTCTTCGAGTTGTTGGGCCTGCCATACCCCACCACCCGCGAGGGCGTGCTGGCCCGCTTGGCGCAAGAGCGGCTGATACAGGAAGAGTCTGAGGGCTGGCGCATCACCAATCTGGCCGCCATCTTGTTGGCCAAGCGGCTGGATGCGTTTTCGCCTGAGCTGGCACGCAAGGCGGCCAGGGTCGTGATTTATGAAGGTGTGAACAAGCTGGTCACCCGTGATGACAAGCCCGGCGGGCGAGGGTATGCCGTGGGTTTTGAAAGCCTGGTGGATTTCGTGCATTCGTCGGCGCCTCTCAACCACTTTGTGGAACAAGTGGTGCGCGAAGAGGTCAAGATGTTCCCCCGCCAAGCCATTCGTGAACTGGTGGCCAACGCGCTGGTGCACCAGGACTTTGAGGCCACGGGGCAATCGGTGATGGTCGAGATGTATGCCGACCGACTGGAAGTCTCCAACCCCGGACTGCCCCCTATCAAGGTCGAGCGTTTCATTGACGAGTTCCGCTCGCGCAACGAGCGACTGGCCGAGTTGATGCGCCGCCTGGGTGTGTGCGAAGAAAAAGGCAGCGGAATCGACAAGGTCGTGCATTTGGCCGAAGTCTTCCAGTTGCCCGCACCGGACTTTCGCATCAGCGAAACGCGCACCACGGCGGTTCTGTTTGCACACCAGGACTTTGCCGACATGAGCAAAGCAGACCGCATACGAGCCTGCTACCAACATTGCTGCCTGAAATACGTCAGCAATGAGCGGATGTCCAACCAAAGCCTGCGGGAGCGGTTCAAACTCCCAGAAGCCAAGGCGGTGACGGCGTCGCAGGTGATTGGGGCCGCGAAGGATGCAGGATTGATCAAGGCGGACGAGTCCGAAACCACTTCGACCCGGTATGCCCGGTACCTGCCTTTCTGGGCGTAAATAGTGCTTAAACGCAAATCCATTTAGCGTCGGAATTTTCAAAAAATTCCAATTAAATCAATGATTTAAGTGGTTAATTGCAATTCCATTCGATCTTCTTACCAGCGCGAGTCTGGCCCTGACACCATGGCCGAGGACCAACTCAACCAACAAACCCACTGGGCGCCGCAACAGTGCATGTGACCTTGTTCTATGAAAGAGGTCTTTCATAGCAGCAGAGCACATTAAAGGATGCTTTAACAGAGCAGTCAGACATGTCTAAAAACTCGTTTTTCTATGCATGTCGCACCGCACATGGTTAAAAAATGGTGTTTTCTATACAGATGCTGGCTAACATGTATAGAAATTCAGTTTTTCTATACACGTTGAAGTCCGCCGCAGGCCCGTCATGCCCATGCTCCACCCACTCGAACAATTGGACGCCGCCCGCTTCGACACGCCTGCCATCCTCAAAAAGCTGGCCAGCAGCAGCCGCAGGCTGGCCGAACTCAAGGGCATTGCGGCGTCGATTCCTAACCAAGGCATCCTGATCAACACCCTGGGCCTGCAAGAGGCCAAGGACAGCTCCGAGATTGAGAACATCGTCACCACGCACGACGAGTTGTTCAAGGACGACGTGCTGCCCGAGGCGTTTGCCAACCCCGCCGCCAAAGAGGTGCTGCGCTACCGCCAGGCGCTACGGGTCGGGTTTGAGCAGGTGCGCGCCAGCGGGCTGCTCACGGCCAACCACATCATCCAGACTCAGAGCGAGTTGGAGCGCAACAACGCAGGTTTTCGCAAACTGCCGGGCACGGCACTGAAAGACGGTGCAGGGCGCACGGTGTACACGCCACCGCAAGATCCGGCCGAAATTGTGTCGTTGATGGGGGATTTGGAGCGGTTTCTGAACGACCCCGATGTGTTCGCGGTAGACCCCCTTATCAAGATGGCGCTGGCGCACCACCAGTTTGAAAGCATTCACCCGTTTTACGACGGCAATGGCCGCACTGGGCGCATCGTGAATGTGCTTTATCTGGTGAAAGAGGGGCTGCTGGACATTCCGGTGCTGTACCTGAGCAAGCACATCGTGCGAACCAAGGCCGACTATTACCGCTTGCTGCAAACCGTGCGCGACGACGACAACTGGGAGGACTGGGTGCTCTACATGCTGGGCGCCGTGGAGCAGACAGCCGCACAGACACTGGCCACCATCCATGCCATCAAGACGGCGCTGTTTGACTACAAGCACCGCATCCGGGCGCAGCACAAGTTTTACAGCCAGGATTTGATCAACAACCTGTTCACGCACCCGTATACCAAGATTGATTTTTTGCAACGCGATTTACAGGTGTCGCGGCTGACGGCCACCAAGTACCTCGATGCCCTGGCGGCCAGCGGCTTTGTGCAAAAGCAGAAGGTAGGGCGCAGCAACTACTACGTGAACCAGGCGCTGAACCAGATTTTGCTGGACAAGCATGAGAGCGCTGCACCATGACCGAAGACCAGCTCGAACGCGAAACCCTGGCCTGGCTGCAAGACGTGGGCTACACCCCCATTTCAGGCCCCGACATCGCCCCCGACGGCCCCGCGCCCGAGCGCAGCGACTACCGCCAGGTGCTGCTGGCGGGGCGGCTGCGGGCGGCGCTGATGCGGCTGAACCCTGGCGTGCCCGTGGTGGCCATCGATGACGCACTGGCGCAGGTGCAGGACCTGGGTGTGCCGGCGCTGCTGGCGGCCAACCGGCGGTTTCACCGGCTGCTGGTGGCGGGCGTGCCGGTGCAGTACCAGCGCGGCAACGAACCGGTGGGCGACTTTGTGCGCCTGGTGGACTGGGCCGCGCCCGAGCGCAACGACTGGCTGGCGGTCAACCAGTTCAGCGTGCGCGGGCCGCGCCACACGCGTCGGCCCGACGTGGTGTTGTTTGTGAACGGCCTGCCGCTGGCGCTGCTGGAGCTGAAGAACCCTGCCGACCAGGCCGCCAGCGTGTGGAAGGCTTACGACCAGATCCAGACGTACAAAGAGCAGATCCCGGACCTGTTTCACACCAACGAGGTGCTGGTGATTTCGGACGGCACCGAGGCGCTGCTGGGGTCGCTGAGCGCAAGCGCCGAGCGCTTCATGGCGTGGCGCACGATAGACGGCGCCACGCTGGACCCGCTGGGCCAGTTCAACGAACTGCAGACCCTGGTGCGCGGCGTGCTGGCACCGCAGTACCTGCTCGATTACCTGCGCTACTTTGTGCTGTTTGAGGACGATGGCCAGCTGGTGAAAAAGATCGCGGGCTACCACCAGTTTCATGCGGTGCGCGCCGCCATTGCGCAGGTGGTGGCTGCTGCCATGCCGGGTGGTGGCGTAGACCCAGGAAACCCGGCCATCAAAGGAAAAGGCGGCGTGGTGTGGCACACGCAGGGCAGCGGCAAGAGCATCACCATGACCTGCTTTGCCGCCCGCGTGATGCAGGAGCCCGCGCTGCAAAACCCGACCATCGTCGTCATCACCGACCGCAACGACCTGGACGGCCAGCTGCTGGGCGTGTTTGGCCTGGCGCAAGACCTGCTGCGCGAGCAGCCCGTGCAGGCCCGCACCCGGCAAGAGCTGCGCACACTGCTGGCCAACCGGCCCTCGGGCGGCATTGTGTTTGCCACCATCCAGAAGTTCATGCCCGGCGAGGACGAGGACAGCTACCCGATGCTGTCTGACCGCCACAACATCGTGGTGATTGCCGACGAAGCGCACCGCACGCAGTACGGGTTTGAGGCGCGGCTGAAGGTGCGCAAGGCCGATGGAAAGGAAAAATTCAAGCCAAATCAGGCTCTAGCGCTTGATACACAAGCGCTACCAGCTACTAATAGAGTAGCAAACCCCATCACCACAGGCAGCGGCACCGCACCCGCACACCGCGCCGAGTTTGCGCCGCCCACCTACCGAGCAGGCACCGAAGCGAACACGGTAGAACGCCCTCGGGAGCACTACCAGGTGGGTTACGCCCAGCACCTGCGCGATGCCCTGCCCAACGCCACCTTTGTCGCGTTTACCGGCACGCCAGTAAGCGGCACCGACCGCGACACGCGCGCGGTGTTTGGCGACTACATCCACGTGTACGACATGCAGCAGGCCAAGGAAGACGGCGCCACCGTGGCCATCTACTACGAAAGCCGCATGGTCAAGCTGGGCCTGAAGGCCGACGAACTGCCCAGCATCGACGCCGAGGTGGACGAGCTGGCCGAGGACGAGGAAGAAAGCGTGCAGTCGCGCCTGAAAAGCCGCTGGGCCGCGCTGGAACAAGTGGTGGGCGCCGAGCCCCGGGTGGCCCGCGTGGCGCAAGACCTGGTGGCGCATTTTGAAGAGCGCAACACCGCCCAGCGCGGCAAGGCCATGGTGGTGGCCATGAGCCGCGACATCTGCGCGCACCTGTACAACGAGATCGTGCGCCTGCGCCCCGAGTGGCACCACGCCGACCCGGAGCTGGGCGCCATCAAGATCGTGATGACCGGGAGTGCCAGCGACAAAGCCCTGCTGCGCCCCCATATTTACAGCGCGCAGGTCAAAAAGCGGCTGGCAAAGCGCTTCAAAGACCCGGCCGACCCGCTGCGCATCGTGATCGTGCGCGACATGTGGCTGACCGGCTTTGACGCGCCCTGCGTGCACACGCTGTATGTGGACAAACCCATGAAGGGCCACAACCTGATGCAGGCCATTGCCCGCGTGAACCGCGTGTTCCAGAACAAGCAGGGCGGCCTGGTGGTGGACTACATCGGCATCGGCAATGAGCTCAAAGCCGCCATGAAGGAATACACCGCCGCCCACGGCCGGGGCCGCCCCACGGTGGACGCGCACGAGGCGTTCAGCGTGGTGCTGGAAAAGCTGGATGTGCTGCGCACGCTGCTGCACGGGTTTGACTACAGCGGCTTTTTGACGGGAGGCCACCGCGTGCTGGCGGGTGCTGCCAACCACGTGCTGGGGCTGCCACGCCAGGCTGGGCAAGACGGCAAAAAACGGTTTGCCGACACGGCCTTGGCAATGAGCCACGCCTTCACGTTGAGCTGCACGCTGGACGAGGCCAAGGCGGTGCGCGAGGAAGTGGCTTTTATGCAGGCGGTGAAGGTGATCTTGACCAAGCGCGACATCACCGCCAAACAACGCACCGACGAACAGCGCGAGCTGGCCGTGCGCCAGATCATCAGCCAGGCGGTGGTGTCTGAAAGCGTGGTGGACATTTTTGACGCCGTGGGGCTGGAGAAGCCGAACATTGGCCTGCTGGACGAAGGCTTTCTGGCCCAGGTGCGCGCGCTGCCCGAACGCAACCTGGCGGTGGAGCTGCTGGAGCGCCTGCTGGAGGGCGAAATCAAAAGCCGCTTTGCCAGCAATGTGGTGCAGAGCAAAAAGTTCTCGGACCTGCTGGGTGGGGTGATCGTGCGCTACCAGAACCGCAGCATTGAAACCGCCCAGGTGATGGAAGAGCTGCTGGACATGGCCCGCCAATTCCGCGAGGCGCATGGCCTGGCCGACAAGCTGGGGCTGACCGAAGACGAGGTGCGGTTTTACTCCGCGCTGGCCGACAACGAATCTGCCGTGCGCGAGCTGAGCGACGACACACTGAAAAAAATCGCCCACGAACTGACCGGCAACCTGCGCAAGAACCTGACGGTGGACTGGACCGAGCGCGAGAGCGTGCAAGCCAAGCTGCGCCTGATGGTCAAACGCATCCTGCGCAAATACAAATACCCGCCCGACCTGGAAGCCGCCGCCGTGGAGCTGGTGCTGCAGCAGGCACAGGCGCTGGGGGATGCGTGGAGCGAGCTGGCCGCAACGGCGTGAAAGGGACGCAGCGCGAAAGCTAGCGCGATGTTGCTTCCCGTCACACCGCCTGTGGCCGCTGTTCCCCCGCCACCGCAGCAGGCCGCCCCGCCGTCACGGCCGTCCCCATCGACGCCGATACGATCAAGCCAATCGCCAACCACTGAATGGCGCTCAGGTGCTCGCCCAGCAGCATCAAGGCCAGCACGGCCGCCACCGCGGGCTCCATGCTGATCATGATGCCGAAGGCTTCCTTGGGCAGGCGCTTCAGGGCCATCATCTCCAGCGAGATCGGAATGGCGCTGGAGACCGCCGCCACCGCCACGCCGATGAGCAGCACGGTGGGCGACAGTAGCGCAGCGCCCGCATGCACCACGCCCACCGGCACCACCACCAGCGCCGCCACCAGCAGACCCAGCGACACCGTATGCCCTGCATGCAGGTGCCCGGCGCGTTTGCCGAACACGATGTACAGCGCCCACGCCACGGCTGCTCCCAGCGCATACATCACACCCACCGGGTCCAGCGCGCTGCTGTTCAGCCCCAGGGGCAGCAGCAGGGCCAGCCCGGCCATGGCCAGGGCCACCCACACAAAATCCACCGCCCGCCGCGACGACCAGATGGCCACCGCCAGCGGCCCCGAGAACTCAATCGCCACGGCCAGGCCAAACGGCAGGGTGCGCAGTGACATATAGAACATGAGGTTCATCGCGCCCAGCGCGGCGCCATACAAAATCACCGCACGCGCGTCGGTGCGCGAAAGGTGCCAGCGCCAGGGCCGCCACAGCAGCAGCACCAGCAAAGCCGAAAACCCCACCCGCACTGCCGTGGTGCCCTGCGCCCCCACCATAGGGAACAGCCAGTGTTTGGCCCACGACGTGCCAATGCCCAAGGCCGTGACAGAGCCCAGAACGGCGAGAAAAGGAACAAAACGTTGAAGGGGTGAAGCACTCATGCCTGAAAATGTAGTGCGACCTGGGCGTGCTTTTTGCTCGAATTTCAGGGTCTGCATGCAACTTTCGCTCACCCCACCGGAGCATTCCATGGCCGCCCCCGCTGCGTTTGATCGTTTTGACCTCGCCATCCTGGAGATTCTGCAAACCGACAACACCACGCCCCAGCGCGTGATTGCCCAAGCGGTGAACCTGTCGGCCCCCGCTGTGCAGCGCCGCATACAGCGGCTGAAAGACAGCGGCGTGATCCGCGCCAACGTGGCGGTGCTCGACCCTGCCAAGGTCGGCATGCCGCTGACCATCGTGCTGGAAGTGCACCTGGAAAACGAACGCCCCGACCGCACCGCCCCGCTGCGCGCCCGCATCGCCGCCGAAGACGCCGTGCAGCAGTGCTACGGCGTGACGGGCGAGGCGGACTATCTGCTGGTGGTGAATGTCGCGTCGATGGCCGACTATGAAGCGCTGACGCGGCGACTGTTCGAGGGGGACGACAACATCAAGCGGTTCAGAACCTCGGTCGCGCTGGCGAGCCTGAAGACTGGGCTGCGCGTGCCGCTGGACGTAGCGCTTGCAACCAGTAGCACGTAGGTCGGGTTAGCCCGCAGGGCGTAACCCGACGGTCACGCCAAGGGAGGCAGCAAGCGTCGGGCTACGCTGCGCTAACCCGACCTACGCAAACGAGGCGACACCTCCCAAGAAGCAAGACACTCGCCCATCAAACCCCATGCAATACCGACGCGCCTTCACCCCCGGGGCCACCTTGTTTTTTACGGTGGTTACGCATGAACGGCGCCCCATCCTCCAATCAGAAGAAGCCCTGGAGACCTTGCGCGCAGCCTTCCGGACAGTTCGCCAGTCGCGCCCGTTTCACATCGACGCCATGGTGGTTCTGCCGGACCACTTGCACTGCATCTGGACGCTGCCGCCCGAAGACGCCGACTTTGCAACCCGCTGGCGATTGATCAAAACCTGGTTCACCAAACACAGCCCCGCTGCTCTGCGCGCTCCGCCAGACGCTGCCAGAGCCGCCAAGCATGAACAGGCCGTCTGGCAACACCGGTATTGGGAGCACATGGTGCGCGATGAACAGGATTTCGCGCGCCACGTGGACTACATCCACGACAACCCTGTGAAGCATGGGCTGGTGACCGCAGCGGTGGACTGGCCCTATTCCAGCTTTCACCGCTACGTTGCTGCGGGCGTTTACCCTGCGGACTGGGGCCATGCTCCACAGCCTTTCGAAGGCATCGGTGGTGAGTGACAAGCGTCGGGTTACGCTGCGCTAACCCGACCTACGAGATGGCCGCGGAGCAGGCTCTTGGTAGCTAGGTAGATGGGTAGGTCGGGCTAGCCCGCAGGGCGTAACCCGACAGTGCCGCATCACAGCCCCAGCGCCCTGCGCATCTGCGCACCCGTGAGGCGCTGGCGCGGCCCGCCCAGCAGCTCACACATGCGCGCATTCAGCGGTGCCCGCGCGCCATGCTGCGCCGCCAGCCGCACCACCGCGCCGCTGAGCGCATCGATTTCCGTCACGCGTCCAGCCTCCAGGTCGTCCCACATCGACGAGCGGGCCGTGGCGTCGATCTGCAGCATGCGCTTGGCCAGCCGGGTGAACAGCCAGTTGGGCAGCCGCAGCACATGGGGCATGAGGGTGGGCGACACGGCGGTGACCTGAGCGGGTGTGATGCCCGCGCGCGCCATCACGTGCAGGGCCTCGGTTTGCAAGGCGGCAAAGACGCGGCGGCAGTCGCGGTCGAGCAGCTCTTGCCGCAGGGGCAGATCGGACAGCGCGTTGACCGGGTTGTTCAGGTTGAGCAGCAGCTTGCCCCACTGCACGGCACGGATGTCCGCGGGCAGCACGGTGGCCAGGCCTGCGGCGTTGAAGACCTGCGCGATGCGCTCGGTGACGGCATCGCGCTGCAGCTGCAGGTGGCCTGCCGTAGCGCGGTGCACCTGGGCGCCGCGCAGCACGACGTTGTAGGGCACCATGCCGGCCAGCATGTTCAGGCCGGGCGCCACGGCCGTGGCGCCGGCCACCTTGTCCACGCCGGTTTTCAGGGAGATGAAGGGGGCGCAGGCAGCGGCCAACTCGCGCGCGGCGGATTCGGTGGCGCCGCTTTTGACACACAGCAGGATGATGCTGTCGGCGCTGGGCGCAGCGTCTGCCAGCGTGTGGGCCAGTTGCAGCGCAGACACGGGCACGGTGCGGTCAAAGCCGTCGAGGTCGGTCACCTTCAAGCCGTGCTGGGCGATGGGCTCCAGCGCATGCGGGCGGCCTACCAGGCACACCGGCTGGCCGTGCGCTGCCAGGCGCCCACCCACATAACAACCAATGGCGCCTGCGCCGAGAACGATGAAGTGCATGCGGGTGCTTTCTGGGTCAACGGAAGACGGGACATTAGGTGTGCAGCGCCTGCGCATTGTGCGGGGCTGCGCTGGCGGGGAGTGGCGCAGAGGCGACGATGGGGCCGCTCGTCATCCAGATCAAAAAAATTGAGTCTTTTTGGCCTCTAGCGCTTATCTATCAAGCGCTAATAGCTATCGAAAATATAGCATCACAGACTGACTACACCGCCTCCGACGCATTGCGCCCCCACGCATCAGCCCCACCGCACCGTGACCCGCAGACCCCCCAGGCGCGGCGAGGCGTCGAGCGCTATGGTGGCGCCATGGGCCTGCGCAATGGCCTGCACGATGGCCAGGCCCAGGCCGCTGCCGGGGGCGCCTTCGGACGTTTCGCGCACAAAACGCTGCATCACGCGCCCGCGGTGTTCGGGGGCAATGCCGGGGCCGCTGTCTTCCACCGTGAGCACGGCGTGGCCACCGTCGCTGCGCACCTGCAGGTCCACCTGGCCGCCCGGTGGGGTGTATTTGGTGGCGTTGTCGAGCAGATTGCGCGCCAGCATGCGCAGGGCCTCGGCACTACCACGCACGATCACGGGCACGGTGGCAGTGTCGGATTCGAGCAAGCCGGTATCGATGTTGCGCGCCTGGGCAGCGGGGGCCACGTCGGCCAGGGCGAGTTGCGCTGCAGAGCGCAGGTCCACCGGGTCGGTGGTGGCGGTGCTGGCCTCTTGCCGGGCCAGCGTCAGCAACTGTTCGACCAAGCGCGTGGCGCGGTCAATGCCAGCCGAAAGGCGTTCGATGGCGGCAGCACGCGCCGCGTCGTCGCCCGCGCGCTGCAGGCCCTGCAATTGCAGGCGCAGCGCGGCCAAGGGCGAGCGCAGTTCGTGGGCGGCGTCGGCCACGAAATGTTCCTGCGCGTCGAAGGCGCGCTGCACGCGCTCAAACAGCAGGTTGAGTTCACTGACCAGCGGCTGCACTTCGTCGGGCAGCTCTGCATCGCTCACGGGCGACAGGTCGTCGGCCTGGCGCTGGGCCAGTTGGCGGCGCACGCGTTCCACCGGGGCGAGCGACCGGCTCACGCCCCACCACACCGCCAGAATCAGCAGCGGCGCCATGAAAGCCAAAGGTGCCAAGGTGCGCAGCGCCAGCGTGCGCGCCATCTCGCGGCGCTTGGCCATGTTCTGTGCCACCTGGATCACCTGCGCACGCGTTTGCAGCGAAAACACGCGGTAGGTGCCACCGCGGGCCTGCACGTTGGCAAACCCGAGCACTGCCAACTGCGGCAAGGCCACGTCCAGCGCCGACTCAAAAATGCGCAAGCCTTCGTTGGTCCAGACCTGCACGATGAACTCCTGGTTCTCGTCGCCAGGGTCAAGGCCCAGGGCGTTGTCCTGCGCATCCACCGGCAGGCCGGAACGCAGGGCCAGCGCGGTTTGCTGCATGTGGTAGTCGAACAGCGCATCGGCCTCGGCCAGCGCGCCGCGGTAGGCCAGCGCGCCCTGCACTGCGCCCGCCAGCACGATGGCTGCGAGCAGGAACACCAACAGCCGCATGCGCAGTGATCGGGGCAGCAACCCACGCAGGCCTTGGGCGAGCTTGTCGGTCATGCTTTCGGTACCAAGTAGCCGACGCCGCGCACGTTGAGCAGCACCTCGGCCCCCAGCTTCTTGCGCAGGCCGTGGATGTAGACCTCCACCGCGTTGCTGCTCACCTCGTCGCCCCAGCCGTAGAGCTTGTCTTCGAGCTGCTGGCGCGACAGCACCATGCCGGGCCGGGCGAGCAGCGGCTCCAGCACCGCCCATTCGCGCGCCGACAGCACCACAGGCACGCCCTGCACCGTGGCCTCGCGCGTGGCGGGGTTGATGCACACGCCCTTGTGTTCGTACACCGGCTCGGCTCGCCCGGCGGCGCGGCGCAGGAGCGCGCGGATGCGGGCCAGCAGCTCGTCCAGGTCGTAGGGTTTGAGCACGTAGTCGTCGGCCCCGGCGTCGAGCCCTTCAATGCGCTGGGCCACGGCGTCGCGGGCCGTGGCGACCAAAACCGGGGTGCGGTTCTTGCGGGTGCGCAAGTCGCGCAGCACGGTGATGCCGTCGCGCTTGGGCAGGCCCAGGTCCAGCAGCACGAGGTCGTAGGGCTGGGTGCGCAATGCCGTGTCGGCGGCGTCGCCGTCACGCGCCCAGTCCACAGCGTAGTGTTCGGCGCGCAGCAGGTCTTGCACGGCTTCGCCGATCATGGGGTCGTCTTCAACTAGCAAGAGGCGCATGGTGGGCAAGCATAGCCAATGGCGGTGGGGTGGTGCTCCGGCTTCGACGGGCTCAGCCCGAACGGGTGGGGGGATGGGCAAAGACTGCGGAACCGCCTTCCGTGCCACCCCAACCGTTCACACTGAGCCTGTCGAAGTGCTGGCACGGCTGCGACAGACTCAGGACCGCTTATCGAAGTGCCGAGCCAGGCTTCGACAAGCTCAGCCCGAACGGATCGTTCAAGTTCAAAGATGCCGACTCAAAGATAGGCACGGCCGCCTCCCGCAGGTACTACTTCACCCCAAACGCACGGGCACAAAGATCTTGTTGCCATCGCGCTCGATCAGCAACGCCACCGACTTGCCGTTGCCTGCCTTGGCCATGGCCGCGCGCACCTGCTCGATGCTCTTGGCAGGTGCGCCGTTGATGGCCAGCAGCACATCGCCCGGCTGCACGCCGGCAGCTGCCGCGGGGCCGCGCGCCTGTTCGATCACGAGGCCCTCGCTCACTCCCACCTCGCGGCGCTCTTCGGGGTCCAGCGGGCGCAGCGACAGGCCCAGCTGGCCCTTGCCCACGGCATCGTCGTTGCGCGCCTGCTTGCTCGTCTTGTCGCTGGCGTCGCCCAGCGTCGCGGTCAGCTCCACGGGCTTGCCCTGGCGCCACACCGACAGCTTGGCCTGCTGGCCGGGCTGCGCCTGGCCCACCCAGGCGGGCAAGTCGCCCGAGGCCACGATGGGCTGGCCGTCCACCTGGCGGATCACGTCACCGGCTTGCAGGCCCGCCTTGTCGGCCGGGCTGCCTTTGCTGACGCTGGCGACCAACGCGCCCTCGGGCTTGTCCAGCTGGAAGGATTCGGCAAACGCCTGGTTCACCTCCTGCACGGCCACGCCCAGCTGCGCGTGGCGCACCTTGCCGGTGGCCACAATCTGGTCCTTGATCTTGGCGGCCAGCTCGATGGGGATGGAGAACGACACGCCCTGGTAGCCGCCCGAGCGGCTGTAGATCTGCGAGTTGATGCCCACCACCTCGCCGCGCGCATTGAACAGCGGCCCGCCAGAGTTGCCGGGGTTCACGGCCACGTCGGTCTGGATGAAGGGCACCAGGCTGTCGTCGGGCAGCGAGCGACCCTTGGCACTGACCACACCCGCCGTCACACTGTTTTCAAAACCGAAGGGCGAGCCGATGGCCAGCACCCATTCGCCCACCTGCAGGTCGCGCGTGCTGCCCAGGCGCACGGTGGGCAAATCCTTGGCGTCGATCTTGAGCACGGCCACGTCGGTCTTGGGGTCGGCGCCCAGCACTTTGGCGCGGAACTCGCGCCGGTCGGTGAGTTTGACGACCACCTCGCTCGCGCCCTTGACCACATGGGCATTGGTCAGCACCAGCCCGTCGGGGCTGACGATGAAACCCGAGCCCTGGCCGTGCGTGGGCACGTTGGGACGGCTCTGCGCGCCGCCACCGGGAAAACCGAACTGGCGGAAGAATTCATAGAAAGGATCGTTCGGGTCGATCTGCGGGCCACGGCCCTGGCGGGCAGCGGGTTGCTCGTCATCGTCGTCATCGTTGGCCATCGCCGTCTTGGTGCTGCCCGTCACGCTGATGTTGACCACAGCCGGGCCGTTCTGCGCGGTGATCTGCGCAAAGCTGGGCAGCGCACCGCCGGGGGCCAACGCGGCCTGCGCCACGATGGGCGTGGTGGGCGCAGACGCGCGCGCCTGGTGCCCCGAGATGAGGCCAGCGCCCGTGGCTCCCACGGCCCCGGCGGCCACCAGGGCCAGGATGAGGCGGCGGGGGGTGGAGGTGAGGGTGTTGTTCATGGGGTTCTGCCTTTCCAGTCGGGTGGTGATGGAAGGCAGTGTGGGCACCGACACTTAGACGAAACTTAGGCGGCGTGATGTGCCCATGGGTATCTGGACAGCATTCCTGTTTCGTCCCGAGAGCCGTCGACATCGGCACTGCCCCAGACCAGTGCCACCGTGCAAGGGCCGCCCCGCCGCACGGGTGGCGTCCCCCTGCCCGCATCGCGCAGCGATGCGAGAGCGGGGGGAAGGCGCGAAGCGACTCAGGGGGGTGTTCTCTTGTTCACAGGAACATGCCGCCCGACGCCTCAATGCGCTGGGCGTTCACCCAGCGTGTGGCCGGTTGCAGCAGCGATGCGACCAGCGGGCCGATGTCGTCCGGCACACCCACACGGCCCAGAGCCGTCTGCGCAGCCACAAACGCATTGAGCTGGGCGTTGTCGCGTACGGCACCGCCGCCAAAGTCGGTCTCGATAGCGCCGGGGGCCACCACGTTCACGGTGATGCCGCGCGGGCCCAGTTCTTTGGCCAGGTAGCGGCTTAGCACCTCGATGGCGCCCTTCATGGCGGCGTAGGCGGCGTAGCCCGGCAGGGCGAAGCGCGCCAGGCCCGACGACAGGTTCAGGATGCGGCCGCCGTCGTTCATCAGCGGCAACAAGCGCTGCGTGAGGAAGAACACGCCCTTCAGGTGCACGTTGACCAGCGCATCAAACTGCGCTTCGGTGGTCTCGGTGATGGGCGCATGCACGCCCATACCGGCGTTGTTGACCAGAAAGTCAAAACGCTCGCGCTGCCAATGGCTGCGCAGGGTTTGCTGCAGATGTGCGGCGAAGGCTTCGAAGCTGGCTACGTCGCCCACATCCAGCGGCAAGGCCACAGCGCGGCGACCCAGGGTTTCGATTTCTGCCGCTACCGCCTGGGCTTCGGCGGCCTGCTGGCGGTAGGTCAGCACCACGTCGATGCCGCTGCGCGCGGCAGCCAGCGCCGTGTTGCGGCCCAGGCCCCGGCTGCCGCCGGTGATGAGCACGATGGGGGTGGAGGAAGGGGTCGATGAAGTGGTTGTCATGGCAATGTCCTTTGCAGTGTCTGGGCCCTGGTCACACCGTGTGAGCGGGCTGAGATGAACTGTATTGGGGCCTGCAGTACAGATAAACCGTGCAAAATCAGATTCATTGTCCATTGGAGAAAAACAATGAGCCCCATCGACCGGATGCAGATCTTTGCGCGCGTGGCCGAACTCAGCAGCTTCACCCAGGCGGCCCAGGTGCTGGGCCTGCCCAAGGCCAGCGCCTCGCTGGCAGTGCAGCAACTGGAGGCGCAACTGGGCACACGCCTGCTGCACCGCACCACCCGGCGCGTGCAGCTCACGCAGGACGGGCAGGCTTACTACGAGCGCTGCAAGGACTTGCTGGACGATGTGGACGAGCTGCAGGCCATGTTCCAGCAGCCCGACGGCACGGCCCTGCGCGGGCGGGTGCGCATCGACATGTCCACCGGCATTGCGCGCCAGCTGGTGCTGCCCGCCCTGCCCGATCTGCTGGCCCGCCACCCGCTGCTGGAGGTGGAACTGAGCAGCACCGACCGCCGCGTGGACCTGGTGCGCGAAGGCTTTGACTGCGTGATCCGCGTGGGCCCGGTGGCAGAGCCCGGGCTGGTGGCGCGCCCACTGGGCCTGGTGCGCGTGGCCACCTGCGCCAGCCCCGGCTACCTGGCGCGCAAGGGCACACCCCACACGCTGGCCGACCTGGCGCAGCACGACCTGGTGCACTACGTGAGCACGCTGGGCACAAAGTCCGCCGGGTTTGAAACGATGGAGGACGACGGCAGCCCGCAGTTTCACCCCATGGCTGGGCGCGTGACCGTCAACAGCGCCGAGGCCTACCTGGGCGCCTGCGCAGCGGGGCTGGGGTTGATCCAGGCGCCCCTGCTGGGCGTGCGGGAGCTCATCGACCGGGGGCTGCTGGTGGAGGTGCTGTCCCACCACCCTGCACCGCCCATGCCGGTCACGCTGCTGTACCCACACCGCCGCCACCTGCCCCAGCGCGTGCGTGTCGTGATGGACTGGCTGGCGGCGGTGGTGCAGGCGCATCTGCAAAGCGATGCCAATGGGGCGGCTGCCGCAGCTTGAACCGGGCGGCGCCGTGTGAGGAGGGAGCCCTTCGGCAGGCTCAGGACAGGCTTGCCAGAGACTCGCGCGGCGCTTCGACAACGCTCAGCCCCAACGGCTCCCAGTGGATGAATGCTGAGCCAATAGCTACTAAATTGATAGCTATTAGCGTTTATGGAATAAGCGCTAGAGGCCAAAAACACTTAAAAAATACAAAAACAGGGTCGTCGCACGCCTCAGCCCGTGAAACGGTACACGATGGCCCCTTGCACCACGTCGCCCGGCGCCAGCCAACGCACCGGAAACCCCGGCTGGTTGGGCGCATCGGGATACTCCATAGGTTCCAGGCAGATGCCGTCGCCCGGCTGCCACAGCCAGCCGCCCGGCTCTGCGCCGCGCCCCAGGTCGCGCACCGGATCGGCCTTGAGGCCGTGGCCCGCATACACCTGCACACCGGGTGCGGTACTCCATACCTCCATGGTGCGACCGGAGAGAGGCTCGCTCACCAGCGCTGCAAGGCGCAGGCCCTGCTGCGGCGTGATGGGTGACGCAGGTGGCGTGAGCGCCGCGCCTCCTTCATCCCACACGTGGTCATCCAGCACCAGGTAGTGGTCCAGCCCACCCGCCAGCGCCAGCTGCTCGCTGGGCTCCGCCACGGCGGCACCTACGCTGCACGCTTGGCGAAGGTCAAACGGCGTGGCATCCACAGGCTGTACCAACCCGCTGGGACACACATCGGCTGCCAGCGGTATGTAGCGGCTGGCGGGCACGTGCAGGGTGTGGCCGTGGGTGCTGCCCGCACCCGTCAGGTTGAAGAACGCATGCCCGGTGATGTTGAGCAGCGTGGGGGCGTCCAGCGCCTCGCCCGTCCACGCCATGTGCAGCGCGTTGTCGGCCGTGATGTGCAGGCGCAGTTGCAGGCGGAGCGTGCCGGGCACGCCGTCGTCCTCGGTGCGAAAGGTGTGGCTCAGGGTGAGCGCATCGGCTTGCACGTCGTCCACCGCAAACACCTGAAAGCGGCTGCCCTTGGGCCCGCCATGGTGGTGGTGCGGGCCGCTGTTGATGGGCAGCTGCCGCTGTGCGCCATCGGGCAGAGTCAACAAACCACTGCGCAACCGCCCAGCCCAGCGGCCTATGAGGGCGCCCATGGAGAGTTGCCCGTCCAGGTAGCCCTGCAGGCTGTCATAGCCCAGCGCCACATCGACGAGCCCGCCCTGCCCGTCGGGCACCGCCACCTGCACCAGCCGTGCGCCGTAGTTGCTGACGGCTACCTGCAGGCCACCGGCACCGCGCAGGGTGAAGAGGTCGGCGGGCCGACCGTTCAATTCTTGTTGAAACGCTTTGCGTGAAAGGGAGTAAGCCATGGCTGAGAGTCTATTTGGTGGCAGATGCGGCGGGCGCATCGCGCGTGACCAGCCAGATGCCCACACACACCAGCACCAGGGCCAGCAGGTTCTTCCACTCCAGCAGCGCCTCGCCCAGGAAGATCGCCGACAGCGCCGCGCCAAACACCGGCACCGTGAAGTTGAACACCGTGACCTGGCTCACGCGGTTGTGTTTGAGCAAAATGCTCCACAGCGAAAACGCGGCCGATGACAGCAACGCCAGGTACACCAACAACACGCTCGAGCCCCAGGTAAAACCTGTGAGCGAGCCGCCCAGGCCCCAGCCAATGGCCAGCAACGCGGCCCCGCCCAGCCCCAGTTGCCAACCCGTCATCACCACAGAATCCATGCGCTGCGACACCTGCTTGCCGTAGATGCTGGCTGCGGCCAGCACGAAGGCGGCGATCACCACAAAACCTTCGCCCAGCAGCGTGAAGTCCATGTCCAGCGTGCCGCGCCCCAGGTTCACCACCATCACCCCCGCAAACCCCACCACGCAGCCCCACAGCTTGGCGTGGCTCAGGCGGTCGTTGTGATAGACCCAGTGCGCCAGCAGCACGCTGAAGAAGGTGCCGGTGGCGTTCATGATGGAGGCCTTGACGCCCGTGGTGTGCGCGACCCCCACGTAGAAGAATACGTATTGCAGTGTGGTCTGCGCCAAGCCCAGCACCACCAGTTGCCGCCCGGCCACAAAGCCCAGGCCCCAGATGGCCTTGCGCGTGGCCACGGCCCAGGCCAGCAGGATCAGCCCCGCGCCCAGAAAGCGCCAGCCTGCGAACACCAGTTGGGTGGGGATGTCATCGCGGGCGATGCTGAACCAGGCGTAGCCGGTTTTGATGGCGGGGTAGGAGCTGCCCCAGAGCAGGCAACACAGCAGCGCCAGCGCCACCAGGATCTTGGGATCGGAAAATCGGGTGTGACCCATGTGCAATCGTCTCTCTGTAGTGACACAGCCCGTGCAAGGACGGGCTGTGGGGATGCAGTTTCAGCAGACCTCGTCTTGCCAATTTGCGTTCAAAAAAAGCAAACCCGTTCACGCTGAGCTTGTCGAAGCGCCGCGCAAGGCTTCGACAAGCTCAGCCCGAACGGGTATTTGGTTGGTCTGATGGATAGGCGCAAGTCCCTACCAAAGTCCCATCAAGTCACCGGAGCGGGATTGAACAACACCAAGGCGTTGTGCAGCTTCCACTGCTCGGCCCAGGTCTTCTTGCGACCACTTGCCACGTCGAGCAGCAGGTGGAACATCTCCCAGCCCAGGTCTTCAATGGTCGCTTCGCCGTCGGCAATCTTGCCTGCGTTGATGTCCATCAGATCATGCCAGCGGCGCGCCAGGTCGGTGCGCGTGGCCACCTTGACCACGGGACATTCGGCCAAGCCGTAGGGCGTGCCCCGGCCGGTGGTGAACACATGCAGGTTCATGCCGGCGGCCAGCTGCAGCGTGCCGCAGATGAAGTCGCTGGCGGGCGTGGCGGCATAGACCAGACCACGCTGGTCGCGGCGCAGCTTCTCGCCCGGGGCCAGCACGTGCGCAATGGGCGCGGTGCCGCTCTTGATGATGGAACCCATGGCCTTTTCGGCGATGTTGGACAGACCACCCGCCTTGTTGCCCGGCGTGGTGTTGGCGGCGCGGTCCACGCGGCCTCGGTCGAGGTACTGGTCGTACCAGCCCAGTTCGCGCACGATGGCCTGGGCCACTTCGGGCGTGGCGGCGCGGCTGGTGAGCTGCTCGACCGCATCGCGCACCTCGGTGTTCTCGCTGAACATCACCGTGGCGCCCGCACGCACCAGCAGGTCGGCACAAAAGCCCACGGCCGGGTTGGCGGTGACGCCCGAGAACGCATCGCTGCCGCCGCACTGCACGCCCAGCACCAGTTCGCTGGCGGGCAGGGTTTCGCGGCGGCGGGCGTTCAGCCGCTCCAGGTGGGGCTTCGCACTTTGCACGATGTGGTCGAGCATGGACATGAAACCCACATGCTCGTCGGCCTGCAGGCACACGGTCTCGGGGCCCAGGGCCGCATCGCGTTCGTCGGTGATGGGAAAGCTGCCCGGGGGCAGCAGGCGGTCGGGCTGCAGCTTCTCGCAGCCCAGGCTGACCACCATGACCTCACCGCCAAAGTTGGGGTTGAGGCTGATGTTGCGCAGGGTGCGGATGGGGATGATGGCGTCGGGCGCATCAATGGCTACGCCGCAGCCGTAGGTGTGCTCCAGGCCAATGACGTCGTCGACCTGCGGGTACAACGGCAGCAGCTCGTTCTTGATGCGGCGCACCGCCAGGGCCACCACGCCCGCCACGCATTGCACGGTGGTGGTGATGGCCAGGATGTTGCGCGTGCCCACCGAGCCATCGGCGTTGCGGTAGCCCTCAAACGTGTAGCCCGTCAAAGGCTCCAGCACGGGCGGCGTGACGGTGGCCATGGGCAGGCCTTCCAGCGCGCGGGCCGAGGGCATCTGCAGCAGGCGCTCGTGCACCCAGCTGCCCGCCGGAATGGCTTTGAGCGCATAGCCGATGGGCACGTTGTAGCGGCGCACCACGTCGCCTTCGGCCATGTCCGACAGCGCCACCTTGTGGCCCTGGGGCACCTTGTCGCGCAGAGTGACACCCGCGCCGGGTACGCCTTGCGGCAACACGGTGCCAGCAGGCAAGCCACCGTCGTTGGCGACGATGGCGACGTTGTCGTCCGCATGCATGCGGATGGTGAGGGGTTCTCGCATGGGGTCAGTTCACTTCACTTTTTTTACACATCTCAAACCACCGTGGCGCAGAGACGCGGCACCGCTTTCGTTGTCATGCAGCGGGTAAGCCACGAGGGGCCCGGTGTTGCCACCGGGCCCTGCGCTTCACCCACCACTCTTCAGAACCAGATCGGGGAGCCACATCGAGAACTGCGGTACGTAGGTCACCAGCATCAGCGCCACGATGAGCGCGCTGTAAAACGGCCAGATGGTTCTCATCACCTCACCCACTGAGATGCCTCCGATGGTGCAGCCAATGAACTGTGTGGTGCCCACGGGTGGCGTGTTCAGGCCCAGCGCGCAGTTGATCAGGATCACGATGCCGAACTGCTCCGTGCTCATGCCGAACTGCTGGCAGATGGGCAAAAAGATGGGCGTGCAGATGAGGATGGTGGCCGCCATGTCGAGGAACGTGCCCAGGATGAACAAGATGATGTTCACGCACAGGAAGATGACCCAGGGCGACGTGGTCATGGACTTGAGGGTATCGCCCGTGAGTTCCGCCACGCCGTACAGGCCGATCAGGTAGCCGAACATCGACGAGATGCCGATCAGCAGCAGCACGGTGCCCGTGGTCTTGACGGCCTTGGCGGCGGCTTTCAGGAACTGCTCGCGCGTGAGCTTCTTGTAGACGAAGACAGAGAGCAACAACGCCCATATCACGGCCACCGAGGCGGACTCTGTCGCCGTGAACGCCCCCGACAAGATACCCACAATGATGATGACCACCACCGCCAGGCCCGGGACCGACGCCCTGAACGAGATCCACACAATCTCCCAGCCGGGGAAAGTGCCCGCAGGGTAGCCGCGCTTGACGGCCACCAGATAGGCAGCCAACAGGTTGCAGATGGTCAGCAGCAGCGCGGGCACGATACCGGCCAGGATCAGCGCCGCAATGCTCACCTTGCCGCCAGCGGCCAGCGTGAAGATGATCAGGTTGTGCGACGTGGGCATGAGCGCGCCCACCAGCGAGGCGTGCGTGGTCACGTTCACCGCGTAGTCGGCGTGGTAGCCCTCTTTCTTCATCTGCGGGATGAGCACGGCGCCCATCGCAGACACGTCGGCCACGGGCGAACCCGAGACGCCGCCGAACAGCGTGCAGGCGAGCACGTTGCTCATACCCAGCCCGCCGCGCACGTGGCCCGCCACGCTCTTGGCGAACACCACGATGCGGTCGGCAATGCCGCCGTACATCATGATTTCGCCCGCAAAGATAAAGAACGGAATCGCCAGGAACGAGAACGGGTTCATGCCCGAAATCATCTGCTGGAAGCCCACCGCCAGCGGCAGACCTTCGTACAGGATGGTGGCCAGCGACGAAAGGCCGATGGAAAAGGCCACGGGCACGCCCAGCAGCAGCAGAAGCGTGAAGGTCACGCACAGAATGGTCAACGCCATGATGGTGGAATCTTTACAGGAACGTTAGGGTGCTGGGCGATATGCAGGGAATGCTTCGATCGTCCACGGGGCGCTGCGCATGAGGCGGGCGCGGCCCAGGGCAGCCGAGCCAGGGCCGCCCCGCCGCGAGGGCTGCGTCCCCCTGCCCGCATGGCGCAGCCGTGCGAGAGCGGGGGCTGAGGGCCGCGGCTCCAAGCCTGCATGTGCAGGCTTGGACGGCCTGAAGAGCTGCCGCCTCTGGCGGCCAGCACCGGGCGCCGCAAGGCGTGTGGGGGGTGTTCTTCATCTCAATTCCAGGCGGGCTCGACCTCTGTGCCGCGCACCAGGGCGATGATGTGCTCCAGGGAGAACATCGCCACCAGAACGCCAGCGAGCGCGGGGGGAACGTACTTGAACGCTTCGGAAATGCCGAGCGTGGGAATCTTGTAGGGCGCCACGGACTCGGCCAGCACGCCGCAGTTCCAGGCCATGACCAGGCCGAACAGCAGCACCAGCGCGTGAATCAGCAGTTCGAGCCTGTGGCGCAGCCAGTCGGGCGCGAGCACCAGAAACGATTCGAGGCCAATGTGGCCCGCGTCGCGCACGCCGACCGCCATGCCCAGCATGGTGACGTAGAGCACCAGCAGCACCGCGCCGCTCTCGGCCCAGGTGGGGGTGTTATTGAACACATAGCGGCCGATGACCTGGTAGAGCACCGCGCATACCAGCAGCACCAGCCCTGCCACCCCGAGCTGCAGGCAAGTGCGCGCCACGAAGGCGCAAAGTCGCGTGTACATAGTGAACATTCAAAACAACCAGAAAGAAGGGCAGGCGGTGGGGCCACGCCCCTTGCCGCCCGCTGTACGGAGACTTTTGCTTAGCTCTTACTTCACCGCGTCGATGCGCTTGACCATGTCCTGGAGCTTGGGGTCCTTCAGGAACTTGTCGTACACCGGCTTCATCGCGGTTTTGAAGGCAACCTTGTCGATCTCAACGATCTGCGCACCCGCAGCCTTCACCGTGGCCAGGGACTTTTCTTCACGCTCGTCCCAGATCTTGCGCATGAAGCCCACGGATTCCTTGGCGGCAGCACGGATGGCCTTTTGCTCATCGGCGCTCAGGGTGTCCCACACGCGCTTGCTGAACAACAGGATTTCGGGCGCCATCGAGTGCTCGGTCTTGTTGAAGTACTTGGCGACTTCAAAGTGGCGCGAGCTTTCGTAGCTGGGGTAGTTGTTCTCGGCAGCGTCCACCAGGCCGGTCTTGAGCGCGGTGTAGACCTCGCCAAAAGGCATGGGGGTGGCGTTGGCGCCCATGGCTTCGAGCAGGGACACCCACAGGTCGCTCTGCTGCACGCGCACCTTCAGGCCCTTGACGTCGGCCAGGGTGGTGATGGGCTTCTTGACGGTGTAGATCGAGCGCGCGCCGCTGTCGTAGAAGGCCAGGCCCACAAAGCCCTGGGCTTCGCAGTCCTTCAGGATCTCGTCGCCAATCGCGCCGTCGAGCACCTTGCGCATGTGCTCTTTGTCGCGGAACAGGAAGGGCATGGTGGGCA
The DNA here is from genome assembly GCF_046291265.1 of Acidovorax sp. Classification (GTDB taxonomy): domain Bacteria; phylum Pseudomonadota; class Gammaproteobacteria; order Burkholderiales; family Burkholderiaceae_C; genus Acidovorax. The sequence goes on along the minus strand of NZ_JBKBTV010000003.1, from coordinate 77,013 downwards.
CCATGGTGGAGGCACAGATGTTGTTCATGGGCGCGACGTTCACGCGCGTCATGGCAATCGCACCCAGCTTGGTCTGCTCGATGGTGTCCTTCTCGATGCCGAGCGACCCCTTGGCGTAGACCTTGATGCTGTGCTTGCCGCCCGTGGCCTTGGACAGCGTCTCGCCCATGTGGCGCACGGCCAGCACGGTGGGGTAGTCCTCGGGGTGGATGTCGGACGAGCGGAATTCGGTGGCTTGCGCAGCCAGACCGCCGAACAGGACGCTGGCAGCCAATGCGACGCGGCCAAACAGATGGGGGATTTTCATGGTTGTCTCCTGGGTTGAAGTGTTGTGAATGGGGAGAGTTCCGGGGCCTGTTGTCTTCAGGCGCTCCGATAAGGTGTTTCTGGCAATCCCGCCACACCGGGCCGGGTGGCAAAGAGGGCGCCGCCCAGCGCCACGTCGTCGCCCTGCGGCTGTCCGGGGCGGATGGAGGTGATGAACAGCACATCCAGCCCCGGGCCGCCGAAGCTGCACATCGAGGGCTTGCTGGTGGGCACGGCGATGGACCGGTCCAGGCGTCCGTCGGGGGTGAAGCGGTGCACCACGCCAGCGTCATTGCCGCAGATCCAGTAGCAGCCGTCGGCATCCACCGCACCGCCGTCGGGCCGACCGGGCAAGTCGCGCATGTCCACGAACAGCGAGCGTTCGCCCAGCGACCCATCGTCGTGCAGCGGCAGCTGCCAGATCTGCTGCACGCTGGGGTGGCTGTCGCTCAGGTACATGGTTTGGCCGTCGGGGCTGAAGCCCAGGCCGTTTTGCGTGACCAGGCCCTGCACTTGCGGTGCCGACAGGCCACGTTGTGCGTCCATGCGGTACAAGTTGCCAGAGGCTTGCGCCAGCGACATGTCGCGCACCATGGTGCCCGCCCAGAAGCGGCCCTGGCGGTCACAGCGGCCGTCGTTAAAGCGCATGCCGGGCTGGGGGTGATCCACCCCGGCCAGCAACGTGGCGGCCAGGGTGCCGCCCACAGGCTGCGAGGCAGCCAGCGTACCGCTGGCCGGGGGCTGCAGGTGGAACACGCCGGTGTCCATGCCGGCGATCAGGCCGCCTGCCGCATGCAGGGCGATGCAGGCGGGGCGCTCTGCGGTGTCCCAGCTTTGCACTTGCTGGTCCGCATAGGTCCAGCGGTGCAGCTTGTGGCCTTCGATGTCCACCCAGTAGAGCGCCTGCTCGGCAGGGCTCCACACCGGACTTTCGCCCACCTGGTCGCGGTGGTCGGGCAGCAGCAATTCCATCTGAGGCTTCATCTGCGCGCTCATTCGAAAGGACCGGTGCGAACGAACGGACCGCCCTGAAAAATCACCGCAGGATCCTTCAGGTCCGGTGCGGGGTCGGCCGCCTCCACCTTGGCGCGGAAGGGCTCGGAGCTGTCTTGCGGGCGGTAGCCAATGTGGCGGGCCAGCGTGTTGTCCCACCAGGTGGTGGTGTTGTCGCCCATGCCGTAGATGGTGCTGTGGCCCACGACCGGCGCGGTCAGGCTGGCGACCACCAGGCGTTCCAGGTCGTCGTAGCTCATCCAGGTGGCGAGCATGCGGCGGTTGCGCGGTTCGGGGAACGAGGAGCCGATGCGCAGGCACACGGTCTCGATGCCGTAGCGGTCGAAATAGAAACGGGAGAGGTCTTCGCCAAACGCCTTGGACAGGCCGTACAGGCCGTCAGGCCGCGCCGGGTCCTTGAGGCCCACGACCTCGTCCTGGCGGTAGAAGCCGGTGACGTGGTTGCTGCTGGCGAACACCACACGCTTCACACCCTGCTTGCGCGCAGCTTCATACAGGTTGTATGCGCCGACGATGTTGGCCTGCAGGATGGGTTCCCAGGGTTGCTCGGTGGACACCCCCCCCAGGTGCACCACGGCATCCACGCCTTCCAGCAGGTTCAACATTGCGCCCGCATCTTCGAGGCGCGCTGGGCGCACTTCTTCGCCCGCTGCTGCTTCGCCCAGTTCCGCAATGTCAGACAGCCGCAGGGTGGTGCAATAGGCCTTCAGGCGCGTGCGCAGCTCGCGACCCAACCCACCGGCGGCTCCGGTCAGCAAAAGTCGTTCAAATCGGATCGGCGTCGGGTGACAGGGCATGGCAATCACAGAGGTTCTTGGTACAGTGGCGATACATTGGGTTGCACGTCATCAGTTGTCGTACAACGACGACGCAATGTACCCCTTCTGCCCCGGCCGCCCCATAGGGATAACACCAAGAAATGAACACCGAAACCGTGCTTCGCCGCAAGCCCCGCACCCTGGCCCTGGAGCTGGTCGAATCCCTGGGCGACCGCATCCGCGACGGCCGCCTGGCCCTTGGGGACAAACTGCCCACCGAGGCCGCCATCATGGGCGAGTTCAGCGTCAGCCGCACGGTGGTGCGCGAGGCCATTTCCAAGCTGCAAGCCTCTGGGCTGGTGGAGACGCGGCACGGCATCGGCACCTTTGTGCTGGGCCTGGGCCAGGCGCCGGGCTTCAAGATTTCTGCAGACCAGGTCAGCACGCTGCGCGACGTGATTGCGGTGCTGGAACTGCGCATTGGTGTCGAAACCGAAGCCGCCGCCCTGGCCGCCCAGCGCCGCACAGAGGCCAACGTCCACGCCATGCGCGAGGCGCTGAACGCCGTGGCCTCTGCCGTGGACGCAGGCCGCGATGCCGTGGCGGCCGATTTTCAGTTTCATCTGGAGATTGCGCGCGCCACGCAGAACAGCCACTTTGCCGAACTCATGGGCACGCTGGGCACGATGATCATTCCCCGCGCCCGGCTGGATGCCACGGACGCCCTGAACGACGAACGCCGCCAGTATTTGCGGCGCGTGAACGGCGAGCACGAGAGCATCTATGACGCCATCGTGGGGCAGGACCCGGACGCCGCCCGCGCCGCCATGCGCACCCACTTGGCCAACAGCCGCGAACGCCGCCGCCGCGCGCAGGCCGAAGCAGGCTGAACAGGCCCCAGCGCGCCAGACCGGACAGACGAGGGGCGCCGGGACGATGCGAGCCACCAGCCCCGTCGCAACAGCAAAGCCACTTGTCCTATCAGTAGATACCCGCAAGCGCTGTTTTGTGTTTATGTTGTACGATGACATACAACAATGCGCCGCCCTCTCGCTGACCGCTTTCCGGCGCACTGCACCGGTGGCGCCCCCGAGCACTGACCATGTCGCCTCGCCCTTTTGACCGCGTTTGCCGTCGGCCTTGCGGGGTTTCACTCAATGCCCGCGCTTCCTTTCAACCACTCCACTGAACGAGCCCTCCTATGCATGCAAACCTGATTGGCGGAACCTGGACCGAAGGCGTCCGCGAATACCGCAACACCAACCCTTCGGACACGCGCGACGTGATCGGCGACTACGCCGTGGCCAGCCGCGAACAGGCGCTGGAGGCCGTGTCGGCCGCCCACGCAGCCTTCCCGGCCTGGAGCCTGTCCACACCGCAGCAGCGTTTTGACATCCTCGATGCCGTGGGCAACGAAATCATCGCGCGCAAGGCCGAGCTGGGCGACCTGCTGGCCCGCGAAGAGGGCAAGACCCTGCCCGAGGCCATTGGCGAAGTCGGCCGTGCGGCCGCCATCTTCAAGTTCTTTGCGGGCGAGGCCCTGCGCCCCGGCGGCGAGCTGGTCCCGTCCGTGCGCCCCGGCGTGGGCATCGAGATCACGCGCGAGCCGCTGGGCACCATCGGCATCATCACGCCGTGGAACTTCCCCATCGCCATCCCGGCCTGGAAGATCGCCCCGGCGCTGGCGTACGGCAACTGCGTGGTATTCAAGCCCGCCGAAGTGGTGCCCGGCTCCGCCTGGGCGCTGGCCGACATCCTGCACCGTGCGGGCCTGCCAGCCGGTGTGTTCAACCTGGTGATGGGCCGTGGCTCTGAAGTGGGCCAGGTGCTGCTGGAAGACGAGCGCATCGCAGGCGTGAGCTTTACCGGCTCGGTCGGCACCGGCCAGCGCGTGGCCGCAGCCTGCGTGCCGCGCGGCGCCAAGGTGCAGCTGGAGATGGGCGGCAAGAACCCGTTTGTGGTGCTGGACGACGCCGACCTGAGCGTGGCCGTGGGCGCTGCCGTCAACAGTGGCTTTTTCTCGACCGGCCAGCGCTGCACTGCCAGCAGCCGCCTGATCGTGACCGAAGGCATCCACGACCGCTTCGTGGCCGCCATGATCGAAAAGATGAAGACCCTGAAGGTAGACGACGCCCGCAAGGCTGGCACCGACATCGGCCCCGTGGTGGACGACCGCCAGCTGGCGCAAGACCTGGAATATGTCGGCATCGGCCAGCAGGAAGGCGCCACCCTGGCCTACGGCGGCGAGGCCCTGGCCACCAACGCCGATGGTGCCCCCGGCTACTACATGCGCCCCGCGCTGTTCACCGACACCACGGCGCAGATGCGCATCAACCGCGAAGAAATCTTTGGCCCCGTGGTCAGCGTGCTGCGCGTGAAGAACTATGACGAAGCGCTGGCCCTGGCCAACGACACGCAGTTTGGCCTGGCCAGTGGCATCGCCACCACCAGCCTCAAGCACGCCACACACTTCAAGCGCCACGCGCAAGCGGGCATGGTGATGGTGAACCTGCCCACGGCGGGCGTGGACTACCACGTGCCGTTTGGCGGCCGCAAGAGCAGCAGCTACGGTTCGCGTGAGCAGGGGCGTTATGCGGCGGAGTTCTACACCACGGTGAAGACGGCGTACACGCAGGCCTGAACCCAGGCGTTCCGAGCCACAGCAGGCTCTGCATCAAAAATTAAGTCAAATTGGCTGCTAGCGCTTATGGAATAAGCGATAGCAGCTATATTTTTAATAGCAATTGGTACCACAGCACTCTGATGCTGCCCACGGCCAGACCCGCTCCAACCTTGGGCAACACGCCGCCCGAGGACATCCCTCAAGCTATCATCGCGCCCCATGTCTGCCACCCGAACCTTCTCTGCGCTGCGCCTTTGGGTGCTCGCTTGGTTCATGGCGTCGATGGGTGTCGCCATCGCATCCCCGCTGGTCAACCCGCAGTCCATCGAAGTGATCTGCTCAGGTGCCGGCACCATCAAGCTGCTGGTACAAACGGACGATGGCACGGTAGAAATGAGCGCGACGGGCATGGACTGCCCTTTGTGCGCCACCCCCGGTGCACCGCCCCCGGCACCTGAGGCATCCCTCCTGCCGCGCCACCCACTGGCACATGCGGTGCAGCCCGTCGAGGCCGCGCGCATTGCGGCGGCCACCGCAGCCCCACTGCCCGCGCGCGGGCCTCCCACACGCTCTTGAACTGACACGCCACGCAGCGCCCAAATCGCCCTGAATCCTGGTGGGCGGATGCTGCATTTCCCATGTCTGTGTGAAAGACAGCGCGCCACGCTGCGGGCGCCGCCGTCTGTTCGAGAGCTTTTCATGTCCCGTACTTCCCTGCGCCGCGCTGCGGCACCGCCTGCTTGCGCGCCTGCTTTGCGCCCAGCGTTTCCACTTTCCTCACTTTCCCCCCTTTGCGCCAGCGTGCTGGCCACACTGGCACTGGTGCCGCTTGCGGGCCACACCCAGACACCGGCGGCCCCCACGCTGCAAACCGTGGACGTGGTGGAGCCCGCACCATCGGCCAACGGCAAGCTCCACCTTGATACCCCCGTAGAAACCGGCAGCCGCCTGGGCCTGACCGCGCGCGAGACACCCGCGTCCGTCACAGTGGTGGACCGCGCCACCATCGATGCGCGCGGCGCGCAGGACACGCAGGAGATCCTGCGCGCCATCCCGGGCGTGTCGGCGCACAATGCGCCGGGCTCCATGGCGGCCAGCTACCGGGGCTTTACCGGCAACTCGGTCACCCAGCTCTACAACGGCATCACCGTGCACTACGGCAGCGCCACGCGCGCGGTGGACAGCTGGATCTACGACCGCGTGGAGGCCATCGGTGGGGCATCCAGTTTTCTGTACGGCTCGGGCGGCGTGGGGGGCTCGCTGAACTACATCACCAAGACCGCCGAGCGCAGCGACTTCTCGGAAGCGCAACTGCGCCTGGGCTCCTACGACCTCAAGGAAGCCTCGGTGGGCCTGAACCGGCGCATCGCTGGCACTGCAGGCGCGCCAGGCCCATCCCACTTTGTGCGGCTGGACCTGAACCACCGCAACGCAGGCAGTTGGACCGAAGGCACGCGCGCCCAGTCGACCCAGCTCGCCACCTCGCTGCTGTCGGACCTGGGCGGCGGTTTCTCGCACACGCTGGCTTACGAATACCAAAAGGACCATGTGGACCGCCCCTACTGGGGCACGCCGGTGCTCAACCCCGCGGGCGGCGCCCAGCGCATCGACGAGGCAACCCGGTTCAAAAACTACAACAGCGCCGACGGCATGTACGCGCACCGTGTGCACTGGTTGCGCTCGGTAGCGCAGTGGCGCGTGTCCGACGCGCTGCAGTGGCGCAACACGTTGTATGTGTACGACGCGCTGCGCGACTACCGCAATGTGGAGACCTACCGCTTCAACGCCAACAACACGGCCGTAGCACGCACCGGTGTCTTGCTGCAACGCCACGACCAGCAGGTGATGGGCGACCGGATGGAAGGCACCTACCAGGGCACGCTGGCGGGCCGCAAAAGCGACTGGGCGTTTGGTCTGGATGTGAGCGTGAACCGGCAAACGCGCTTCCCAAACAGCCTGGGCGTGACGGTGAGCACGGTCAACCCTTACCAGTTCAGCACCGAGAATTTCTTTGACATCCCCGGCATGGCACCCGGGTTCCGCCCCGACCGGGACAACAAAACCACCACCACGGCGCTGTACCTGGAGAACCGCACCAGCGTAGCTACCGGTGTGAACCTGATCACCGCGCTGCGCCACGAACGCCTGGAGCTGGACCTGGTCAACCGCCGCGAAGTGACGGCGGCCAACCCCGCCAGTTTCAGCCGCAGCTACCACCCCACCACGGGCCGCATCGGTGTGGTGTGGGACTTTGCGCCAGACGCCAACCTGTACGCCCAGGCGGCCACGGCGGCCGACCCACCGTCGGGCTCCCTGTCCACCGCCACCTTTGGCGATGTGCGCACCAACAGCGAGCTGACCACGGGCCGCCAGGTCGAAGTGGGCAGCAAGATGGACTTCTGGGAGGGCAAAGGCACGGCCACCGCTGCGGCGTTTCAGATCACTCGGCGCAACATTTCCTCGCAAGACCCCAACAACCCCGGCGTCACCCTTTTGGTGGGCGAGCAATCGTCGCGTGGCGTGGAGCTGGCCGTGGGCCTGCGCCCAGACGCGCGCTGGCAGGTGCAGGGCAACCTCATGCGCACCCGCGCACGGTATGAAAACTTCATGCAGGGCGGTGTCTCGCTGGCGGGCAAAGTGCCCACCTTCACGCCGCAGACCGTGGCCAACCTGTGGGTGTCGTATGCGGTCACCCCCACGGTCACGGCCAGCGCCGGGCTGCGCCATGTGGGCAAGACCTATGCCGACGCTGCCAACACGCAGCACTGGCCGTCGTACACCCTGCTGGACCTGGGCCTGGCCTGGAAGGTCACACCGGGCGCCACGTTGACCGGCCGCATCCGCAACGCCACCGACCGCATCTACGGCGCTGAAGCGCGCACCAGCCAGGTCTACCTGGGCGCGCCGCGCACGCTGGATGTCACGCTGCACGTGGCGTTCTGACCACGACCGGGAGCATTGCCATGCAACACGCCAAACGCTGGCTGTACCTCGTCCACCGCTGGCTGGGCGTGCTGCTGTGCGCATTCTTCGCCATGTGGTTCATCTCGGGCGTGGTGATGATGTACGTGGGCTACCCCAAGCTCACGCAGGCCGAGCGCCTGGAGCGCCTTCCCCCACTGCGTATCTCCACACAGGGCTCAGACCGGGTGCTGGAGCCCGCGGAGGCCCTGCGCCGCGCGGGTCTCGCAGGCCCGCTGCAGGACCTGCGCCTGGCCATGGCCAGTGGTGGGCGCGTGGTGTACCTGGCCGTACCCGCAGCAGCATCGGGTGACACCGCCCCGCGACCGCGCAGGGCACCCGCGCCCGCCGTGATCGACGCGATCACAGGCGACCGACTGGAGCGTATAAATGCCGCGCATGCCATGGCTTCGGCCCGCGCTTTTGCAAAGGAACCCGACCTGCAGATCGAGCACCAGGGCACGATCGACGAGGACGCCTTCACCCATTCACGCGCGCTGGACGTGCACCGCCCGCTGCACCGCCTGCACCTGGGCGACAGCGCTGGCACCGTGGTCTACGTATCGGGCACCACGGGCGAGGTGGTGCGCGACGCGCCGCTGCAGGAGCGCGCCTGGAACTACGCGGGCGCATGGATCCACTGGCTGTACCCATTGCGTGGCAACGTGTTCAACCCCTACTGGACGGACATCGTCAACTGGCTGTCCATCGCGGGCATCGTGCTCACGGTGACCGGCGCCGTGGTGGGTGTGATGCGCTGGCGTTTTGCGGGCCGCTACAAAACCGGGTCACGCACGCCGTACCGGGGCTTCATGATGCGCTGGCACCATGTGTTCGGGCTGGTGTTTGCCGTCATCACCTTCACCTGGATCTTCAGCGGCCTCATGTCCATGAACCCCTGGAAGATTTTTGACAGCGGCGCCGCGCCGTTGCGCCTGCAGGCCATGAACGGCGGCCCCCTGGTGCTGCCAGCGCAGGCCGCCACGGTGCAGGCCCTGCTATCAGCCGCATCGCCCAACACGCGCGAGCTGCGCTGGGTGCGCGCCGCAGGCCACACGCTGGTTTTGGCACAGGCACCAGCAGGCGCTCCAGCGCTGCTTGACGCCACCACCGCCGCCCCCCACGCCTGGCAACCCGGAGCGGTGTCCGAGGCCGCCACACACCTTCTGCACCACGCGGTAGTGCGCACCGAGACATTGACCGCCTACGACTTGCATTACTACGACCGCGCAGCCCACACCATGACCGGCGGCAGCGAAAAGCCCCTGCCTGCGCTGCGCGTGGTGTTCGACGACCGGCAGGCCACCTGGGTCCACATCGACCCGCACACAGGCGCCGTGCTGGGCCGCACCGACAGCCACCGCCGCACCAGCCGCTGGCTGTTTGGCATGCTGCACAGTTGGGACTGGCTGCCCCTGCTGGAGCGCAGGCCGCTGTGGGACATCGTGCTCATCGTGCTGAGCCTGGGGGGCGCAGTGATGAGCGTGACCGGGGTGGTGATTGGATGGCGCAGGTTGGGGGTGAAGCTGCAGGTGAAGACATGACAGGGCACAAACAAGCACTGAACGCTGAGCGATGGATTGGCCTTTTTCCGCGAGAAACTTTGCGGAGGATTTCTAACGTACGCTCCCAGCAAGACCGGCAAACCCCGCCAGTCGCTGAACCACAGCCCGCCTTTCTGGAGACACCGAGTGACAAGCCCCTGGTACACCGTGCTGGCTGCCGCAGCTGTATTTCACACTGCAGCGCACTCGGCGGATCGCACACCGCCCGCTCCCACCAGCCTCGCTCAACTGGTCGTCACCCACCCCGACTTGGGGGTGGCCTTGCAAGACCTGAAGACCAGCTTGTACCGGCCTCGCACGCCGCTGGCATTCGACAACGGTGCGTCTGCCAACAACTGCGCAGAGTATGCAAGCCTGGTGCTCACCAGTGCGCCGCAAGAGTCCGTGAACAACGCGAGCATCCAGTCCGAATATCTCGTGTGCGATGCGGTCCGCTATATCGCGAGTGAACCGTTCACCGTGGACCCGACCCTGCCGCGCACGCGCGTGGCCCACCGGGCTCAGGCGCTGTTCGAGCGCCTGGATCTACGCACTTTTCCGTCGTCGCTGCAAAACCGCACGGACGATCGAGCCCACACGCTGAAGACCTTGCTGATCTCTGGCAAGGTGACGTTGACCGGTGATACGGTGGAGGTCGACACCAGCGATCAGTTCTTTGCGCTTCAAGTGATCGCAGAGGTGCGACGGCCAGTGGTGGAGGGAGCGGAAAAACTTCGCCCCATCACATGGATAGTCTGGGTGACGGATGAAAGTAAGGTCGGCAACTACCGGTCGTACAGCACACTGATCGTGCGCCCGCCGAGCCAGTCGTCCACAGGGGCCTACACCGGGACCGTCTATCTGCCGCACTAGGCAGGAAGGCCTGCGCAGCCTGTCACCAATCGCTGCAACACAGCGCAGACCGGACGCACATACCCGGCGCGCTTTCCGGCGCGTCAGCCCCTGCTGCGCAGCGTCCTGCTCAGCAAAATCACCGGCACCAGCCCCACCGCCACCAGCGCCAATGACGGCAGGGCCGCCTCGCCCAGGCGTTCGTCGCGCGCCAGCTGGTAGGCCACTACGGCCAGGGTGTCGCTGTTGAAAGGGCGCAGCACCATGGTGGCGGGCAGCTCCTTCATCACGTCCACGAACACCAGCAACGCCGCAGCGGCGGTCGAGCGTTTGAGCAGCGGCCAGTGCACGCGCGCCATCAGGCCGGGGCTTTTGATGCCGAGCATGCGGGCGGAATCATCCAGGCTGAGCGGTATCCGCGCGTAGCCGCTCTGCAGGGACTGCAGGGCCACTGCGCAGAACCGCACCAGGTACGCCCACACAATGCCAAACGCGGTGGCGGTGACCAGCGCACCGACGCCCCACTGCGGCATGGCCGCCTGCAGCCAGCCCACTGGCAGCAGCAAGCCCACCACAATGACGGCACCCGGCACGGCGTAGCCCACGCTCGCCAGTTGCACCACGCCGCGCGTGATGGCGTCGGGCTGGCGGCGCACCGCAAACGCCAGGGCCAGCGCAATCACCACGGCCAGCGCGGCGGTGATGCCACCCAGGCGCACGCTGTGCCAGGCCCATTCCATAAATCGCTCCCAGGGCAACACCGACCAGTCGGCGGCCAGCGGGCGCAGCATGAACAGCACGGGCGCCACAAATCCCATGAGGACGGGCACTGTGCACACCGCCCAGGCCGCCCAGCGGCGCGCGCCGCGCAGCGCGAGCGGCTGGGCTTCGGCCGAACCGGCACGCCCGCCGCCCGTGGCAAAACGCATGCGTTTTTGCGCGCGGTGTTCGAGGTGCAGCAATGCCATGACCACCACCAGCAGCATGGTGGCCAGTTGCGCGGCGGCCAGGCGGTTGTCCATGGAAAGCCAGGCTTTGTAGATGCCCGTGGTGAAGGTCTGAATGCCGAAGTAGCTGGCCACGCCAAAGTCGGCCAGCGTTTCCATCAGCACCAGCGCCACACCGGCGGCCACCGCAGGGCGCGCCAGCGGCAAGGCCACGGCGCGGATGCGGCGCGGCAGCGGTGCGCCCAGCAGGCGCGCGGCCTCCATGAGGTGGGCCGCGCGTTCACCCAGTGCGGTGCGCGCCAACAGGTACACATAGGGGTAGAGCGAAAAGATGAACACCCATACCGCGCCGCCCAGGCTGCGCACCTCGGGCAGCAGGCGGCCTTCGAGGCCGAAGGTGTTGCGCAGGCCCACTTGCAGCGGGCCGCTGAACTGCAAAAAGTCGGTGTACGCATACGCCGTGACATAGGCCGGCATGGCCAGCGGCAGCAGCAGCAGCCATTCAAACGTGCGGCGACCCGGAAAGTCAAACAGCGTCACCGCCGCCGCCGCGCCCGTGCCCACAATGGCCGCACCCAGGGCCACCAGCACGCTCAGCCACAAGGTGGTCCACACATAACCGGGCAACACGGTGGCCGCCATCTCGCGCAGGATGGCGCCCGCCTGCGCGTCGCCCTGACCTATCGGCAGCCATGACGCCAGCACCGCCAGCACGGGCAGTGCCAGAAAACCTGCGAACAGGATCAGGGGGATGGTGCGGAGGGCAGAAAAAGGCGTGCGGCGCAAGGCGAGGGGCTCGGCAAAAGGAGGAAGCGCACACCCGTGGCCGGGCTCAGGCCGGGCGACGTTCTGGAATGCAAATGCGAATTTTAAGCATTCGCTCCTGCCCACCTAGAATCACGGCATGTTTCTAGAGGTCTCCCAACTCGAAGTGCGCTACGCAGGCCGCCCCCACGCGGCGGTGGAAGGCGTCACGCTGGGCCTGCACGCAGGCGATATCGGTGTGCTGATCGGCCCTTCGGGCTGCGGCAAGACGACTTTGTTGCGCGCCGTGGCGGGGCTGGAGCCGGTGACGGGCGGCGAGATCCGCCTGACCAAGAGTGTGGTCAGCAGTGCCACGCTGAGCGTGCCGCCTGAGCTGCGGCGCATTGGCATGGTGTTCCAGGACTACGCGCTGTTCCCGCACCTGTCGGTGGGCCGCAATGTGGCCTTTGGCATCCACCAACTGCCCCGGACCGAACAAGCCGCGCGTGTGGCCGAAGTGCTGCAGCTGGTGGGGCTGGAAGGCAGCGAAAACCGTTTTCCGCACGAACTCTCTGGCGGCCAGCAGCAGCGCGTGGCGCTGGCGCGTGCCCTGGCGCCGCGCCCCCAGCTCATGCTGCTGGACGAGCCTTTCTCCAACCTGGATGTGGACCTGCGTGAGCGCCTGGCGCACGAGGTGCGTGGCATTCTGAAAGCCGCAGGTGCCACGGCCCTGTTTGTGACACACGACCAGTTCGAGGCCTTTGCCATTGGCGACGTGATTGGCGTGATGAACGAAGGCCACCTGCACCAGTGGGACGACGCGTACACGCTGTACCACCGCCCCGCCACCCGGTTTGTGGCCGACTTCATTGGCCACGGCGTGTTCGCCCCTGCCACGCTGGTGCAGCGCGGCAACAACGTGGTAGCGCAGACGCCGCTGGGCGACCTGACCGACCTGGAGGAATGCCCGCTGCCCAGCAGCTTCCCCGGTGGCGAATGTGATGTGCTGCTGCGTGCGGACGACATCGTGCACGACGATCACGCGCCGGTGCAGGCGCAGATCGTGCGCAAGTCGTTTCGGGGCTCGGAGTTTTTGTACACGCTGCGCCTGGCCAGCGGCCACACGGTGCTGGCCCATGTGCCCAGCCACCACGACCACGCGCTGGGCGAGTGGATTGGCATCCGCGCACAGGTCGACCACGTGGTGACCTTCCCCAGGGGTTAAGACACAGAAATATGATTCAAATTGGCCTCTAGCGCTTATCCATAAAGCGCTAGCAGCTATGAATTTTGATTTTTATCACACTGCAGAGTAGCTAGTCACAGCCCCGTCACGCGGGCGAACAAGAATCGGTTGCATCTCGTAACAACCGGTTCTTGCATGTCCCACATCGACAGGCTCTACGACACCCTCGCTGCCAGTGCAGCCGATCTGCACATCGCGCACAGCCCGCTCGCCACCCGGGCCGAGCACCTTTCATCCCCCACCGAAGCGGTATCGCCCGAGCACACCAACGAAGACGTGCGCGATTTGTTCGCGCGCCATGAGTCACTGGAGACCATGGCGGTGGTCGAGCAGGGCCGACCCATCGGGCTGATCAACCGCAACGCATTCATGGAGCAGTACGCGCGCCCGTTCTCGCGCGAGGTGTTTGGCCGCAAGAGCTGCATTGCGTTTATGGACAAGTCTCCGGTGGTGGTCGATATGGCCACGCCCATCGAGCTGCTGGTCAAAACCGCGGTGGACGCTGGCGGCCGTGTGCTCAAAGACGGGTTCATCACCACCGCGCACGGCCAGTACCTGGGTCTGGGCACCGGCTTTGGCCTGATGAAGGCGATGTCGGACATCGAGGCCGAAAAGACGCGCCAGCTGCTGTCCAGCATCAGCTACGCCAGCCTGATCCAGCGCTCGCACCTGGCCGAATCCGACCGCGTGCTGCAACAGCACCTGCCCGACCATGGTCTGCTGTGGGAGCCACGCGATGTGGTGGGTGGCGATGCGTACTTCTTTCGCCACACGCCCGACGGCCTGCTGGGCTGCCTGTTTGACTGCACGGGCCACGGCGTGCCGGGCGCATTCATGACGCTGATTGCGCTGTCGTTTCTGGAACAGGCCATCGACCCCGCGCGCAGCGGTACCGACCCGGGCGCCACGCTGACCGGCATGAACCGCTACATCAAGCGCGTGCTGCAGCAACGCGCACGAGGGAACGAAGGCGACGAAGACAACACCGTGCGGTCTGAAAAGGAGTCCAGCGACGGGCTAGACGCCGCGATCTTTCTGCTGGCGCCCGACGGCCGCAGCTTGCGCTTTGCATCCGCCCGCCTGTCGCTGCTGGTGGCGCGTGAGGGCGAAGACACCATTGCCCAGATCGACGGCGACAAGGCCGGTATTGGCTACGCCGAAACCGCCGACGACCAGATGTGGACCACACAGGACGTACCGCTGGGCGAGCGCAGCCTGGTGGTGGTGCCCACCGATGGCGTGATCGACCAGATCGGCGGGCCCAAGCAGATTGCCCACGGGCGGCGCAGGCTCATGCAGTTCATGGCGGACCACCGTGGCGCCCGGGCGCACAGCCTGTGCGCGGCGTTCACGGCCAGCTTTGGCGAATGGCAGGGCACCCAGCGCCGCCGCGACGACGTATCGCTGCTGGCCTTCAGCACACAGGCGGCGACGGCATGAACAGCCCGGACTTCGAACGCTTTCAGGCCAGCGCGCAGGACTGCGGCGTGCTGTTTTACTACGCGGGCGAGTTCACCCCGGCGGTGATTGCCGCAGCGGCCGATTCGCTCAAAGCGCGCCTGGCCACCGAAGACGCCTCGGGCCCCGCCAAGCGCAAGCTGTTTTCCACGTTTGTGGAGATGGCGCAGAACATCCTCCACTATGCGGCCGCTACACCCGCCACCGACGGCACGCTGCCCACGCCCCGCGGCGCCATTGGCGTAGGTCGCGAGGACATGGCAGACACCCCCGAGGCGGTGCACGGCCACTACTGGATCGTCTGCAGCAACCCGGTGGACGTGGACTTCGTGCCCCGCCTGACCGAGAAGTTGAACGCAGTGCGGGCCATGAGCCTGGAAGAAATCAAGCAAAGCTACCGCGAGCAGCTGCGCAACCCCACGCACAGCGCAGACGACCCCATCAGCAAAGGCGCGGGCCTGGGCCTGCTGACCATTGCCCGCGATTCCAGCGCGCCGCTGGAATACAGCTTTGCATCCACCACCGCCCCCACAGACCCAGCCCACCCGGCCCACCCCGGCGTGCGCACCGCGCTTTTTCACGTCAAGGCGCGCATCTGACTTCGCTTTGTTCACCCACTTTCTGGACACCCTCATGCAAGCCATCAAAACCGAACGCACCACTGTCACACCAGAAATCCTCTTTCTGCCCGCCGAGCACCGCCTGGTGGTGCAAGGCGAGTGCTACCCCGAGAACCCGCTGCCCTTCTTCAGCCCCATCCTTGAAGCACTGAAGGCGTATTTCGAGACCCAGAAGCCCAGCCAGTTCAAGGCCGAGATGCGGCTGCAATACATCAACAGCGCGTCCACCATGGGGCTGCGCTCGCTGTTTGCACTGTTCAACGAAGCCGGACAGCGCGGCACCGACGTGCGCGTGGTGTGGGCTTACGACGCCGAGGACGATGCCATCGAAGAGCTAGGCACAGACTTGGTGGAAGACTTTCACAACGTGCTGCTGGAGCACCAGCCGTTCAACAACGCCTGATACCGGTCCGCAATAAAAAATGTCCGTTCACGCTGAGCCCTTCGACAGGCTCAGGACAGGCTTGTCAAAGCGCCGCGCGAGGCTTCGACAAGCTCAGCCCGAACGGTTCTGATGGATCGAACATGAATCCATATGACGCACCAGCGCGGGCGCATTGTCCGAGCCCAACCCCGCCACCAGGTCAATCCAGAAAACGCGCCGCCACCTCGGGCGACGGCACCATGCAGGTGTCTGACCGCCCCCAGATGCGGTAGCGGTTGCGCGCACCCGAGCGGTACAGCGCATCGCGCAGCGGTGCGGGCACCAGCCAGCCCACCCATGCCAGTCGCCACGGCCAACCCAGCGCATGCAGCACGCGCAAGATGGCTGCCGTGTGCTGCCAGCTGCGGTCGCCATCGATGACGAGCAGGGTTTGCAAACCATCGATTTCGAGACCCGCCTGCGCCAGCAGCCGTTGCCCCGCCGCGCCTTGGATAGACGCAAAGCGGATGCTTTTTTTGATGTCATGCCGCAGCAGAAATTGCACCCAGCCATTGCACAGCAGGCACTGGCCATCAAACACCACAATCATGGCTGCGTACCCCCTGCGGCTGCCGCTGCATCTGGGGCCTCCAGCGGAACCACCAGGTGCCCTTGGTAGCTGACCACACGGCCAACCCAGGGCACGGTGGCCTGCACCTTGAAATGCAGGGCCTCGCCAATCCCGGTCTCCTGCGCCACCACCTGGGGGCGCAGCCACGCAGGGCATGCAATGCCGCAAAAATGCAGCTGCTGCAATTGCATCACCAGCCGCCCTTCAGCTTCATGCAGTGCAAACGTCAGCCGCGCGGCGCCCAGGTGTTCCACCACCTGTCCTGTTACTTGGCCCGCCACCTGTCCAGCGGCCTCTCGCAAGGTGGATTGCATGGTCTGCGTGGGGAAACGGCGAGTCCACCGCTCGGCAGCAGGGCGCGCATCCAGCTCGAAGGTGATCGCGCCCTGCGCAGCGCGCTGAGGCGCACCCAGCGCGAGCGCCAGCAAGCGGGCAGCCCAGGTGGCCGGTGCCTCCACCTGTACGTGCCCCTGCAGACGGTGCGCGCCAGAGAGGCTGTGAAAACGCGCCAATGCAGGCGCCAGCCGCTCAAAAGCGGGGCCCATGGCACGTTGGTACAAAGGCAAAGAGTGCATGAAGACGGAAAGAATGGTCAGCCGGCGAAACGCGTGCCGATACAAAGCAGTCTATCGCCTGCAACTGCGGTCATCGGGCCCCACCCCAGAACGAAAAAAGGCCGACATCTGTCGGCCTTTGAGGAAGCGAATGCAGAGCTTGGAAGGGGTTCAGGACTTGCCCTTGCGCGCCAGGCCTTCCAGGCCGCTCAGGTCTACCTGCGAGATGAAACCGCGCAGCTCCTTGATACCCATGTTGTCGCCCTCGATGCTCACCACCAGTCCGTTTTTCAGGACCGTCTTGAACTCCGCATGGCTGCCGTCCTTGGCATAGCGCTGGTGCAGCGTGCGACCGCCCTCTTGCCAGGTCTTTTCGGCGCTGGTCTGGTCTTCCTTCTCGCCCTGGCCCAAACCCATGGCCATCACGGCCATCTGGCTGAGGCCTCCCATGTCCAGAATCTCCACGCGCACCTGCTTGTCGTCGCTGCCGTACTGGGCGCTGGCCTGGCTGGTGGGCAAGCCCAGGGCGGCGCCGTCCTGCACTTCAAACGCCGTGCGGGGCAGGCCCGATAGCGCCTCTGGCAAGGCGGCCTTGAGCGACTGCGCAGCAATGGCCTGACCACCCCCCAGTGCGCCCGCCGCAGCCGTGGCCGCAGCACCTGCGGCGGCTGCCATGGCGGCGGGGTCCTGGCTCTTCTGCGCCTGCTCCATCTGGCGAGCGGCTTCTTCCATTTTCTTGCCCGCGGCCTCCAGCCCGGCGGTGTTGATGGACACCTGCCCTCCCGGCGTGTTCATGGTGATGGCGGGGGCATCTGCACCGCCCAACATGTCTGCGCCGCGCGGCATGAAAACGGAACTGACCGCACCGATGATCACGCCCATGACGATGGCTGCAATGATGACCACTACCGTGTAGGCAATGGATTTTTCGGGCGCACTTCTCATCAGCACCGGCAGCCCGGTGTACAGCAAGTAGATGGAATACAGCGCGGCCAGCAAACCCAGCATGGACAGCGCAGGCAGCAGGCTGAACACACCGCCAACCATGGCGGCGGTGCTGGCGTACACCGCCACCTTGAGCGCCTGGATCGCACTCTTTTGGCCGCCGAAGGTGGGGGCCAGCGCGTTGATGATGAGCCCCAGCACAAACACACCCACCAGACTCAGCACATACGACACCACCATGTTCACCAGGCCCGACACCAAGGGCATGCGCACGGACACGCCAAACGCGCTGAACCCGATGAGTGACAAACCGATGAACCCACACACGGCCGGAATGGCCGCCAGGATCATGGCGTATTGGGTGTACAGGGTCGCCACGTCGGTGGTTTCCGAGTCGATGACGACCCAGGTCTCCTTGGGTTGCAAAAGGATGCTCTTGACGCGCTCTATCAGGTTCATGGTGCCCTCCCGGCAATGTGATGGGCCTGTGCGCAATGGCATGCAGACCAAAAGATGCGGACGATAAGGGAAACAGTGCGTACTGGAGCACCGTTATTGCAGCCTACAGAGCTGCAAACGTGGAATATGCACGGTTTCGACCACGCAAGTCACACCGGCTGTCAGAGGGGTAGAAACAGCAAAGCCCTGCACAGCGCGTTTTCTGTGCGGGGCTTTGTGCTGCGGTGTGCATCTTGTGGCTTCTGGCGGCACTTGCCGGGCAGCGCGTTTGTGAGGGCCCAATGGGCTCCTCAGCGTCTTCGTTGATCGCGGTCGTTTCTTCGTGACGACCGCATCCCATCACCTCAGGTGGCGACTTTCCGCAAAGCAATGGTGGCTCAGCCCTGCGTAGGCGGGAGGGGCGCGGGTGGGGGAGGTGTCTCTGACGGGGATTGGGCTGGCGGGGGCTCAGGCGTTTGGGCGGGCGTCTGACTGGGTGAGGGACTGGGCGTCTGGGCCGGTGTGGGAACCGTGTTTGCAGCCGGTGCCGAAGACGGCGGCATGGCAGGCCGAAGGCCGGGCACCACGGCGGGCGTGTTCACACCCTGCGCGGTGGCCGCCATGGCGCTCAACACCAACACACCCCACACACTCAATTGCTGAATGAATCGCATATCTGTCTCCATCAATGGACTAGCCAGTGTGGCGCTCGCACCATGGCGAAAACGTCAGACAAGGCCTCAAGGGTTCGGCAGAAGAACTCCCTGTACTTACGGATAGCCAATCACGGGCTACCGGAGCGCCAGGGCTGTGCACCGCCGGTAAATTCCCCTGATTGGAGACGGGGTTGGGGCGACCCCGTATGCACTCAGCTGCGGCGCAGGTGATCCACCACGGTCTGGAGGTGCTGTGTGAACACGCGCCGGTCGCGCCCGGCGGGTAGCTCAGGGTCGCCATAGTGCACCACGGCCTCTATGGCCGGTGCGCTGAGCGTGCGCCAGATCGAGCCCACCAGGGTCTCGTCACCGATGTAGCTCGGTGCGAAGCTGGTGATGCCCGTGGCGCGGTCCACAAAACGCAGGCCCACGGGTTGCACCGGGGCATTGGCTGCGACTGCGGCCTGGATCAGGTTGGCGTGGAACGGCAGCATCTCGCGGCCGTCACCGGTGGTGCCTTCCGGGAACACCGCCAGCACTTCACCACGCTCCAGCGCCTCCTGCATGGACCGCACCATGCGCAGCGCGTCGCGGCGCGAACTGCGCTCGATGTACAGCGTGCCGGCCGCCGTGGCCAGCGTGCCGATCAGCGGCCAGCCCTGTACGTCCGACTTGGAGACGAAACGACAGTGCCGCGCAGCGTGCATCACCGGGATATCGAGCCAAGAAATATGGTTGGCCACCAGCATCACCGGCCCGATGAGCGGCGGCTGGCCCTGAATGCGCAGGCTGATGCCAAGGTGCGCCAACAGCTGCAGCGACCACACCTGCACCCTGGCATGCTGCTGGTCGGGTGAGAGCCCCGGGAAACGCAGCGCCACGATGCCAAGGCCTTTGGCGATGTGGCCCAGTAGACGCAGCAGGCGCCAGATGGCGCGCAAAGACTTCACCTCAGGGCCGCTCCGCACCGCACATGCTTAGGCACGGTCAAAGGCTACCTGCCCACCGACCAGCGTCATGCGCACACGGCCGGGCAGCTCATATCCCGAGAACGGCGTATGTTTGCCCTGGCTGCACAGCGCGTCGTCCTGCACGGTCCAGGACGCCAGCGGGTCGAGGATGCAGATGTCTCCCACGCCGCCTTCCACGATCTGGCCCACGCTGGCCTGCAAGGTGCCCAGGGCGTTGCCCAGCACGCGTGCGGGTTCGGACGTGACCACGGCCAGTGCGCGCTGCAGCGGCACGCCGCTGTCCTGCGACCACTTGAGGGCCAGGCTCAGCAGCAGCTCCAGGCCCGTGGCGCCGGGTTCGGCCTCGGCAAACGGCAAAGTCTTGGCGTCTTCATCAACAGGCGTGTGGTCGGATACCAGCGCATCGACGGTGCCATCGAGCAGCGCCGCGCTCAGGGCATCGCGGTCGCGCTGCTGGCGCAGTGGGGGCGTCAGGCGCGCGCGGCTGTCGAAGAAGCCGATGTCGTTTTCGGTCAGGTGCAGCGTGTTGATGCTGATGTCGCAGGTCACCTGGAGGCCCTCGGCCTTGGCCCGGCGCACCAGTTCGACACCGGCCGCACTGCTGAGGCGGCACAGGTGCACACGCGCGCCGGTGGTCTTGAGCAGCTCGAAGATGGTGTGCAGTGCAATGGTCTCGGCCGCCACGGGAACGCCCGACAGGCCCAGGCGCGTGGCCAGCGCACCGCTGGCGGCCACCCCACGCCCCAAGTGCATCTCCTGCGGGCGCAGCCACACGGTGTAGCCAAAGGTGGCGGCGTACTGCAGCGCGCGCTGCAGCACCTGGGTGCTGGCCAGAGGCACCTCGGCCTGGCCAAAGCCCACGCAGCCCGATTCGGTCAGCTCGGCCATCTCGGTCAGCACCTCGCCCGCGAGGTTGCGCGTGAGCGCGCCCAGCGGAAACAGGCGTGACTGGTGCAGCTTCTCGGCGCGGAACTTGAGCATCTCCACCAGGCCCGGCTCGTCGAGCACGGGGTCGGTATCGGGCGGACACACCAGGCTGGTCACGCCACCGGCCACCGCAGCGGCCATCTCGGATTCGAGCATGCCTTCATGCTCATGGCCGGGCTCGCGCAGGCGCGCGGCCAAGTCCACCAGACCGGGCAGCACGATGCAGCCCGTGGCGTCCACCACGCGCTTGGGCGCAAAGTCGGGCGGCACACGGTTGACGCCGACGATGCGGCCCGCCGCAATCGCGATGTCACAGATCTGGTCGAGGCCCGAAGCGGGGTCGATCACACGGCCGTTCTGGATCAGTATCTTCATGATTTCAAGCCAAATTGGCTGCTAGCGCTTATGGGATAAACGCTAGCAGCTATGAAAACAGGAGTATTCATCCCGAGCGTCATGCTTCGTTACCAGCAACGATGGACATCACAGCCATGCGCACAGCGATGCCAAAAGTCACCTGCGGCAGGATCACGCTCTGCTTGCCATCGACCACGGCGGAGTCAATCTCGACCCCTCGGTTGATCGGGCCGGGGTGCATCACGATGGCATCAGGCTTGGCCAGTTGAAGCTTGTCCTGCGTGAGGCCGAAGCTCTTGAAATACTCCTGGCTCGACGGCAGTAGCGCACCGCTCATGCGCTCGTTCTGCAGGCGCAGCGTGATGATCACATCCGCGTCCTTGATGCCTTCTTCGAGCGTGTGGCACACGCGCACGCCCATCTGCGCCATGTCCGACGGCACCAGGGTGCGCGGGCCCACCACGCGCACTTCAGCGCAGCCCAACGTGGTCAGGCCATGGATGTCCGAGCGCGCCACGCGTGAGTGCAGCACGTCGCCGACGATGGCCACCGTGAGGTTGCTGAAATCCTTCTTGTAGTGGCGGATGGTGTACATGTCCAGCAGCCCCTGCGTGGGGTGGGCATGCCGACCATCGCCCGCGTTGATCACGTGCACATGCGGCGCCACGTGCTGGGCGATGAGGTAAGGTGCGCCCGATTCGCTGTGCCGCACCACGAAGATGTCAGCCGCCATCGCACTCAGGTTGGCGATGGTGTCGAGCAGCGATTCGCCCTTGCTGGCCGAGCTGCGCGCGATATCGAGGTTGATCACGTCGGCCGACAGCCGCTTGGCCGCGATCTCGAAGGTGGTGCGCGTGCGGGTGCTGTTCTCGAAGAACAGGTTGAACACGCTCTTGCCGCGCAAGAGGGGCACCTTCTTGACCTCGCGGTCGCTCACGCTGACAAAGTTGGCGGCCGTGTCGAGGATGTGCGTGACGATGTCGCGCGGCAGGCCCTCGATGGACAGCAGGTGGATGAGTTCGCCGTTGCCGTTGAGTTGGGGGTTGCGCTTGTGCAGCACGGTCAGGCCTCTTTGACTTGGAATTGGAAGGTGCCGCTGTCGTCACGCGCCAGGGCCAGCGACTGGGCGGCAGGCAGCGCTACGCGGGCTGCGGCAAAGTCGGCCTGCACGGGCAGCTCACGCCCGCCCCGGTCCACCAGCACGGCCAGGCGCACGCTGGCCGGGCGGCCATAGTCGAACAACTCGTTGAGCACGGCGCGGATGGTGCGGCCGGTGTAGAGCACGTCGTCGAGCACCAGCACGTCGGCGCCGTTCACATCGAACGGCAGCGCGGTTTGCGCGCCGGCCGAAAGGCCACGCTGGGCAAAGTCGTCGCGGTGCATCACCGACGAAAGCACACCGGCAGGCCCTTCCAGGCCCAGGTCTTTTTGCAGGCGCTCGGCCAGCCAGGCACCACCCGAGGCGATGCCTGCCAGGCGCGTGGTGGGGGTCAGCATGCTGCGCACGCCGCGCAGCAGCTCGCGGTACAGCGCCTCGGCATCTAGCACCAGGCTGCCTGCGGCGGCGGGGGATGGGTTGCTCATGGAAGATTCCTCAAAAACTGTTCCAGGATGATGCAGGCCGACGCAGCGTCCGCATCCTTGGCGCCACCGGAGAGGGCTTCGGTGGTGCTGTAGCGCTCGTCCACCTCAAAAACTTGCAGGCCAAAACGACCGCGCAGCTGGCGGCCGAACTTGAGCGCACGCTCGGTGTTCTCGTGGCTCGCGCCATCGGGGTGGTAGGGCACGCCGATCACCAGTGCGTCGGGTTGCCATTCCTTGATGCGCTGCGCCACCTGCACAAAACGGGCATCGCCCTCGGCCTTGATGGTGGCTTGCGGCGTAGCGCCGCGCAGCATGCGGTTGCCCGAGGCCACGCCCGTGCGCTTGAGGCCAAAATCGAAAGCAAGAAAGGTCTGGAAATGCGCAGGAACAGCGGGCTGAGCGGGCAAGCCGGTCATGCGTGCCCCGCTTCGGGCGACAGCATCCACGCCTTGAGGCCCAGCAGCGCCAAGGCGCGGTCGTAGCGCTCTGGCACGGGGGTGTCGAAGATCACCGACAGATCCGCCGCCACGGTCAACCACGCGTTCTCGGCCAGTTCGGATTCGAGCTGGCCTTCGCCCCACGACGAATACCCCAGCGTGATGAGCACCCGGCGGGGGCCCGCCCCGGTGGAAAGCGCTTCGAGCACGTCCTTGGAGGTGGTCATCTCCAGCCCACCCGGGATGGTCATGGTAGAGGCGTAGGCTGATTCGTCGGTCTCGGCCCTGTCCATGAGCATGGGCTCGTGCAACACAAAGCCACGCTCGGTCTGCACAGGGCCACCCTGGAACACGGGCTCTCTGGTGAGGTCCTCGCGCCGCAACGACAGGTCCACCTTGTCGAAAAGACTTTTGAGGGTGATGTCAGAGGGCTTGTTGATGATGAGACCGAGGGCACCGCGCTCGCTGTGCTCGCACAGGTAAACGACGCTGCGGGAGAAAGACTCATCTTCCAGACCGGGCATCGCAATCAGGAAGTGATGCGTCAGGTTGATGGGCGCAGAATCGAAAGACATCCGGCAATTTTAACGGTGAACATGCCCCCCTCCCTCGAGCCTTCGTACCCCAGCGGTCTTGTCTGGTTCCGCCGCGACCTGCGCGCGCACGATCAGGCTGCCCTGTACCGCGCACTGACACAGTGCCAGCAGGTGCATTGCGCCTTTGTTTTTGACCGCGAGATCCTGGACGCCCTGCCCCGGGCCGACCGGCGGGTGGAGTTCATCCGAGAGTCGCTGGTGGAACTGGATGAAACGCTGCGCACGCTCTCCGGCCATGCGCAGGCTGGTCTGATCGTGCTGCACGCGGTGGCCAGCGATGCCATTCCGGCACTGGCCAACGCCCTGGGCGTACAGGCCGTGTTTGCCAACCACGACGACGAGCCCCAGGCGCTCGCGCGCGACAGCCTGGTGCGCACGCAACTGGCCGCCGCTGGCAAGGCCTTTCACACCTTCAAAGACCACACGCTCCTGGAGCGCAGCGAAGTGCTGACGCAGACCGGGAACCCGTACAGCGTGTTCACGCCCTACAAAAACGCCTGGCTCAAAAAGGTCGATGCCTTTCAGCTCAAGAGCTACCCGGTAGAGCGCCATGCACACCACCTCGCTCCGCGCCCGCCGGAGCACTGCCAAGCGGTGCCAATGCTGGCATCACTGGGTTTCGAGGCCACCGCACTGTCGCAGCTGCGCTTGCCCACAGGAGCCAGCGGCGCGCAGCAGTTGTTTGACGATTTCCTCGGTCGCATGGAGCGTTACGACGACACACGCAACTTTCCGGCCATCAAAGGGCCCAGTTACCTGAGCGTGCACCTGCGTTTTGGCACCATGTCGCCGCGCTTGTTGGCGCGCTCCGCACACCGCCTGATGCTGCAGGGCAACCCGGGCGCCACGACCTGGCTGAGCGAGCTGATCTGGCGCGACTTTTATTTTCAGATCCTGCACCACCATCCGCATGTGGTGGGCAACAGCTTCAAACCGGCCTATGACGCGATCCAGTGGGAATCAGGCGCTGAGGCCGATGCCCTGTTTGCCGCCTGGTGCGAGGGCCGCACAGGCTACCCGCTGGTGGATGCGGCCATGGCGCAGATCAACCAGACAGGCTACATGCACAACCGACTGCGCATGGTGGTGGCGAGTTTTCTCGTGAAGGATTTGGGCATCGACTGGCGCTGGGGCGAGGCCTACTTTGCCAAGCACCTCAATGACTTTGACCTGGCCGCCAACAACGGTGGCTGGCAATGGGCCAGCTCCAGCGGCTGTGATGCCCAGCCCTACTTCCGCATTTTCAACCCGGTCAGCCAGAGCGAGAAGTTTGATTCGGAGGGCAAGTTCATCCGCCGCTACCTGCCGCAGTTGGCGCAGTTGCCTGCCAAGGCGTTACACGCCCCGTGGCTGGCACGGCCGCTGGAATTGCAAGAGGCGGGTGTGCAGTTGGGCGGCAACTACCCTTTGCCGGTGGTGGAACACGATGTGGCACGACAGCGGACGCTGGAGCGCTATGCAGTGGTCAAGGCCGCTGCCACTCACTGACGGAGTGCTAAGAGGACTAAGAGGAGCACGCGGCTTCCGCTGAAGGGGTTGTTAGCGCCCGTTCTGGGAATTGGCCTCTTGTTGCGCGCTCATGCTCATGCCGTCCACGCTCAACGTACCGCCAGCGGCCAGGCGCAGCTTGAGAGAAAGGTCTGTGCGATTGTCTGCATGGGCAATCGCCTCCTCGACAGAAATTGCGCCAGATTCGACCAGTTTGAACAGAGACTGGTCAAAACTGCACATGCCCTGCTCTGTCCCCCGGTTGATCGCCGTTTTGAGCTCGTCAACCTGCCCTTTCTGAATCAAGTCAGCCACATAAGGGGTGAGCAACATGATCTCGGTGGCGGGCACCAGTCGGCCCTGAATGCCCTTGATCAAGCGTTGTGCCACTACAGCCCGCAGATTGAGCGATAGGTCCATCTGCAATTGCTTGTGCGCATGCTCCGGGAAAAAATTGAGAATGCGTTGCACCGCCTGATTGGCGTTGTGGGCATGCAGCGTAGACACACAAAGGTGCCCAGACTCGGCGTAGTGCAGCGCGTGCTGCATGGTGGCGCGGTCTCGAATCTCCCCGATCATGATCACGTTGGGTGCCTCGCGCATTGCGCGGCGCAGGGCTTCGTCGTACGAGCGCGTGTCGATACCCACTTCACGCTGCGTGATCAGTGACTTTTTGTGCGGGTGCAGGTACTCGATGGGATCTTCGATGGTGAGAATGTGACCACTCTCGTTGGTGTTGCGATGGTCTATCAGCGCTGCCAATGTAGTGGTCTTGCCGGAACCCGCTGAACCCACCGTGAGGATGAGCCCGCCTTTGAGGAAAGCCAGATCCTTCAGCACCTGGGGCAAGCCCAACTCATCCAGGCTGGCAATGCTGCCAGCCACATGGCGAATCACCATGCCCACCTGGCCGCGCTGCAGGTGCACATTCACGCGAAAACGATCGCCCTCCGCGGTCGCATACGAAAAATCGCATTCCATGGTGGATTCAAACTCATGGTGCTGCGCCTTGCCCATGATCGAGTAGGCCATGGTGCGAATGTCCTGCGCCTTGAGCACCTGCTGGCTGATGGGCAAGAACGCGCCCTGCCGCTTGACAGTGGGTGGGGCTCCGGCCAACAGAAAGAGATCGGATGCTCGCTCGCGGGCCACCAGCGCCAAACACGCCAGCAAGCGGCTGTCCCCATACGGAGCCGGGGCCTTGGCGTCCAAAGAGACCCCTGATTGATTCACAGAATCCATAGGAGAGGGCACAAATGGTTGGCGAAAAAGACTTCAGGAGAAGACTGCACGCCCCATCCTTGACAGGAAGGGGCGTGCGGAGGTGTCAAACCTCTGCGGCGGCAGCGAGGCGGGCGTAGTGCTGAATGAGGCTCAGCAATTCTTCGTCTGAATAAGGCTTGCCCAGGTAGTGGTTCACACCCAGTTCCATCGCATGCTCGCGGTGCTTTTCAGCGATGCGCGAGGTGATCATGATGATGGGCAGATCACGCAAGGCGCCATCTGCGCGGATGTTGCGCGCCAGGTCGAACCCGTCCATGCGGGGCATTTCGATGTCTGACAACACCACGGTGGGGCGCTCTTCCTGCAAACGCTCCAACGCCTGCAGACCATCTGCGGCCAGCGCCACCCGGTAACCTTCGCGCTGTAGCAGACGCTGCGTCACACGGCGCACCGTGATCGAATCGTCCACCACCAACACCAGAGGCACCAGGCTAGGGCCCGCCAGTTGTGACGAAACCACCGACTTGCCAGCACCCGCGCCGCCAGCTTCCAGCACCGGCGGCAGACCCACGCTGGAGGCGCGGACCTGATCACCGTACACGGTCGACAAAGCCACAGGGTTGTAAATCAACACCACAGCGCCCGACGCCAGAACGGACATTCCAGCCAGACCAGGCAGACGCGACAGCTGAGGACCCAGGTTCTTCACCACCACTTCCTGGTTGCCCAGAACTTCGTCCACATGCATCGCGATGCGCTGTGCGGCGCTGCGGAAGATCACCACAGGGCGAGACTTGCCTCCCGGTTCATAACTGCGAGGAGAGGCCTGAAGCAAAGCGCCTGACCAGAAGAACGGCAACTTTTCTGTCCCGTCATCAAAGGTGCCTGTGCGGTAGGCCTCTTCCAGGTCGGCAGCCGAGGTGCGGCGCACGATTTCGACCACGCTGGCGGGTACACCCACGGCCAAGTCACCCGCGCGCAGCATCACCACCTGCGTCACGGCGGTGGTCAGTGGCAGCACCATGCGGAAGGCTGCACCCTTGCCCATTTCGGTGGAGGTTTCAATGCGGCCACCCAAAGCGTTGATCTCGGCACGGACCACGTCCATACCAATACCGCGCCCAGACAGACCCGTGACCTCTGACGCCGTGGAGAACCCTGGCATGAAAATCAGATTTGCGGCGTCCGCATCGCTGAGCTCCACATCTGCGTTCACGATGCCCTGTGCCAGAGCCTTCTCGCGGATTCGGGGCAAGTTCAGACCCGCGCCATCGTCGCGGAACTCCACCGACACGTCATTGCCTTCATGGTGCAGATCAATGGTGATCGTGCCCGATGCCGGTTTGCCTGCTGCTGTCCGGACTTGGGGATCTTCAATGCCATGACCGACGCAGTTACGAAGCAAGTGTTCGAACGCAGGGGTCATGCGGTCCAGCACGCCGCGGTCCATTTCAATGGAGCCGCCGGTGATGTCCAGCTTGATTTGCTTGCCGGTTTCCTTCGATGCCTGTCGCACCACTGCGTACAGTCGCTCGGAGATGCCTTCGAACTCCACCATGCGGGTGCGCAGCAGATCGCGCTGCAGCTCCCGCGCCTGACGTCCCTGGGCGATCAGATCGTCTTCGGCACCTTCCATGGCACGTTGGAGGTTGCGCTGCACGGTGGCCACGTCGTTCACCGACTCGGCCATCATGCGGGTGAGTTCCTGCACGCGGGTGAAGCGGTCAAATTCCAGCGGATCAAATCCGGCGGCAGAGTCTTTGGACAGCGCCAGACGCGATTGCATCTGCGACTCGGCCTGCACTTCAATGTCGCGCAGCTGCTGGCGCAAGCGGTCCAAATTGCCCGACAGATCTGTCAGCGAACTGCGGAACTGACCGAGGCGGACATCCAGGCGCGAACGGCTGATCATCACCTCGCCCGCTTGATTCACCAGGCGATCCAACAGCTGGGCGCGCACGCGCACCGACTGGCTGGCCGCCGCCCGCAAAGGCGCAAGTTGTGATGGGCCAGGCAGGCGCACTGAAGGCGCAGAAGGCCTCGACACGCTCTGGCCAGCTGCTGGCGCGGCTGCAGCGGTATCAGTCGCTGGCGAGCTGGAACCTGCGGGCACCACGGGCAGTGACATCACCGTATCCGCAGGACTCTGGCCAATGGCACGCAGCGCTTCGAAGTTCGCCTGCAGCCCGTCAAAGCTACCTTGCAGAGGCTCAATCTGGTCTGTGGTGACCGTATCGACATCGAGTTGCTCAATGGCCGACTCCAAGCGGTGGGCCATTTCACCCAAGCGCATGGCGCCCGCCAGTCGCGAACTCCCTTTGAGTGTGTGCAACGCACGCAGCACTTCACTGCGGGCACCAAGGTTGTCAGGGCGTGAAGCCCATTGACGCAATGCGCCGCCAAGCTGGGGCAACAACTCTGCGGCCTCTTCCTCAAAGATCGGGAACAGATCGGGATCAATGACGTCAATGGCATCGATATCGTCGTCAACGTCCGAGCCCATGGCAATGGCATGTGCAATAGCGTTGTCAACCTGCTGATCGTGATCTTGGTCGTGCACGACCACGGACAGCGCGGGCGCGACATGACCTGCCGGTATGACCAACGGGGCTGGTTCAGGGGCGGCTTCTGTAACCGGCTCAGGTTCAGGCTCGGTAAGGGCTGCAACCGGCAATTCCGTCACCGCGTCTTCGCGCTCCAGTGGCAAATCGTCGTCCTCTTCTGGCGGCGACAAGGTGTTGTCCACCTCGGTTTCCAGAATCTCCCGCAACTGGGCTAGCACGTCCTGGCTGGGCTCTTTGAGGAAACCCGCAGCAAACTGGTGCAATAACCGGCGAATGTCGTCGGCCGCAGCCATGAACGCCTGAGCTTGCTCTTCGGTGCCCCCCGACTGCAGTTGCACGTGCTGAAGGGCATGCTCCAGAACACGCGACAACTCTGACAGGGCATTGAAACCCACTGTCGCCGAACTGCCCGCCAGCGAGTGCGCCAACGCTACCGCGGTATCGGGCAAGGGTTGATGCAGTTCCAGCGCCCACTCCTGCAAACAGGTCACCAGACGGCGTGACCATTCGTCCGCCTCATTGAGGTAAACGTTGTACAGCGGGATACCGATGCGCAAAGTTTCAATGACCTTCACCGCGTCATCGCTGGCGTTGTCCTCTTGCGGCAGGACTTCATGAACGTCCAGAGCCGCAGGGAGCGAGTCTGGAGCGACCACCTCGGCGGCTGGCTCCTGCACAGGCGTCTCCACCACGGGTGGTGCGTCGAGCATGCTTTCCAGCTCTGCCAGCGCCGCAGCATCCAGGTCGGCCACGTCGAAAGCCTCTGTCGGCAGTGACGAGGTGGCCTCTGCAGTGACTTCGTCGGGCAACGTGAACTCGTCTGATGGAGCCTCTGCCACCGGCGTTGGGGCAGCGACCGGCTCCAGATCGGGCAGTTCAAGATCCAGCACAAAATCTGCACTCGATGGATCCACTGCCGCGTGTTCGCCAGGCGTCTCATTCAAAGCGGCAGCAAACACCGAGAAGTCGATGTCCTCCGCCACATCAGCCGCTGCTGCACCCGCAACCTCTGCAGGATGCTCGGGAACATGGTCGGACATCTGGGTGGACTCGAAGTCCGGCATCTCCAGCACTTCGTCATCGGACTGTGGCAACTCTGCGGCCACCAACGGCTGCTCGTCGGCAAAGGGCTCCAAAACGGGCACTGGCACATCATTCAGCGCGTCCACAACCACCGCGGGTTCGTCGATCACGCCGGCAGAAATGCCTGCTTCTGCAGGCGCCGCCAATGGCAACAAGGTGCCATCCAGACGCATCGCGTCGGCAGACTTTCGGAACGCCTCTGTGCTCCAGCCCGACGTTGTGCCCGCCGCAATGTCATCAGCCCAGCGGCTGAAAGCACGCATTGCGTCCGACGACAGCTGCAGCAAATCGGGATGCATGGGCTTTTGCTCTGCCAACCAGGCGTTCAGCAATTGCTCCATCGACCAAGCGGCTTCGCCAAAATCGTTCAGCCCGACCATCCGCGAACTGCCCTTGAGGGTATGGAAAGCGCGGCGCAGTGTGGTTTGCTCACTGAGGTTACCGGCTTCATCCTTGAGCACATCAATGGCAGCAAGGCCCGTCACCACGACTTCGCGCGCCTCTTCGAGGAACACTTCCAAGAGTTCGTCTTCGATTTCCAGGGGCCGAGTGACGGGCACTGGCAACGCTGCTGCAGGCGCTGAAGAACTTTCCGTTGAAGGAAGTGCGTCGAAAGAAATTTCAGGTGCCAATGCAGCGGGTTCAGCCTCGGCCAATAGCGCCGAAGGCGCTGCGAAATCGGGCAGAGGAGCGAAATCAGTGGGTTCACTGACAGGCTCCGGCACAGGGAATCGGGGCACGACATCCGGCAGCGGAATCGACGAGCGCTCATCCAGCTTGACGGGAGTTTCCTCGACGGCATCCGAAGCGCGACCGCGCGTCTTGCCCATCAAGATGCGCAACTCACCCAACTCTTCGTCGTACACAAACAGCTTGCGCGCCATGGTGCGCTGGTAGCTGAGCATGTCGATCAGGAAACCCAGAGCGCCGAGGCTGTTACCCAGCTTCTCGAAAGCGGTTTGGCGATCTTCGTCGGCGATTTCATTGATGAGCAAACGCTCCACCGTATCGCGCATACGAACCACAGCGAGCGAAGCCTGGTCCAGCCCCAACACCGACAACACGCCGCGCATTTGCGCAAGGTGACCCGGTACTGTCGCAAGAACGGCTGTGTCCTGGGTGTTGCGGAAAAATTGATCCAGTGACTTCTCTGCTTCACCCAACGTGGCACGGAGTTCGTCGACCACGCTGCCCATGGTCTGGTTATCGCTGACGCGGCGGTACAGCTCTTCCATCCACTGTTCGAGGGGTTCGGGCTCTGCGCCAGCGGCGACTGCATCAAGACGCTCCGCGAGACGCGCGGCACGCGCCTCCATCTGCTCGTCTGCAGCATCCAGTTCTTCAAACGCAGCCTGGAGGTACAACACGGAGGTCGCGACTTCCATGGCCAATGCGGCTGAAGGAGGTTCGCCCGAACGGGTGGTAGCTTCGACCGCGCGGGTCAGGGCCTGCGCCAGGCTTTCGCTGCCGGGGTGCAGCTTGCGCAGGGAGTCACACACCAAACTGAATTGATCTGCGGCGGGTTTCAGCTTGTTGCGGTCTCCACCGGCCAATGCAGACCATGTCTCTGTCGCTGACGCGATCCGCTTGCGGGCCTGGGTCAGCAACGCAGGGTCAAAACGACCGAAACGCGTTGTTTCGTAGTCCACCGGCTTGAAACGATCCAAAGCAAACGCCTGGCGCACAGCGGTCAGCGAAGGCAATGCGTCTGCTGAATTTTCTGCGGGCTTCGCCTGCGAGCAAAAGAACAACAAATCCTGAACCAGGCGGTCAGCAATGGTCGTGTCGCCTTTGGCCAACGTCGCGTACTGCATCAAGACCCGCGATGCCACGCGTTTGACGTACACATCGGGGGGCAACAGCCCCGCACCGAAAGCTTCGAAGAAACCTGCGCAAATCTTCCAAAACGCGCGCGACTGTCGGTCCGGTTGTGCTGCCACAAAACAGAGACAGGTCTCGTGAAGGCTGCGAGCCGCCTTCAAATCGCCCGACTTGACGATCCGCAGAACGGCGGAGTCCAGGCGCGCGCGGGCTTCTGGACCATAGGGCAGAGGCGTCGCTGCGATGGTGCCCTCGGGTTCTCGGAAGCGGCGCTCCACCGGCCACAGATCGGCGGGGTGCACGCGCTCAGCACCTGCCAGAGCCTGCGCGTCGCGGTACTGCGGAAACAGTGCCACTGGTGACGTGGCCTTGCCCGCCAGCACTGTTTCCAGATATTCGATCAGCGCAAAGCTTGCGCGCTCGATGACAGCAGCCGCCTCATCGCTGCAAGTCTCCGGGCGCTGCACAAACTTTTGAACAGCAGACTCCATGGACCGCAAGACCAGTGCCGGAGGGCCCATGCCCACCATTTCCAGTGCCCCGCAGGCTTGGTGAAGCTGCTGGCGCGCAATGCGCAGTGGACCAGCGTCCAGCGCGGCCAAATCGGATTCACGCGCGGCTTCTGCATCACGCACGAAGCGCCGCATGGCCTTGACCGCACCGTCTAACGACTTGCGCAGTTCGTCAAGCACCCAGGCCAATGGACCCAGGTCATGATCTCCCTGTGTCCCATCCGCGGCCGGTGCATTGTTGACATCAATAGATGGCATGGATTCGTCCCCGGCTGCAATGAGCCAGCTAGTTGATGACTACGTCAGGCGATCTTGAACCGGGCCACCGATTGGCGCAGCTCTTCAGCCATGTGCGAGAGCTCGCGCACCTGCTGCGCTGTGGTACGGGTACCTTCACCCGTTTGCTCGGTCACCGCAAAAATGTGCTGGATGTTGTCGGCCACTTCATTGGCCAGAACAGCTTCCCGGGACGTCGAAGAAGAAATTTGCTCAATCAGTTCAGCGAGTCGGCGTGACACACGGTCAATTTCAGACAGTGCCGTACCCGCGCTGTCGGACAGTCGCGCCCCTTCCACCACACCCTGCGTGGAGCGCTCCATAGCGGCCACGGCATCCTGGGTGTCGGTCTGAATGGCCTTCACCAGGGCAGAAATCTGACGCGTCGCATCGGCGGAACGCTCAGCCAGTCGTTGCACTTCTTCCGCCACCACCGAGAAGCCTCGGCCGGCTTCACCGGCAGATGCGGCCTGGATAGCAGCGTTCAGAGCCAGCACGTTCGTCTGTTCCGTAATGTCGGAAATCAGCTCTGTAATTTCACCAATCTCTTGAGACGACTCACCCAGACGCTTGATGCGCTTGGAGGTGTCCTGAATCTGATCTCGGATGGAGTTCATACCACCGATGGCGTTCTGTACGGCCTGCAGACCGGAGTCAGCAGCTTGCAGCGACTGACGGGCCACCGTGGCGGACTCTTGCGCCTGAGTCGACACTTCGTTGATTCGGGTCGCCATGTCCAGAACGGAGCGGCCGGTTTCGCGAATTTCGCGCAGCTGCTCGGTCGAAGCGGCGAGCAGTTCGGTCGACGTGCTGTCCACCTGGGCCGTCGTCTGGGCCACCCGGGTCGCCGTGTTCTGCACGCTGCCCACCAGCTGACGCAGCTCTTCCACCGTGTAGTTCACCGAGTCGGCAATAGCGCCAGTAATGTCTTCCGTCACCGTTGCTTCTTGGGTCAAGTCACCTTCAGCCACCGATTGCAGTTCGTTCATCAATCGCAAAATGGCGGCCTGGTTGGCGTCGTTGACACGCTTGGCTTCCTGCTCCTGGCGCTTGGCGTCTTTTTGCTGCATTTCAGCGTTGGCCTGACGGCCCCGGCTGTCCAGCAGCTGAACACGGGAGATCCCGATACCGCAAAGAACCACGAACAAGCCGGCCAGTGCAAGCGCGGCGACTTGACCACCACCCAGACCCGTCTGTGCAGACAGCTTGGACTGCAAGCCTTCCAGCTGGCGACGCAGCGGCTCGCTGTCGGCAATGATCGCGGATTGCGCTTCGCGGGCGGACACCAGACCTTGCAGGTTGCCCAGAATAGCGCTGGCTTGTGTTCGGGTCTGCTCATAGAGCTTCACCAAGGCTTCCAGCTGCTCACGGGTCTGCGCATCCTTGGTGGCGGCCAGACGCAGTTCAGGGCTGCCATCCAGCAGGCCTTGGGCGATTTCCTTGAAGGAGTTCAAGTCCTTGCCCAGCAAGAACACGGCCTCAGGGCTCACGCCTTCCATGGTCTGGAATTCGTTGGCCGACTTGCCGATCCGCTGGGTCAACATCACAAGCTGACCAGCCGCAGAGATTTCTGCAGCAGGGGCGTTTTGTTGAAGTTTCAGCGACGACACCGTCTCGGCAATTTCCAGCAGATCAGACGACTGGCGATTGATGGTACGCAGCGCGTCACCCACCTGCGTCAGAATTTTTTGCTGCCCCATCACCACCGTCGCGTTGCGCTCGGCGCGCTCCATCAGGGGATTCACGGATTCCAAGTCTGGCTTGTAGGGCTCACCCAGCGACTGGACGCCGAGTTCGTTGTCGCCTGCATTGAGCGCGCGCACGTTGCGCGCCAGCACGCCAGAGCTTTCCACCACGTCGGGGAATGCCTGCGGGCTACCCACCAGGGCCTGCGACACCGACTTGGCAAGCCGCTGCGACTGCATCAGCGACTGACCGGTAGCAGCCAGTTGTTGCGCGGCCCGGTCTGCTTGCTGCAGCACCCAACCAGCGATCAGCGCCAGCACCACCACACCGATGGCCAGCAAGGCCAGCAAACGGCGCTGATGCCCCGCCGCGGTCGAACGACCGAGCAGCGGCAGAGAAATCAGATCTTCATCAGAGTCTGGCGAGGTGAGTTCTGGCGAATAACCGTCCGGATCGCCCTGGACGCTGTTCATGGCTTCTGCCTGATAGGCATCACCGAGCTGCGCTCCATCGAGCGAGCCGGTAGCCAGGAGGTCCCGCCCGTCGTCGGCAGTGCCGGCATCCGAGCCGGGTTTCCGGTTGAACAGTTTTCCAAATTGATTGACGACGGACATGGTGCAGCCTTACAGAAAAACTCAAGCACTGATGCTCAGGAAAGCGGGATGTTGGGACAGGATCTGCAAGTTCAGCTCCTGCCAGCGTGTGCCGCTGGAATCGATATAGACGGTGCCAAAGAACCCGGGGGAATCCTCAGTGGGCGGCTCGGACGTGACAAACGCATCGGTCCCGCGCAGGCCCGCCAAGCGATCCACCAGCAATGCGGCATTGACTTCAAGCGCGGCATTGAACGACAGCAGACTGGTTTCCGCCATGGCTTGGTCAGTGCGTGGAGCCGCAGCGCCCATCAGGCCCGCAAGATCCACCACGCCCACCAGCCCACCGCGAAGGTTGGCAACGCCTAAAAACCAGCTCTGGGTATAGGGCACCGCCTGAACGGGCACCCACGGGAAAATCTCCCCGGATTGGCCCAGTGGCAGCAAATAGAAAGCCCCGGCAGACTCTACAGCCAGCCAGGACGAAACAGACGTACCTTCGGTTCTTGCAGCCTGCAGGCGGCTGGCAAGTCGGGTCTGGAGCTCTCGAAGGGCTTCGCGGTTGGCCATGAACGCGCCGCAGCCTCAGTTCAGAGCGTCAATTTTGGCCTGCAGCTCAGCGGGATCGACCGGCTTGGTGATGTAGCCGCGAGCACCCTGACGCATACCCCAGACGCGATCTGTTTCCTGATTCTTGCTGGTGCACATAATGATGGGCACATCGGCATACAGCGGGTCACGGGTAATGGCGCGCGTCAGCTGAAAGCCATTTTGGCCCGGCATCACCACGTCCATCAAAATCAGATCGGGCTTTTCTTCGGCCAGACGACGAAACGCTTCATCGGCATTTTCTGCCGTGCGCACTTGCATGCCTTTTTTCTGAAGCAGGTCCGTCAAAAACATCAACTCGGTCTTCGAGTCGTCGACGACCAGCACTTTCTGGATGGGCATTACATCGCTCCTTGTTGGGCATTGCCGAACTGCTGCACGGCTTGCAACAGCTGGTCTTTGGTAAACGGTTTGGTGAGATATTCCTGGCAGCCGACCATGCGCCCACGCGCTTTATCGAACACGCCGTCTTTGGAGGACAGCATTACCACTGGAGTATCTGCAAAACGGGCATTGCGCTTGATAATGGCGCAGGTCTGGTACCCGTCGAGCTTGGGCATAAGGATGTCGCAGAAAATCAGCTGAGGCTGGTAATCATTGACTTTGGCCAAAGCGTCAAAGCCGTCGTCGGCCAACAAGACTTCGTGCCCCCCCTGCTTGAGGAAAATCTCGGCGCTTCGACGGATGGTGTTGCTGTCATCCACCACGAGCACTTTGAAAGATGCGCCTGTTGTAGTCAATTGTTACTGCTCCCGATGGAAAAATAAACAACGCAGCGGTGGCTGCGTCTCAAATCTGAACCATCTCGAAATCTTCTTTGCGGGCGCCACATTCTGGGCAGGTCCAATTCATGGGAACCTGGTCCCATGGAGTGTTGGGTGCAATGCCGTGCTCAGGTGAACCCTCCGCCTCGTCATAAATCCAACCGCAAATCAAGCACATCCAAGTTTTAGAGTCGATCACAGCTTAAAGGGCCTTCACATAGAATGCAACGATTGTATCTAGTCATCTCAGCCGCCTGCAGCTTCTGTGCCACCCATCTAGCAGGAACTGGTCCATGACCATCAAAGCCCCCCTCCCCCCCTCAGAAATCACCGATATTGACGATGAAGACGCGGAGGATGCCAGCCCGGCCTGCGTTCTGGTCTTCAATGCCAGCGACCCCAGCGGAGCAGGCGGACTGACCGCTGACATCACCACCATTGCGTCCGTTGGCGGACATCCGATTGCGGTCGTCACCGGCGCTTACGCCCGCGATACGGCAGAGATTTTTGACCACTTCAGCTTTGACGACGAGGCCGTAGCCGAGCAGGCCCGGGCCGTGCTGGAGGACCTGCCGGTCCAGGCCATCAAGATCGGTTTTGTGGGCAGCCCCGAGAACATCAGCACCATTGCCGAAATAACGACAGACTATGACGAAGTTCCGGTGATAGCGTACATGCCCAACCTCTCCTGGTGGCGTGAAGAGCTGATCGACGAGTACCTGGACGCCTTCCGGGAATTGTTGTTACCGCAGACCTCGGTGTTGGTTGGAAACCACAGTACGCTGTGGCGCTGGCTGTTGCCCGACTGGACCGGCGACCGCAGCCCCACCGCGCGCGACATCGCCCGTGCCGCATCCGAAATGGGCGTGCCCTACACATTGGTGACCGGCATCCCGCTGCCCGAACAGTTTGTTGAGAACGTCCTGGCGTCGCCCCAGACGGTCATCGGCAGCGGCAAGTTCGAACTGTTCGATGCCACGTTCTCGGGCGCGGGCGACACCCTGTCGGCCGCCCTCACCGCCCTGGTGGCCAGCGGCAACGACCTGGGCGAAGCCACCAGCGAAGCACTGGGCTACCTCGACCGCTGCCTTGACGCGGGCTTTCGCCCCGGCATGGGGCACATCGTGCCCGATCGCATGTTCTGGGCCCTGCCTGACGAAGACGAAGCGGGCGGCGACGACGACGAACCCATGATTGATGAAGCACAGGCCCTGGAAGGCTTTGTGATGCCCCCCCATGACACCAAGCACTGACCTCAACATCCCCCTGTTCGAACGCGCCAAAGCGCTCATCCCCGGCGGCGTCAACTCGCCCGTGCGGGCCTTCAAGGCGGTGGGTGGCACGCCCCGTTTTGTGAAGCGCGCTAAAGGCGCCTACTTCTGGGACGCCAACGACCAGCGTTTTATTGATTACATCGGGTCCTGGGGCCCGATGATCCTGGGCCACGGCCACCCCGCCGTGCTCGAAGCCGTGCAAGCTGCGGCGCTCGAAGGCTTCAGCTTTGGCGCACCGACCGAACGGGAGGTGGAGCTGGCCGAGGAAATCCTGAGCCTTGTGCCGTCGATGGAAATGATCCGCCTCGTCAGCTCGGGCACCGAAGCCGGCATGAGCGCCATCCGCCTGGCGCGCGGCGCCACAGGCCGCAGCAAATTCATCAAGTTCGAAGGCTGCTACCACGGCCATGCCGACTCACTGCTGGTCAAGGCGGGCTCGGGCCTGGCCACGTTCGGCAACGCCACCAGCGCGGGCGTGCCACCCGAAGTGGTGCAACACACCCTGGTACTTGAATACAACAACGTCGCCCAGCTGGAAGAAGCCTTCGCCCTGTACGGCAAGGAACTGGCCTGCGTGATGATCGAGCCCATCGCGGGCAACATGAACCTGGTGCGCGCCAGCGTGCCGTTCATGAAGCGTTGCCGCGAACTGTGCACCGAATACGGCGCGCTGCTGGTGTTCGACGAAGTGATGACGGGTTTCCGCGTGGCCTTGGGCAGCGCGCAAAGCGTGTACGCCAAAAGCATCCCCGGCTTCAAACCCGACATCACGGTGCTGGGCAAGGTGATCGGCGGTGGCATGCCGCTGGCGGCCTTCGGCGGCCCGCGCGCCATCATGGAACACTTGGCCCCGCTGGGCGCCGTGTACCAGGCCGGCACGCTGTCGGGCAACCCGGTGGCCACGGCCTGCGGGCTGGCCACGCTGCGCGAGATCAAGAAGCCCGGCTTCTTTGACGCACTGTCGGCCAGCACCCGTTCCCTGGTCGACGGGCTGGCGGCGGCGGCCGCGGCCGAAGGCGTGCCCTTCAGCGCTGACTGCGAAGGCGGCATGTTCGGTTTCTTCCTGCTGCCCGAGCTGCCCCAGAACTACGCCCAGGTGCTCAAGACCGACAATGCGCGTTTTAACCAGTTGTTCCACGGCCTGCTGGACCGCGGTATCTATATAGCGCCTGCGCTGTACGAGGCGGGTTTTGTCAGCTCAGCCCACACCGCAGCCGACATTGCGACCACCGTGGCGGCCGCGCGCGAAGTGTTCAAAGAATTATCAAAATAATAGCTACTAACGCTTTACCATCAAGCGCTAGAGGCTAATTTGACCTGATTTTTTACCTGTCTCAGACTTGCCCCTGTCCGTTCGGGCTGAGCCTGTCGAAGCCAGGGCTTTTTGCGAACAGCCCTTGGCCCTTCGTCACGCTCAGGGCAGGCAGGCTCAGGGCGAACGATCTATCTGAGGCAAGTACCCCATCAAGCAATTGGATGGATGTTTTCGCGCGCCAGATTCGCTGATTCGTTCACAACAGCCCCCGCAACTCGCGGGCGGCCTCCTGCAGCAGCGGCAGCATGTCGCGCTGCAGGGTTTGCGCCTGCACCTGCTGGGGCGACGCCACAACGTTGAGCGCCGCCACCGTCTGGCCCTGCAGATTGCGCAGCGGCACGGCCAGCGCGTGCACGCCCAGCTCGTGCTCTTCCACCGCCAGACAACAATCGTCGCGCCGGGCCTGCGCCACCACCTTGCGCAGCGCGCCCAGTTGCGTGATGGTCTGCGGCGTCAGCCGCTGCAGCGTGCAGGTCTTGAGCCACTCTGAGAACTGCGCTGCGGGCAACGCCGCCAGCAACACCCGGCCCGTGGATGTCGGGTGCGCTGGCAGCCGTGCGCCCAGGTGCAGCCCATAGGCCATCGTGCGTGACGGCGCGCCGTACACCCCGCTGCGCGCCACGATCACCACCTCATCCCCATCCAGAACCACGGCCGAGAAGGACTGCTGCGTCTGCGCCGCCAGCCGGTTCAGCGTGGGCTGCAACACGCGCGGCAGCCGGGCCGACGCGAGGTAGCTGCCGGAAAAACGCAGCACCTTGGGTGCCAGCCAGAAGTAGCTGCCATCTGTCTCCAGATACCCCAGGTGCGCCAGCGTCAGCAGGTGCCTGCGGGCAGCGGCCCGCGTCAGGCCCGTTCGCTGCGCGGCCAGCGAGGCGTTCAGGCGCTGGCGCTCGGTGTCAAAACTCTCCAGCACGGCCATGCCCTTGGCCATGCCTTCGATGAGATCGGACTTTGCAATGGGGACAGTGGCCATGGGTGTTGTTGCTCCTTCAGCAGGGCCGCAAAACCTGCAGGGTGGTGACGGCTGCAAGGGGAGAGACCAACCGCTGATACGTGACGCGCGCACAGGACGCACATCAATAACTGCGCGATCATCGCACAAGCACTTTGTTATTCGCACGCTATCCCCCGAAGCCACTGGCTTACGGACGCCCCGGCACCTACGCTCAACCTGGTTGTTTCCCCGGTCTTTCCGATCCATCACGAGGTACAGAGACATGCGTACACAGGTTGCCATCATTGGCGCAGGCCCCGCCGGGCTGCTGCTCGGCCAGTTGCTTTACAGGTCCGGCATCGACGCCGTCATCATCGAACAGCGCAGCCCCGACTACGTGCTGGGCCGCATCCGCGCCGGGGTGCTGGAGCAGGTCAGCATGGACCTGCTGGACCAGGCGGGGGTCGGCGCCCGCGCGCAGGCAGAAGGCCTGCCCCACGACGGCATCGAGCTGCTGTTCAAAGGCGCGCGCCACCGCATTGATCTGCACGCGCTGACGGGCGGCAGCCGCGTGACGGTGTACGGCCAGACCGAAGTGACCCGCGACCTGATGGACGCCCGCTCCGCTGCCGGGCTGACCACGGTGTACGACGCGCAGAACGTGAGCGTGCAAGACTTTGACGGCCAGCAGCCGCGCGTGACGTACGAGAAAGATGGACAGACCCACGAGCTGGCCTGCGACTTCATCGCGGGCTGTGACGGCTACCACGGCGTGTGCCGCGCCAGCGCCCCGGCCGACCTGCTAAAGACTTACGAACGCGTTTACCCCTTCGGCTGGCTGGGCGTGCTGGCCGATGTGCCGCCCGTGTCGCACGAACTGATTTATGCCAACACCGAACGCGGCTTTGCGCTGTGCAGCATGCGCAGCGCCACGCGCAGCCGCTACTACGTGCAGGTGCCCAGCACCGACAAGATCGAGAACTGGACCATTGCCCAGTTCTGGACCGAGCTGGGCAACCGCCTGGACCCCGAGGCACGCGCCAACTTGGTCACGGGCCCGGCGCTGGAGATGAGCATTGCCCCGCTGCGCAGCTTTGTGGCGGAGCCCATGCGATTTGGCCGCATGTTCCTGGCGGGCGACGCGGCGCACATCGTGCCACCCACAGGTGCCAAGGGGCTGAACCTGGCCGCCAGCGACGTGGGTTACCTGTGGACCGCACTGACCGAGTTCTACCAAGAGAAGTCCGCCGTGGGCATCGACACCTACTCCGACCGCTGCTTGCGTCGCGTGTGGCGCGCCGAGCGGTTCTCGTGGTGGTTCACCTCGCTGATGCACCGCTTTCCAGAAACCGGCGAATTCGGCCAGAAAATCCAGGAGGCCGAGCTGGACTATCTGGTGAACTCGCGCGCGGCGTCGACGTCATTGGCAGAGAACTATGTGGGCTTGCCGCTGGACTTTGCGGTGCAGCGGCACTGACCAGTTCAAAAAATCAAAATTCATAGCTATCAGCGCTTGATAGATAAGCGCTAGAGGCCAAAAAGGCTAAGTTTTTTAGCCCCCACATGATCTCAACCTAGGCGTGACCTAAGCCAGCGACCGCCGCGCAAGGGCCGCCCCGCCGCGCTGGCGGTGTCCCCCTTCCCGAATTGCGCAGCAATTCGAGAGAAGGGGGAAGGCGCGAAGCGACTCAGGGGGTTGTACTCAATGCCTGAAGTGCCGCACGCCACTGAACACCATCGCCACGCCGCGCTCGTTGGCAGCGTCAATCACCTCGTTGTCGCGCATGGAACCACCGGGCTGGATCACGCAGGTAGCGCCTGCATCGACCACCACGTCGAGGCCGTCACGGAAGGGGAAGAACGCGTCGCTGGCCACCACGGTGCCTTGCAGCGACAGATTTGCATGGCCCGCCTTGATGCTCGCGATGCGGGCGGAATCCAGGCGGCTCATCTGGCCAGCGCCCACACCCATGGTCATGCCGCCCTTGCAGAACACGATGGCGTTGCTCTTGACGTACTTGGCGACCTTCCAGGCGAACAGCAGGTCTTCCATCTGCTCCAGCGTGGGCTGCTTTTGCGTCACCACCTTGAGGTCGATGAGCGACAGCTCGTGGTTGTCAGCCGTCTGCAGCAGCAGGCCGGAGCCGATGCGCTTGGCGTCCATGGCATTGCGGCCACGCGCCCAGTCGGTTTGACCGCCGTGGGCTGGCAGTGCGATCTTGAGCAGGCGCACATTGGCCTTGGCCTTGAACACTTCCAGCGCTTCGGCCGTGAAGTCAGGCGCCATCAGCACTTCGACAAACTGCTTGGAGATCTGCTGCGCCGCATTGCCATCGACCGGGCGGTTGAAGGCGATGATGCCGCCAAAGGCGCTGGTGGGGTCGGTCTGGAAGGCCTTGCTGTAGCTGTCCAGCGCATCCAGGCCCACGGCCACGCCGCAGGGGTTGGCGTGCTTGACGATCACGCAGGCCGGGGCCTCAAAGCTCTTCACACATTCCCAGGCAGCGTCGGCATCGGCGATGTTGTTGTAGCTCAGCTCCTTGCCCTGCAGCTGCACGCCCGTGACGAGCGAGCCGGGTGCGGGGTAGAGGTCGCGATACAGCGCGGCCTGCTGGTGGCTGTTCTCGCCGTAGCGCAGGTCCTGCACCTTGGTGAAGATGCCGTTGCTCTGGCCCGCGAACTGGGCGCGCGTGGGTACGTAGGTTTCTGACAGTTTCTCTTCTTCGAACGTGACGGACGACAGGTAGTCGCTGATAGCACCGTCGTACTGGGCGATGCGGTTGAACGCCGCCACCGACAGCGCAAAGCGCAGCTTGTCCGACAGCTTGCCACCGGCCTTGAGTTCAGCCAACACGGCGTCGTACTGGTCGGCCGAGGTGATCACGCCCACGTCCTTCCAGTTCTTGGCGGCACTGCGCACCATGGCGGGGCCGCCGATGTCGATGTTCTCGATGGCGTCGGCCAGCGTGCAACCGGCCTTGGCCACGGTGGCTTCAAACGGGTAGAGGTTGACCACCAGCAGGTCGATGATGTCGATGCCGTGTGCCTTCAGCGCTGCCATGTGTTCGGGCAACTCGCGGCGGGCCAGCAGGCCGCCGTGCACCTTGGGGTGCAGGGTCTTCACGCGGCCGTCCAGCATCTCGGGGAACTGCGTGACCTCGGCCACCTCGGTCACGGGCAAGCCCTTGTCGGCCAGCAGCTTGGCGGTGCCGCCGGTGGACAAGAGCTTGATGCCCAGCGCGTGCAGGGCTTGCGCAAATTCGACGATGCCGGTCTTGTCGGAGACGGAGAGGAGTGCGTTCATGGTGGTGGTGCGGAGGTTTTGAATAAAAACAGGCTCCAGCGCTTATCCATCAAGCGCTAGCAGCTATAAATTTGATAGTTAGTGACCCGTCAGTGCTAGAGCAGCTTGTGCTCGACCAGCTTCTTGCGCAGGGTGTTGCGGTTCAGACCCAGCCATTCGGCTGCGCGCGACTGGTTGTTGTCGGCGTGGGTCATCACCACCTCCAGCAGCGGCTTTTCAACCACACGCACCAGCATGTCGTACATGCCATCGGGCGTCTCGCCGCCCAGGTCGCGAAAGTAGCCCTGCAGGCTCTCGCGCACGCATTCTTCTATGTGTTTCTTGCTCATGCAGCCAATCCCTCTTGTTCTTCTGTGTTTGCGCCCACGTCGGTGGCCACCGGCAGCCGGTCCATCTGTTGCCCCAGGGCATCCAGATAGTCGGCCACGGCCTGCCACTGCGTGGTGCAGTCGTCAATCGTATTGATGTGTGCCCGCAAGGCCTCGCCGCCCGGCAGTGCGCGCAGGTACCACGCAATGTGCTTGCGCGCACTGCGCACCCCGGTCAGCTCGCCGTACAGACGGTAGTGGTCTTGCAGGTGGTCCAGCAGCAGGCGGCGCACCTCGGCCACCAGGGGTGGCGCCAGATGTTCACCCGTGGCCAGAAAGTGGCCGATCTCGCGGAAGATCCACGGTCGACCCTGGGCGGCGCGGCCGATCATGATCGCGTCGGCGCCAGTAGCGGCCAGCACATCACGCGCCTTCTCGGGCGAGGTGATGTCGCCATTGGCCACCACGGGCACCTTCACTGCGGCCTTGACGGCCGCGATGGTGTCGTACTCCGCAAAACCTTTGTAGCCCTGCTCCCGCGTGCGGCCATGTACGGTGAGCATCTGGATGCCGACGGATTCAAACTGCTTTGCGAGCGCCACGGCGTTCTTGTGCTCCTGGCACCAGCCGGTGCGCATCTTCAGCGTGACAGGCACATTGAAAGGCGCGCAGGCCTCGACCACTGCCGCGGCAATTTCCACCGCCAGGGCTTCGTTCTGCATCAGCGCGGAGCCCGCCCACTTGTTGCACACCTTTTTGGCCGGGCAGCCCATGTTGATGTCGATGATCTGCGCGCCGCGTTCCACGTTGTAGACCGCCGCCTCGGCCATCATCGGTGCATCGGTGCCGGCGATCTGCACGGCAATGGGCCCCGGCTCCCCTTCATGGTTGGCCCGGCGCGAGGTCTTGAGGCTGTTCCACAAATCCTTGCGCGAGGTCACCATCTCGCTGACCGCATACCCTGCCCCCAGTTCTTTGCACAGCTGGCGAAACGGCCGGTCAGTGACGCCCGCCATCGGGGCAACGAACAACCGGTTCGCCAAAGGAATGTGGCCGATGTGCATGAAAAGGGAGCGGGATGGGGGCAGCAGCGATTGCTGAAAAAGGAGGCGGGATTGTACCTGCTCAAAATTTCAGCAGTTGAAATGTTTTGCAGGCTGAAATTCACGCCCTTCGCCCGACCCATCAACGCCCCGCAGTGTTGTTACTCATGAGCACTGCGGCTCTGGCGCGGAATGCTTTTAGCGGGCAGCCAGATCTGTTTCGCTGGCCTGCGCTGGCGCTGTGCCCCGCTGCGCAAAATGCCACCAGGCGTCCGGCAAGTTGTCAAACTGGTGGCGCGCCATCACC
This sequence comes from Acidovorax sp., assembly GCF_046291265.1. GTDB lineage: Bacteria > Pseudomonadota > Gammaproteobacteria > Burkholderiales > Burkholderiaceae_C > Acidovorax. The sequence goes on along the minus strand of NZ_JBKBTV010000003.1, from coordinate 32,372 downwards.
GCGTGCAACCACTGGCGGTTGTGCTGCACATCGGGCGAAAAACCACCGGCCGCAGTGGGTGCGCCTGCCAGCTGCACCCCCGCGGGTGTGCCCATGTCCACGTCATGCCCGTCTGCCAGTGGCCCCCGCACCACCGTGCTCGCTTTTGCGCCATCGGTCACTTGCACTTGAACCACCCAACCACCGCTCGCCACCTGGCAATGGGCCTTGAGCGCCATGCCTTGTGCGCGCAGCTCCTGGGTGATGTTCTGCAACGCGGCACGCGCCACGGGTGTTTCGCGGCACCCGGAAGCGCTGCTGATGCTGACCGCCTGTACCTCATCCACACCTGGGGTTGCCACGGCCGCCTTGGGACTGTGCGCACAGGCTGCCAGCAACAACGCAACCACCACGGCCCCGCCGCGAGCGGTTCGCGGGAAGCGCGCTGGGGAAGTGCCTGTGCTGTGCGCGGTCGTTTTTTGAGGAGCGATGTGGTGGTGGGCGAAGAACATGGGGACCTCCCGGTGGGGGTATGAAGGTGTTGTTGCTTCACGATACAAATACGCCGTGTGCCGGGCCATGCGCGCATGCCGCGGACCGGTGTAGGACAGCTCCCTCTGCGTCCCGATCGCCTCCTGCCCGGGCCTACACTCGCCGCTTATGGAAATCTGGGAAATATGGATGCATCAGCTGCTGCAGTGGCTGGCGCTGCCGCAGTTTGGTCTGAGCACGGTTTTTGTCGTGTCATTCGTCTCGGCCACGCTGCTGCCGCTGGGTTCAGAGCCCGCCGTGTTCGGGCTGATCAAAATCAACCCCGAACTCTTCTGGCCCGCCATCCTGGTGGCCACGGTGGCCAACACCCTGGGCGGCGGCGTGAGCTGGTGGATGGGCCTGGGCGCGCACAAGGTGGTGGACAAGGCGCGCGGCTATCAGACCGATGTGCGGGCGCTCAACTGGCTCAAACGTTTTGGCGCCAAGGCCTGCCTGCTGAGCTGGCTGCCGGTGGTGGGCGACCCGTTGTGTGCCGTGGCCGGCTGGCTCAAGCTGCCGTTCTGGCCTTGCCTGGCCTACATGGCAGTGGGCAAGTTCTTCCGTTACCTGTTCATGACCAGTGTGTTGCTGTATTTCATGCCGGGACAAATGGCGGTGTAGCGCAGCAAGTGCCGCAGTCCGGCAAAGCTACAGAAACGCGTGCGCACTCGGCTCCGAGAGCTGCGAATCGTCTTTGGTCACGGGCTCTTCCACTACCACCTGATTGCGCCCGCCTTCCTTGGCCATGTACATGGCTGTGTCCGCGCGTGAGAAGAATTCCAGCACGGACTCGCCCAGCACATACTGCGTCACTCCAATCGAGACGGTGACCCGCCCTTTCAACAGCCCGGTCCAGGCGTAGGTTTCGACTTGGGCGCGGATGCGTTCGCAGGTATTGAGCGCGGGCAGCAGCGAGGTGCCAGGGAAAATGAGCAAAAATTCCTCGCCACCATAGCGCCCGAACACGTCCCCACCCCGCACGCCCTGTTGCGCGATGCGCGCAAAAGTGCGCAGTACCTCGTCGCCCCCCAGGTGGCCCAACTCGTCATTGATGCGTTTGAAATGGTCAATGTCGAGCACGGCCAGACACAGCGGAATACCGCTTTCGTCCGCCAGCTGCTTTTGCTCTTCCAGGGCCGCCAGCACGTACCTGCGGTTGAAACAACCCACCAGCGTGTCGCGCTGCGCGTCTTCCTGGATGTTCTTGATTTTTCGGCTGGCCTGGTAGAGGCTCCGGTACAGCCGCTGCACCTTGCCCATGAGCACGATGAACGCTGGCAGCGACACCACCAGTGCCAACAGGTGCAGCGCCTCCAGCCGCAGCAACGCTGCGTTGTTCTGCTCGACGTAGTGCAGCCACACGACCACGGCGTAGGCCAGCAAGATACCGACGGCTAAGGCCAGCAACGTGCGCCGTGGCACCGTAAAAATGCCGTAAGCCACCGCCACAAAGGTAAAGGGCGTGAGAAGGATCTGCGTGACCGGTGCCAGATAAAACACCGCCAGCATGCCCGCCAAGGCTGCGGAGACAATGGCCAGTTTGAGGTGCCGAAGCCGGATTTTCTGAACCAGGCCCGCATTCAAAACGATCCAGAAGCCCGCACAGCCCACCGCGATCATGGCGGCAAGCACCCCGACCACTTCGGCATCCACCATGCCCAGCACCCAGAAAACGATCAACGCGCCGCTGTAGAGGCCAATCAACCCCACCGTGGCCAGCCACTCCTTGCCCGAGGTGGGCTGATGAGGACGCGCGCCGAATCCGTCCAAGGCGCGGCGAGCGGGACGCACCACGGCCGTGGACGAGTCGTCGAACTCCATGACGGCGTCGGACAGGGGAAAGGCGTCCGTGGCCGAAAATGGATTTTTGCGTCCAAAGAGCATAAAGGGGCAGGCGGCGGCCTGGGTTGTGCGGGTGGCTGTTTACCGAAAGTGTAGGGGCGTCGGGGCGCGGTGACCCGACACAGGCAAACCCGCGCATCTTACGGAGAACTGACACGTTCGCTCTCCGTGTTTTCCAGTAGCGCCGCAACGGGCGGGAACCACACTGAGCCCCCGAGGTTAGCGGTTCATTGCCTGCACTGGCCGACTAACCACGCAGAAACTGTGACAGGTCAAAAAAATCCCTGCGCAACCAGAGGTTGGGCAGGGATTTGCGGCACGGGCACAGCGCAACGCGCTGTCCCGCCCATGGGATCAGACGTTGAACAGGAAGTTGAGCACGTCGCCGTCCTTGACCACGTATTCCTTGCCTTCGGCGCGCATCTTGCCCGCATCCTTGGCACCTTGTTCGCCCTTGAACTGAATGAAGTCGTCGAACGCGATGGTCTGCGCGCGGATAAACCCGCGCTCAAAGTCGCCGTGAATCACGCCGGCAGCCTGGGGGCCGGTGTCGCCAATACGGATGGTCCAGGCGCGCACTTCCTTCACACCTGCGGTGAAGTAGGTTTGCAGACCGAGCAGCTTGTAGGCGGCGCGGATCAAGCGGTCCAGGCCCGGCTCGGTTTGGCCGATTTCGGCGAGGAACATTTTTTTGTCCTCGTCGTCCATCTCGCTCAACTCGGCCTCGATCTTGGCGCAGATGGCTACCACGGGCGCACCTTGCTTGTCCGCGTACTCGCGCAGACGGTCGAGGAAGGGGTTGTTCTCAAAACCGTCTTCGGACACGTTGGCAACAAACATCGCCGGCTTGGCGGTGATGAGCGAGAACTGTTTGACCAGCGGCAGGTCTTCCTTGCTAAATTCAAGCGCACGCACTGGAATGTTTTCATTCAGTGAGGCTTGGCACTTTTCCAGCAGCGCCACCAGCTTGATGGAATCCTTGTCGCCTGAGCGAGCCGTCTTGGTATGGCGGTGCAACGCCTTTTCGACCGTGGCCATATCGGCCAGGCACAGCTCGGTCTGGATGACTTCGATGTCGGAGATTGGATCGACCTTGCCGGCCACATGGATCACGTTGTCGTCTTCGAAGCAGCGCACCACGTTCACCGTGGCATCGGTTTCACGGATGTGGGCCAGGAACTTGTTGCCCAGGCCTTCGCCCGTGCTGGCGCCAGCGACCAGGCCGGCGATGTCGACGAACTCAACAATGGCCGGAACGATGCGTTCAGGCGTGATGATGTCAGCGAGCTGCTGCAGGCGCGGATCAGGCACCTCGACCACGCCCGTGTTGGGCTCAATGGTGCAGAACGGATAGTTTTCGGCGGCGATGCCGGCCTTGGTCAGCGCGTTGAAAAGGGTGGACTTGCCGACGTTGGGCAGGCCCACGATGCCGCATTGGAGGCTCATGGCAGGGCTTTCTGGAATTCGGAGACAAACCGCCTATTTTACGGGCCCAACAGCCAAGCCCTCCGGAGCGCTCCGTTTGGGCTGTCAGTCAAAGCGCAAATCCGCCCCGATACGCTGGCCCACACGCAGCATTTGGCCTGCGCCCTGCCGAACAATGGCATTCATGCCAAACGTGATGGCGCCATCCAGCCGCTTGTCCTGGCGGTATGTGCGCAACAGATCTCCCACCGCTGGGTCGCTCTGTGCGGTTGCGGGGTCGATGTTGGGTATGGGGCAGCGCGCACAGGGCTTTACGGGCTGCAAATGGACTTCACCCTCGGCCCCGCCATCGACGCGGATCAGGTCCACCCGGTCTTCGTCGTGTGCGCCCACCCCGGCAAGCACTACATTGGGTCGAAACCTCTCAATGCGGACCGCAGCGTGCCCTGCCGCCAGCATGCGCCCGTTGAGTTCCTCCATCGACGCCTCGCTGGCCACCAGAATCGGGAAGCCGTCCGCAAACTGGTTCGGCGCCTCAATGCCTCCAGTCCACTCCATGCTGGACAACCGCTGGTGCTCAGGGTCAAAACGGACCAGGCGACAAGGCTGACCCAAAAAGTCCGTAAACCACTGCGCAGCCACGGCCCCCATGTCCCAGGCGGGCACGGTGTCACGCCACACCGTCACGGTGGCCGGTGCTTCCACGGCATCAATGGCCACGTGCAAGGCGAGCATGCCGGGTGCACGCAAAACCATTTCCTCAGTTTTGAGTTGAGGCTGAATCAAAGCCATCCGGGGCAGCGTGCGTTGGGTCAAGAACATGCCGCGGGCGTCGACCACCATCCAGGCTCGGTCAAGGTCCAGACCGGTGTCGGTCAACAGCGCTTGCTGCACCTCAATGCCCGCACAGGACTTGACGGGATACACGAACAAACGCGCAATGGTGCCAGACAGATCGGAATCGGGGTTGAAACTCACGCCAGGGTGCTCCTCAAAATGGCCATACAGGTGGGAACCGCAATTCTGCACTGCGGCGCGGGGTGCGTAAGACCCCTCCTACAATGCCTCGCATGGCCCAAAACTTTGATATTTGTATCCGCGGCGCTGGCATTGTGGGCAAAACCCTGGCGCTCCTGCTGGCGCGGGACCGACTGAAAGTGGCCCTGGTGCAGGCCCCAGGCACCCCAAGTCCAGCCGTTGCGGATGTTCGGGCCTACGCGCTGAACATGGCGTCGCGCCAGCTGCTGGAATCGCTGCGCAGCTGGCCCGATGCAGAACATGCCACCGCGGTCAAACACATGCAGGTGCTGGGTGACCGGGACGGGGCCGTGCATTTTGACGCCGCAGACCAACGCGTAGACGCGCTGGCCTGGATTGTGGATGTGCCTGCGCTGGAGGCCCGGCTGGCCGAAGCGGTGCGCTATCAACCCCAGGTGGAAGTCGTGGATGCCCCGGTCTCAGCCGCTCTGACGGTGGTGTGCGAGGGCCGCGCCAGCAGCACGCGGGCGGAATTTGGCGTGGACTTTGACGTAACGCCCTATGCACAACATGCCGTCGCCACGCGGCTGCGCTGCGAACGCCCCCATGGGCAAACGGCCCGGCAGTGGTTTTCAGCCGATGGAATTCTGGCTTTTCTGCCACTCGAAGGGGCCGAGGGGAACTCTGTGGCTGTTGTATGGTCCGTCATGCAGGACCACGTAGATTCGCTGATGGGACTTTCGCCCGAGGCGTTTGCCGAAAAATTGCGGGCCGCCAGCCAGGGTGATCTGGGTGCATTGACCCTGTGTGCCGAGCGCGCTACTTGGCCGCTACAGCTGGCCACAGCGAGCCGATGGTGCGGCATGGGCCCAGCGGCAGGCAAAAACCCGCGCAACTGGGCGCTGGCGGGGGATGCAGCCCATAACGTACACCCCCTTGCAGGCCAGGGGCTGAATCTGGGGTTGGCTGACGCGCAGGCACTGGCGGATGTGCTGCAGCGGCGGGACTACTGGCGCAGCGTCGGGGACCTGCGGTTGCTACGGCGCTATGAGCGCGAGCGAAAGGCAGCTGTGCTGGCGATGGGCCTGGCGACCGACGGCCTGCAGCAACTGTTCTCGCGCCAGGAAGGGCCGTGGCAATCACTGCGCAACTTGGGAATGAAGGGGTTTGAGCGCAGTGGATGGCTAAAAACTTTTGTAGCGCGCCAAGCCATGGGCATGAACTGAAAAACACGGGGCCGCTGCACATTGCTGCGGCCCACCAGATCGACTGAACGAGACCACCATGAAACTGATCCCTACGCTGCTGACCGCACTCAGCCTTGCTTCCCTGGTCGGAACAGCAAGCGCACAAGAATCTGATATCCGCAAGGCCTTGGCCGAACGCATCCCGCAGATGGACAAAATCGACGAGGTCCGTCCTACGCCCATGAAAGGTCTGTATGAGGTGCGAATCGGCACCGACCTTTTCTATACCGACGCAAAAGGCAACTATGTGATTCAGGGCGAGCTGATCGACACCAAGGCGCGGCGCAACCTGACGGAAGATCGCATCTCCAAGCTCACCGCCGTTGACTTCTCGGCCCTGCCGCTCAAGGACGCCTTCACCATCGTGCGGGGCGACGGCAAGCGCAAGGTGGCCGTGTTTGAAGACCCCAATTGCGGCTACTGCAAACGGTTTGAGCGGGATTTGCAGAACGTCGACAACGTTACCGTCTATCTTTTTCTCTATCCGATCCTGAGCCCCGACTCGGCTGAAAAGTCGCGCAACATCTGGTGCGCCAAGGACAAGACGGCGGCGTGGCAGGACTACATGGTCCGAGACAAGGCACCTGCAGCCGCAAGCTGCGACACTAGCGCACTGCAACGCAACCTGGCTTTCGGCAAGAAGCACAAGATCACGGGCACCCCCACCTTGATCTTTGCCAATGGCACCAGAGTCCCCGGAGCCATCGGTGCACAGGATGTGGAAAAGCGCTTGGCGGAGGCCAGCAGCGATTCGCCAACGACCAACTAACGCCCCGCGCCCTTGATGGGCGCTTTCGTCCCGGGCGTGTGTCGAACCCATCGCAACGCCAGCATTCCACAAGCGCCCATGCCCTCTGCACGCCCCTCTGCCTCCAAGACTGCGCCCGCCGCCGTCCACTACCGGATAGAACCGTCGGACCTGAATGCCCATCTGTTCACGGTCACACTGACCGTGGCCAAGCCGAAGGCGCTGCAGGAGGTGTCGTTGCCGGTCTGGATTCCGGGCAGCTACCTGGTGCGTGAGTTCTCCAAGAATCTCCAGCAACTGAAGGCTCAGCAAGGCAAGCACGACACGCCCCTGACCCAACTGGACAAACACCGCTGGCAAGCCCAATGCGCGGCTGGCAAACCCCTCGTTCTGACGTATGCGGTGTGCGCCTATGACAACTCCGTGCGCACAGCCTGGCTGGATGCGTCGCGCGGTTTCTTCAACGGCACCAGCCTTTGCCTGCGCGTACATGGCGCGGAGACGTTGCGGCACACGATGGAGATCGTCAGCACACCCGCCATGGCGGGCTGGTCTGCGATCACAGGGCTGACAGCGGTCAAAACCGACAAGCACGGTTTCGGCTTGTATGGCGCCTCGGGATATGACGAACTGGTGGACTGCCCGGTGGAAATGGGGTTGTTCTGGATGGGCCGCTTCACCGCTGGTGGCGTGTCCCACCGTTTTGTGGTGGCGGGCGCTGCGCCCTCCTTTGATGGCAAGCGCTTGCTCGCCGACACGCAGAAAATTTGCGAAACGGCGATCCGCTTCTGGCATGGCGACGGCAAGGCGCCGTTCAAAAGCTACCTGTTCATGCTCAATGCCGTGGGCGATGGTTACGGAGGCCTGGAGCACCGCAACTCCACTGCACTCATCTGCGGCCGCCGAGACTTGCCCCGCGTGGGCGAGGCCAAGGCGCCCGAAGGCTACACCACGCTGCTGGGGTTGATCAGCCACGAATACTTTCACACCTGGAATGTGAAACGCTTGCGCCCTGCTGAGTTTGCGTCGTATGACTACACCCGCGAAAACTACACCGAGCTGCTGTGGTTTTTTGAAGGATTCACCAGCTACTACGACGATCTGCTGCTGTGCCGCGCAGGCTTGATTGACCAAGCCACGTACCTGAAGCTCATCACCAAGACCATCAACCAGGTGCTTCAAACACCGGGCCGGGCCGTACAAACCGTCGCCCAGGCCAGTTTTGATGCCTGGGTCAAGTACTACCGCCAAGATGAAAACACCCCCAACGCAACGGTGAGCTACTACACCAAGGGCTCACTGGTTGCGCTGTGTCTGGATCTGGCATTGCGTCGCGAAGGCAAAACCACGTTGGACGACGTGATGCGCGCGCTCTGGATGCGTTGCGCCGCTGGCCCCATGCAAGAGGCTGACTTGCGCGCCGTGCTTCTGGATTTGGCAGGCCGCCCTTTTGATTCGGAGCTGGACCAATGGGTACACAGCACCGAGGAGTTGCCTCTGCTTGCACTGCTGGCCGCGCACGGCGTGACCCTCAGAGCCGAGACACCGCAACTGGCCCAGCGACTGGGTCTGCGCGTGACGGAAAACCACAGCGTCCAGATCAAAAGCGTGCTGCGGGGTGGCGCCGCGGAGAAGGCGGGCTTGGCACCGGGTGATGAGTGGTTGGGGCTGGAGGTCAAAGGCCAGGAATGGCGCGTGTGCAAGTTGGACGACGTCGCTTTTTATGCGGGCACCGAAACGTCGCTGACGGCTGTCGTGGCGCGGGATGGCCGCATTCTTCATTTGCCTTTGGAGCTGGCGGCTGCACAAAAACATGCGACAGCGCAGAAGGCAGCATCCAAGGCAACCACACGGTTGCCCTTGCCGCAGCCCGACACCATCAGCTTGTCAGCCACAGACGCTACCGCATTGGCTCGCTGGTTGACTTAAGCCACACCCAGCCCCAACGCGCTTCGGTATATTTCTTCGTGCCTTCATAACAAACCACAAACCAGGAGATTTCATGGCCTACGAAACCATCGAGGTTCGCGTCGAAGCGGACAAGGTCGGCGTCATCACGCTCAACCGCCCCAAACAACTCAATGCGCTCAACGATCAGCTCATGAACGAGTTGGGCACGGCGCTCAAAGACTTCGACGCGGACGAAAAGATCGGCTGCATCATCATCACGGGTAGCGAAAAAGCATTTGCCGCCGGTGCCGATATTGGTGCCATGGCCAAGTACAGCTTTGCGGACACCTACAAGGGTGACTACATCACCCGCAACTGGGAAGCCATCCGTTCCATCCGCAAGCCCGTTATCGCCGCGGTGAGCGGTTTTGCGCTGGGTGGCGGGTGTGAGCTGGCGATGATGTGCGATTTCATCATTGCGTCGGACACGGCCAAGTTCGGCCAACCCGAGATCAAGCTGGGCGTGATCCCCGGAGCGGGCGGCACGCAGCGCTTGCCCCGCGCCGTGGGCAAATCCAAGGCCATGGACATGGCGTTGACCGGCCGCATGATGGACGCCGTGGAGGCGGAACGCGCCGGACTCGTCAGCCGCGTGGTGTCTTTCGACAAGCTCATGGACGAGGCGCTGGGCGCCGCCATCATCGTTGCCGGGTTCTCGCAGATCGCCGTGATGGCGGCCAAGGAGTCGGTCAACCGCGCCTTCGAGGGCACTTTGAGCGACGGCGTCATGTTCGAGCGCCGCCTGTTCCACGCACTGTTCGCCACCCAGGACCAAAAGGAAGGGATGGATGCTTTTATGAACAAGCGACCTGCCAACTTCACCCACCAATAAAATTTGTTCTATAATCTGCGGCTTCGGTCGTATAGCTCAGTTGGTTAGAGCGCAGCATTCATAATGCTGATGTCGGTGGTTCAAGTCCACCTACGACCACCAAATTGAAAACCCCCAGTGCGCAGGTGCTGGGGGTTTTTCTTTGCGCCAATCATCAAGTTCATATCAAAATTCATAGCTGGCAGCGCTCGATTTTATTGGCTTTCAATATAAAAACCAATCCAAAGTCAATAAAGACGAGCGCAAGCAGCTATTCTTTTGATAGAGATCGCTGCAGATAGAGGTATTTGCCGGGCACGCCGATCTCCTGGTCCCACCGCAGCGGGGCGCTGTGGGTATGGACGCACCGAAAGCCATGCTGCACAGTCAGCGCCTCGATGTAATTCAACGGGTGGGCGTAGCGCAAGCTGGGCAGCAGTTGGGGCTCATCCCACGGGCCCACGGCTTCTTCCATCGTGAAGGCCAGCCAGCCACCGGGCCGGATGCGCTGCGCCAACAGCGCAAAGACATCGTCAAGATGGCCCACATAAATGAACACGTCCGCCGCCAGCACCAGGTCGAACAGGGCTGTTTCGCTGCGCAGGGCTTCCACCAGGTCTCCTTCGATCAGCCGGTTGTACAGGCCACGCGCGCGGGCCTTGTCCAGCATGGCCGCCGACAGGTCCAAGCCCCAGAGCGCCTCCGCGCGAGACCTGATGTGCACGCCGCACAGCCCCGTGCCGCAGCCCAGGTCCAGTACCTGTGCAAACCGGGAAGGGCAGGCGGCAGGCAACTGCTCCACCAGAACCCGATGCCCTTGGTAGCGCAGTTGGCCGACCAGATGGTCCTCGAACTCGTCTGCGTACTGGTCGAACAGGGTCTGCACATACTGGCGCGGCGCGTGCGCAACGGGTGCCCCGTGCTGCAAGGCTGCGAGGTAGTAACGGTGAACATCTGCATCGGCCCCACAATCCAGCGCCTTCTGGTAGCAGCGCGCGGCCTCGGCGGGTTGCTGCGTTTCGCGGCGCAAATGGCCGAGTTGGCTCCACGCCTCGGCCAGGTTGGCGTCCTGCTGCACCGCTGCCTCCAGCGCGGCCAGCGCCTCCTGGGTGCGCCCCGCGCGCGCCAGGCACTGCCCCAGGCGCATGCGGACCGCGGCGGCACCCGCGCCGCGCGCCACGGCGTTTTCGTGGGAGCCCAGCGCCGCCGCCCACTGCCCCAGCTCCATCTGCGCCAGCCCGAGGGCAGCCCAACCTTCGGCCGGAGTGTCGTCGGCGGCCAGGGCGGCCTGCAGCAAGGGTTCCGCTTCGTCGAAAAGCTGCCGATGCACCTTGGTCACTCCCAGGTTCAGCAGCACGGACGCACGCCCCGGTGCCAGCGCCAGGGCCTGGGTGAATGCCTCGTCGGCAGGTGCGTACTGCCCGCCCTCGAACAGCGCGATGCCCCGCACGAAAGCCTGCCGCGCCTGCTCCAACGATTCGTTCATGAACGGTGCCTTGAGTGGTTGTTTGCCGCGCATCTTAGGGACAACCTTAGAATCGCCCCTCCAGCCCCTGGATATAAACCAAGCACTGCTGCCCCATGAAACCCACCAAATCCCCCTCCCCTACGAAGCTCCTGAAGCGCGTCCTGGCCGTTGGCCTGGGTTGTGCCGTGCTCTGGGGCGCCCTGCCCGCATCGGCGCAGGTGCAATCTGCCCTGGGAGTTACGCGCACATTTCCCGATGCCGCGCTGCGTGGCACGCTGACCATCACCGCCGCTTCGGACGCCACCCTCAACGGCCGCCCCATCCGCATGGCCCCCGGCATGCGCCTTTTCAGCCCGCAGAACAGCCTGATCATGGCGCACATGGTTCTCGGGCAGTCGTTCAAAGTCAACTACCTCATTGAGCCCAGCACCGGCATGCTGCAGTCCGCCTGGATATTGAGCCAAGGCGAGGCGGACCAGCCCCGCAAGGGCAGTGATTCCGTAGAGCGCAACTACCGCGCGGAATCCGACCCCGTCAAAAAATGACGCCCCGGGGGTCGCGCCGTGTGGCGCGGACCTTCGCCTCCTTGCGGCGCCGCCCGGGCGCGCCGCTGCGCCCCCTTTTCGAGTGCGATACAGCCATGGCCAAAAAAGTCTTCATCAAAACCTTCGGCTGCCAGATGAACGAGTACGACTCGGACAAGATGGCAGACGTTCTGCACGCTGCCCAGGGCTACGAACCCACGCAGAACGTGGACGAAGCCGACCTCATCCTCTTCAACACCTGCTCGGTGCGCGAGAAGGCGCAAGAAAAAGTGTTCAGCGACCTGGGACGCATCAAGCACCTCAAGGCCAAGGGCGTAAAGATTGGAGTGGGCGGCTGTGTGGCCAGCCAGGAAGGCGCTGACATCATCAAGCGCGCGCCCTATGTCGATGTGGTGTTTGGCCCGCAAACCCTGCACCGCCTGCCCGAAATGCTCAATCAACGCGACCGCACGGACAAACCCCAGGTCGACATCAGCTTCCCCGAGATTGAAAAGTTCGACCACCTTCCGCCCGCGCGCGTCGAAGGCGCGTCGGCGTTTGTGTCGATCATGGAAGGCTGCAGCAAATACTGCAGCTACTGCGTCGTGCCCTATACACGTGGCGAAGAAGTGAGCCGCCCGTTTGACGATGTGCTGGTCGAAGTGGCGGGGCTGGCAGATCAAGGCGTCAAAGAGATCACCCTGCTGGGCCAGAACGTGAACGCCTACCTGGGCAAGATGGGCGGCACGGCCGAGATTGCCGACTTTGCCCTGCTGCTGGAATACGTGTCTGACATCCCGGGGGTCGAGCGCATTCGCTACACCACCAGCCACCCCAACGAATTCACGCCCCGCCTGATCGAGGCCTACGCCAAGCTGCCCAAGCTGGCCAGCCACCTGCACCTGCCCGTGCAGCACGGCAGCGACCGGATTCTGATGGCCATGAAGCGTGGCTACACCGCCATGGAATACAAGAGCACGGTGCGCAAGCTGCGCGCCATCCGCCCCGACCTGGCCATGAGCAGCGACTTCATCGTGGGCTTCCCCGGCGAGACCGAGGACGACTTCAACAAGATGATGAAGCTCATCGACGATATTCACTTCGACAACAGCTTCAGCTTCATCTTCAGCCCCCGCCCCGGCACGCCTGCCGCGGGCCTGCACGACGACACGCCACACGACGTGAAGTTGCGCCGCCTGCAGCACCTGCAAAGCGTCATCAATGCCAACATCAAATCCATCAGCGAAAGCCGTGTGGGCACGGTGCAGCGCATCTTGGTGGAAGGCGCCTCCAAGCGCGACAACACCGAGCTGATGGGGCGTACCGAATGCAACCGTGTGGTCAACTTTGTCGGCCAACCCCGCCTGGTGGGCCAGATGGTGGAGGTGACCATCACCGAAGCGAAGGCCTATACCTTGCGGGGCGAGGTCCTCACCCGCGAGCCCGCCCTCGCGGCATAGCGCCTTCAGGCCATACCCGGGATGTCTGCAGACAGCACGCCGCTTGCGCGCACCAAGGCTGAAGGCTCCTTGCACGGGCTCTCATTTCAGCAAATGCTGCTGCTGGCTTTTTTGCTGATTGCGGGCTTGCTGGGGGTGAGTTCGTTGCGGGCGCTGTACACGCTCGAACAACTCATGGTGCAAAGCCGCCTCGGTGCCACCGAGGCCACCGTGCTCAATGCGGCCGCGCAGGCCCTCAACCTGCGCGGACAGGCACTGGAGCGAGCAGCGCGCCAGTCGCTGGTGCTGCGCGATGCGCCCTTGCGGCGCAGCTTCAACGAGATGACCGGGGAGGCCCAAACTCTTCTCGACAAACTGCAGAACGGGGGCCTGCCACAGGAACAGGCCGCGCAATGGCGCGACCGACTGGATACCGTCAAAGCGCTGCTGGATGCGCCGCCCGAACGTGCGCTGGAGAACGAGCGCCAGGTCGCTGAAGAGTTTGTGGCGCTGGACGTTCTGCACACCGTCATCGCGCAGTCCGTGCAAGACATCAATACCCAACGCAACCAGCTTTTGCAGGATCGCGTGGAAGAAAGTCGTCGCAATGTGACGCACCAGGTGGTGGGGGTGATTGTTCTGGCCCTGACACTCGCGCTGGCCCTGGGCATCTGGCTCGCCCGCCCGTTCAAACGCCTGGAAGGGGCGATACGCAAGTTAGGGGAAAACCAGCTCGATCAGCCGATTCTGGTGTCCGGTCCGGACGATATGCGCCGCGTAGGGCAGCAATTGGAATGGCTGCGACTGCGGTTGCTGGAACTGGATTCGGACAAAGCCCGGTTTCTGCGCCATGTGTCCCATGAACTCAAAACGCCACTGGCCGCGCTGCGCGAAGGCGTGGCGCTGCTGCAAGACGGGGTGACCGGTGAACTGACCTCGGGCCAGCGTGAGGTGACTCAGATCCTGCACCACAACACGCTGGTTCTGCAGGGCGAGATCGAAGCGCTGTTGCGCTTCAACGCCGCAGCCTTTGAGGCGCGCCAGTTGCAGCGCCAAGATACCGCCTTGCTGGCTCTGCTGGAGTCGCAGGTGGAATCACAGCGCCTGCAATGGCAGGCGAGAGGCCTGCGCGTGCTGGTGGAAGGGCCGGATCTGACCCTGCCCGTCGACGCAGAGAAAATCGGCTCCGCCATCAGCAACCTGCTGTCCAACGCCATCCGTTTTTCACCCAAAGGCGGCACGGTGCGGCTGATACTGTCACGCCAGGCTGGCCACGTACACATCGATGTCACGGACCAGGGCCCTGGTGTCGCGGGGACTGACAGAGACCGCATCTTCGAACCCTTCTACCGGGGCGTACGCCAGCCCGTTGACGCCGTGCGCGGTACCGGCATCGGGCTCTCTATCGTCCACGAATACGTCGTCGCCCACGGCGGCAGGGTTCAGCTGGTGGACGATGGCGTCCACGCATTTTTTCGCATAGAACTACCGCATGTTGACTAGTTGTTTATTGACTCGCCTGACCCCGCCAAAGTTAAGGGAGGCCTCGGTATGGGTGTCGTCGTTGGTTGCCGCGATGGTGATGGTGGGCTGCAGCACCAAGGCGCCAGCGCCCACGGCACCGCCTGCGCCTCCTGCCATCGAGGCGGCAGAGACGCCGGAGCCCCCAGAACCCGAGGTGGCGGAGCCCGCCAAGAAGCCCAAAAAACCCGTGGTTGTCGATCCCGCCGTGCTTGTCCTCGCGCAGACAGACCGCACGCTGCGCATGTCACCGGCGGATTTGTCCAAGGAAATCGCCCGCTTGACCGAACTGGAAGAGTCCGCCATCGAGACCCCGTTGCTGCTGGCAGTCGCTCTGGCGCAAACACGGCAACCAGTAGATACCGCACGCGCATTGGGCCTGGTGCAACGGGTGCTGGGCAACAATGCCCCGGCTGCGCAGGCGCTGCACCCACTGGCACGTCTGATGGAGTCACGCTTGCTACAACAACGGCGGCTGGAAGATCAGCTGGACCGACAAAACCAGCAACTTCGCGATGCGCAGCGCCGCAACGAACAGCTCAATGAGCGGCTGGAGGCCGTGCGCGCCATTGAGCGCAGCCTGACCACACGTCCAGCCCCAACCCCCGCACCCGCTACCCCACCCCCTGCCAACGGCGGCAATACTCCGCGGCCAGTGCCATAACACCCCAAAAAAACACCATGGCCGCCCAGACACCCTCCCGCGCATCCCCAGGCGCCCGCATCCTGGTCGTGGACGATGACGCCGACATGCTTCGGCTGTTGTCCCTGCGCCTCAATGGGGCGGGTCATGACGTGGTGGCGGTGACATCGGCCGAGGCTGCCCTGGCCCAGCTGGACATGGCGCGACCCCAGCTGGTTCTCAGCGACGTTCGGTTGCCTGGCAGGGATGGCCTGGCGCTGTTTGACGAAGTGCGTGCCCGCCATCCCTCACTGCCCGTGATCTTGCTCACGGCGCACGGCACCATCCCCGACGCCGTGGAAGCCACTTCGCGCGGCGTTTTCACGTACCTCACCAAACCCTACGACGGCAAAGAGCTGCTGGAGAAGATCGCCCAGGCGCTGGCACTCAGCGCGCCCGCCGTCACCCACGCCCACGCCAATGAGGCCTGGCGTGCCGAAATCGTCAGCCGCTCCAACCTGATGACCGACCTGCTGGCCGAGGCCTACATGGTGGCCCAATCGGATGCCAGCGTGCTTTTACTGGGTGACAGCGGGGCGGGCAAAGAGCTGCTGGCACAGGCCATCCACCGCGCCAGCCCGCGTGCTGCCAAGCCTTTTGTGGCCGTTAACTGCGGCGCCATTCCCGAGGCTCTGCTGGAATCCGAGCTGTTCGGCCATGTCAAAGGCGCCTTCACCGATGCAGTGAGCAACCACAAAGGCCTGTTCCAGGCCGCCGAAGGTGGCACCCTGTTGCTCGACGAAATTGGGGACATGCCGCCCGCTCTTCAGGTCAAGCTCTTGCGTGTCTTGCAGGAACGTGCGGTGCGCCCTGTAGGCGCCAGCCAGTCCATTCCCATCGACGTGCGCATCATCTCCGCCACGCACCGCGATCTGGAAACCGCGATGGCCACTGCGCAGTTTCGGGAAGACCTGTACTACCGCTTGAATGTGGTCACCCTGATGCTGCCGACGTTGGGAGAACGGCGCGAAGACATCTCGCTGCTGGCCAACCACTTTCTCGACAAGCTGGCCCGCAAATACGACAAACGCCTGTCGGGCTTTGCCCCCGAGGCACTCAAGGCACTGACCACAGCCGCATGGCCGGGCAACGTGCGCCAGCTTTTTAATGTGGTGGAGCAGGTGTGTGCCCTGTCTACGACGCCCTTGGTGCCACTGACCCTGGTGCAACGCGCGCTGCGCACTCCGTCTACCCAGGTGCTGAGCTTCACCGAGGCGCGCCAGCGCTTTGAGCGGGAGTATTTGGTCGGCCTCCTCAAGATGACTGACGGCAATGTGGCCGACGCCGCGCGTCTGGCCCAACGAAACCGCACCGAGTTTTATCGACTGCTCCAAAAACACGCCCTGACCCCCGGAAATTTCAAAAACGAGGGGACTGGTGGAGACGACGTCGCAGATGAGCGACACGAATAAGTCTTTGATTTATATAGATTTTTTACTCAACCCCTTCCACTTCGTCGCCAATCAGCGACAAAAATCGGTGTTTAAAGGGTGGATCGTCGCCTTGTACAAAACCTTACATGCCATACCAGCCATAAGCTGTTGATTTAAAACAGTTTTTCCAAGCTGGCACAGGGTTTGCCCTATATGTCGGCATGTACGCTGTTTTTCCCTCTTTTTCTCAGGCTGCCCGCAGCACGGCAGGACCGGCGATTGCGCTGGCTGCCTCGCTGCTCGCGGGCACAGCCTCTGCGCAGGGGTTTGATTTTGAGAACGTCACCCGCCTCGCCCGCGAGAGCGCGAACCAACCCTACCGGGCAGTTAGCGACAAGCTCCCTGCCGACCTTGCCAAGCTGAATTACGACCAGGTGCGCGACATCCGCTGGCGCCCCGACCGGGCCGTGTGGCGCGCAGACAAATTGCCATTCGAGGCAATGTTCTTTCACCTCGGCCTGTACCAGACTGCGCCCGTCTTGATCAACGAGGTGACCCCTGAGGGCACTCGCCACATCAGCTACAGCCGCGCAGATTTCGACTACGGCAAAAACCAGGTCAAGCCCCAAAACTGGGGCGATCTCGGATTTGCAGGTTTTCGCCTGCACAACCACCTGAACTCGCCCGAGTACAAGGACGAGCTGGTGGTGTTTCAGGGCGCCAGCTACTTCCGCGCGCTGGGCAAGGGGCAGCAATACGGGCTGTCTGCCCGCGGTCTTGCCATCGACACCGTCGGAGGTTCAGGCGAGGAGTTTCCGCGTTTTACCGAGTTCTGGCTGGTCAAGCCCCAGGCGCAGTCCCCCAAGGTGACGGTGTATGCGCTGATGGATTCGCCCCGGGCTACCGGGGCTTACCAGTTCGACATCACCCCCGGCCCCCAGACCACCACCACCGTGCGCAGCAGAGTGTTTGTGCGGGCGACTGCGGGCAAGCCCATTGCCACCCTGGGGATTGCACCGCTGACCAGCATGTTTTTCTTTGGTGAGAACCAGCCCCGCAAGGAAGACTTCCGGCCCGAGGTGCACGACTCCGATGGTCTGATGGTGGCTACCGGCGAGGGCGAGTGGCTGTGGCGTCCGCTGCAAAACCCCAAGCAGCCGGTGGTGACCTCCTTCGCCACCAAGAACCCCAAAGGGTTTGGGCTGATGCAGCGGGATCGCCAGTGGTCCAGCTACGAAGACGTCGAAGCCCGCTATGAACGCCGCCCCAGCGCCTGGGTTCGCCCACTGCACGACTGGGGTGCAGGGCGCGTGGAACTGGTGCAGCTGAGCACGCCCGACGAAACGCACGACAACATCGTTGCGTACTGGGTTCCGGCCCAGATGCCGCCCCCTGGCGAACCGCTGGAGTTTGCCTACGAACTGAGCTGGCAGGGCGACGCCCAACAACGCCCGCCCAGCGCCTGGGCCACCCAATCGCGCCGCGGCATGGGCTACACCAAGCTGAGCGCTGAGGCCCTGCGCCAACAGACGCAGTACGTGGTCGATTTTGACGGCCCCGCACTCAAGGCACTTTCGCCGGACGCCGCCGTGAAAGCGGTGGTCACCAGTGATGCCAACGGCAAGGTTCTCGAAAACCTTGTCTACCGCAATGCCGCAACCGACCAATGGCGCATGACCGTGCGCGTACAGCGCTTGAAAGCCGACCAACCCGTCGAGCTGCGCGCTTTTCTTCAACACGACAACCACGCTGTGAGTGAAACATGGACGCACATCATTCTTCCCGAGTAAGCCCCGAGGACCACCGTGCAGACGCCATTGCAGCCCCTGCTGTCGTAGCACGCCGTGGTGCCACCTACCACCGCCCGGTCGTCAGCCAGCGCAGCCCTCTGCGCGAGGAAAGACACCCCAGCGCGGTGACGGCTCCGCCCCTCCATCGTGGCTCCATGCCACCCGTGCCATGGCGCGGGTTCTGGAACAGCGTCGGTACCGCGGTGCTTCTGCGCCTGACCGGACGCAGGGCAACAGCCAACGCCGCCCCATCCGATACCAACCCACTGGACCAGGCCTGGCAGGGAGCAGCGCAACGCCGCCGCTGGACCTTCGCGTTGTTGACCGTGCTCACCACGGCGCTGGCCAGCACGCTGTTCGCGGGTGTTCAGCCGAACTACGAAAACCCTTGGATGGGTTATGGACAGATCGCGCTGTTTGCGCTGCTGTCGGCCTGGGTGGTCACTGGCTTTCTGACTGGGCTGATGGGCTTTTGGGTGATGCTGCGTGGGGACAAGCATGCGCTGTCGGTGCGCAGCGTGACCGAACACACCCTGGCACCCGACGCCCGCACCGCCATCATCATGCCGATCTGCAACGAAGACGTGGCCACGGTGTTTGCCGGGCTGCGTGCGACTTGCGAATCGGTGGCGGCCACGGGCCATGGCACCACGTTTGACGTGTTTGTGCTGTCCGACAGCTACAACCCCGATATTGCGCGCGCCGAGCGCGCGGCGTGGGAAGAACTGCGCAGCGCGCTGGCGCAGCACAGCCAGCAGCCCCAGGTGCAGGTGTATTACCGCCTGCGCACCCGCCGCACCCACCGCAAGGCGGGCAATGTAGCCGACTTCTGCCGCCGCTGGGGCAAGGACTACCGCTACATGGTGGTGCTGGATGCCGACAGTGTGATGAGCGGTGACTGCATCGTCTCGATGGCCAAGCTGATGGAAGCCAACCCCAGCGCCGGCATCATTCAAACGGCCACCCAGGCCATCGGTCACGTCACGCTGCACGCCCGGGCGCAACAGTTTGCCTCGCGCGTCACCGGTCGCCTGTTCACTTTGGGCATGCAGTACTGGCAGCTGGGCGAATCCCACTACTGGGGCCACAACGCCATCATTCGGGTCGCGCCTTTCATGCAGCACTGCGCGCTGGCGCCCATCAAAGGCAAGGGCGGCCTGGCAGGTGGAATCATGTCGCATGACTTTGTCGAAGCAGCGCTGATGCGCCGCGCGGGTTACCACGTGCGGCTGGTGTCCGACCTGATTGGCAGCTACGAACAGCAGCCCCCAGACCTGCTGGCCGAGTTGCAGCGCGACCGCCGCTGGTGCCAGGGCAACCTGCAAAACGCGCGCCTGATGGCCGAACCCGGCATCCACGCCGTGCACCGCTCCATGTTTGTCACCGGTGCGATGGCTTACTTGTCAGCGCCGCTGTGGCTGGCGTTTATGACGCTGGGTACGGCGTTGTGGCTGTCTGGCGCCAAGCTGGTGGCCGACTGGCACATCCTGCCTGCCGAATTGCTCGCCCTGTGGGCCTGGACGTTGTGCATGCTTTTTCTGCCACGCATTCTGGGTGTGGCCGCGGTGTTCATGCGCCGTGAACAGCAGCAATACGGCGGCGGTTTCAGCCTGCTCAAGAGCGCTGCGCTCGAAAGCGTGTTGGCCATCCTGCAGGCCCCTATTCGCATGTTGGCGCATTCGCTGTTTGTGTTGATCGCGCTCACAGGTCTGAAGCTGGAATGGAAGTCTCCTCCCCGTGAAGCCCACGCGGTGCCGTGGCGCCATGCGGTGCGCCAGCTGGCACCGATGAGTCTGGTGATTGGCCTGCTGGCGGTGGGTGTGGCGCTGATCGACAGCAGTGCCCTGCTGTGGCTCCTGCCCGTCGGCTTGCCCTTGGCACTGGCCATTCCGCTGGCCGTATTCACCAGCCAGATTGCATTGGGCAAGGCCATGCGGGCACAGCGCCTGCTGTTGATTCCCGAGGAGTCGTGGTCGCCGCCGGTTCTGCGCCGTGCCTGGCTGCATGCCAGTCGGCTGGCGCAGCCCGCGCCCCTTCCCGTGTTGTGACAATGTGAAAGATGTCACACAAACTACAAGCCGGTGCATGCACCGGCTTTTTTACGAACACTTCACTATTGATAGCTATAAACCCTTATCGGTAAAGCGATAGAGGCCAATTTGGCTCTATAAATTCGCCTACAAGCCAGCGCTACCCTCTTTTGGCAAGCCTTTACGATACCCATCCTTTCCAACCCCCCCGTTGCCGAGCGCCTCTGACATCGCGCTTCTGGGCAACGCATGGCCCTGACATTGATGCCTTCGCCTCTTTTCACACCGCCCCTCCATCGGCGGCTGCTCCCTGCCACCGCACTCGCACTGCTCCTGTCACTCACGGGCTGTGCCATGTTTCCCGGGCAAACACCCGTGGCAGCCCCCACACCGGTTGCCGCACCCGAGCCACCGCCGCCGCCGCCAGAGCCGCCCGGGCGCATCATCTTTGCGGGGTTTGCGATGCACTCGCAGTCCAAAGCCTTCCGCAACGACGTGGTGCTGGCAGAAAAGCTGGTCAAGGAGATTGATCCCAATGCGCTGATGCTCAAGCTGGCCAACCCTGCGCGCGATCAGAGCACCGATTGGCCGCAGGCCACGGCAGAGAACTTCGCGCTGGTGATGTCCAAGACGGCCGAGGTGGCGCGCCCCCAAGACCGGGTGGTGCTGCTCATCTCCACCCACAGCAACCCCGGCCTGCTGAACATCCACGCGGGTGGCAAACACCTGCCGCCCATCACCCCCAAAATTCTGAGCGATGCGCTTGCGCCACTGAACGGAGTGCCCACGCTGGTGGTGCTTTCGGCCTGCTACAGCGGCGCCTTCGTCGAGCCGTTGAAGGCGCCCAACCGGGTGGTATTGACGGCAACGGATGTGCGCCGGACGACGTTCAATTGCAAGTACAACGGGAACCACACACCTTTTGCAGAGGCCTTGTTTGACCAACCCGGAGCGGAAAACCGGTCCGTCTCAGATTGGATGGGCGAAGCACAAAAATCCATCGCGGCCCTCGAAAAGCGGCGCAAGTTGCCCGCCTCGCGGCCCCGGATCTTTGTGGGTGACGAGGCCAAGGCCTGGGCCGACCAGCCCCTCAAGAACTGGCTGCAAGCACCCTGAGCGTCCAGCACGGTCCCAAATAGAAAAACTCCCTGAAGAGGCGGCGCCTCTTCAGGGAGTTTTTGGTTGCGAGCGCCAGGGGCTCAGAAAGGCATTTTGGGCATGCCACCGCCGCCCATGCCCTTCATTCCGCCCATCTTCTTCATCATCTTCATCAGGCCGCCGCCCTTCATCTTTTTCATCATGCCCTGCATCTGCTCAAACTCCTTGAGCAGGCGGTTGACCTCCTGAACGTGCACGCCCGAGCCATTGGCAATGCGCTTTTTGCGGGTGGCCTTGATGAGTTCGGGCTTGCGGCGCTCCAGCGGCGTCATGCTCTGAATGATGCCTTCCTTGCGCTTGATGTCCTTTTCGGCCTTGTCCATGTCCATGGCGCCCGCCTTGGCCGTGAGCTGGGACGGCAGTTTGTCCATCAGGCTGGAGAGCCCGCCCATCTGCTTCATCTGCTGGATCTGCGAGAGAAAGTCGTTCAGGTCGAATCCATCGCCACTCTTGACCTTGGCTGCGAGCTTCTGCGCTGCCTCCATGTCCACGCCCGCCGTGACCTGCTCGACCAGGGCTACGATATCGCCCATGCCCAGAATGCGACCCGCGTGGCGTTCGGCGTCAAACACCTCCAGGCCGTCGAGCTTCTCGGACACCCCGGCAAACTTGATGGGCGCGCCGGTGATCTGGCGCACGGACAGCGCAGCGCCGCCGCGCGAATCTCCGTCTAGCTTGGTCAGCACAATACCGGTCAGCGGCAGCGCTTCCTTGAAGGCCTTGGCGGTGTTGATCGCGTCCTGGCCCTGCATGGCGTCGACCACAAAAAGGGTCTCAATCGGGTTCAGCGCGGCATGCAGGTCCTTGATTTCTTTCATCAGGACTTCGTCGATGGCCAGACGGCCGGCCGTGTCAACCAGCAGCACGTCGAAGTAGTGCTTCTTGGCGTAGTCAAGCGCCGCCAGGCCGATCTCCAGAGGCTTCTGGTCGGGCGTGCTCGGGAACCACTCGGCCCCTGCCTGCTTGGTGACTGTCTTGAGCTGCTCGATGGCCGCCGGGCGATACACGTCGCCCGACACGGTCAACACCTTCTTCTTGCGCTTTTCGATCAGGTGTTTGGCCAGCTTGGCCGTGGTGGTGGTTTTGCCCGCGCCCTGCAGGCCGGCCATCAAAATGACAGCGGGCGGCTGGGCAGCCAGGTTGATGTCGGCCACCCCATCGCCCATGGTGGCGGCCAGCTCGCGGTTCACGATGCTGACCAGCGTCTGGCCGGGCTTGAGCGAGCCCAGCACTTCCTGGCCCAGCGCCTTCTCCTTGACGCGGGCAATGAAATCACGCACCACGGGCAGGGCCACGTCGGCTTCCAGCAGGGCCATTCGCACCTCGCGCAGCATGTCCTGCACGTTGGATTCGGTGATGCGGGCCTGGCCACGCATCTCCTTGACGAGGCGCGTGAGTTTGTCAGTAAGGGCGGAGGCCATAGGAGAAGTTCCGGTGTTGCCTGCGCACCATCAACCGGAACGTTGTGGGTGCAGGCCCGCCAGGGCGCTGGCGGTGGGGCAAAAGGCTAAACTGTGACCCATGATTTTACCCAGTGCTTCCCCTGTCAGCTGGCTGCTGGCCCTGGCTGCCGCCATGGCATACGCCGTGCCCGCTGCAGCGGCGTCGCGTCTGGGCCCGGTTGCCTCGCGCAATGCGCTGCTAGTGGCCTGGATACTGCATGGCGCTGCGCTGGTCTGGGGCCTGTGGGGCGATGCCCCCCGGTTTGGCTTTGCACCCGCGTTGTCGATGACCGCCTGGCTGGTCCTCACGGTGTACGCGGTGGAGCGGCAGTTGTTTCCGCAGATGCAAGCGCGCTGGGTGTTGGCAGCCTTGGGCGCTGTGGCCATTCTGCTGGCCCTTGTCTTCCCGGGCCAGCCTTTGCATGTAGCCGCATCGGCATGGCTGCCGCTGCATCTGGCGCTGGGCATTGCGTGTTATGGCCTGTTTGCCGCGGCGGTCGTGCACGCGTGGCTCATGACACGCGCTGAGCGACACATTCGGCAGGCCGAAGACCCTCACAACGGCATCCCGCTGCTCACCCTCGAGCGCCTGACTTTCCGTTTTGTGACCGCCGGCTTTGTCCTGCTGACCGCCACATTGCTTGCCGGTTGGCTGTTTGGGGACACGCTATATGGACGTGCCTGGCGCTGGGACCACAAGGCGATTTTTTCGGTCCTGTCGTGGTTGACGTTCGCGGCCCTGCTGGTAGGCCGCGCGCGATTTGGCTGGCGAGGCCGCAATGCGGTGCGTGTGTTGTATATGGGCTCCGCCTTGCTTTTGCTCGCGTATGTCGGTTCGCGCTTTGTCATGGAAGTTGTTTTGGGCCGCAGTACATGAAATACCTGGTTTTGTTGATCGTTCTGGTCGTGGCCATTGGAATCTGGCGCAGCCGCCGCGCGCCGGATGCCTCGCGCGACAAGTCAACGCCCACCCCGCTGGCACTGCCCCAGGACATGCTTGCCTGTGCGCATTGCGGGATCCACATACCGCAAGCTGAAGCCTTGATGCTGGGAAATTACGCCTATTGCAGCGCCGAACACCGGCGACTGGGCCCGGCCTGACACCATGCAAGCAGTGCCTGCCGGTGCCTTTCTTCCCACGGTGGACGCCCCTTTTGTGCGTCTGTGGCGGGGGTTTCTGACGGGCCGTGTGATGGTCGCAATGGCACTGCTGGTGCTGCAGGGTGCGGGGCAGGCCATCAATCAGACCGGCGAGCCCAGCGTATTGACCGTGTGCCTGGCTTACCTTGTCGCGACAGTGGTGCTGCGTGTGCTCGCAAGGCATGGCCCGCCGCCGCCGGGTGCGGGCCCGCAGTGGTTGCCGTCTATTGGCGTAGACCTGGCAGCCATTACTGCGCTGCAGCTGCTGCATGCAGGCACCATGAACTACACCCCCTTGTTCGGGCTGCCGGTGCTGATCGCCGCCGTGCTGGGAACACTCACGCTGGCGCTGGGCACCACCGCCGCGGTCACCCTGCTGCTGCTGGGCTGGGCATGGTGGCTGGGCTTGCGCACCACCGCCGGTGAAGATGCACAACGCTATCTGCAAAGTGCGCTCACGGGCACGGGCTACTTCATCGTGAGCTACCTGGTCCATCAACTGGCGACCCGATTGGCCCGCGAGCAGGAGCTGGCGCAGCAAAGCCAGGTTGCTGCACGGGTTCAGACCCAGGTCAGTGCGCTGGTCATACAGAACCTGACCGACGGCGTGTTGGTGGTGGATGAGAACGATGCCGTGCGCATTGCCAACCCTGCGGGACTCTTGCTGCTGGGCGGCGCGCCGCTGCCAGCGCCGCCTTTCTCGCTGGCTGCTGAAGCCCCGTGGCACCCACTGGTCCTGCTGGCACGACGCACCTTCCGGCAAGAGCAACCGCAAATGGCGGACGTTGACCTGCTGCACCCCGGGCAGAGCCCCACGGGCCTGCACGTGCGCACTTGGCTCACATCCACGCGAGCGGCGGCCCATCAGACCCAGGCTGAACGGCTTTGCGTGATGTTCCTGCATGACCTGCGGGAGATGGAAGCCCGCCTGCGCACCGAGAAACTCGCAGCCATGGGACGCATGTCCGCCGCTGTGGCCCATGAAATCCGAAATCCCTTGGCAGCCATCGTGCAAGCCAATGCGTTGCTGGAGGAGGACTTGCACGATCCGGCCCAAAAGCGGCTGGCCCGCATGGTTCAGCAAAATGCCGACCGGCTGGCGCGGATTGCGGAAGAAGTGCTGGACATCGCCCGGGTGCAACACCAGATCAGCCATGCCCCGGCGTCCACCCTGGCACTGGACGATACGGTGGCGCAGATATGGAATGACTGGCAAGCGCAAGACCCGGTACAGCGCCGTGCGCTGGTGACGCTTGAAGCCAGCGCCACCCAGGTGGAGTTTGACCCCGAACACCTGCGCCGTGTTCTGCTCAACCTGCTGGACAACGCCCTTCGCTACAGGGGCACCGAACCTGACTCCCTCTTCGTGGCCACACGTTCCGCGCCCAACGGCCAGATCAGCCTGCAGGTGTGGAGCGACGGGGCCCCGATGGACAAATCGGTGGAGCGCCACCTCTTTGAACCCTTTTTTTCCTCAGAGAGCCGATCCAGCGGCCTGGGACTTTATATTTGCCGCGAACTGTGTCAGCGCCATGGCGCGTCCATCAGCTACCAACGGCTCAATCGCACCACCACCCGCGGCGAGACGGGAGGAAACGCCTTCACCGTCGGGTTCCGCCGCATCACGCGCCCTGCCGATGCCGCGACGCTGTTTGACACCATCGTGGTCTGACCCCCTATTTGCATGAACGCCCCCACTGCCTCCATCCTTGTCGTCGATGACGAGCCCGATCTGCGCACTTTGTACGAACTGACCTTGCTGCGCGAGGGCTATCGCGTCGACACGGCCTCCACCGTCCAAGAGGCCCGCGAGCAACTGAAAGCCCACCGGTTCGACGCCGTCATCACCGACATGCGCCTGCCCGATGGGTTCGGCATGGAGCTGCTGCAGGATTTGCGGGACCAACAGCGCCGGGAGCGGTGCGTCGTCATGACGGCGTACGGCTCTGCAGAAAACGCCGTCGAGGCGCTGCGTGCAGGCGCCTTCGACTACCTGACCAAACCGGTTGACCTCAAGCAGTTTCGTTCGGTGGTGGCCTCGGCGGTGCAAGGCACCGGCGGGGTTCCTGCCCCTCGAACGAACCGCAGTGGTGGACAGAAAAATACATCCGCGGTCGCCAATGACGCGTTGGGCTCCGGTACGGCGCTCGACCGGCTGGTAGGCGAATCCGCAGCGATTAAAAACGTCAAACAACGGTTGGCCAAGGTGGCGCGGGGCATGGCGCCTGTGCTCATCCACGGCGAATCCGGCACGGGCAAAGAGTTGGTGGCGCAAGCGTTGCATGCGTGCAGCCAGCGCGCAGACGGCCCTTTGGTGGCGGTGAACTGCGGTGCGATTCCAGAGAACCTGCTGGAGGCCGAATTCTTTGGCGCACGCAAAGGCTCCTATACCGGGGCATCGCAAGACCGCGACGGGTATTTTCAGGCCGCCCGTGGCGGCACCCTGTTTCTGGACGAAATTGGTGACCTGCCGCTGGTCATGCAGTCCAAACTTCTGCGCTCCATCCAGGAACGCAGCGTTCGACCGCTGGGCTCCACACAGGAAGAGACGGTGGATGTACGCATCGTCAGCGCCACGCACCGGGACTTGGCAGCGGACGTGCAATCGGGTCGTTTCCGCCAGGACTTGTACTACCGGCTCAATGTCATCGAAATCTTGATCCCCCCGCTGCGCGAGCGGCGGGAGGACTTGCCCGCGCTGTGTGCCGCCCTTCTGTCGCGAATTGCCCAGGAGTCCGGAATGCCGGTGCCAGCGATTACCGAGCGAACGCTGAGCGCTATCGCAGCCCATCCACTCACAGGCAATGTCCGGGAGCTGGAAAACCTGCTGCACAGAGCGGTGGCCTTGAGTGACGGCGACGAACTGCATGTAGATCCCCCCTCCGGCACGGCGGAGGCCGTGGCGCCACGCGCTGCAATGGCCCACCTCCCCTTGGGTACACACGCACCAAACGCCGGGACCGCGCACATCCCACCGCCATCCACCCTGGGCAGCGGCGTACCCCTGCCCAGCGACCTGCAGGCCTGGCTGGACCAGCAGGAACGCGACATCCTGATCCGGGCGCTGCGCGAGGCGGGGTTCAACCGCACGGCTACCGCTGCTCGGCTGGGCATCAGCCTGCGGCAAATTCGCTACCGCATCGCACGCCTGAACATTGCGGCACCGAACGACGTGGATCCGCATGACGACATCGGCTGACGCCGTGGATGGCACCTCCAGCATGTGGGACGGGGGCTGGCACCGCTTGGCCAAGCGGCTGGTGTCGCCCAACCAGGGGATGCGCCCCCATGTGATGACCGCCATCGACCTGATCGTGGTGCACTCCATCAGCCTTCCACCGGGCGAGTTCGGCGGCGGTGCGGTACAGCAGTTGTTCACCAACCAACTGGATTGGGACGCACACCCCTACTTTCAGAGCATTCGCGGACTGCAGGTTTCGTCCCACTTCTTTATCGACCGCGCAGGCGCCCTTTGGCAGTTTGTGGACTGCGACCAGCGCGCCTGGCACGCCGGGCAATCCAGTTACCGCGGGCGCAGCCAGTGCAATGACGACTCCATTGGCATAGAGCTGGAGGGCCTGGAAGGCCTTCCGTTTGAACCGGCGCAATATTCTGCGCTGGCGGCCCTGTGCCGCGACATCACGCTGCGCTACCCCATACAACACGTCGCGGGGCATGAACACATCGCCCCCGGTCGCAAGCAGGACCCGGGTCCGGGGTTTGACTGGTATCACCTGCAACAGTCACTGAACTGGCCCCCAGACCGCTTCCCCGAAGCATTTCGACCCGCGCCCTAGTGTGCAAGTGGCCGCTCTGTCGCAACACGGCCTCAGAGTCCAAAATTTCTTTGTGCAAACGCACAAAATTGGATCGCTAGACATGGCGCGGCCTGCAAAGGAAAACCCGCCAAAATCGCCCGTCCATGCGTGATTTGCGATGCCATTTTCAGTGACCACAAGGGATCGCGGCGGGGTCCGACTGGTGTCGCTGGCGCTCAAAAACGGCCTGTTTCACTTTTCCCGCGATTCACCGCGATACACTACCGGTAGTGTCTTGAATGCATTCGACACACCATATATAGTGTGCGGCAGACTGAAGTTCGCCGCAACACTCGCACACCGCGGCCGCATTTCCAGCCGCGCACCACCCCAGACAGCCCACAGAAGAGGACTCCCATGCAAGCTGCTTTGAACACGCCTTCCACTACCCACGCCACCTCGGCTACTGACCCTGCGCACCAGTCTGCGCAAACCGCCGCTGCCAATGGATTGACGCACTACCAGATCATTCGCCGCAACGGCGCCGTGGTGCCGTTTGAACCGCAAAAAATCGCGGTGGCGATGATGAAGGCGTTCCTGGCAGTGCACGGCACACAGGGCGCTGCATCGGCCAGCGTGCGAGAAGTTGTAGACACCCTGACCCAGAACGTAGCCCGCGCGCTGATGCGTTCGCGCCCCGGTGGCGGCACCTTTCACATTGAAGACGTGCAAGATCAGGTGGAACTGGGCCTGATGCGCGGTGGCCACCACGAAGTCGCTCGTGCATATGTTCTGTACCGCGAGCGCCGCACGCAAGAGCGCGCCCGCCAGACCGAACAACAATCCCCGGCGACTGCAGCCCCCCTGCTGCATGTGCTGGACGGTGGCGAGCGAATCGCGCTGGACCTGAACCGCCTGCAGTCGCTCATCGAGTCGGCGTGTGTGAATCTGGGTGCCGACGTGAAAGCCGATCCCATCGTTGCAGAAACCATGCGCAACCTGTACGACGGCGTCCCCATGGACGAGGTCTACAAAGCGTCCATTTTGGCCGCCCGCACGCTGATCGAAAAAGATCCGGACTACACCTACGCCACTGCGCGCCTGCTGCTGCACACCATCGTTCGCGAGGTGCTGGGGCGCGAAGTGACCCAGAGCGACATGGGTCAAGCCTACATCGACTACTTCCCACAATTCATCAAGAAGGGTGTCGAAAACGAGCTGCTGGACGAACGTCTTCTGCAGCAATACGACCTGCGGCGCCTGGGCGCTGCGCTCGATGCGGACCGCGACTTGCAGTTTGACTACCTCGGCCTGCAGACCCTGTATGACCGCTACTTCCTGCACGTCAAGAAAACCCGCATCGAACTGCCCCAGGCATTTTTCATGCGTGTGGCCATGGGCCTGGCACTCAATGAAGTCGACCGCGAAGCCCGTGCCATCGAGTTCTACGAAGTGCTGTCCTCGTTTGACTTCATGTCCTCGACCCCGACGCTGTTCAACAGCGGCACCTTGCGCTCGCAGCTGTCCAGCTGCTACCTCACCACCGTGCCCGACGACCTCGATGGCATCTACGAATCCATCAAGGAAAACGCCCTGCTGTCCAAGTTTGCGGGCGGTCTGGGCAACGACTGGACCCGCGTGCGCGCCCTGGGCAGCCACATCAAGGGTACCAACGGCGAATCGCAAGGCGTGGTGCCGTTCCTGAAGGTGGTCAACGACACGGCCGTGGCAGTGAACCAGGGCGGCAAGCGCAAGGGCGCCGTCTGCACCTACCTGGAAACCTGGCATTTGGACATAGAAGAGTTCCTGGAGCTGCGCAAGAACACCGGCGACGACCGCCGCCGCACGCACGACATGAACACGGCCAACTGGATTCCTGATCTCTTCATGCGCCGCGTGATGGAAAAGGGCACCTGGACGCTGTTCTCGCCCTCCAACGTGCCCGACCTGCACGACCTGTTCGGTGCAGACTTCGAGAAGGCATACGTCGCCTATGAACAAAAGGCGGCGCGCGGCGAGATCAAGCCCGCCAAAACGGTGCAAGCCACCGACATGTGGCGCAAGATGCTGACCATGCTGTTTGAGACCGGCCATCCCTGGATCACGTTCAAGGATGCCTGCAACGTGCGCTCGCCCCAACAGCACGCCGGCGTAGTGCATTCGTCCAACCTGTGCACCGAGATCACGCTGAACACGAGCGACACCGAAACCGCCGTGTGCAACCTGGGCTCAGTCAACCTGCTGCAGCACATCAAAGACGGCCAACTCGACCACGACAAGCTCAAGAAGACCATCAAGGTCGCCATGCGCATGCTCGACAACGTGATCGACATCAACTACTACGCCGTCAAGAAGGCCCGCGACTCCAATCTGCGCCACCGCCCCGTGGGCCTGGGCCTGATGGGCTTCCAGGACAGCCTGTATGAGCTGCGCATTCCTTACGCTTCGCAACAAGCCGTGGAATTTGCCGACCGGTCGATGGAAGCCATCTGTTACTACGCCTACTGGGCCTCCACCGAGCTGGCCAAGGAACGCGGCCAGTATGCGAGCTACAAGGGCTCGCTGTGGGACCAGGGCATCCTGCCCTTCGATACGCTGGACATGCTCGCCAAGGCACGTGGCGGCTACGTCGAAGTGGACCGTTCGGTCACGCTGGACTGGGATGCACTGCGCAAGAAGATCGCCCAGGACGGCATGCGCAATTCCAACTGCGTCGCCATCGCCCCTACGGCCACCATCTCCAACATCATTGGTGTG
Source organism: Acidovorax sp. (assembly GCF_046291265.1). Classification (GTDB taxonomy): domain Bacteria; phylum Pseudomonadota; class Gammaproteobacteria; order Burkholderiales; family Burkholderiaceae_C; genus Acidovorax. The sequence continues at coordinate 1,779 of NZ_JBKBTV010000003.1, read as the reverse complement.
GACGCATCGATCGAGCCTTCGTTCGGCAACCTCTCGGTCAAGTCCAACTTGTCGGGAGAGTTCACGGTCATCAACGGCGGCTTGGTGCGTGACCTCAAGCGCCTGGGCCTGTGGGACGACGTGATGATCATGGACCTCAAGCACTTCAAGGGTTCGCTGCACCCCATCGACCGCGTGCCGCAAGACATCAAGGACCTGTATTCCACCGCGTTTGAAGTCGAGGCGCAGTGGCTGGTCGAAGCCGCATCGCGTCGCCAGAAGTGGATTGACCAGGCACAGAGCCTGAACATCTACATGGCGGGCGCGTCGGGCAAGAAACTGGACGACACCTACAAACTGGCGTGGATCCGCGGCCTCAAGACCACGTACTACCTGCGCACGCAAAGTGCCACGCACGTCGAAATGAGCACGGTGAACACACGCCAGCTCAACTCGGTTTCTTCGGGAAATGACGACGCACCAACCGGTGCATCTGCGCCCATCCAAAGCAAACAACACGCGATGGAAGTAGCCGCAGCAGTGCCCGCCACAGACGTCCAGTTTTCCCCCATCGACGATCCAGGCTGCGAAGCCTGCCAATAAAAACTTCGCGTGTGATGCCTCGCATGCATTCGAGGCATCGCACATGTGCTGTGAAGCAACAAAACGTTGCTGCACAACGCTTCAGTGCTTTTCTTTTTGCAGCACTGCTTTCATAATCCGAACACTGGAAAATCTATGTTGACCTGGGACGAAGAAGTCAAGCCCTCATCGCAAAATCAACTGGACGGTGGACTGAACAAGAGCCACCCGGCGGGACAGCCGCCTTTGCCTTTCCAGACCCCTTCCCTGCAGGAAGTGCACGCGTCGATGACGGCATCCGCAGCGCCGCAAGCAGCCGCAGCCACCGCGCACCGCCGCGTGAACGCTGCCGACAAGCGAATCATCAACGGCCAGACCGACGTCAATCAGCTGGTGCCGTTTAAGTACAAGTGGGCCTGGGAAAAGTACCTCGCCACTTGCGCCAACCACTGGATGCCGCAAGAGGTGAACATGACGCGCGACATCGCGTTGTGGAAAGACCCGAACGGCCTGACCGAAGACGAGCGCCGCATCATCAAGCGCAACCTCGGCTTCTTCGTGACCGCTGATTCGCTGGCCGCCAACAACATCGTGCTGGGCACCTACCGCCACATCACCGCGCCCGAGTGCCGCCAGTTCCTACTGCGCCAGGCGTTCGAGGAAGCGATCCACACGCATGCCTACCAGTACATCGTGGAGTCCCTCGGCCTGGACGAAGGCGAGATCTTCAACGCCTACCTGGAAGTGCCCTCGATCCGCGACAAGGACCAGTTCCTGATCCCCTTCATCGAAGCGATCATGGACCCCAACTTCCACACCGGCACCTTCGAAACCGACCAGACGCTGCTCAAATCGCTGATCGTGTTCGCCTGCCTGATGGAAGGCCTGTTCTTCTACGTGGGCTTCACGCAGATCCTGGCGCTGGGCCGCCAGAACAAGATGACCGGCGCGGCCGAGCAGTACCAGTACATCCTGCGCGACGAGTCGATGCACTGCAACTTCGGCATCGACCTGATCAACCAGCTCAAGCTGGAGAACCCGCACCTGTGGACGGCCGAGTTCAAGGCCGAAATCAAAGACCTGTTCATGCAGGCCGTGGAACTCGAATACCGCTATGCCGAAGACACCATGCCGCGTGGCGTGCTAGGCATGAACGCGTCGATGTTCAAAGGCTACCTGCGCTATATCGCCAACCGCCGTGCCACGCAGATCGGGCTC
>NZ_JBKBTV010000039.1:0-46988 GCF_046291265.1 Acidovorax sp. | reverse complement strand
CTACACCGACATCTTTGCGTTCATCGTGCTCATCATCATCCTGACGCTGCGCCCCTCGGGCCTGCTGGGTGAGCGTGTGGCCGATCGCGCCTGAGGAGCCTCACACCATGAAGATACAGAACACCAAAACCAACTGGATCCTCGGCGCCGTCGCGCTGCTGGTGCTGCCGCTGATCCTGCAATACTTTGGCAACGCCTGGGTGCGCATTGCCGACCTGGCCCTGCTGTACGTGCTGCTGGCCCTGGGCCTGAACATCGTGGTCGGCTACGCCGGCCTGCTGGATCTGGGCTACGTGGCGTTCTACGCCGTGGGCGCCTATCTGTTTGCGTTGATGGCTTCACCGCACTTGGCGGACAACTTTGCGGCGTTTGCCGCCATGTTCCCCAACGGGCTTCACACCTCGCTGTGGCTGGTCATACCGCTAGCGGCGTTGTTAGCGGCGTTCTTCGGTGCGCTGCTCGGGGCGCCCACGCTCAAGTTGCGGGGCGACTACCTGGCCATCGTGACGCTGGGCTTCGGTGAAATCGTCCGCATCTTCCTGAATAACCTCGACCACCCCGCCAACCTGACCAACGGCCCCAAGGGCCTGGGCCAGATCGACTCGGTCAAGATTTTCGGGCTGGACCTGGGCAAACGCCTGGAGCTGTTTGGCTTCGACATCAGCTCGGTGACGCTGTACTACTACCTGTTCCTGGTGCTCGTGGTGATCTCCGTGATCATCTGCTACCGCCTGCAGGATTCGCGCATCGGCCGGGCCTGGATGGCCATCCGTGAAGACGAAATTGCCGCCAAGGCCATGGGCATCAACACCCGCAACATGAAGTTGCTGGCCTTCGGCATGGGTGCTTCGTTTGGTGGCGTGGCGGGCGCCATGTTCGGTGCGTTCCAGGGCTTCGTGTCGCCCGAGTCGTTCAGCCTGATGGAGTCGGTCATGATCGTCGCCATGGTGGTGCTGGGTGGTATCGGCCATATCCCGGGCGTGATTCTGGGTGCCGTGCTGCTGTCGGCGCTGCCTGAAGTGCTGCGTTATGTCGCAGGCCCGCTGCAGGCCATGACGGACGGCCGTCTGGACTCCGCCATCCTGCGCCAGCTGCTGATTGCGCTGGCCATGATCATCATCATGCTGTTGCGTCCCCGTGGTTTGTGGCCAGCGCCCGACCACGGCAAGAGCCTCACGCAGAAGACCTGAACACCGCAGAAAGTCAGAACATGGCAGAGAACACTCACAATTCAGCCAAAGACGTGGTGCTGAAGGTTGCAGGCATTTCCAAGCGTTTTGGTGGCCTGCAAGCCCTCTCCGACGTGGGCATCACCATTGAGCGAGGCCAGGTCTATGGCCTGATCGGTCCCAACGGCGCAGGCAAAACCACGTTCTTCAACGTGATCACCGGCCTGTACACACCCGACAGCGGCACCTTCGAGCTGGCGGGCAAGCCCTACGAGCCCACCGCCGTGCACGAAGTGGCCAAGGCAGGCATTGCGCGCACCTTCCAGAACATCCGCCTGTTTTCGGACATGACGGCGCTCGAAAACGTGATGGTCGGCCGGCACATTCGCACCAAATCGGGGCTTCTGGGCGCCGTGTTGCGCACCAAAGGCTTCAAGGAAGAAGAAGCGGCCATTGCCAAGCGTGCACAAGAATTGCTCGACTACGTGGGCATCGGCAAGTTTGCCGACTACAAGGCGCGCACTTTGAGCTACGGCGACCAGCGCCGCCTGGAAATCGCCCGCGCTTTGGCTACCGACCCGCAGCTGATCGCCCTGGACGAACCTGCCGCAGGCATGAACGCCACCGAAAAGGTGCTGCTGCGCGAGCTGATCGACCGCATCCGCAACGACAACCGCACCATCTTGCTCATCGAACATGATGTGAAGCTGGTGATGGGCCTGTGCGACCGCGTGACCGTGCTCGACTACGGCAAACAGATCGCCGAAGGTACGCCTGCCACTGTGCAGAAGAACGAAAAAGTGATTGAGGCCTATCTGGGCACCGGAGGACATTGAGAATGGCCGAAAAATCCAACAAGGTACTGCTGCAGGTCAAGGGCCTGAAAGTGGCCTACGGCGGTATCCAGGCCGTCAAGGGCGTGGACTTTGAAGTGCGTGAGGGCGAACTGGTCTCGCTGATCGGCTCCAACGGCGCCGGCAAGACCACCACCATGAAGGCCATCACGGGCACGTTGCCCTTGGGCGACGGCAGCATTGAGTACCTGGGCGAAAGCATCAAGGGCAAAGGCGCCTGGGACCTGGTCAAGAAGGGCCTCGTGATGGTGCCGGAAGGCCGCGGCGTGTTTGCGCGCATGACCATCACCGAGAACCTGCAGATGGGCGCATACCTGCGCCGGGACAAGGCGGGCATCGTGGCGGACATCGAGAAGATGTTCACCATCTTCCCGCGCCTGCGCGAGCGCAAGGACCAGCTGGCCGGCACCATGTCGGGCGGTGAACAGCAAATGCTGGCCATGGGCCGCGCGCTGATGAGCCAGCCCAAGGTGCTGCTGCTGGACGAGCCCTCCATGGGTCTGTCCCCCATCATGGTGGACAAGATCTTTGAAGTGGTGCGCGATGTGTACGCCCTGGGCGTCACCATCTTGCTGGTGGAGCAGAACGCCAGCCGTGCGCTGGCCATTGCCGACCGCGGTTATGTGATGGAGTCTGGACTGATCACCATGTCCGGCCCCGGCCAGGACCTGCTGAACGACCCCAAGGTGCGCGCTGCCTACCTGGGCGAGTAAAACTACGCAGCCATCTGGCCTGCGTGCCGTGCCTCACAACGGCATTGAAAAAGGGCGCGATCCGCAAGGCTCGCGCCCTTTTTTGATCGAAACCGCTGCTGGTTGTCAGAAGCGGTACTGCACGCCCACCGTGGTCAGCTTGACGTCGGCATTGCCATCCGAGAACTTGAACTTGTGGTTCTCCCACTCCACCACAGCCGCCCATTGGGGCGTAAACGCCCAGCGGGCACCCAGGCCGTACGACAGGCCAAACCCGTCTTCCTTGCCCGTCTGCACGCCCGTGCCAGCCTGCGCCGAGGTGCGCGTGCGACCGTAGGTGGTACCCACCTTGCCGAACACGTCAAACTGCTCGCTCAGTGGCGCGCGGCCCACCAGGCTCAGGTTGAACCCGTGCGCTTTCGTGTCACCGCCCAGGCGGTGTGCTTTGCCCGCGTCGATATAGCCAAACTCCACGCCCATATTGGGATGGAAGAAACCGCCGGTGTAGAGCTTGAGTGCAGAGTCGGAATTGTCAGAGGCCAGACCCGCAGGGCCGCTGTTCAGATCGTATTTGGACCGGCCACCGCTGATGCCGACGTAGCCGTCCTGGGTGTACGGAACCCATGAGCTGCGGTCAGCGCGTGCGGGGGATGTGGAGGAAGAGGTCTGCGCCTGGGCGCTCATCGCTGCGCAAGCGACGGCCAGGGCGACAGGAAGAAAACGGAAAGAGGTTGTCATCGTTCGGGGTCCTTGGGGGCGGGGTCTCGTGGGAACACTAGGGTGAGAAAGCGCGCGTGACACCGCCGTTGCTGGTGGTTTATCGCGTCATCGCGCGCTGGGCGAACGTTCAATTTAGGGGCCATCCTGCCCAGAGCCTGTGGGCTCACGGGGTCCGTGTCCGTAGGACTGGGCTGACCTGCACGCCTGTACGGCGGAGGGGTATGTGGCAGGCGTAGCAAGTGAAACGGCGTGCGCAGAGGTGCTATGTTTTATATAGCTACTAGCGCTTTTGTATCAAGCGCTAGAGGCCATTTTTATACATAATCTGTCTTCCAGCAGTCCGCGCCCGTCCCGGTGCGGCGTTACGTCCCACTTCTCGCTCCACGCTTTGTAGGCCACCCTATGACCGCGCTTCAATCCTTGCCCATTTCTCTGCAGACCATCTTGCTTTTGGTGGCCAGCAACATCTTCATGACCTTCGCCTGGTATGGGCACCTCAAAAGCCTGGCCACCTCGCCGTGGTACATCGCGGCCTTGGTGAGCTGGGGCATTGCCCTGTTTGAATATCTGCTGCAAGTGCCTGCCAACCGCATCGGCTACACGCAGTTCAACGTGGGGCAGCTCAAGATCATGCAAGAGGTGATCACGCTGGCGGTGTTTGTGCCGTTTGCGGTGTTCTACATGGGGCAGCCGCTCAAATGGGACTATCTGTGGGCAGGCTTGTGCCTGGTGGGCGCGGTGTATTTCATCTTTCGCGGCGCCTGACCGCGCGGCAGCAGCCAGAGGGTTTGCCGCTTTTTGAAACCCCCATGGGCCGTCAGGGCACACGGTTAAACTCCGCGGGTCACAAAATAGTCATGCAATCGACATGGCTTTGTCATTGTTCAGAAATCTGACCCCGATCCAGGAGCTTCCATGCTGTTTGCCAAACTGTTGCCACGCGAAGGCAACTTTTTCGAAATGTTCAACCAGCATGCGGACCGCATCGTCGAGGCGGCCCGTGCCTTCTCGCAACTGGTGGCCAACTACAACGACCCGCACCTGCGCGACAAATACAACCAGGACGTGGACAACGCCGAGCGTGCGGCCGACCGCGTCACACACGACGTCAACAAGGCCATCCACAAGACGTTCATCACCCCCATCGACCGCGAGCAGATCCACACGCTGATCAACACGATGGACGACGTGGCCGACCTGATCCAGGATTCGGCAGAGACCATGGCGCTGTACGACGTGCGCCACATGACGGAGGAAATCACCCGCCTCACGGACCTGAGCTTGAAGTGCTGCGAGCGTGTGCGCGACGCCGTCAAGCTGCTCGACAAGATTGCCGACCCCGCCGTGGCCGAGGCCGCGCTCAAGACCTGTGAAGAGATTGACAAGCTGGAGTCGGACGCCGATCGCGTGATGCGCAGCGCGATGAGCAAGCTGTTCCGCGAAGAGCCCGATGTGCGCGAGGTGATCAAGCTCAAGGCCATCTATGAGCTGCTGGAAACGATCACCGACAAGTGCGAAGACGTCGCCAACTGCATCGAGGGCATCGTCCTCGAAAACTCCTGATTCCCGCGGGCTGATCAGCATGGAAACCGTACAAACGGCCCTGTGGGTTGTGGTGATGCTCGTGGCGTTGGCGATCCTGTTCGACTTCATGAACGGGTTTCACGACGCCGCCAACTCAATAGCCACGGTGGTGTCCACCGGTGTGCTCAAGCCCGGACAGGCAGTGTTGTTCGCGGCATTTTTTAATTTCATCGCGATTTTTGTCTTTCACCTCAGCGTGGCAGCTACCGTCGGCAAGGGCATTGTTCAACCCGGCATCGTGGACACGCACGTGGTTTTTGGTGCCTTGGTGGGGGCCATCAGCTGGAACGTGATCACCTGGTACTACGGCATCCCCAGCAGCTCGTCGCACGCGCTGATCGGTGGCATTGTGGGTGCGGTGATTGCGAAGGCCGGAGCGGGCGCATTGATCTCGTCCGGCATCCTGAAAACGGTGGCGTTTATCTTTGTGTCGCCGCTGCTCGGATTTTTGCTGGGCTCTCTCATGATGGTGGCGGTGGCGTGGATCTTCCGCCGGGCGCGACCCAGCCGCGTGGACAAGTGGTTCCGGCGCCTGCAACTGGTGTCGGCGGGCGCATACAGCCTGGGCCACGGCGGCAACGACGCGCAAAAAACCATCGGCATCATCTGGTTGCTGCTGATTGCGACGGGGTACACCGCGGCGTCCGACGCGTCGCCCCCCGTGTGGACCATCGTGAGTTGCTACGCCGCCATCGGCCTGGGCACTATGTTCGGCGGCTGGCGCATCGTCAAGACCATGGGCCAGAAGATCACAAAGCTCAAGCCTGTGGGTGGCTTTTGTGCCGAAACGGGCGGGGCGATCACGCTGTTTATGGCCACCATGCTGGGCATTCCGGTGTCCACCACCCACACCATCACTGGCGCCATCGTGGGTGTGGGCTCCACCCAGCGCGCCAGCGCGGTGCGTTGGGGCGTGGCGGGCAACATCGTGTGGGCGTGGGTGCTGACCATCCCGGCCAGCGCCTTTGTGGCAGCGGTGGCGTACTGGATCAGCCTTCAGATCTTCTGACCGGGTCGTGTTGTCTGTTGGTGAAATTGCTGCTATTTTGATAGCTATATGCGCAATGTAGATAAGCGCTAGAGCCCAATTTGATTCAAATTTCGCAGTCCGATAGGCTGAGCGCGTCGGCAGCGTTGGCTGCGACGCCGCTCGGTTTTATTGCGAAATTTTTCGGGCTTCTTCGATCTGGTACTCAAAGTACCTTTGAAAGCTGAACGCCAGGCTGGCCATGAGCACGGTGGTGCCAAAAAGCAAGGACACCACGATGGCGCCAATGGTGATCCACCGGGTTTGCCCGGCCGCCGCGTCGGTGGGGGTCGTGGGGTTGTAGCGCGCGTTCCACGCTTCGGGTGTCATCAGCGCGTACAGGATGGCGCGCAGCGCGCAGCCTGCAATCGTGAAGCCCAGCAGGGGGATCAGGATCCAGCTGTAGTGGTCGTCCTGCCCCAGTTCCTGCACCCGCTGAATGCCGTAGATGCCCAAAGCCGTTGGAATAGGCAGCAGCCAGCCGAGCATGTCGGTCAGGCCGTGCAGATAAAAGCGGTGCAGACCCAGCGGCCCGCCCACAAAGGCGAGCCAGGCCGCCACGGTTTTGTTTTTCATCGCCGGGCCGCCCCAAGATGAAAGACGGCCCCCTCAGGGGGCAGCGACCACACGAAGTGGGGAGCGTGGGGGTAATGTTTCATCGCCGGGCCGCCCCAAGATGAAAAGCGGCCCCCTCGGGGGGGGGCAGTGACCACACGAAGTGGGGAGCGTGGGGGTAATTTTTCATGGGCCGATTATTCAGGCGAAGTGGTGTCGCCTGCGCCAAGGGTCTTTTCCATCAGCACAATGTCGCGCCACGCGCCGAACTTCCAGCCTACCGAGCGCATGACGCCCACCTCGGTAAACCCAAGCGCCCGGTGTACGCCAATTGAGCCCGCATTGGCAGAGTCGCCAATCACGGCCAACAGCTTGCGCACACCCGCGGCCTCGGCCTGTACCGCCAGCTCGGTCAGCAGTTTGCGGCCCAGGCCCATGCCGCGGGCTTCCTCGGCCATGTAGATGGAGTCTTCGGCCGAAAAGCGGTAGGCCGGGCGTGGCTTGAACCAATTGGCATAGGCAAAGCCCAGCACCTTGCCGTCTTGTTCGGCCACCAGCCACGGCAGGCCACGCGCCAGCACATCGGCACGGCGGCCGGCCATGTCGGTTTCAGATGGGGGATCTATTTCGAAGGTGCCCGTGCCGTGGAGCACATGGTGTTGGTAAATGGCGGTCATTGCAGCGATGTCGCTGTCAGTGCTGGGGCGGATATTGAGCATGTCAGGGAGAAGTGGATATAATCGCGGGCTTTGCAGCGTGTCGCTGGCCGGGTGGCCATGTCGCGTGTCTCAAGCGTTGCGAATATGGTTGCGTACACAGTGGCTCAAGGCAAATGTTGCCGGAGTTCACCACCCGAAGGATAAATCATGGTCGTCATTCGACTTTCCCGCGGCGGCTCTAAAGGTCGTCCTTTCTTCAATATCGTCGTTGCTGACAAGCGCGTGCGCCGTGATGGCCGCTTCATCGAGCGCATCGGCTTCTACAACCCCACCGCCAAGGAAACCGAAGAAGGCCTGCGCATCGTTCAAGATCGCCTGTCCTACTGGGTTGGCGTGGGCGCTCAAACGTCGCCTACCGTGGACCGTTTGATCACGCAAGCTGCCAAGAAGGCTGCTTAATGCTCCCTTACATGGGCGGGTTCCGCGGGCATGCCCAGCGGAACCCGCCCTTTTCTTTTTGTATTGCGCACACCATGGCCACGACCCTGACCCTCGAACCCGCAGAACTTCCGCCCGATGCGATTGAGGTGGGGCATATTGCCGACGCCTGGGGCGTCAAAGGCTGGTTCAAAGTGGTTCCCTACAGCTCCAACGCTGAGGCGCTGTTCGCGGCCAAGCGCTGGTATCTGCAGCCTTCGGACCGGGGCGCCAAGTCCTTCACGGGTACTGCGCTGTTGTCGATCCGGCAAGCCAAGGACCACTCGGACACCGTGGTGGCCTGGGCCCAGGGTATTGACGACCGCAATGGCGCCGAGGCCTTGCGCGGCGCGCGCATTTTTGTACCGCGGTCGAGCTTTCCGTCCACCACCGAAGACGAGTACTACTGGGTCGATCTGATTGGACTGGATGTCATCAACCGCGAAGGTGTGGCGCTGGGCCAGGTGCGAGAACTGCTGTCTACCGGCCCGCAAACCGTGCTGGTTCTGGCGTATGAACAAGACGGAAAAGCGCACGAGCGCATGATTCCTTTTGTCTCGGCCTTTGTCGACAAGGTGGAGTTGCCCGAAAAGCGCATCACCGTCGACTGGCAGCCAGACTACTAAAGTCGCTTTGCCACGCCGTAGCGCTGCGCACCATGCGCTTTGACATCATTACCCTGTTCCCCGAGCTGTTCGCGCCCTTTTTGGCGAGCGGCGTAACCCGGCGTGCCTATGCCAGCGGACAGGTTGATGTGCGGCTATGGAACCCACGCGACCAGGCGGAAGGCAACTACCGCCGCGTGGATGACCGGCCTTTCGGCGGTGGCCCGGGCATGGTCATGATGGCCGAGCCTCTGGCGCGGTGCCTGGCGGCCATCCGTGCTGAGCGCGGCGAGGATGTGGCATCGCAGGCGCCCGTGGTGCTGTTTTCCCCCATCGGTGAACCCCTGAACCACGGCGCGGTAGAGCGCTGGTCTGCCAGCGCTGGTGCGGTGTTGCTGTGTGGACGCTACGAAGGCATCGATCAGCGATTCATCGATGCACACGTGAATGTGCAGATTAGCCTGGGCGACTTTGTGTTATCCGGCGGTGAAATTGCTGCCATTGCACTGCTCGATGCGGTGGCCCGTTTGCAGCCAGGTGTGCTCAATGACGAGGGCAGCCACCAACTCGACAGCTTTAATCCCGCATTGGATGGCCTGCTGGATTGCCCCCACTACACACGCCCCGAAGAGTGGGCCGGGCAGCAGGTGCCTGCCGCGCTGATGTCGGGCCACCACGCGCAGATTGAGCGTTGGCGGCGCGACCAGCGCCTGGCGATTACGGCCCGGCACCGTCCGGATCTGATTGACGCAGCCCGCCAGGCAGGGCGTCTGGGCAAGGCGGATGAAGCGGTATTGGCCAAGCTCGCTTGAATTGTTATAATCAGAGGCTTTTCGATCCTCTGGCCGGCCGTTTTGACAGGGAGTTCTCCCGCAAAACACTGAGACGTCAATCCCGACGCAGCCATTTTTGGCGCGGACAAGATCGTTGGACATCAAACATGAACCTGATTCAGACCCTGGAAGCGGAAGAAATTGCCCGCTTGAACAAGACCATCCCCGAATTCGCCCCTGGTGACACCGTCATCGTGAGCGTGAACGTGGTGGAAGGTACCCGCAAGCGCGTGCAGGCTTACGAAGGCGTGGTGATTGCCAAGCGCAATCGCGGCCTGAACAGCGGCTTCACCGTGCGCAAGATCTCCAGCGGTGAAGGTGTGGAGCGTACGTTCCAGACCTACAGCCCGCTGATCGCTGGCATCGAAGTCAAGCGCCGTGGTGACGTGCGCCGTGCCAAGCTGTACTACCTGCGTGACCGCAGCGGCAAGTCGGCACGTATCAAGGAAAAGCTGCCTTCGCGCGTCAACAAGGTCAAGGCTGCAGCCACCGCCGCATAAGGCGCGGGCTCGTCCTGACCCTAGCCGCTACAGCATCTGCCTGTAGCGGCTTTTTGCTTTTTGCGGTCGTCTTTTGTTTTGTACTGAATCCCTTGTCGTGAACCCGTCTCCCACCCCCGCGTCATCGGTGATCGCGCCTCTCTCGACGCTTCCCGATTTTGATCCCCGCCTTGTGCCCGTGCTGGGTGTGGATGCGCACTTGCCAGCGGTACCTCGCGAGGCGCAGACGCCAGAGGCCCTGCGCGCCCGTTTTGCGCAGCCACCCCGGTGGGAGCCCGAGGTGGTGCTGGAGAAGAAGTTCATGAACCGCGAGCCCGCCCACGCGTCGGTGCTGCTGGCCATCGTGCTGCGCGAGGAACCGATGGTGCTGCTGACCGAGCGCACGGCGCACCTGTCAACGCATTCCGGGCAGGTGGCTTTTCCGGGCGGCCGCGCCGACCCGGAAGATGCATCGCCTTCAGACACCGCCTTGCGCGAAGCCTACGAAGAAGTTGGATTGGGTCGGGAGTTTGTCGAGGTGCTGGGCCATTTGCCCCTCTACGTGACGGGCTCGTCGTTCATCATTACGCCGGTGGTGGCGCTGGTGCAGCCCGATTGCGTGCTCACCCCCAATCCTTACGAAGTGGCAGATCTGTTTGAAGTGCCGCTGGCTTTTCTGCTCAATCCGGCCAACCACCAGCGCCATGTGTTTGACAGGGACGGTGTGCACCGGGAATGGTTTTCCATGCCGTATCAGGATGGTCCCAAGAACCACTACATCTGGGGCGCCACCGCGGGCATGTTGCGCAACTTCTATCGCTTCATGCAGGCTGGATGAAGCCCCCCTGAGTCGCTTCACGCCTTCCCCCGGAGGGGGACGCCCCCAGCGCGGCGGGGCGGCCCTTGCGCGGGGACACTGGCTTAGGTCGTGCCAGTCTTGCGGGCTGTGGGTGTGTTGCAGAGGTTCTGCGTAAACACGTGCTCCTGTGACTTGGCCCCAGTATCATTGCCCCCCATGAGTTTCTTCGCCATTCTGTTCGCTTTGCTGATCGAGCAGGCACGACCTCTGGCACGCAGCAACCCCATTCATGCAGGCCTGCGCGCCTGGGCGTTGTCCGTGAGCCGCAATTTTGATGCGGGCAAATCCCACCATGGCTGGGTGGCCTGGAGCCTTGCGGTGCTGCTCCCTGCGTTGATCACGCTGGCCATCCATTGGTTGTTGTTGTGGGGGCTCGGCTGGCCTTTTGCGGTGCTTTGGAGTGTGGCGGTGCTGTACGTCACGCTGGGGTTTCGCCAGTTCAGCCACCATTTCACGGGGATTCGGGATGCGCTGGAAGAGGGCGACGAAGATGCCGCCCGCGAGCGTTTGGCGCATTGGCAACAAGTCGATGTGGGCGCACTGCCGCGCAGCGAAATCGTGCGCCACGTGATCGAGTATTCGGTGCTGGCCGCGCACCGGCATGTGTTTGGGGTGCTGGCGTGGTTTTCGGTGCTTGCTGCCTTGGGGCTTGGACCCACCGGTGCCGTGTTGTACCGGCTGGCGGAGTTTGTATCGCGCTACTGGCACTACAAGCGGCGTGCAGGCGCGCAGCCTGCGAGCGAGTCGCTTCAGAGCGCTTCTGCTCAGGCCTGGACGGCTGTTGACTGGCTGCCTGCCCGACTCACCGCCTTGAGCTTTGCTGTGGTGGGCAGTTTTGAAGAAGCCATCGAAGGCTGGCGTTTTCATGCGCAGCGTTTTCCCAACGACAACGACGGCGTGGTGCTGGCGGCTACGGCGGGAGCCATCAACGTGCGCCTGGGTGGCGAGGCTTTGAAGGCTCGCACTGAACTGCACACCCCCCAGGGCCTCGAGATTGACGCCGACATGGCAGACAGCGACTCCACCCCCGGGCGCGCGCCTGAAGTGGCGCATCTGCGCAGCGTGGTGGGGTTGGTGTGGCGCTCTGTGGTGGTCTGGATGCTGCTGTTGGCGTTGTTAACCCTGGCCCGGTTGCTGGGCTAACTAAGCTGGCGGCATCGTTTGATGCCGGAGCCGATGCGCAGTCTGCTCCGCTGGAGTCAATAGCGTCAGTAGCGTGTGTGACTGAGTTCGTCAAATAGATCACTATAAATTTTATAGCGTGTAGCGCTTATTCCACCTGCGCTAGCGCCTGTTTTGACTGCATCAAGTACTCCGCAGCCTGGCTCGTGCAGGTGGGTGCAGTTGTAGAACTTGCAGTGGGTGGCGTGTGCGGCAATGTCAGGCATGCACGCGGCCAACTGCATGGGCGCAATGTGATGCAGCCCAAACTCCTGAAAACCTGGCGAATCGATCAGCGCTGTAGTGCGCTCTTTGTCCATCCAGTACCAGTGCGTGCTGGTGGTCGTGTGTTTGCCTGAGTTCAGTGCCTGCGAGATCTCGCCGGTGAGCACGGTGGCTCCCGGCACCAACAGATTGATCAACGTGCTTTTGCCTGAGCCCGAGGGGCCCAGCACCAGCGTGGTCTTGCCAGCAAGATGCTCCATCAGCAAGGCGCGGTCGACATCGCTGGAGAGCGCCAGCGACAGTGGCAGCACGCCATAGTGCTTGCCTTCCCCCATGTGGCGGTAGGGCAGCAGCCGCTCCCAGGCGCGGGCGAACGGCTCGACCAGGTCACTCTTGTTCAGCGCAATGATGGGTGTGATGCCCTCGGCTTCTGCCGCAATCAAGGCCCTGGCCAGCTGGCTTTCAGAAAACACGGGCTCGGCAGCAATCAGGATGAGTACCTGGTCCAGGTTGGCGGCAAACGACTTGGTGCGGATCTCGTCCTGGCGGTAAAAAAGATTGCGGCGCTCCTTGACCTTTTCGATCGTGCCTTCTTCGCCTTGGCCAGGGGGGGGCGCCTGCCACAGCACATGGTCGCCCACCACCGCCTGGCTTTTTTTGCCGCGGGGGTGGCATATGCGTCGCGCGCCGTCTGGCGTTTCGACCATGCAATGGCGCCCATGGCTGGCCACCACGGTTCCTTCCATGAGGGCGCTGCGTTCAGCCATGGGGTGTGTGTTGGGTCATGCGGTCAGGCCACCAGCGCGTCAAACTGGGTGGCGCACTCAAAGTCGGTGGCCGAGATTCCGTTCACATCGTGAGTGTTCAGGCGCACCACGCAGCGGTTGTAGTGCACTGACAGGTCGGGGTGGTGGTCCTGTGCGTTGGCAACAAAGGCCAATGCGTTCACAAACGAAATCGTTTCGTAGTAGTTGGCAAAGTGATACGTCTTCTCGATGGCTACGTCGGCACCATCGCCGGTCAGTTTCCAGCCTTCGATTTTGGCCAGGTTTGCTACAATTTCTGTAGCTGTCAGCGCACGTCGAGTAAGCGCTGACCAGTCTTTTTTCTTCAGCATAGTGGTCATGGTTGTGCAGGTAGTTGCATGCGTGCCAGCCGTTCGGTGGCGGGTGGATGCGAGTAGTAGAACTTCACGTACACCGGGTCGGGTGTGAGGGTGGAGGCATTGTCTTCGTACAGTTTGAGCAGTGCCGACGAAAGGTCGGTGCCACTGGCTTGGGCGACGGCGTAGGCGTCTGCTTGAAACTCATGGCGACGGGAGAGCTGCGAAAAAACGGGGGAGATGAAAAAGGTGAAAACGGGCAGCACCAGCATGAAAAGCAGCAATGCCAGCGCATCGTTGGGCGCTGCAGCAGCCACTGCCGCGTCGAAGGAGATATTGGGCGCCACGCCCAGGCCTGTGTAGAACCACACCTGTGTGGACAACCAGCCCAGCAGCGCAAACCCTGCCAGGCTCAGTCCAAACATGGTCACGATGCGCTGAATGATGTGCCGGTGCTTGAAATGCCCCAGCTCATGGGCCAATACCGCCTCGACTTCACCCGGGGCCAATTGCCGCAAAAGCGTGTCGTAGAAAACCACACGCTTGGCCGCGCCAAACCCTGTGAAGTAAGCGTTGGCATGGGCACTGCGGCGGCTGCCATCCATCACAAAAAGTCCTTTGGCCGAAAAGCCGCAGCGTTGCATCAACGCCGTGACGCGCGCCTTCAGGGATTCATCCTCCAGGGGCTGGAACTTGTTGAACATGGGGGCAATAAAGGTGGGGTAGATCACCATGAGCAGCAGGTTGAACCCCATCCAGAACGCCCATGCCCATAGCCACCAAACCGGGCCCGCTGCGCCCATCAGCCAGAGGATCAGCGCAGCCACGGGCAAACCGATGATCGCTCCGACCACCAGGCCTTTGAGGGCGTCTGCCAGCCACAGGCGCCAGGTCATTTTGTTGAAGCCAAAGCGTTCTTCCACCACAAAAGTCTGGTACAGCGACAGAGGCAGGTCGATAGCGCCACTGATGGCTGCAAACGCTACCAACAACGCCAACTGCTGCCAAAAACCACCGCCCAGTACGGCAAGCAAGACCTGGTTCAGGGCATCCAAACCGCCGAGCAGCGTCCAGCCGAGCAGCACTGCAGCCCCCAGGGCCATCTCCAGCATGCCCAGCCGGGCTTTGGTGATGGTGTAGTCGGCTGCTTTTTGGTGCGCGGCCAGTGCAATCCGCTCGGCAAAGGGGGCGGGGACCTCGGCGCGGTGGCGCGCCACATGGCGAACCTGGCGGCTTGCAAGCCAGAATTTGAGCGCGAGACCCAGTACAAGTGCGGCGGCAAACGCCAGCGTGAGCGCCACGGAAGGCGAAAAAGTGTCGGTGAATGGGTCTATGGTGGGCATGTGCGGCGAGTTTAGGCCATCGGCGACAATGCGCGCCATGTCAGAAGCCAACAACCCCACCCCTCCCGCGCTTGCGAAATCCGACCAGAACCTTGTCTGGCTCGACTGCGAAATGACGGGCCTTGAACCCGATACAGACCGTTTGCTGGAGATCGCCGTTGTCGTGACGGGTCCCAGTCTGGAGCCTCGCATCGAAGGCCCTGTTTTTGTGATTCACCAGTCAGATGAACTGTTGAACAAGATGGACGCCTGGAACAAAGGCACCCACGGTCGCAGCGGTCTGATCGACAAGGTGAAGGCATCTACCGTGACCGAAGAAGAGGCCGAGCAGCAGATCATCGCGTTCTTGAGTCGCTACGTGCCCAAGGGCACAGCGCCGATGTGTGGCAACAGCATTGGTCAAGACAGGCGCTTTCTGGTGCGCTATATGCCCAAGCTCGAAAGGTTCTTCCATTACCGCAACATCGATGTCAGCACCCTGAAGGAGCTGGCCAAGCGCTGGAAGCCTGAGGCCTACACCAGCTTCAAGAAGGCCCAAAAACATACCGCATTGGCAGATGTGCACGAATCCATCGAGGAGTTGGCGCATTACCGGCAACACCTGTTGTCGGTGTAGGTTGCCCAGGAGGCGTCGGCCAGAGCGACGTCGTTCTGGCGCTTCTTTGTAAAAGGGTATTGCGGGGAAACCCTAAAGCATGCAATAATCGCTGGCTGCGCAGGAATCACTACGCAGATTGTGCATCTCCCCTCACACACCGGGCTTGCCAGCCGACTGTTTTGACAGTTCAGGACTGGCGAATAACGCCCACCCGCACCGACCTTCAGCATAGAGTCAGCGCAGGTTTCGTTTGATGGTTGATGTTTTTTAACCATTTAACGAAGCCACTCACGGGCTGCGCCTGTGATCGTCTTCGTGAGAGAAAAATCATGACCGACACCTCTTTGGTGCAGGGCGAATTCGCGCCTGCAGATACTTCCTTTGCTGCCGACCTTTCTGTGCAGTCTTCCCCTCTGGATGCAGTGATTGCTTCCGCCGACACTGAAGCCGATGCGGCTGTCACCGCCGAACCCAATGGCTTCGTCGAGCTGGGCCTGGCCCCTGAACTCGTTCAGGCCGTAGCCGACCTGGGCTACACCCAGCCTACAGGCGTGCAACTCAAGGCCATTCCCCTGGCCATGGGCGGTGGCAATGACTCCACCAAATTCATCGACCTGATGGTCTCCAGCCAGACAGGCTCTGGCAAGACTGCCGCCTTCCTGCTGCCTGTGCTGCACACGCTGATCAACCAGCAAGCCGCTGCCGAAGCCGAAGAACGCGCTGCTTTCGAGCGCTCCGTGGCTGAAGCCGCTGAGCGTGGCGAACCGGCTCCCAAGCGCGCCAAGCGCAAGGACCCCACCAGCTCGCGCAACTTCAAGGCCGCCACCCCAGGTGCTCTGATCGTTTGCCCCACGCGCGAATTGGCGCAACAGGTTGCACATGACGCCATCGACCTCGTCAAGCATTGCCGTGGCCTGCGCGTTGCCAACGTGGTGGGCGGCATGCCTTACCAGTTGCAGATCGCCAAGCTGCAGAACGCCGACCTGGTGGTCGCCACCCCCGGCCGCCTGCTGGACCTGCAGCGCTCGATGCAGATCAAGCTCGACAAGGTGCAATTCCTGGTCGTCGACGAAGCCGACCGCATGCTCGACCTAGGTTTTTCGGACGATCTGGCCGAACTGAATCAGCTGACCAGCCAGCGCAAGCAGACCATGATGTTCAGCGCCACATTCGCGCCCCGCATCCAGCAACTGGCTATGCGCGTGATGCACGACGGCGGTTCGTCGGTCCAGAAGGTGACCATCGATTCTCCGCAAGAGAAGCACGCCAACATCAAGCAGATGCTGTACTGGGCCGACAATGCCCAGCACAAGCGCAAGCTGCTGGACCACTGGCTGCGTGACACCACGATCAACCAGGCCATCGTTTTCGCCAGCACCCAGGTGGAGTGCGACGGCCTGGCCAATGACCTGCAGCAGGAAGGCTTCTCGGCCGTGGCACTGCACGGTGCCCTGAGCCAGGGCCTGCGCAACCGCCGCCTGATGGCGCTGCGCGCCGGCCAGGTGCAGATCCTGGTGGCGACCGATGTGGCTGCGCGCGGCATCGACGTGCCCACGATCACCCACGTGTTCAACTTCGGCCTGCCCATGAAGGCAGAGGACTACACCCACCGCATCGGCCGTACCGGCCGTGCCGGCCGCGACGGCCTGGCTGTGACCTTCGCCGAGTTCCGCGATCGCCGCAAGATTTTCGACATCGAAAGCTACAGCCGCCAGCAGTTCAAGGCAGAAGTGATTGTCGGCATGGAGCCTTCACAGCGTTCGCCCCAGGCACCTCGTGGTGGCGATTTCGGCGGTGGCGGTGGCCGTGGCGCCCCAGGCCGTTCGTACGACAACCGTGAGAATCCATCGCGTGGCCGTTTCGGTGGTCCGGCCCGCAGCGGCGGTGACCGTGGTGGCAATGACCGTGGCGGTTTCGGTGGTGGCTTTGGCGGCGGGTTCGCTGGCCGTGGCAGCGACAACCGCGGCGCCCCCCAAGGTGGTGGCCGTGAAGGTGGCTACCAGGGTGGCAATGGTGGCGGCGGCTACGGCGCTCCCCGTGAAGACCGCGGCTTTGGTGGCGGCGCTCCCCGCCGTGACGCTGGTGACAGCTATGGCCGCAAGCCAGGCTTTGGCGACGCCGGCCAGGGCCGCTTCGCTCCCCGCGCCGACGCAGGTGCCCCACGTGGTGACTTCGCTCCGCGCAAGCCCGCTTTCTCCAAGCCAGCTGGCGCTGGAGGTGCCAAGCCGTTCGTGGCACACGACGCCCGCAAGCGTCCTGCACGTCCCGCACGCTGATCTTCTGTGCTGAACCCTGTTTGCAGGGTTTACAAAGGGCTGGCTCCGCAAGGTGTCAGTCCTTTTTTGCGTGGGTGCTGCACTCAGGCTCGGTTTTCGCCAGCCATGTCGTCAATAATTGCCCACGGAGGAAATTGTAGTGGTGTCATCTCTATCCTCGGGGGCCGATTACGAGCACATGTTCGAGTTGACGCCCGTGTCGTTGTGGCTGGAGGACTTCAGCGAACTTAAGCAGCTGTTCGACGGTTGGCGCGCGCAGGGGGTGACAGATATCCGTGCCCATCTGGCCCAGGACCGGGCCCGCCTGCGCCAGTGCAGTGGCTCTTTGCGCGTCCTGCAGGTCAACCGCCGCACACTCGAGTTGTTCTCTGCCGACAGCCTGGAACATCTGGTCGCCAACCTCGACAAGGTCTTTCGCGACGACCGGCACGATACCGCCGCGCACGAGCTGGCGCAGCTGTGGGACGGGCAGCTGGAGTTCTCCAACCAGACCGTGAACTACGCGCTCGATGGCCGGCGCCTGGACGTGCAGGTGCGTGCGCGCATCCTGCCCGGCCACGAGCACGACTGGAGCCGTGTGCTCGTTTCGCTCGAAGACAACACCGTGCAGTTCAACGATGCGCGCCGCATCCAGCGCAGCGAGCAGTACGCGCGCGACCTGTTCGAGCATTCGCCCGTGTCGCTGTGGGTCGAGGACTTCAGCGCGGTCAAGAACCTGCTCGATGGCGTGCGTGCCCAGGGCATCGGCGATTTCAAGACCTTCCTCAAGGTGCACCCGGACTTCGTGGCCCGCTGCATGCAGGAGATCCGCGTCATCGACGTGAACCAGCAGACCTTGCGCATGTTCGGTGCCTCCAGCAAGGAGATGCTGCTCAACAGCATCGGCCGCGTGTTCCGTGGCGAGATGCACGAGTCCTTTGGCGAGCAGCTGCAGGACCTGTGGGAGGGCAAGACCTTCCAGCAGCGCGAGGTGGTGAACTATTCGCTCTCGGGCGATGCGGTGAACATCCACATGCAGTTCTCGGTGCCCGACAGCCACCGGCACGACTGGGGCCTGGTGCTTCTGTCGCTGGTGGACATCACTGCGCGCAAGAAGGCCGAAGCCTACCTCGAGTACCTGGGCAAGCACGACGTGCTGACCCAGTTGCGCAACCGCGCCTTCTATGCCGAAGAACTCAACCGGCTCACGCGCAAGGGGCCCTGGCCGCTGTCCATCATCGCCATCGACCTCAACGGCCTCAAGGTCGTCAACGATGAGCAGGGCCATGCAGCCGGCGACTCCATGCTGCGCCGGGTCGGCGAGGTGCTGGCCAAGGCCGTGGATGCCCCGGCCTGCGCGGCACGCATCGGTGGCGACGAGTTCACCGTGCTGCTGCCGGGCACCGACGAGCGTGGCGCCGTGGCATTGCAGGAGCGCATCATCTCCATGCTGGACCTGAACAACCAGTTTTACCCCGGCCAGCACCTGAGCCTGGCCATGGGCATCGCCAGCTGCCAGTCCGGCGATGCGGTGGAGGCCACCATCAATCGTGCCGACCAGGCCATGTACGCGGAAAAGAACCGCTACTACCAGCAAAAGAACATCGACCGCCGGCAACCGGGGTCGTGATGCCGGAGCCGGTGCTGGGGCGGGTCAGAGATTGATGGGCATGCGGCCGATGTCGGGCCAGCGGTGGTGCAGGTAGATCCAGGCCAGCATGCCGATGCCCATCATCAGCAAGGATGACAGGGCCAGCAAAATGGTCGAATGCATCACCAGCGGGGCGATCACGCCCGCCACCAGTCCGTTGGCAGTGGAACCCACAAAGGCCTGCATCGACGAGGCCATGCCCCGCCGCTCGGGGTACAGGTCCAGCACCAGCAGGGTCACCACCGGCACCATGAGGGCCCAGCCAAAGGCAAACACCGCAATCGGCAGCAGTGCCCACCAGGCATGCACAGGGAGCAGCAGGTTGGCCGCCAGGTTCAGCAGTGCCACCGTGAACATGATCAGAAAGCCGTGGCGGATCTGCCGCTTGGGCGGAATGCGCCCCGCCAGGCGCCCGCTGAGCCACGCTCCGCCCATGATGCCCGAGATGGTGAGGATGAAGAACCAGAAGAACTGCGTGGGCGCCAGCGACAGGTGATCGCCCAGGAAGGCTGGCGCCGACAGCACGTACAGGAACATGCCATTGAAGGGCACACCGCTGGCCAGCGCCAGCAGCACGAAGCGCGCGCTCGAACCCAGCTGCATGTAGCCCTGCATCAGGTGGCGCATGTTGAAGGGCTGGCGCTGCTCGATGTGCAGCGTCTCAGGCAGCAGCCGGTAGTTGGCCGTCCACAGCACCACGCCCACCAGGGTCAGGAACCAGAAGATGCTGTGCCAGCCGGTGTGCACGAATAGCCAGCCACCCACGATGGGCGCGATGGCCGGGGCCACGCCGAAGTAGATCGTGACCTGGCTCATCACCTTCTGGGCCTGGGCGGGCGGGAACATGTCGCGGATCACCGCCCGCGAGACCACGATGCCCGCGCCCGTGGACAGGCCTTGCAGCGCACGGAACACCACCAGCTGACCGATGGTCTGCGATAGCGCGCAGCCCGCCGATGCCAGCGTGAACACTGCAATGCCCCAGAGGATTACCGGCCTGCGGCCGAAGCTGTCGGCCAGCGCGCCGTGGAACAGGCTCATGAAGGCAAAGCCGAACAAGTAGGCCGACAGCGTCTGCTGCATCTCCACCGGCGTGGCACCCAGCGCCGCCGCGATGCCCGAAAACGCCGGGATGTAGGTGTCGATGGAGA
Source organism: Acidovorax sp. (assembly GCF_046291265.1). Taxonomy (GTDB): domain Bacteria; phylum Pseudomonadota; class Gammaproteobacteria; order Burkholderiales; family Burkholderiaceae_C; genus Acidovorax. Next base: position 26,989 of record NZ_JBKBTV010000039.1, on the reverse strand, counting down.
ACGGCCCCAGCATGCCCAGCACCGCCAGCAGCACCGCCAGGGCCCAACGGGGTGCTTTCCAGAGCAGGTGGGCTTGTGGGTTCATCGTTGGATGGTATGTCGCTTGGGCAATAAAAAAGCCTGCTACTTTGGGTAGCAGGCTTTTTATGCCCGAGGGCTTTGATTTGGTGGGTCCTGAGTGACTCGAACACTCGACCTACGGATTAAGAGTCCGCTGCTCTACCAACTGAGCTAAGAACCCAAATCTAAAATTTGTCTGCGTTGCTGCAGAGCCTCGAATTATGCATCAGTTTTTTGGTGCTTGGCAAGTAGCCCCCAATTTATTGCATTGCATTGCGGCTGGCAAGCTCTACAAAAAGTCCGCTGTGGTCCAGCTCGCCCAGTCCATGTTCGACACCCTCTGCGTACAGATTTTCGAAAAGCGCCGTGATGGGTGCGTCAAAGCCAATCTCGCCTGCTGTGGCGAGGGCGTTGCGCATGTCTTTGAGTTGTACCGCCATGCGGCCGCGCGGGGCGAAATCTCGGTCCACCATGCGCTGGCCGTGCAGTTGCAGGATGCGGCTGTCGGCAAAACCGCCGCTGATGGCCTCGCGCACCTTGGCCATGTCGGCACCGCCTTTGGCTGCGAACAACAGCGCTTCGGCCACGGCACCGATGGTGATGCCAACGATCATCTGGTTGGCCAACTTGGTCAGTTGGCCCGCGCCATGGGGACCGACGTGGGTGGCGCGGCCAAAGGCGGCAAACACGGGTTGCGCCCGCGCAAAGTCTTCGGCCCGCCCGCCCACAAGGATGGCGAGGGTTCCGTTTTCAGCGCCCACCGTACCGCCGGACACTGGTGCATCCAGGTGGGTTAAACCCATTTCCCCTAATCGCGCCGCATGGTCGCGGGCTTCGCGGGGCTGAATGGACGCCATGTCGATAAATAGTGCGCCTTTGCGCATGGCCTGCGCAGCGCCCATCTCAAACAGCACTTGCCCCACCACTGGGCCACTCTCCAGCAGGCTCACCACCATGTCAGCACCGCGTACCGCATCGGCCGCGGCGGAGTGCACGGCGATGCCGAATGCCTCCAGCGGCTCGGCTTTTGCCCTGGTGCGATTCCAGGCGTGAACCTGGTGTCCGGCCTCTTGCAGGCGGCACGCCATGGGGCGCCCCATCATGCCGATGCCCAAAACAGCGATGCGAAGCGGTGTGGTTGTCATGGCGTCATTCTCTTTTTTGAACGTTGTCTCTGAACGCATCATGGGCTTTTTTGGTGCGTGTCCCTGTCAAGGAGCTTGCAGCGTGGCCTGATTGCAAAGATGATGGCCGCGCAACGAGGGTTTCATCCAAAGGAGACTTCACCCATGACCTTGCCCCTGAACGACCCCGCCTGGCTGGAGCGCATGTACAACAACCGCGCGCTGGTGCCAGACCACATGGACTACCTGCAGCGCTGGGCCCTGGATTCGGCCCAGGTGCGTGCCAATGTGCCGTGTGTGCTGGATGTGGCCTATGGCCCGGGTTTGGGCGAGACGTTGGACATCTTCCCATCCGCGCGTGCGCCTGCTGCGCCCGGGGCGGGCGTCCCGGTGCTGGTATTCATTCATGGCGGGTACTGGCGATCGCTCGACAAATCAGACCATTCGTTCATCGCGCCCCCGTTCACGCAAGCGGGGTTTTGTGTCGTCAACCTGAACTACGCGCTGTGTCCGGGAACGCCAGAAGCGCCCGTGACGATTCCTCACATCGTGCGGCAGATGGAGAAGGCGCTGGGTTGGGTCTACAACCACATTGCAGGCCATGGAGGCGACCCCAAACGCATCACCGTGGCAGGACATTCGGCAGGCGGGCAGTTGGCCGCGATGCTGTTGACCAGTGTCTGGCCTTTGATCGGCAAAGGCCTTCCGGACGGGCTGGTGCGCAATGCGCTGTCCATCTCGGGCGTGCATGATCTGGATCCGATCATGTACACCCCGATGTACCAGTCGGTCTTGCATCTGACCGAACAGCAGGTGCTGCAATGCAGCCCCTCCCGGCTGCTGGAGCCGCCCGCAGGGCAGTTGTATTGTGTGGTTGGGGGTGACGAAAGCCCCGAGTTCTTGCGGCAGAACCAACTGATGCAGAACGCCTGGGGCAGCCACTTTGTGCCCCGCAGCCAAGCCTTGCCAGGGCTGCACCACTTCAGCATCGTGGATGCCTTGGCGAAACCCGGACATGACCTGCACCACATGGCGCTGAATCTGCTGCGCGCCTGACCCTTGGCGCGCAGCAAACGCAGGGTTCACATCAACAGGTGCTCGCCTGCGTTGTCGCCGCCCAGGATTACGTAGTTCACCTTGCGGACATCCATCAGCTTTTTGCCACCCGCATAGCTGATGGAGCTTTGCACGTCCTGCTCCATCTCGATCAGCGTGTTGGCCAGCTTGCCCTTGATGGGTTCCAAGATGCGCTTGCCTTCGACGTGTTTGTATTCGCCCTTGTTGAAGTCGCTGGCCGAGCCGTAGTATTCCTTGAACAGCGCGCCATCCACTTCCACGGTCTCACCGGGTGACTCCTCGTGGCCCGCAAACAGCGAGCCGATCATCACCATGCTGGCGCCGAAACGGATGCTCTTGGCGATGTCACCGTGGCTGCGAATACCGCCGTCGGCAATGATGGGCTTGGTCGCCACGCGGGCACACCACTTGAGGGCTGACAGCTGCCAGCCGCCCGTGCCAAAACCCGTCTTGAGCTTGGTAATACACACCTTGCCCGGGCCCACGCCCACCTTGGTGGCGTCGGCGCCCCAGTTCTCCAGGTCGATGATGGCTTCGGGCGTGGCCACGTTGCCTGCAATCACAAACGCCTTGGGCAGCTTGGCCTTGAGGTAGCCAATCATGTTCTTCACGCTGTCGGCATGGCCATGGGCGATGTCGATCGTGATGTATTCGGGAGTGAGCCCCAGTGTCACCAATTGGTCCACGGTGTCGTAGTCGGGCTTTTTCACGCCCAGCGAGATCGACGCGTAACAGCCCTTAGCATGCATGTCTTTCACGAACTGGATGTTGTCCAGGTCGAACCGGTGCATCACATAAAAGTAGCCGTTCTCGGCCATCCAGGCGCAGATTTTTTCGTCCACCACCGTTTTCATGTTGGCGGGCACCACTGGGATGCGGAACGAGCGGCCGCCCAGTTCCACGCTGGCGTCGCATTCCGAGCGGCTCTCCACGCGGCATTTGCGGGGCAGCAGCAAAACGTTGTCGTAGTCGAAGATTTCCATCAGATTCCAAGCTCCATCAAGGGACGCAGCAAAACAATTTCTGCTGCGGTGGGCGCTTGGCTTTCAGACCGGCTTTGTGAGCGTGAACGTGATAGTCCACACCGAACCCTGCTGAGCGCAGGCACAAAAAAACCGGACGTCAAGAAACTTGGGCCCGGTGATTGATTCTACCCGCCTCAAAAATGGCCGTCATAACGGCGGCGGTATTACCTGCATACGGACTGGGCTGCTGCCACGATGCGGCCTGTGGGGTCTTGCACCCAGCCCACCAAGTGCAGCCGTTCTGCATTGGCGCCCTCGGCGATGCGCATGGACCGGGCCTCCATCCAGCGGTGAGCGCTGCCCTGGGTGGGCTTGTCTTGGGGGCCCCAGGTGCCCTGCAGCATGTTTCTGACGATCTGGCGGGGCACGGCGGTCCCATCTGTGCCTGCAGGAACAGCTTCGACCAGCAGAAGATGAAAACTCCAGCGGCTGTCCGGTGTGTTGTGCCGCGGCGCCGCGCGCGACGGGGTGAACGCGATCGCAGTCCCCAGGTAGTCGTTGAACGGCAAACCTTGGGCCACCCGCAGCTTGGAAGGGGATGGCGCTTCCACCGTGGCGATGTGCACATCGGTGGTTGCGGGCAGCTTGCGGCCCAAGGCTTGCAGGCGCACCAGGGCATCGTTGGTGGCGGCGGCCGACAGCGGGGCGTCGTCAGCAGCGCGGCCCGGCACGATCCAGTCCAGCACCATCGCACCGGCCGCGGCAGAGGGTGCGGGTGTTTTTGCGTCGCTCCAGCAGGCTTCGCAGTCGGCGCTGATGAAGCGTTCGAACACAACCACGGGCTGGGGTGCGCCGTCGCTGCTGCAACTGGCCTGAGCCAGCGCGTAAGGGGCATTTACCAGCGCCAGCAGAGCGGCCAGGGTGGGGGCAATGTTTTTCATGGGGCAGGGCGGTGGGGAGCGGGCGCTTTCTACAATGGCCGCATGTTCCCACAAGACCCGTTTTCGGGCGCGCCAGATGCCCTGGTGCCCCCACACTCCGGTGCCGCCTCGGCCGCATCGCCCCTTCTGGCCCATCTGAACGACGAGCAACTGGCCGCCGTCACGCTGCCCGCAGGCCACGCACTGATTCTGGCGGGTGCAGGCTCAGGCAAGACCCGCGTGCTCACCACCCGCATCGCCTGGTTGATGCAAAACGGCTACGCCACGCCCGGCGGCATTCTGGCCGTTACTTTCACCAACAAGGCCGCCAAGGAGATGGTGGCGCGCCTGTCGGCCATGTTGCCCGTCAACGTGCGCGGCATGTGGATTGGCACCTTCCACGGCCTGTGCAACCGGCTTTTGCGCGCGCACCACAAGGCGGCGGGGCTGTCTCAGTCTTTCCAGATCCTCGATACGCAAGACCAGCTCTCCGCCATCAAGCGCCTGTGCAAGCAGCACAACGTGGACGACGAGCGTTTTCCGCCCAAGCAGCTGTCCTACTTCATTGCCAATTGCAAGGAAGAAGGACTGCGCCCCGGCGATGTGGAGACGCATGACAGCGATGCACGCAGAAAGGTCGAGATCTACCAGCTGTACGAAGAACAATGCCAGCGAGAAGGCGTGGTGGATTTTGGCGAGCTGATGCTGCGCAGCTACGAGCTGCTGCGCGACAACGACCCGATCCGCGAGCACTACCAGCGCCGCTTTGCGCACATCCTGGTCGATGAGTTCCAGGACACCAACAAACTGCAGTACGCCTGGCTCAAGCAACTGGCGGGTAACGAAGTGGGTGGGCGTTTTGAAGCCCGCGGCAGCGTGATTGCCGTGGGCGACGACGACCAGAGCATTTACGCGTTTCGCGGCGCACGCGTGGGCAACATGACCGACTTTGTGCGTGAGTTTGACGTGCAGCGCCAGATCAAGCTGGAGCAGAACTACCGCAGCTACAGCAACATTCTCGACTCGGCCAACGCCCTCATCAGCCACAACAGCCGCCGCCTTGGCAAGAACCTGCGCACCACGCAGGGCGCGGGCGAGCCCGTGCGTGTGTACGAGGCCAGCTCCGACCTGGCCGAGGCGCAGTGGATGGTCGATGAGATCAAGCAACTGGTGAAGAGCGACGGTTTTGAGCGCAAGGAAATCGCCGTGCTCTACCGCAGCAACGCGCAAAGCCGGGTGATCGAATCGGCGCTGTTCAATGCCAGCGTGCCCTACCGCGTGTACGGCGGCCTGCGCTTCTTCGAGCGCGCCGAAATCAAGCATGCGCTGGCCTACCTGCGCCTGCTGGAGAACCCGCACGACGACACCAGCTTCACGCGGGTCGTCAATTTTCCACCGCGTGGCATCGGCGCGCGCAGCATCGAGGTGCTGCAGGACGCCGCCCGCGCCGCAGGTTGCTCGCTGCACGATGCGGTGAGCGCCGTGCCCGGCAAGGCGGGCGCCAACCTGGGCGCGTTTGTGGCCATGGTGGATGTCCTGCGCGAGCAGACGCAGGGCCTGAACCTGCGCGGCATCATCGAGCAGATGCTCGAATCCACGGGCTTGCTGGAGCACTTTCGCACCGAGAAGGAAGGCGCCGACCGCATTGAGAACTTGCAGGAACTGGTCAACGCCGCCGAGAGTTTTGTCACGCAAGAAGGCTTTGGGCGCGATGCTGTAGCGCTGCCGCTCGATGAGCACGGCACACCACTAACCCAAAGTGCGCAAAGCCCGGTCAGCCAAGGAATCGACCCCAATGCCCCCGTTCTGGACGAACCGCTCAAACCTGCCATTCCCGGCATCGTGGACATCGACACCGGCGAAACCCTGTCGCCCCTGGCCGCCTTCCTGACCCACGCCGCACTGGAGGCGGGCGACAACCAGGCCCAGGCCGGTCAAGACGCCGTGCAGCTCATGACCGTGCACGCCAGCAAGGGCCTGGAGTTTGATGGCGTGTTCATCGGCGGAATGGAAGAGGGCCTGGTCCCGCATGAAAACTCCGCCAATGAGCGCGACGGCCTGGAAGAGGAACGCCGCTTGATGTACGTGGCCATCACCCGCGCCCGCAAGCGCCTGTACCTGAGCCACTCGCAAACACGCATGCTGCACGGCCAGACGCGCTACAACATCAAGAGCCGTTTCTTTGACGAGCTGCCTGAGGCCGCGCTCAAGTGGATCACGCCCAAGCAACAGGGGTTTGGATCGTATGCTCCTAATTCAGGAGCTGGTAGCGCTTATGGATCAAGCGCTAGAGGCCAATTTGGCTTTAAATCCGAGACATTCGCCAGCCCGCCCGTGCCGGTGCAGAAGACCGCACCATCCCACGGCCTGCGCGCAGGCACCAACGTGTTCCACACCAAGTTCGGCGAAGGCAAGGTGCTGGTCATTGAAGGCACGGGCGACGATGCGCGTGCGCAGGTCAACTTCCCGCGCCACGGCACCAAGTGGCTGGCGCTCAGCGTGGCCAAGTTGACGGTGGTGGAGTAAGCGCTCCATCTGAAAAGGGCGGGTGAGCACACCCGCCCGTAAGTGAATGAATACAAATTGGACGATCCATAGATAGGGATTGGACGGTTGAAGAATGCGGTTTGGACGACTGTTTGATCCATAATGGACGCATTCTTAATGCGCATTGGACGAACTCATGAACCTGATTGAACGGCACATCGCCGGCCCGGTCAGAACGGCGTTGAAAGACACGCCCGCAGTCTTGGTCAACGGCCCTCGCCAAAGCGGCAAAACCACGCTGGTTCGCCAACTGGCCGGGCAGATGAGCTACTACACACTGGACAACCCCTCTACGTTGTCCGTGGCGGAAAACGACCCGGTGGGTTTTGTCGAAACGTTGGACCGGGCTGTCATCGATGAAATCCAGCGTGCTCCGAAGCTCATGCTGGCGCTCAAGATGTCCATCGACCAGGATCGCCGCCCCGGTCGCTTCCTGCTCACAGGCTCCGCCAACATCCTGGCCCTGCCACAGATTGCCGACAGCCTGGCTGGGCGCATGGAAACCCACGCCCTGCTGCCGCTGTCGCAGGCAGAACTGCAAAACCGCCCCAACGATTTTTTGCACCGCGCCCAGGCGCAGGACTGGCCCCCCCTGCACACCCGCAGCAACCTGCAGGAAGTGGCCTTGGCGGGCGGCTACCCGGAGATGCGCGAGCGTGCCACCCTGGCGCGGCGCCAGGCCTGGGCCAGGGCCTATATCGCCCACCTGGTGGAGCGCGACGTACAAGACGTTGCCCACATCGACCAGCTCACCCAAATCCCGACCCTGCTGGCCGTACTGGCCACGCAATGCGCCCAGTTGCTCAACTACACCCAACTGGGGGGGCAACTGGGGCTCAACGCCAAGACCGCCGACAAGTACATCGGCATCCTGGAGAGCCTCTTCCTCGTGGGGCGTTTGCCTGCCTGGAGTCGGCACGAAAACAGCCGCCTCGTTAAAACCCCCAAGCTCCATTTTCTGGACGCAGGTCTGCAAGCCACCCTCACACGCCTCACGCCTGACCTGTTAGCCACGCACCGGGAGCGCTGGGGAGCCACGCTGGAAACTTGGGTGTATGCCGAGCTGCGAAAAGCCCTGGCGCTCAGTGACGACGCCTGGTACCTCTCGCACTACCGCGACAAAGACCAGGTCGAAGTGGATTTCGTGCTCGAAAACCCCATGCGCCAGCTCATCGGTATCGAGGTCAAGGCCGCCGCCACCGTGCAGGCGAAAGATTTCAAGGGCCTGCGCAGGCTCAAGGCTCAGACGGGCGCTGACTTTCTCACTGGCATCGTTCTCTACGATGGCACCCACGCCCTGCCCTTTGGAGAAGGCATGTGGGCCGTGCCTTTGGGCGCCCTGTAAGCATTACGACCTGTCGAACCCCGGACGCAGAGACAGCGTCCCTTCCAAACAATCCACTGAAGGAATGGTGGGAGTCAAAGCCCAAGTCCACAACATCTCGAAACTGAAGGACTACTACTTTCTCGTCCCCGACTACCAGCGTGAATACGTCTGGAAGGCGGACGATCCGCCAGCCGTCACGGGCACTGGCTGGCTCAGGGTGGCGAAGATGGACTGGGCGTAGCGCGCATCGGTCGGTGGGATCAGGCTGCCATGTGCGTCAGCAGTAGGTATGTGGGTTGTTTGCTATATTTTTAATAGCTGCTAGCGCTTATCCATAAAGCGCTAGAGGCATTTTTTATCTAAATTCTCTGCGCCAACACCCAGTGGTTGTCCAGCCGCACGCCTTGCAGGCTGCGCCCATGCGGGTGGCCGACTGGCGCTGCGGCCTGCGCGTTCTGCAGGCTGGCGCCCAAACCGCCCGCCCACAGCGCACCGCCGTGCACGGCCAGCGGGCAGACATCGCGCAGCGGCACCAGCCCCCGCCATTCGCCCTCAGGTGTGTACGTGGCAATGCCGTTGGCGCGGGGGCAGCTGACGGCCCAGCCCGCAGGCGTGGCGGCCATGCTGCCGCCGTAGCCGTGGATGCTTTGCGCAATGCGCTCGGGCGTGGGCACCACCCGCAAGGCCGTGCCGTCGAACAGGGTCAGCACGGGGGCGGCGTCTTTGGTGGCGGTGTCGTCATGCTCTGCCTGAAGGGCGATACCGAGCGTAGTGCTGTCAGGGCTCCAGGCCAGGTGGCGCAGGCTCAGGCGCTGGTCTTGCAGGCGCCATTGGCCCAGCAGGCGGCCGGTGTGGCCATCCAGCCGCACGATGGACGAATCCATGCTTTGCAGGTCACGCTTGACCCGGCCGGTTTCGGGGGCGGTGGGCACACCCCCGTTGGCAACGATGAGGGTGGGGGCGCCGTTGTGGGTGGTGCGCGTGTCCCAGGTCAGCTCGTGGGCGTCGATGCCGTGGGTGGGCCATTCGGCGGTTTTTTGCAGGGTGCGGGCGTCGCGCACGCCGATCCAGCTGGCACCGGTTTCCACATCGGTTTCGGTGGTGACCAGGTGGGTGCCGTCGGGGCTGGCGAGGACGTGGCCGTTGAAGCTGCGCTCGCCGTCCTGCCAGAGCCATTGCGGCTCGGTGCGTTGGCCGGGCCACCAGCGCACCAGCCAGTCGCCGGGGCGGCGGGCGGTGGCCAGCACCGAGCCATCGGGCAGGACAAAAAGGCCGTGGGCGCGGGTGGGGACTTCCAGCGATGCGTGGATCTGCAACGGCTGCCCGGCGCCCGGTTGGGTGGACAGCAGACCGATGTGGAAGCTGCCTTCGCGCTCCCACGCGGCAGCCAGGTGGATGGGAAGGCCTTTGGTACTGGCCCATGCCGTGTTGGGCGCTATGGCCCAGGCGCCAAGGCTTGCCAGAGTGAGCAGCGTGTGGCGGCGATGGAACTGCGGGAAGCGGGGGGCGCGGCCCAAGGCGGGGGCCACCGCAGAACCGGCTTGGCCGGGCTGCGGGTGGCGTCCCCCTGGGGGTATGGCGCGCAGCGCCTCAGGGGGCGCTTCCAAGCTAGTCACCATCGGCGTCCGAGAATCCAATGCTCACCTGCAGCGCAGGCGCCACTTCGGATTCGGCCAGGAACTTGAGTGCGGCCAGGTCCTTGGCGGTCTGCTGGATGGCCGCCTTGTTCTGCACACCCGCTTTTTGCACCTGCGCCATCGACGCGTCCACCTTGCCGGTGGCCTGGTGCAGTTTGTCGGCCAGTGGGTTCAGGCCTTTGCCGCGCAGGTACATCTCCAGCGGCACCAGCGCCTCGCCGGGCGTGGGTGTGGCTGCGTCTGCTGGCAAGGCCGTCACGCTGCGCAGGCCCGCCCAGGTGGCGGCCCAGGCGGCCAGGGTGTCGCCGCTGGCGGCGCGGGGGTACTCTGGTGCGCGCGTGCCCTGTGCTGCACGCAGGGGCTTGTCCATCTGCGCCCAGCGCAGGCGTTCAATGCCGCCCACCCACTGGTTCACAAACTCGCTGATGGCCTGGGTGGATTGCTCCTGTTCGTCCTCAGCGCCCCAATCGGTGCCTGCGGCGGTGGTGAAGGCGGCTTGCAGTGCAGCGGATTCGCGTGCCACGTCTTGCGCCACTTCGTGTGCGTAGCTGCAGGCAGGGCTGTTGGGGGATACGGGGCGCGTCCACAGCAGCCATTCCAGCGCGGGCAGGCCCTTGGCGGGTGTGCCGACGCGCTCGAACGCCTTGGCGCCCTGGGGCTGGGTGACGATGGCTTTTTCGATCAACGCGGGGCGGGTGGGTGTGAAGTCGATGGCGCGCTGGCTGCGGCGGGCGATGACGGGGCCAATCGACACGGCCGCCAGTTGCTCCCACGCGCGTGCTGTCGTTTGCCAGGCGGTACGTGCCTTGGCCAAGGCCGCCTTGCTGTCGCTGGCCGGGGCTTGGCACAGCGCAGCCAGCGCAGGCGCCAGGGCGCGGGCGCTCTGGTCAAAGTCTTTGGCGCGGGGCAGTGCCCAGTGGCCATAGATGCCTTGCAGCGCGTGCACGGTGTCGTAGAACGGCACGGCCTCGCGTTGCCAAGCGGGGGCTGCCGTCGAGGGTTGGGCTTGTGCCGCTACGGGCTGCAATGCAGCCACTACAGACGCCAGCAACAGCGCCGAGGCGCGTGTCGCTGTGCGAATGGTCTTTGGAGCGAGGGTGGTCATAGCGACTCCACAAATTTCACCAGGGCGTCCCGGTCGGCCTTCTTCATTTTCAGCACCTGGTCCTTGGCCTCTTCGGCCTCCCCGCCGTGCCACAGCACCGCCTCCAGCACGCCGCGTGCACGTCCGTCATGCAAAAGGCGCGTGTGGCCGTTCACGTCCTTGATCAGGCCAGTGCCCCACAGTGCGGGCGTCTTCCACTGGCGGCCATTGGCGCCAAAGTCGGGCCGGTTGTCCGCCAGGCGTTCGCCCATGTCGTGCAGCAGCAGGTCGGTGTAGGGCGAGATGCGCTGGCCGTTCAGTGCCTTGCTCGACAGCGCTGGGAACGGGCCTTCCTTGGTCACATAGCTGGGCCGGTGGCAGGTGGCGCACTGGGCTTGTGCAAACAGGGCCTGGCCGCGCAGCACCTGCGTGTCGTTCACGTTGCGGCGGGCGGGGGGCGCCAGCGTGGCTTGGTAGAAGATCACGTCGGCCAATGTCTTGTCGTCGATCTCCACACCCGGTTGGCCTTGCACGCTGGCGCTTTTGCCGCTGGGTGCTGCCAGGCAGTCCTTTTGTGCAGGGGTGCAGGTCTCTTGCGCAAAGTGGCGGGACGTGATGCCCATGTCACCCAGGAAGGCGCCACCCGTCTGGTGCGCAATGGTGGCGACGTTGGCCTTCCAGCCAAAACGGCCCAGCATCATGCCGCCCGAGGGCGCGTCCCACACCTTGTTGGCTTGCCCCTTGATGGGGCCTGGGGCGGCAGCCTGATCGGCCGCGTTGGACAGGATGTCGGCCTCGGCAATGGCTTCGAGCAGGCCCACGCCGATGATTTGCGGCGCAATGCGCGGGCTCGCCATCACGTCGGGGTGCATGGGGCCGTAGCCCAGGTCGGCAAAGCCGTACACCGGCTTTTGCAGTGTGTAGGGTGTGCCGTCGGCAAACTTGCCTTGGATGGTTTCGTAGCGCAGCGTGACGCGGCCTTCGGGCTTCACGCCCTGAATGGCGGCGTTGTTGAACTGGTCGCCGTAGACCGGGTCGGGCTTGGGGCCGCCGTGCGCATCTTTGCCCGGGATGGACAGGCGGATCAGCAGCGCCACCGTGGGGTCTTTGGTCTCGCCCAGCCGGTTGAAGATTTCTGGCGGCTCGCCGCGCCCGTCCTGCACATGGCAGCCGCCGCACGACCGGGCAATGAAGTGCGGGCCCAGCCCGTCGCGCGCCTTGGTGGAGGCAGGCGCCTCGACCCAGTTGCGCTTGAAGAACGAGTTGCCGATGACAAACCGGGTGCGCTCGGCGTCTTCCAGATTGGCGGCGGGGAAGGAGAAGGCGTTGCGGCCGGTGGCGTACACCGTGGTCTCGCCCCCGGTTTTTTCACCCAGCGGGTCGGGCTGGGGGGCTGCCACCAGGGCGCTGATCCCACCCAAGGCCCCCAGGGCAACGACGCCGATGCTGGCTGCCGCCAGGCGCAAGGAGCGCTGGCGGTTTTTGGCTTGCGGGAGTTGCATGTTCAAGGCTGGACCAGCGTCAACTTGGTGATGCCAATGGCGTTGGCGGCAGCGACCAGGTCTTTGCTTTGTTGTGTGAGGCTGTCGATGGTCTTCTGAATGCGCTGGCGGCCTGGGGCGTCCTTGCCGCCGATGATTTCGCGGTCGAAGGGTGCCTGGATGCCTTCTGCGGCGGCCACCGATGCAGCGATCTGCTTGCTGGTTTTGTCGGCCAGCGCAGCGTCCTTGGCGGCCACCAGGTCGCGCAGCGAGGGGCCCATCAGCACGGTGCCGTTGGCCTGCTTGTACTGGCCCAGCCACACGTTCTGGATGCCTTGGGCATTGGTCACCGCGTCGCGGTGTGTGTTGTCCGAAAAGCACGAATGCTCGTCTTCCTGGTCCTGGCTGTTGACCGCCACTTCCAGCCGCTCGCCCGCCAGTTCACCGCGCGAGAGGGAGCCCAGGCCCACCAGCATCTTGCGCACCGATTCCTGTCCGCCTTTGGCGAACCGGGCGCGGTAGTTGTTTTTGGTGTCGGGTGCCCAGGCCTTCACCAGCGTGCCCAGGTCGTCGATGAGCAAGTCGGTGACCACGTTGAGGTATTGGCGGCGGCGGTCGGCATTGGGGGCCTTTCCATCTACAAAATCTTCAAAGTTACGGTTGCCGGGGCCGGTTTCCGACAGGTCCTGGCCCCACAAAAAGAACTCGATGGCGTGCCAGCCGGTGGCAATGTTTTCTTCGCCACCGCGCTCGTTTTGTGCACTCAGGTTCTTCTTGTTGATGGTGAACTTGCGGTTGTTGACTAAGCCTGCATTGGGCTTGCCTTCCACGCTGTCCACAAACGATTCGTCCATGGGCCAGGCGTTGATGCGGCCTTCGGGGCCGTTGTCGTTGTCGATAGGCCCGCCGTAGAAACGGAAGGCTTCTGTCTGGCCGTAAAACTCGCGTGCGGCCAGCCAGGTTTTGCGCGCCTGCGCCAGTGTCTCTACCGAGGGCTGGGCGGTAAACGCCTGGATGGCTGTGCGCATGCTCTGGGCGCTGGTCAGCGTATCGGCGTAGTTGGTGTGCACCAGGTGGGCGTAGTGGGCTGCCACGGCATTGTGGTTGACAGCCGGGGCTTGTGCTGTGGGTGCTGTGGCCGTGCTGCCTGTCTGCGCAGCCACAGGGGCGCTCAAAGTGCCGAGGGACAGTGCGGCAACCAGGATCGAAGTCTTCAGGGCGGGGAATGTCATGCAGTGGTCTCCTGGGATGGGGCATGCAGTGGCACTGAGGCGTGTGCATGAGCGGCCGGTGGCCGGACGGTCATGGCACTGCGATGAAATGCAATGGATGGGGAGGCCGCACTGGCTCTGACGGAGCCCACGCATCGAAACGCGCAGGTGGCATGGCTGGGTGGGCAAAAGTGAATCTCGATTATACAAATGCTAGTGATTCCTATTTGAATGACTCTTCAAAACCCCAGGCATTCGACCTGTCATTCAATCGACATGAAAGCTTCACGTTCACGTCACAGGCGGTTTCTACGCTCCAGTGGTTTTGCAACCCACAACCCAAGGAACCCCGATGAACCACCGCGTGGATGCGCCCGAGCAGGCGATTGACTTCAACAACGAAAACTCCAACACCTCTGCCAACCCCACGTTCGACTCCGTGCTGGGCGCACGCCTGTCGCGCCGTGGCCTGCTGCGGGGTAGCGTGGGTTCGGTGGGCACGGCGGTGCTGGCCGGTTTTGGTGTGACTGCTTGTGGTGGCAGTGATGACCCAGCGGTCGTGGAGCCACCCGCAGCGCCCAAGCTGCTGGGCTTTGGCGCCGTGCCCAAGAGCCTTGCCGACGTAGTGGCTGTGCCTGCGGGCTACACCGCCAGCGTGTTGTTTGCGCTGGGTGACCCCATCGCCTCTGGCGTGGCTGCGTACAAGAACGACGGCACCGATGGCGACTTTGACAAGCGCGCGGGTGACCACCACGACGGCATGGAGTGGTTTGGCCTGGGCGCCGACGGCAAGCGCAACGACAACGCCACCGAGCGCGGTCTGCTGGCCATCAACCACGAAGCCACCACGGACGAAAAACTGTCGTCCTTCTTCCTGCACGCCAATGGCGGCACCTCGACGCTGCCACGCCCCGCCGCTGAAGTGGACAAGGAAACCGACATCCACGGTATCGCCGTGATCGAAGTGGCCAAGAGCGGTGGCAAGTGGTCGTATGTGCAGAACTCTGCGCAGAACTTCCGCCTGACTGCGCTGAGCGCCATCGAAATTGCTGGCCCCGCCCGCGGCAATGCACAGCTCATCACCAAATATTCGCCCACCGGCACCATGACCCGCGGCACGCTGAACAACTGTGGCACGGGCAAGACGCCTTGGGGCACCTTCCTGACCGGCGAAGAAAACTGGTTTGGCTACTTCACCCGCGGCGCAGCCGACGATGCCGCCCGTGGCAACGACAAGAGCGTGACATCGCTCAAGCGTTATGGCCGCAACCAAGGTGCTGCATCGCGCCACGGCTGGGAAACCGGTGGTGCCGACGACAAATACCAGCGCTGGAACAACAGCAAGACGGGCGCGTCGGCCAACGGTAGCGACGACTACCGCAATGAAATGAACGGCATGGGTTTCATCGTCGAGATCGACGCCTATGACAAGACCCGCGTGGCCAAGAAGCGCACGGGCCTGGGCCGCTTTGCCCACGAAAGCGCCGCGTTCGGCAAGGTCGAAGCAGGCAAGCCACTGTCCATCTACATGGGCGACGATTCGCGCGGCGAATACATCTACAAGTTTGTGTCCACCGCCACGTGGAACGCGGCCGACGCCAATGCCAACGACCGCATGGCCATCGGCGACAAGTACATGGACAGCGGCAAGCTCTACGCTGCCAAGTTCAACGCAGACGGCACGGGCACCTGGGTGGAACTGTCGCTGTCCAACACGGCCATTTCGGGCTACACCGCCTACAGCTTTGCGGACGCTGCCGACATCGCCATCAACACCCGCATTGCGGCAGACGCTGTGGGCGCCACCAAGATGGACCGCCCCGAGTGGAACGCGGTGAACCCTGCCAACGGCGAGATCTACTTCACGCTGACCAACAACAGCAACCGCAGCGTGAACCCCGCCAGCGGCCAGTACCTGCCCGACGCAGCCAACCCACGCGCCTACACCGACATGAAGGGCACCTCTGCCCAACCCGGTAACCCCAATGGTCACCTGGTGCGCATGAAAGAAGGCTCGTCCACCACCAGCTTCAGCTGGGACGTGTACCTGTTCGGTGCTGAAGCCGGTGCCGACAAGGCGTTGGTCAACATCTCGTCACTGACTGCAGACCAGGACTTCTCCAGCCCCGACGGCCTGGTGTTCAGCAAGGCCACGGGCATCTGCTGGATCCAGACGGACGATGGCGCCTACACCGATGTCACCAACTGCATGATGCTGGCCGCTGTGCCCGGCAGCGTGGGCGACGGCGCCAAGAAGACGCTGAGCTACACCAAGGCCGACGGCAGCAAGATGGACATCGTCACCCCAGTGGGAAAGGCCGCCACGGACAGCACCCTCAAGCGCTTTCTGGTCGGGCCCAAGGGCAGCGAAATCACCGGTCTGGCCGAAACGCCCGACGGCAAGGCGATCTTCGTCAACATCCAGCACCCTGGCGAAGGCACCGGCATGGCCAACGTGGGCGATGCCACCAAGTTCCAGAGCCAATGGCCATCGAATGCTGGCTACGGTGCGGGCAAACGCCCCCGCTCGGCCACCATCGTGATCACCAAGAACGACGGCGGCGTGATCGGAAGTTAAGGTGTTTTAGGGCTCTAGCGCTTATCCAGTAAGCGCTGGTAGCTATGATTTTTAATCGATTGATCTCATAGATCTGGTTGATCTATGGAGTCGGATGGATCGACGAAACAAAGGCCGCCCGAGGGGCGGCCTTTGCTTTGGGGCAAGGCCCGTGCGTCGGTCAGTATCCGCTTCGCCCGGTGCCGTCTTTGCTTCCCTTGACCCCCGTGATCTGCCACGCAGTGCGCTGGTTGATCAGACCCGCCAGAAACTCCAGCTCATCGTCGGTGTGGTTGATGGCCCCTGCGGGGCGCAGCAATTTCCCATCGCGCGGCTCGGCTTCGGCCCAGAAGGATTGGTGATAGGACGATTGGCTGAGCACGCTCTCGCCGCCAGCATCCACCGCCACCGTGCCGTAGCAATTGCACAGGTAGCCGCGAAAGGCCTGCTCAGGGAAGACCTCGACATAGACGCCTGTACCGCGAATGCCTGCCGTGGCAGTGGGCAGCACCACCTGCCGCTCGGGGCCTCGCCCCCAAACGCTGGCCACCGCGCCCGTGAGCAGGCGCAGTGCCTTCACGGCCGTGGGGGTGTCGCCATCAATGGAAAGGCGCGAGTTCTGCCGCACCATGAAAGCGCTGTTGCCCACGGCAAACACTGCTGTGGAGTCAGGCCCGGTCTGGATGCTGTCACCGGCTTCAACGCGCTGATCAGGCGTCAGCTTCTGGCCGTTGCGAAGCACGTCGCCCCGCAGCTCCACGATGTTGCTGCGCCCCTGGGCGTGTGCAGATATAAAGCCGCCGGCTGCTACCCAGAGGCCCGCAGCCTGAATAAGACCGCGCCGCTGGAACCAGGCCAATTCATCTTCACTGCGCCCCAGGAGCTGAGTTGTCTGGTGGTTCGTCGGATGCAGTGCTGGAGGTTGTTGCATGGGGCGCCTCTGTTGCTGGGGTGGTTGGGGGCTCGAAACAATCACGGAAGGTGAAGACCACCGAGGTGAAGAACATGGCGGCCATCATCATCGCTGTGCCCACCATGATGCCCCCTGCAGCCGAACCCGCAAGGCCCGCCACCGCAAGCAGGGTCGAAACCAGGGCCACCACCAGCCCGCCGATGAGAAACACGCCCAGCCAGCCCAGGCCATACACGGTAAATGCGCCAAAGTTGCGCACGCAGGCCACGATGCTGAAGAACAGCGCTTTGACTGGCGGCACGCCATGCCAATGCACCAGCCCCGGGGCATGCCAGAACAGCAGCGACAGCGGCAAATACAGAATCATCGACAGCCACATGGCGCTTTGAAACGCGGGGTTTTCGGCCACTTCTTTGGTCAGCGGTGCGCCGCCCAGGTACACCTGTGCAAACTGACCGCCGTCCAGCAGGGCCGACAGGCCCATCACGCCCAAAAATCCCACCGCATACAGCGCACCCAGCACCAGCATGTCGCGCAGCCGCTGGCGACCGGTGCGAAACGCCACCAGCAGCAGCGCGGGCGTTGGAAACTGCCCCTGCGAGGCCTGCGCCGCCGCCACCATCATGGCCAGCGTGGCCGAAGGCAGCAGCGCAAGCGCAATGGCCGGGCCCACCAGTGGAACCATGGTGGCCAGCGACATGGCGGCCATGGTCATGAAGAACAGCGCCGCCAGGGCCATGGGCTGCCGCCAGAACGCCCGGATACCTAGCTTGACCCAGGCCATGCCGGTGCGTGCGGGGACGATTTGGAGTTTCATGAATGCGTTGGAGAGATAAGGGAGCCCGCGCCCGGGGTGGGGTGCGGCAAGGGCCTACCTGCGCCGGGTGTCAGCGCAATGGCGTCGAATTTACCCCAGTGCAGGATTTCGCAGGTGGGGCCATGGGTAAGTGGTGGCGGATGTGGGCCGTCGTCGGCCGTCTTTCGCCCGCTGCACGGCCTTGTGGCTATCGTGCGTGCCGAGGCGGGTTTACGCGTGAACCGGGTTGGCAATGCGTCCGCGCAGCACCCGCTCGAAATGGGTGGGGTCGTGCGGGGTGAGCATGGACGCCTCGCGCGGCAAATAAAAGTCCCACAGGCGCGAGATCCAGAACCGCAGGGCCCCTGCGCGCAGCATGGCGGGCAGCAGTTCACGCTCGGCCGCGTTGAGCGGGCGCACGGCCTGGTACGCGTCGAGCATGCGGGTGGCGCGTTCGGCGTCGTGCGCACCTTGCGCCAAGTCAATGCACCAGTCGTTCAGGCACACGGCCAAGTCAAACAGCCAGGTGTCGACGCCTGCGAAGTAAAAGTCGAAGAAACCGGTGAGTTCTTCGCCGTCAAACATCACATTGTCGCGGAACAGGTCGGCATGCACGGGGCCGCGGGGCAGGGCGGTGTAGGCCGATCCGGCCGCCACATGGTTCTGGTAAGCCAGCTCGGACCGCAGCAGCGCGGCCTGGCCTTCGTCAATGTGGGGCAGCACCACGGGCACGGTCTGGTTCCACCAGGGCAGGCCACGCAGGTTGGGCTGGTGCCGGTCAAAACCACGCCCGGCCAGGTGCATGCGCGCCAGCATGGTGCCCACGGCGGCGCAGTGCACGCCTTGTGGGGCCAGTTGGCTTTTGCCCCGCAGCTTGCTCACCACTGCGGCGGGTTTGCCGCAGACCGCATGCAGGATGTCGCCGTTTTTGTCGGCACGCGGGTCAGGCACGGGCACGCCGCCGTGCGCCAGATGCTTCATCAGATACAGGTAAAACGGCAACTGCTCGGCCGTCAGGCGCTCGAACAGCGTCAGCACAAACTCGCCCTGGTCGCTGGTCAGAAAGTAGTTGGTGTTCTCAATGCCGCCTTCGATGCCGCGCAGCTCCACCAGCTCACCGAGTTGCAAACGGCGCAGCAGTTCGCGCGCCTCTGTGTTGGAGACTTCGGTAAAAACGGCCATCGCTCAGAAGGGTCGAAAGTGGGTGGGGTGGGAAAAGACTGCAACAACGGGGCGTGCAGGGGCTGCGGTGCAGCGGACAGGCGGGAGGACGGGGCGACCGGCCTGGGCGCGTCAGAACTTCAGCACGTTCCAGACGCGGGGGGCGGTATTGGTTTCAGCGCCGTTCTGGCTGCCAGCGCGGCTGCGCGCACCATCGGGCGACTGCACTTCGTAGCTGGGCATGTTGCCCGCCTTGGGTTGCACCGAAATCGTCTGCGTCTGGCCGCCTACGCGCAATTCGTCGACCCGGCTGCCCGCGTCTTCGATCTGGATGCGCTCCGTGCGCTGGTTGCCACGGCCCGACAGTTGCTCAGGATTTTGTAGCGCTTCGCCCATGCCAGGATTGCCTGGAACAGAATTGGGAGTGGAATTCTGGGCAAAGACCGGGGTGGTGGACAAAGCCAGCAGGAGCAAGAGGTGTGGGGCGCGCATGGGCGAATTGTAGGGCTGCACACCCAGCCGACACACTTGGCACTGGGAGTCCTGCGCCTTGGCGGTCCGCGGCGGTCTGGGCCGGGGCGCCATACTGAACGCCCAAGCCGATATCCACTGCGCCTTACTGCTTTTGTGCAGGCGCTGTACCGGCTGTGCTTGCCGCCTCGTCATCCACCGCCTTTTGCACCGTGCGGTAGAACGCCTCGCGGCCTTGAAAAGCCACGGGCTCGCTGGCCCCGCCCGCCCAGTTGGCATTCGACACGATCACCAGTTTGCGCGCGGGGTCGATGAAGATGCCCTGGCCGAAGATGCCGCGCGCGGCGAAGCTGCCGGTGTCATACGTCCACCACTGGTAGCCATAACCCCGTCCGGGCTGACCGATGGGAGTGCGACTGGTGGTGGCATCGGCCATCCAGCCGTCCGGCACGATGCTCTGGCGGTTGACGGTGGCGCCGTTGAGGATGAACTGACCAAACCGCGCAAAGTCGCGGGCGGAGGCCTGCAGGCAGCAGCCGCTGATCTCTTGCCCTGTTTTGTTCAGCAGCCACGTGGCCTGCTGCTCCATGCCAGCGGGTTGCCACACCTTCTCGGCCAGGTAGTCGGCCAAAGGCTTTTTGGTGGCCTGGCTGACCAGGATGCCCACCAGGTTGGTCTCGCCCGTGCTGTAAAGCCAGCGCGTGCCAGCAGGCACGTCGCGTGGCAACTGGCGCATGTAGCTGACCAGCGCGTCCACCCCGGCTTCGGGCTTGTGGTTGTTGAACCGGGCCACATCAGAGTTGGGGTCGCCATAGTTTTCGTTCCAGCGCACGCCCGAGGTCATGGTGAGCAACTGGCGCACGCTCACATCGTCATAGGCTGAGCCCTTCATGTCCGGGATGTAGGTGCTGACTTTGTCGTCCAGGCTTTGGATAAAGCCGTCTTTCACGGCCGCGCCCACCAGGGTGGAGGTGAAAGACTTCGCCACCGAAAAACTTGTCCAGCGCCCATCCTTGTCAAACCCGAGGCCGTAGCGCTCCAGCCGCACCTTGCCGTTGTGCAAGATCAGCAGCGCGGCGCTGCGTTGCTCTGCCATGTAGGTGTCCACGTTGATCGGCAGGGTCAGTGGCGGGCCGGGTGGCAGGGGCGAAGGCGCCGTGCTGGCCGGTATCACGTGCCACTTGGCCAGCAGCGAGATGCGGTCAAGCGCCCTGAAGGCGGCATCGCGCTGTGGCACCGACCAAAACAGCAGGTCGCGGTTGGTGGGCACGGTCTTGAGCAAGGCCCGTGTTTCCTTGTCCAGGCTGAGCCAGCCCGCGGTGCCGGCCACGGCGAGGACCAGCAAGGCCCCGAGGGCGATGTTCCTGAATTTCAACGCATGTCTCCTTGGTGTTTGGTTTTTGTTCTGCGATGGGACAGAACCACGCCTGCCCGCACCCCAGTGTATTTGCCAGGGCTGCAGCCCAAGGTGATGCCGGGCCGCTGGCATCGTGTGCACAATTGTCGGATGAGCAATAAAAAGACCTTGGTGCTGGTGGACGGCTCCAGCTACCTCTACCGCGCCTACCACGCCATGCCCGACCTGCGGGCCGTGCCGGGTGACATGACCAGCGCCGCCACAGGCGCCATCCGCGGCATGATCAACATGATGCAGGCGCTGCGCAAAGAGGTGGCTGCCGACTATGCCGTCTGCGTGTTCGACGCCTCGGGCCCCACCTTCCGCGATGCCCTTTACACCGAATACAAGGCCACGCGCTCGCCCATGCCCGACGACCTGCGCAGCCAGATCGAGCCCATTCACGAGGTGGTGGACCTGCTGGGCTGGAAGGTAGTGGCCGTGCCTGGCGTAGAGGCCGACGACGTGATCGCCACCTTGGCTAACCTGGCGGCCGCACAGGGCATTCAGGTCATTGTGTCGAGTGGCGACAAAGATTTGAGCCAGCTGGTCAACGAACACATCACCATCATCGACACCATGAGCGGCAAGCGCCGCGACGTGGCGGGCGTGACGGCGGAGTTTGGCGTGCCGCCTGCGCTGATGGTGGACTACCAGGCGCTGGTGGGCGACACCGTGGACAACGTGCCCGGCGTTGCCAAGGTAGGGCCCAAGACGGCCGCCAAGTGGCTGGAAGAATTTGGCTCGCTCGACAACCTGATTGCCAATGCCGATGCCATCAAGGGCGTGGCGGGCAACAATCTGCGTGAGGCGATTGCCAGCGGTCAGCTGGCTTTGAGCCGCCAGCTGGTCACCATGAAGACCGATTGCGCGCTGGCCGACTACATCCCCGGCCTGCCCGCGTTTGACGAAATCACGCTGGACGCGGCGGACAGCGTCGGCCTGCTGCCTTTTTACGAAAAATACGGCTTCAAGGGCCTGGCCAGCGCCATCAAGGGTGCCGCGGCCCCCGCCGCTACAGCCCCCCCGGTCGCCATGCCCGGCCAAAGCGGCGATTTGTTTGCCGACCATTCCGCCAGCACCGTGGCCGAAGAGGCCCAGCAGCGCTCCGTGGTGTACGACACCATCTTGAACTGGGCCGACTTTGACCAGTGGCTGGAGCGCCTGCACAAGGCATCGCTGACCGCCATCGACACCGAAACAGACTCGCTCAACGAAATGCGCGCGCAGATCGTGGGCATCTCGTTCAGCGTGCAAGCAGGCGAAGCCGCCTACATCCCCCTGCGCCACGAAGGCCCCGACGCGCCCGCGCAACTGCCGCTCGACGAAGTGCTCGCCCGCCTCAAGCCCTGGCTCGAAGACGCCAAGCACCCCAAGCTGGGCCAGCACATCAAATACGACCGCCATGTGTTCGCCAACCATGGCATCGAGGTTCAGGGCTACGCGCACGACACCATGCTGCAAAGCTACGTGCTTGAAGTGCACAAGCCCCACAACCTGACCAGCCTGGCCGAGCGCCACACCGGCCGCAAAGGCATCACCTACGAAGACCTGTGCGGCAAGGGCGCGCACCAGATCCCGTTTGCGCAAGTGCCAGTCGACAAGGCCGCGGCCTATTCGTGCGAAGACTCTGACCAGACCCTGGACGTGCACAATGCGCTGTGGCCGCTGCTGCAGGCGGACGACAAACTGCGCTTCATCTACGACCTGGAAATGACCAGCAGCGAAGCGCTGTACCGCATCGAACGCAACGGCGTGCTCATCGACGCGCCCACGCTGGCCAACCAGAGCCACGAGCTGGGCCAGCGCATCTTGCAGCTAGAAACCGAGGCGTACGAGATTGCAGGCCAGCCCTTCAACCTGAGCAGCCCCAAGCAGCTGGGCGAAATTTTCTTCGACAAGCTCGGCATGCCCGTGGTCAAGAAGACCGCTACCGGCGCGCGCAGCACCGACGAAGAAGTGCTCGAAAAGCTGGCCGAGGACTACCCCCTGCCCGCCAAGCTGCTGGAGCACCGGGGCCTGGTCAAGCTCAAGGGCACCTACACCGACAAGCTGGCCCAGCTGGCGCTGCCGCGCACTGGCCGCGTGCACACCCACTACGCGCAGGCCGTGGCCGTCACTGGGCGCCTGTCCAGCAACGACCCCAACCTGCAGAACATCCCCATCCGCACCCCCGAAGGCCGCCGCGTCCGCGAGGCCTTTGTGGCCCCTGCAGGCCGCGTCATCGCCAGTGCCGACTACTCCCAAATCGAGCTGCGCATCATGGCCCACCTGAGCGGCGACCACTCGCTGCTGCACGCCTTCCACGCCGGTCTGGACGTGCACCGCGCCACCGCCGCCGAAGTGTTTGGCGTAGAGGTAGATCAGGTCTCCAGCGAACAACGCCGCTACGCCAAGGTCATCAACTTTGGCCTCATCTACGGCATGAGCAGCTTTGGCCTAGCCAAGAATTTAGGCATCGAGACCAAGGCCGCCGCCGCCTACATCGACAAATACTTCCAGCGCTACCCGGGCGTGAAGCAGTACATGGACGAAACCAAGGCCCTGGCCAAGTCGATGGGATACGTCGAAACCGTGTTCGGCCGCCGCCTCTACCTGCCCGAAATCAACTCCCCCAACGGCCCCCGCCGCGCTGGCGCCGAACGTGCCGCCATCAACGCGCCCATGCAGGGCACGGCGGCCGACCTGATCAAACTGGCGATGGTGGCGGTGCAAAAGGAACTGGACGCGCACAAGCCGGACATCCAGATGATCATGCAGGTGCACGATGAACTGGTGTTCGAGCTGCCGGAGGGTGAGGTGGAGTGGGTGCGGTCACATATCCCTCGCCTGATGGCGGAGGTGGCTGCGCTCAAGGTGCCGTTGTTGGCGGAGGTGGGGGTGGGGGCGAATTGGGATAAGGCGCATTGAGGCGAGGAGACACGCATGAGGGGGCGAAATTTTTAGTGTTTTTGGCCTCTTGCGCTTATCTGGAAAGCGCTGATAGCTATCAAATTTAAGTGGTTTGGGGCATCGCTCAGTCTATGGCGGAGTGTTGCCTCCCAAAAAGGTTAGGGAAACAAGATGAGCAAAGGTGGCAAATCAAAGAAACGCCGTTCAGACGCGGCAAGAGGCCCTTTCTTTGCGAGTCACCCGTTGAATGGCGTGCAACTCGACATCCGACGCGAGTTTGTTCTAGAGATTGCGCGCCAAGAGAAGACAAAATTTGATGAACTCTTGCCCAAGCTGATTGATTTGGTATCCCGTGTTGATGCGCTGCACGCCGTGGGACTGATGTCTTGCTACGGCCTGATGGCTGTCCCAAACGAGAAAGAGTCGAAGCTCACCCGAGCGCGCTTGGAGGTACAGCAGGGGCACATAGAGTTCCTTCAAGCGCTTGGGCTTAGAAACCACCTACATAAGGGTATGCAGTTTCCAGAGCCCGATTCGATTCAGAAAATATTTGACTGGTTGCCCCCACTGTTCTCCGCGTATCAGCAGATGCATGCGGGCACGAACCCAGCTCCAAGCGAAGTTTCTGCTGGTGTCCCTGACGCGAACCTGGCTCAAGTGCAGGCTTTCTTGAGGGCGCATACCTCTGTGGTTCGCAATTGGGGCTACTTCGGTAGCGTGACGCGGATATCGAGAGATTTGTTTTCCCGGATCGACGCCGATTACGAGCGCGTGGCGGGTATGAAGCTCACAAAGGTGGTGGACGTGTTTGAGTGGCTGATCCGGCGGCATGAAGACAAAGCGAATGCGCATGGAAAAAAATTCCATAACGTTTTCCAGGAAAAGACGATGCAGCAGATCGTCGACGCGTTCTTCGCTGCTTTTAAGTTCACCGGAGATGTCGACGTCTATCGTCACGGACTATCTCAACCAGGTATGACAAAGCGGCATGCCATGGCAGCCCTGATGCCTTTGGCAGATCGCCATTTCGGTGCTGAGTGCATCGTCACCGACGAAGAAATCGCGAAAGAAAATGGCCTGGAGCTTGAAGCCGTTTCGATCCTCACCAACCGATTAAGTCTTGCCCCCGGCGATTTGAGCGATGCAGAGCCTGAGAGCTTCTTCCTAAACAATCCCGTGTGGCTTCGGCCGCTGGTCTACATGGGAAAAGGCTCCTATTTCTGCGCGCTACCGCAGACCCTGATGAGTTTCATTTTTCCTATCGCCGACGAACTTCTAAAGCCATTCGAGCGGCTACCGGAAAAGATGAGTGGCGCACGGGCAACTTACTTAGAGGATGAGGTAGTACGTTTATTTGCTAGCGCTTTTCCCGAAGCAAGCTTTCGTCGCGGGTTCAAGTGGCGTGAAGGGACGCAGGAGTTTGAGAGTGACCTCGTCATTCGTTTTGATACCACTATCTTGCTCATAGAGGCCAAATCAGGAAAAGTGTCATGGCCCGCCCTTCGAGGTGCACCCGCAAGGCTGATTGAGCATGTGAAGAAGCTGATCGTGGAGCCTTCTGATCAATCAGGTCGATTGGCCATGCGCATCGAGGAGGATATCTCCCGTCTCGGTAACGGAGAAACTCCACTTCTAAACTTCCCGCTCTCACTGCAAGGTGCGACCTGTGTTGTTCGCATATCAGTCACTTTGAATGATTTCGCAACAATTCAAAGCGTTCCTGGAATGCTTTCAGAAGCCGGGATTCTAAAAACTTCCTATCCGCTGGCCCCCTGTTTTTCACTCGCAGATTTGGACGTGATGCTGGATATGCTGGGGTCGACATACCTTCGACTCCACTATCTTCGAAGGCGCGCTGAACTCGCCCTCTCGCTCAACACCATAGGCGACGAACTGGACACTTTAGGTCTGTACCTCGACACGTCGCTCAACCTGGGAGCGTTGGCGCCGAAGAAGAGCAGCATCATCACGGCAGGTTACTCGCAGAAGATTGATCGTTACTACACAGCAAGAGATGAAGGATTGCATGCGAGAAAGCCAAAACCGGCTGCGTCGGATTGGTTCATACGCCTCTGCCAACAGGCTCTGGAGCGCAACAGGCCCGGTTGGAGTGAAATTGCATGCACTTTGCTTTCCATCGCTCCGGTGGATCAACGTGATCTTGAAAAACGCGTTCGAGCGCTGGCAGTGAGAATCCGAAATGGAAAGAAGTTGAAGGAAGGGCAAGACACAATTGTTCTTATCCCACCGCCATGGCTCCATCAAGCAGTTGCGGTACAGGTCAAGTGCAATGACAGCGCAGGCCCATACGGAATCAATGCAGAAAATATCGCTCAGCAAGCCTTCGAAAAGAAGCATGTCACGCGCTGCATGGTTCTTGTTGTGGACGCGCTGCACTCTTATCTTCCCTACCTTAGCGTGAGCAATTGCTCGGCAACGCAAGGGGAGGCGCCGAACGCTGTCTTTCTACCGATCAACAAAGAGGCAGGCGAAAGACGCGTCGTGAACGAGACTGGGATTTGAGAAGGCATAACCGTTTCGGTAGAGCCCCCCCGCGCCTCGTCCCCGTCCAGCGTACCCATAGCCCGCATCGCTAAACTCATCCGACAACTGCTTGCACCCCCGCCAGCTTCCCTCTCTTCGCAGGGAGCCCGGATGTCCAACCCCACTCCCTACACCCCACCCGTCATCTGGCAACAGAACAAGGAAAACGGCGGTCAGGTCGCCAACATCAACCGCCCCATTGCCGGTGCGACGCACGACAAGGAATTGCAGGCGGGCGAAGTGGGCGCGGGGCTGAACGGGGTTCCAGCACACTGATTTATAGTGTTTTTGGCCTCTAGCGCTTATCCATAAAGCGCTACCAGCTATCTTTTTGATAGTTCGATATTCAATCCCCCATAAAAAATGGCTCCCGACGAGAGCCATTTTTTCTGTGTGTGCATTTCAGCAGCGTTGTGGAAACACTCCCCATGGCAGCAGCCCCTCGCCAACGCGAGAGACCACCACCATGGGAAGGCCCGCAAACTGCGTCTACTACAGGGTCACCTGATTACATCGCGCTGAATTCGCCGTGAGGGATCTGGCCCGTGCGCAGCGCTTCAGCAGCCTGTGCACGCACAGCAGCGCGGTCCGCGGTGGACGAGTAAGTCACCACACGCGAACCTGCTGGCTCGATGGAGCGGGTCTGTGCCACGGTAGCGGCTTCAGCAGCCACTTCAGCGCGGGTGCGGTTGGTCTCGAACTTCAGTGCGAATTGCGAGCCATCGGCTTCGTCAGCGTGCGCACCAAAGGCGGTGAAAGCAGCCACAGCGGCGAGGGAGAGGAAACGTGCAGTCTTGTTCATGGTGAAACTCCTGAAAAATCAAAA
>NZ_JBKBTV010000038.1:0-47292 GCF_046291265.1 Acidovorax sp. | reverse complement strand
TCTGGACAAGATGCCGGCCCGCATTGTGGTCAACACCACGCCCATTCACGAAACCCACTCGTTTTTTACGCTCAACAGCATTGGCACGGCCTTCTGCCCTTATCGCGTTCAAGCCAGGTCGGAATTTGTCGCCTCGGTGCTGGGGCTGGGATACCGAAAGCTCGATGAATGGGAGAACGTTGGCAAAGGCCTGCAGATACCGGGTCACGGCGACCACGGTGTCACGGCCTACTCGGGGTTCTGCTTTGAACGGAGCTCACCGGCCTCGGATGCCGCGTAAACGTTTCTTGAGCCTGCCTGCCGCATGCCTGGCGAGGGCCAGCCAACCCGATGGCCTGAACTTGTCAAACGCCACAAGCCCGATCCGCTCACGCCGCAGCGCCATCCAGTCGGCCTTGTAGGCATCGTCTCCGCTCAGGTAGTCCACCTCGCTCACGCCGTCCACGTCCATGGTGTGCTGCATCAGTGCGGTGGTGAGCACCGAGCCGGCGGAGAGCTTCTCGAACCCCTGCACATAGGCCAGCTTGTAGATGTTGGCTTTGCCTTGGCACACCAGCCACAGCTGCGCTGCGAGCGGCTCGCCGTTGAGCCAAAGCACACCCAGGCGCAGCCACCCCTCGTTGGCTGCAAGGCGAATGAGGCCGGGCATGAACGCCGGGCAGGGCTCAGGTGTCTTCCAGCTTTTGGCGTAAACAGCCTCGTACGCCGCGATCGCGCCCTCCAAGGCGTCCGAAGCCTGGCTGTGGATGTCGATGCGCCAGGTACCCGACTTGTCGAGCCGCCGGCGACCTCTTTCAACGCTGTTGCGCAGCGCTGATGGCCGCGCTGCCCAGTAGGCCCCAAACCCGCCCGGCGGCACGGGCTGGTACCAGTTGCCGAACGAGAAAAAACGATCGGTCGAGTAGCCGGCAGCGTGCAGGCCAGTCTCCAGGCGCGGCAGCCAGTCGGCGGCCGCGTCCAACGGCTGCAAACGCACCACCGCGCTGCCGGGCAGCTGTTTCATGGCCTGCACTGCGGCGAGCCATTGGGAGGCCGCTACGCTGCTCGCATCGCCCTGCGGGCCGTAGAGGCAGCTGTAGTAGTTGCTCAGCGAGCTGAGCGGCTCGCCGCGCGCCTGCTGCATGAGCGGCAGGCAGACGCCCGGCGCCAGCGACAAGCTGACAGGGTGGGGCCGGCGCTCGAAGCCGTGCGCCAGCAGGTGGGCAAACCAGACTTCGGACTGGAACAGGTCAGCGGCCATGAAGCGCAGTGGCCCTGCTCCGCCCGTGCAATCAGCGCCCGATGGCCAGGTAGTCGAACCCCATGCCACGCACCAGTGCCGGGTCGTACAGGTTGCGGCCGTCCACGATCAGTGGTTGCTTCAGGCGCTGTTTGATCAGGTCAAAGTCCGGACTGCGGAACTCTTTCCACTCGGTCACGATGACCAGCGCGTCGGCGTCCGCCAACGCATCGTTGGGGTTCTTGGCGTAGGTGATGCGCGGCTCGTCGCCCAGCACGCGCTGGGCCTCGTGCATGGCCACCGGGTCGTGCACGGTGGCGGTGGCGCCGGCGGCCAGCAGGTCGGCCAGCAGCTCCAGGCTGGGGGCCTCGCGCATGTCGTCGGTGTTGGGCTTGAAGGCCAGGCCCCACACGGCGAAGTGGCGGCCTTTGAGGTCATCGCCCAGGCGCTGCTTGACCTTGCGGCCCAGCACGTGTTTCTGCGCGTCGTTGGCGGCTTCCACTGCGGTCAACACCTTCAAATCCAGCCCGCCCTGATCCGACGCGGTCTTGATGAGCGCCTTCACGTCCTTGGGGAAACACGAGCCACCGTAGCCCGCGCCGGGGTACAAAAAGTGGTAGCCGATGCGCGGGTCAGAGCCCATGCCTTGGCGCACCATTTCAATGTCGGCGCCCAGCGCCTCGGCCAGGTTGGCCAGCTCGTTCATGAAGCTGATGCGCGTGGCCAGCATGGCGTTGGCGGCGTATTTGGTGAGCTCGGCGCTGCGCACGTCGGTGACGATGAGGCGCTCGCGGTTGCGCTGGAACGGCGCGTAGATGGCGCGCATGAGATGAACGGCCTGCTCGTCGTTCGCGCCCACGATGATGCGGTCGGGCCGCATGAAGTCTTCAACCGCAGCGCCTTCTTTCAAGAACTCGGGGTTGGACACCACCGCATACGGCGTTTGCACACCGCGCTGGCGCAGCTCATCGGCAATGGCCTCGTTCACCCGGTCGGCCGTGCCCACCGGCACCGTGCTCTTGTCCACCACCACCTTGTAGTCGGTCATGAGGCGGCCGATGTTGCGGGCAGCGGCCAGCACATACTGCATGTCGGCCGAGCCGTCTTCGTCGGGCGGCGTGCCCACGGCAATGAACTGGATGGTGCCGTGGTGCACGGCGCGAGACACGTCGGTGGTGAAGCGCAGACGCCCCGCCGCGACGTTGCGTTGCACCATCTCCTGCAGGCCCGGCTCAAAAATCGGGATGCCGCCCTCTTCCAGAATGCGGATCTTGTCCGGGTTCACGTCGAGGCACAACACGTCGTTGCCCACCTCCGACAAACAAGCCCCGCTGACCAAGCCCACGTACCCGGTTCCCACCACTGTGATTTTCATGTTGTGCTGAATTGATGCGGCGCTTGGGCCTGTTGAGCAGAGCATGCATCATAGCGACGTGACATGTCCGTACACGCCTCAACCAAAGCACTCCAATCCATGCAACGCCTGACGCGATGGATGACCCGGCTGGCGCTGCTTGCTCTGCTGCTTTTCGCGATCGGCGCTGCCCTGCTGGTGGTCACACCCACCGGCCAAAACCTGGTGACCGAAGCCCGCAACCGCAGCCCCCAAGAACTCATCCGTTACCTGAAACGGCGGCTGGAGGGTCACAACAAACTGGAGGCCGTTTTGCTGCCACCGCTGCACGCAGCACAACGCCACTTTGAACGCGAACCGCCCGCCGGCCCATTGCCTTCGTTGGGCAAGGGTCAGCAAGCCACAACGTTGCAAGCGCCCATAGCGGGCATCGTTCAAGAACTGCGCGTCGACAGTCCACAGGCCATACGGCAAGCGTTGCGCGACGCCAAGGCCGGAACGCGGATCTTGATTGCACCGGGCCTGTACCCATTCGACAGAAACCTCGGCTTGGGCAACGATGGTCGTTCAAACGCGCCGATTGTTCTCAGCACCGAGCGCCCTGGCACCGTTTGGCTGCAGTTTGCACAACTCAACGGCATCGTGGTCGACCGACCGCATTGGGTTTTCGAGAACCTCGACATACAGGGCGTTTGTTCAGATCCAGGCGATTGCGAACACGCCTTTCATGTTGTGGGCGGGGGCGCCTTCACCACCATCCGCAACAACCGCATCTCGGACTTCAACGCCCACATCAAGGTCAACGGCTCAGAGGGCATATGGCCCGATCGCGGGCTGCTGGCACACAACACCCTGACCAACACGGCACCACGCAGCGGGGATGCGCCGGTGGTTGCGTTTGACCTCGTTGGCGCCAACCACTGGCGGGTGCAAGACAACGTGGTCACAGACATCGTGCACAGCAGCCCCAAGTGGACCACCTATGGGATCTATATGAAAGGTGCCAGTGAGGGCGGGCGGATAGAGCGCAACCTCGTGGTCTGCTCCAGCAAGAACATCTCGGCACCGGGAGTGCGCGTTGGTATTTCATTTGGCGGAGGCTCCACAGGTGCGGCGTTTTGCAGAGACGGTTCATGCGCGGGGTTCGAACATCGCCTGGGCCTGGCCGCCAACAACATCGTGGCCCACTGCAACGACACGGGGCTGGACGTGAACCAGAGCAACCAGATCGTGTTGGCCCACAACACACTCATCAACACCAGCGGTGTGGCCACGCGGGGCAGTCTGGCGCGGGCCCGTCTGTATGGAAACTTGTATGAAGGTGTTGCAAGAGCGCGGGACGGCTCCCAGATCACCGCCGAATTCAATGAAAAGTTGCGTCCGGGCGCCACCCTCATGAATACCGATGGGCTACTTCTTGGCTGGCAGCACACACCTGAACGAATACCCAGCTTCAAAAGCCTTCAGGACGACTTTCACCGCCAGCTGCGGGCTCCCGGAAGTTTGCCCGGAGCAATGAGCCAATAACGTTTAATTTGCGGCATTGCAATTCCGCAGGGGTAGTAATCCAGCGCCGAATTTGGATTTCATTGTGAGCCGCCTTTCAATTCGTTACAGCACCTGACGAATTGGTTTCAACTGCTCGGCAAAATCTCGCCGGCGACAGGTTAGCGGTTGATCCGTGCAGCCTGTCCCAGCAACAGCCCTCGCACCCCCCCTCTTACACACAGCCGCCGGGCACGGTGAGCTTCACCCAATGACCTCACGGCGCAAATGTGTCCACATGTCAGCGATGGACCACCTGTCTGCGCAAAAGCACCGCTTGTTATTGGCCATTTCCACACATCGTCCGCCATTGCCGTCCCGTCCGGCAAGTGACGAAATTCACGAACCACCAGCCTAAAGTCCAACCCGTTGTCGTCGAGACAGGTGCAACAGGTGGCGTGAAAAAAATCACGCGCGACACCAGACCCCGTCCAAGTTGCCCATGTCCCCTTGCCCAGCCTGCACAAGCAACAGCCCGCAGGCCGACAAACTGAATACCGAAGTACCCATGAACACGAAGACCATTTTCAACGAGAACCGCAAGGCCTCACTCAAACATGTGCCTGGCGCCATGGTGCTGGCAGTTCTGGCCGCTTGCGGTGGAGGTGGTGGCGGCAACAGCGAGTCCACGGCCAGCAGGGACGTGAGCAGCCCCAACATGGTCGACCCGGGCACCAGCCCCGGCTTCATCAACGTTGGCGCGACTCCACCCAACAATGTTGTGGCGCCTCCTGCTCCTGCTCCTGCTCCTGCTCCTGCTCCTGCTCCTGCTCCTGCTCCTGCTCCCGCTCCCGCTCCC
This sequence comes from Acidovorax sp., assembly GCF_046291265.1. Taxonomy (GTDB): domain Bacteria; phylum Pseudomonadota; class Gammaproteobacteria; order Burkholderiales; family Burkholderiaceae_C; genus Acidovorax. The sequence continues at coordinate 42,375 of NZ_JBKBTV010000038.1, read as the reverse complement.
GCTCCGAATGGATCGTCGCCCTTCACTTGCGCCACGGGCGCGATCACTTGCGTTGAAGTCGTGTCTACCGCTGCGCAAGCCCAGGCGTCGGTGCCCGTGACCTTTGGCCAACCGTTCAAGGCCGGCGATTGGAAACACAACACACAGGGGCTCGTGGCGCGCGACAACATGAACGCCGTGGTGCCCATGCAAGCGGACGAGATTTCCTCGCACCGCGACGGCTCCGCTCGCTTTGCCGTCATCAACGCGAAGCTGACCGGCGTTCAGCCTGGAGAGAAGCGGATCATCAACCTGTTCACGGGCAGCGCCAGCGCCACACCCCAGCTCCTGCCCAGCAATCCGTCGTGGAACCTGTCCCTTGAGGCCAAGATTTTCAACCAGCAAGTCACTGTGGTGAACTTTGGTGACCGCAACGGTCACACGCCAGGCACCCCATTCCTCGTGGGCGAGAAAATCACCATGACGATTGCGGGTCCCACCACGGAGAGTTTTCAGCTGACGATCAACTCGACCACGGCGGGCGGAGCCTTCGACACTCTGACCAAGATCGCAGAAGCCTTCCAGCAATTGGTCAACAGCCAAAGCCAGACTTACTTGGGTGAAAAAATTGGCGGCGGCTACGAGAAGCTGTGGCTCAGGACCAAGAATCCGTCCCAGGGCGCCTTCCAAGTCAGCTTCAGCTACGGTGGTCAGGCCAAGATCACGCAGCTCAACCAGTCAAACTATCAAGCCCCACAAACCTGGACCGTCAATGGCCAGGATCTGTTGAAACAACAGATCACTCTGGCCAACGCCAGCCAATCCAGCGCAGTTCGTCGCTTTCATGGCCCGGTGGCCAGTGAATTCAAACTGGCAATTCCCTTCAAGAACGCATCCACAGGCGAAACGCACAACTTCCTCACCGCTCGGCTGGACACACGCATGTTTGAGGCGGGTCAAACCACGCGGACAAACGTGGTCATCGAGAACAACTGGACCTACAAGGCAAACCCCAGAAACATCACCTACGAGATGGCATTCAAGGTGAACGGCTCCACCGTCCACCAACAACCCATCTTCACCCACTACCACCACGCGCGCTGGCAAAAGGTGGTGTGGACCGGTGTAGAGCCCAAGGTGCAACTTCGCCACAACATGCGGTACTTCCTGGACAGCCGGGCTGTCTGGAACTACGACCTGAGCCTTCGCGTACCTGAGGCCACCTTGGCCGCAGAGGCATCCAGTCTGGCCCAGGCACGTGCGGAGCAGGCGGCCTACGGACCGATGGGCAACGCACTCTTGAACCCCAGCTTTGGATCGACTGGCGGCCGACCCGAGATTGGGCCTCTGCCCAAGTGGACAGCCCAGTACTTGATCTCGCAAGACGAACGTGCACGCGCCAGCATGATGGCTGTGGCCGACGCCTCCGCGGCCATACCGATCCACTTCCGAGACGAAAACACGGACAGTCCGATCAACACGATCACCAGCCCGAACGTCTCAACACACATGAACAGCATCAACTTGCCAGAAAGCGCTGATCCGAGCATCTGGGGCCCGGACACCGCTCACCAGGCCTCTTATGTCTATGTTCCGTACCTTCTGACGGGCGACAATTTCTACCTCGACGAGGCCATGTTTTGGGCTACATGGAACGTGTTTTCAATGCCGGCGAGCTACCGTGAGTTCGACAAGAGCCTGATCAACCGCCAACAGGTTCGAGGCTCGGCATGGGCACTGCGCTCCATCGGAGAGGCCTATCGCATGCTTCCGGACAACCACAACATGAAGGCTTACTTCAGAACAGTTCTGGACAACAACCTTGCTTGGTACAAGCAGAACTATGTGACGAACCGGCTCGGATCGCCAATGGGCGCTATCCAGCACGCGGTCGGTGAAACGCCACCTTGGCAAAACGACTTTGTAGGCACCGTGATGGCTTTGCTGGCCGAGAACACCGAGCCCAACGCCAAAGAAGCTCACGACTGGTTCAGCCAATTCAACGTGGGCCGCTTCATGAACGATGCGAACGGCTTCTGCGCAGCGCGCGCTCCGGGCTACTACTGGTTCAATGCCGATGCACAAGGCACCTACTACACCACCTGGAGCCAGCTGTACGCAAGGAATTACGCCTCCGATGTAGGAAAACCCTGCAGCAGCATCACTGATATTGGAGGCTATCCTCACATGGCAGGTGGCTACGCTGCCTATGCGAGGGGCATGCTGGGCGCTGCAGCAGGTGCTCAGGCATCAGGGGCTGCCGCTGCCTACGCCAAGTGGAAGACCATGACGCCGCTGATGGACGCGGAGTTGGCCAAGGAACCCAACTGGGCGATCGTGCCGCGCTGAAAGCGATCTGCGCTCAGAGCGCTGGTGCAGCGGACTTCACTGCACCAGCGTAAACAGCGTCGTACACCGCAACGCTGTTTCGCCAGTTGCGCTCTTCCCTCACAAAGCGCTCGCCATTCACCCGCAGCCGCGCCTGCAAATCGAGGTCGGCCAGCAGCGTTCGGACACACTTCACCAGCGCATCCACGTCGTCGGCCTTGAAGAGCACGCCGGTCTCACCGTCCTGCACCAGCTCACGGTGCCCCCCCACGTTGGACGCCACGAACACCCTGCGCTGCGCCATGGCCTCCAACGGCTTGAGGGGTGTCACGGTTTCGGTGAGCCGCAACGACTTGCGGGGGTACACCAACAAGTCGATCACGGAGTAGTAGCGCTCGACCTCCGAAAACGGCACCTTGCCAGTGAACACCACCCTCTCCTGCAACCCAAGTGTTGCAGCCAATGCACGCAGCGTTTGTTCTTGCTGTCCCCCGCCCACCAGCAGCAGTTTCATGGCGGGGTCTTGCGCCAACAAGCCCGGCATGGCGCGAATCGCCAGGTCGAGCCCTTCGTAGTCGTAGAACGATCCGATGAAGCCCAGCGTGTGCCCGACTTGCAGACCGTGTTGCTCGGCCAGCGCGCAATCGCGGGCTGTGGGCTGTGCAAACCGCTCATGCTCAACGGCATTGGGCACCACCGCCACCGGCAGGCGGCAGAGCTTCCTGGCCTCGATATCCGATCGAAGACCTTCGCAGATGGCAACCACCCGGTGAGCCCGCTGAAACACATGGTTTTCCAGCGCCCGGGTGAGGCGGTAGCGCAGACCGTGTTCGCTGCTGGTGCCCTGGTCCACGGCCGCGTCTTCCCAGAAAGCGCGCACTTCATACACGAGCGGTACGCCAAAGCGCCGGGCGGCCCAATACGCGGCCACACCATTGAGCGCCGGTGAGTGGGCGTGAACCACGTCGGGCCTCAACTCGGGTATCAGCGTGAGGAGGCGGCGGTACATCAGCCAGATCGTCCAGAACTGCCGCAGCACAGGCAGGCGGGCTGCCAACGCTGACCGTTCCCAAGTCCGCTGAAACGTCAGCCCGGACACCACTTCTGCATGGTCTGCCGACGAACCTTGTCGCGGCCCGGTGACGGGGAACACCTGCCAGCCCCGCGCCTGTTGCTCCTGCAAGATGGCCCAGCTCCGGGTGGCGTAGCCGTCCTGAATGGGAACGGAGTGGTCAAAAACGTGAAGTATTTTCATGGCTGAGTCGGGGCCGAAAAGGCATCAGCGCACCCGCTTGAGGCGTCTGTGCAGGCCGCTCAACGAAAGACCGTAGCGGTGCTTGAAAAACAGGTAAGCCAGGCCCTTGGCGTGGCGCAGTGTGAAGCTGTTGATACCCAGGCCCTTGGGGCGCGAGATCTCTTGCGCATCGTGCACCACAGAAACCTCAGGCAGGTAATGCACCTCTTGGCCCGCAGCCCAAAGCCTGATGCAATAGTCCACGTCTTCCGGGGAGTAGAAGATGCGTTCGTCGAGCAGCCCGGTGCGCTCAACAGCCTCGCGGCTGAGCAGCCAGCAAGCGGAGATGGCGTAGTCAACCGGCCCGGCGCTTGCCGGTGGCTCGCGCTGCTCCATCTGCTTCAGCGCCACGAAGCGCTGAAACTTGCGGCCAATGGTGGGGAACACGTCAACACTGAGCTGGAACTTGCCCGATGGATAAATGAGCCGGGGAGCCACGAGCCCGGCCCGTGGCTGCGCCTTCTGGTAAGCCAGCAAGGCCACCAGCGCCTCAGGGTTCATGTAGGCATCTGAATCCAGCACCAGGATGGAGGCTCCTCTCGCCTTGCGCAGGGCGATGTTGCGCGAAAAGGTGGTTCCCGTGTTCTGGGGCAAATAGGTCACCTGAAGACCGCTACCGACCTCTTGCTCAAGCTTCTTGAGAATCTCGACGCTGCCGTCCACCGACCCGTTCTCGATCACCAGAATTTCGATGGAAAGACCACTGACGTCCTGGCACTGCACCAGGCTGCGAACGCACTTTTCGATGTAGCGCCTGGAGTTGAACGACAGCACGACAGCGGAAATATCCATACGGTGGACCTCAGGACTTTGCAGCAATGACAGAAGCGAACAACTCACACTGCAGGCGGGTTGTGTCTTCCCATGAAAAGAGTTCGGCGTAGGCCCGCACTTGCGCTTGTTCGGGATAGCTGGCGAGCAAGCTGGTCAGTGCCTTGTAAAGGTGCTCCACGTCACGCACATCCGCCAGTCGCCCTGCGTGGAGGCTGGCCACCACCTCGGGCGTTCCGTTGACACGGGTGGCGACCACGGGTGTACCGCAGGCCATGGCTTCGAGCAGCACATTGGCCCAGCCTTCGCGGCTCGAGGCCAACACCAGCGCATCCGCCGCGCTGTAGTAAGTCTTGAGACGGTCGTTGGGTTGCAGTCCCGCGAACGTCACCCGGTCTTGCACACCCAGGGACTGGGCAAGCGATTGCAGCCGCTCCAGCCAGGGGCCAGAACCCACGATCACCAGTCGAGCAGAAGGCAGCCTGGTCAGCAGCTCGATCACGAGGTGGTGGCCCTTGACCTCAACCAAGTGCCCCACCGAAACCAGCACCAAGCCCTTCGCCGGCAAACCCAACTGCTGGCGGGCCTCTTGGCGGTCCATGACCGAAAAACGAATCAAGTCCACCCCATTGCGAAGCGTATGGCTTTTGGCTGGCTCCGACCCCAGTTCGATCATCTGGTCCACCAGGTCGGTACACACGCCGATGTTGGCCGACGACTCAGAAAGCGCCTGTCGAATCAAGCGGTTGGGCTTGGAGAACTGGCGATACAAGGTGATGTCCGAGCCGCGAGCCGTGCAAACAAACGGCTTGCCGAGCTTGCGCGCAATGATGGCGGCGGCGACACCGTCAGGATAGAAAAAATGGGCGTCGACAAGGTCGAAATCGAACCCATCGCGAATCAGCTTGCGGATGGTGGGCAGTGCGCCGGCGGCCAACACATAGGGCGCAATGTTCTGGCCGACCTTGGGCGGCAACAGATAACGAGGGTGATGAACTTGCAGGCCATTGCGGAACTCATGCGCGGGCGTGGCCGCCATGCGAGCCCAGGCCCCGAACGCTGGGTGATTCAGCGGAAACCAAGGCACGGGCGCCACCACCTGGGTCTCCACCACACCGCTCTTCAGCAGCTCACGCAACCGGGTTTCGACAAAGATGCCGTGCACCGGTCTGGCGCTGCTGGGAAACAGGGTGGAAAACAGCAGGGTCTTGATCTTCTGGCTCATGCAATCTGCCTGAACGGTTTGATGACTTTGGATCACCCTGCCCGCTGACTTGAGAACCACCCGATCGGGCAGCCAGCGCGGATTGTAGGGGAATGAAATGCAAAGGCAGATGAACAAACACACACAGCAGGCTGCCAGTGCACATCAATACCAAACCTGCGTGCGAGAATGCCCGCGATACCCCCAGCCCCGATGAACCAGACCCAACTTCCAGACCGCCCAGCCACTAAAGCGCCACGTGCGGAACGGGAGTTGCTGGACGCCCAACTGGAGCAATTGCGTGCCCAGGGCAAGCAGGTTTCCCGAGCCATCGGAGTCGCCAAACAGAGCGGGGAAGACATCCGGGAACTGCTTGAACAACGCAAGCGGCTCAGCCAGCAAGAGCAGGACTTGAGCCAAGCCATGGTTGCCAGCAGCAAGCCCCATGAGCAGGCGACACGGCAACCAACGAAGACGAACTCTCCACCGCCCGTGCCCAGTGACCGACAAGAACTTGGGCCCGTGACTGTGGCGAGGCTCGCAGAGGAAGACACGCCCGCGTGGGACCACTTTGTGAGCCAGCAACCGCAGGCCACCAGCTACCACCTCAGTGGCTGGCAAACCGTTCTACACAAATCGTTTGGCCACACCAGCCACCACCTCGTGGCCAAGCGGGCCGGACATGTCGTGGGCGCGCTGCCCCTGGTGCAACTGAACAGCGCCCTGTTCGGCAACTTTTTGGTCTCCTTGCCGTTTCTCAACTACGGCGGTGTTCTCGCGCAGGACGGCGAAGTTCACACCAAGCTGCTTGAACAGGCCGTGACAGTGGCCAGGGATCTGGCTTGTTCTCACCTCGAATTGCGCGAAACAGCACCCAGCGCCACTTGGCCCATGCGAACCGACAAAGTGTCCATGTGGCTGCCTTTGCCAGCTACCAAAGAAGCCTTGTGGGCGCAGATCGGCAGCAAACTGCGCGCCCAGATCAAGAAGGGCTTGGGTCAGGGCCTCACCTTTGACATGGGTGGCGTCGAATTGCTGGACGATTTCTACCGTGTGTTTTCAACCAACATGCGCGACCTTGGGACACCTGTTTACGCCAAGCGCTTCTTCGAAATCGTGTTGAAGGAAGCACCTGGGCAGCCAGAACTGGTGTTGGGCAGAGACGCACAAGGAAGGCCCGTGGCCGGCGCATTGGTCTTGCGGCACGGCGCCCGCATGGAAGTGCCTTGGGCGTCCACGCTGCGCCGTGCCAATGGGCTGAACGCCAACATGGCCTTGTACTGGACCATGCTCAGCCACGCTTGCGAAGCAGGTTGCTCCGCATTTGATTTCGGCCGATCGACCGTGGATGCCAACACCCACCGCTTCAAGAAGCAATGGGGGGCGAGCGCGGTGCCGCTCTATTGGCACTACTGGATGGCCGATGGGACAGCGATACCCCAGATCAACCCGGGAAATCCCAAATACAGAATGGCGATTGCAGCTTGGAAGCGTTTGCCGGTGGTGGTTGCCAACCGGCTTGGTCCGTACATTTCAAGAACGTTGCCGTGACCACCATGACGCAAGACTCCAAGCTTTCCAGCTACCTTTTTGTGATTCCCTGGGGGTTGCACCATGTCGGAGGCGTCAACCAGGTGGTGATCAGCCTGGCGGCTGAAATGGTGCGTGCAGCTTCGTTCAAGCCGATCTTCTTGATCGATGACTGGGATGCTCCAAACCCCGTGTGGGAAAAATTTGGCACCATGGACGTCGTTCGCTGGAGGATTCGAACGCTCACACCGGGCATGGGTTTGCAGCAGCGATGCATGTACGCCTTGTGGAAGCGTCAGTTTGGCTCAGCATTCAAAAAGTTCTGCGCTGACCACAAAGTAGCAGCCATCAATCTTCACTATCCCGGAGCCAATGCGTTCTCCTTGGTCGATGTGCTCAAGCACAACGCAACGAAGGTGCCGGTTCTACTGTCTTTCCATGGAACCGACTTGCAGTCCATCGAAGACGCCAACGCCACCGAGCGCAATCGCTGGACATCACTGACGCGCGATGTAAGAGGCGTGGTCGCGTGCTCTCACGATTTGAGCCGGCGCATCAAGGCCGCCATGGGGCCATTGCAGAACCTCGCCGTGATCCACAACGGGGTCAACGCTGAATCATTCGTCTCGCGACGTCAGCCAAGTGTGGCGCCATCCGAAATGGTGTTGCTTTCGGTCGGCAAGTTTGAGAAAAAAAAAGGACAGGACGTCCTGATCGAAGCGTTTGCATCCATTGCACACGACTACCCCGACCTGCGGCTGGTGCTTGTGGGGAAAAAAGACATTGAACAGCCCAACCTCCAGAGACTGTGCGAGGAACGGAGCGTTGAGGCACGTGTATCGTTCTTCACAGACGTGCCACATTCGAACATCGCGGACCACTTCAACAAAGCCAGTGTCTTTGTGCTGCCGTCCAGACAAGAGGCCTTTGGAATCGTGCTCCTGGAGGCCGGCTGCTTTGCCCTGCCAGTGATTGCGTCAAAAGTGGGAGGCATCCCGGAGATCATCGAAGACGGTACGACAGGGCTTCTCGTGGCGCCCGACAGCCCCCATGCGCTGGCATTGGCACTGCGCTCATTGCTCGACGAGCCGACCAAAGGAGAAGCCATGGGCAGAGCCTTGCAGTTGCGGGTGAACCGCGAATTCACCTGGACGCACTCCCACGACCAATACGTCAGACTGGTGCGCGCTTGAACTTTGCACAATCGATCGACCGCAGATGGACGCGCTACAGCAAAGCGGCGGCAGGGCCATGAACTGGTTTGCTCAGCGCTTCGAGTTGTCCCGTGGCGGAAGTCTGGACAACAACGCTCCGATGGAAGGGCTGCGAGGGTTCGCTGTTGCCCTGGTGTTTCTGGTGCACTACGTGTCGCTTGTCGAGCCCTGGACGCCCATCGACTCGGTCACTTGGCATGTCGGCCGCGCCATGCACACGATAGGCAACAGCGGCGTCGATCTGTTTTTCGTGCTGAGTGGCTACTTGATCTATGGCTCCTTGATGGACCGGCCGCAACCCTTCGCAGGATTCATGAAGAGACGAATGCAGCGGATCTACCCCGCGTTCCTGGTGCTGCTGTTTCTCTATCTCGTGCTTTCGTTCGTGTTCCCCAGCGAAAGCAAACTGCCGGCAACCCTTGAAGAAGGCAGCGTCTACGTTTTGCAGAACCTGCTCTTGCTTCCAGGCATCTTCCCGATTGAACCCATCATCACCGTCGCTTGGTCGTTGAGCTATGAAATGCTTTACTACTTGACGGTGCCATTGGCCATTTTGATGTTGCGGTTGAGGCATCGAGACGCTGCCTGGCGAGTCTGCTTTTTCTTTTCTGTGGCAGCAGCAATAGCCATTTACTGCGCATTCAATGGTGGGCATGTACGCCTTGTCATGTTCATTGCAGGCATCCTTCTCTATGAAGCCTTGAAGTCCAAGGCCTTGCCCACCCCTTCAAGTTTCATTGCCTTGGGGGTACTGTTGGCTGGCCTTTCGATGATGCTGCTGCCTCTGATGGGCTCCGAGGGGAGCGCGATCAAGGTCACCGCTCTGTTCTTTTCCTTTTTCACACTGTGCCTGACCTGCTTCAGGCAGCCAACAGCCTGGCTGTCTCAGGCATTCACATGGACCCCGCTTCGCTGGCTGGGCAACATGAGTTACTCCTACTACCTGGTTCATGGCCTGGCTCTGAAGGCGAGCTTCCTGCTGCTGTCCAACTTGCTGCCCGTCTCGGGCGCCGGCTCCGGGCTCTTTTGGCTACTGCTGCCGATCAGTTTTTTGGCAACGCTGCCGCCTTCAGCCGCCCTGTTTTTGATGGTTGAAAGGCCACTTTCCATCAAGCCATCCTCCAGTGCACGACCACTACCGGCCCAAGCGGTCGTCTGATCTTCCAACACTCACCAGAGACAGGCCGCCGCGTGGCTGGCGGTCTTCAACCAACCCAATAGGAACGGAAACTGCATGAACTGGGAAGTGATCAAGAAAAAAGACGGAAAAAACGGCACCGGCAACTGGGGGGGCTTTGACCTCCCGTTGGATGCGGTCATGGAGGCTGCAAGCAGCTGGAAACGGCAGGTGGGTAGTGAGCAAAAGCTCTGGCTATGCTGGAACATCTCTCACCGTTGGTCACTGTTGCAGCAGCGCATGGTGCTTGAAGCGGGGTGGACGCCAGTGGTGGGGCATGACCCCAATTGCCAGCCAGAGCACCTGACCACTTTGCCTGGGGCGATATTCATCGACTTTGGTAAAGAGCTCGACCTCAAGGCAGTGTGGCCCCATTTCCCGTTGGAGTTCGCCTTCCTGTGGGCACCCAAGCTTGCGTTTTGGCATGCTGACCTTTTGATGCCCATGGACAAGATGCACAAGTTCGCCGCGCAGTTTGATGCGCTGGAAGACGGTCAGATGGCCGCTGTCCATTCAACCGGTGGATTGAGGCACTTCTTCAATCGCAAGACTCACCGATATTGGGAACTGCTGGGCTGCACCACAGAAGCTGCAAGCAGAGACCAATTTGAGAAAGGCTGCGGCTGGTGGAGAAACTTTCACTCTCATCCCAATGGCCCAGTCGGCGAGAAGGCACAACGCGCTGCGTACTGGTATGACAGCGGCGTTGGAATTTCTTACTGGGAGCAGCGCTACAAACAGCGGGTGGTGCGCCTGAACGAACGGGAACTGACCGCCGGTCACTGCAGTGAGATCGGCCACAAAAACTACAAAAAATCCGTCCACAAAGGTTTAGAGCTTGACCTGAATTTTGATCTGGATGCAGTGGCCCGAAAGATGGACCTTGAAGAGTGGCTGCCTCCCAAAAACTGAATTGTTGAGGTCATCTGTCAAGATTGCCGGGCTGGCAGGGTATGTGAACTCATTCAATGGTCAACTGCATCAGCAAATAAACGCCGTCGCAGTTAGTGAACTCAGGTTGATGATGCCAACCTGCGACGCTGCGATTCCTGTTGGCTCGAATCTCACTTCTAATCGGCAGACACCCCATGACCAGCAACGCCAAGGATTTTAAGTACGTGATCACGAGCGGATGGTGGTGCGGGCCAGACAGCGAGATCAACAACAAACGGACAAAATACGGCAGCGACAGCATCCGGAGTCTCGAGTTCTTTGATCAATGGCATGCCGCCATTGACAGCTTCACGAACCCCGTGAAAATCTTGATCGTTGATTCTGCTTCACATCACATCCCCACTCCCCACAAGGATCCCAGGGTGGAATTGGTCAGTCTCGACGAAAATGCAGGGCATTCGACCAGCCATCTTGGGAAGTATGCAGGTGTATCCAGGGCTCATCTTTGTGGGATGGTGTACGCACTTTCATGCAATGTTGATTACTGGGTTTACATCGAGCAAGATGCTCTGATACATGGCAAAGGAATTGTTGAGCATGCCATCTCCAGCATGACGGGCGATATTTTGTTCGGCGATGGCACTGGCACACCGCAGCCGATGCAACAGTCGTTCATGATCATGAAAACGTCAGCCATTCCAAGGTTCATTGAAAGATTCACAGCAATAAGATCAAGAGATGCTGAAATCTCACCGGAGATGAAATTTTGGATGGCGTCACACGGCTGGGCTACGTATTTGCCAGAATGCATTTTTCAAGACACGGCGGCGGACCGCCTACCGTTTGGAATTGTGGGTCGGGTGCGTAACCTGCTGATATCCCGAGGGCGGAATTTTGGTTTGCTTCCGTTTGGATATGGCAGAACCAGACCGATCAATTTCACCGACCAGTTTTACTACTTCCAACATGGAACGGTGTCTGAGTTGGAGAGTCATGGCGCCAACACACCAGCTTAATTCAACACCCAAACAACAACCGATTGAAATTCACAGTCAACGCGAGACTCCCAGATCTGCTCGCCGAAATACAGCCGAGCCTTTCTTGGTGAACACGTGCTCAAAACTGAGCTCACTTTTGAACAATTCCAACTGTGTAGGGTTGCTGTAAACGATCCAGACGTCAAGGGAATGCGCTGACATCGCATGTGTCCATGCGTCAATCACCTCGCGCATGATGCTGGCGCCAAACGGATTGTAGAGATAACAGACGACAGGTAGTGGAGGTGGCGAAAACTGGGCGGCGTCGCCACACACGAGCTTGATGCGCTCGGCGTTGGGCCACTTCCCGAGCGCTGCCGATACGTTCTTGGTGGCTGCAAGATGCAGCTCTTGTGAAAACTCAACGCCGATGATCGTTTTGAAGCCCATTTGCGCGGCCAGCAGCAGTGCCCTGCCCTTGCCGGAACCCAAGTCCACAAAGGCATAGTCGGCAAGCCGAATGGGCAAGGCTTCCATCACCCATCGAAATTGCGCTTCGTCGATGGGCATGTAGGGCTCGGCGCTATCGCCCACGTCGCCCGAGAAACCCAGTTCGCTCAGATAGACCGCCCTTTGTGTTTCAACGCCCGGAATGCGGTCGACTGAGCTGCGCGGGGTCGCCAGGGATCCATGGCGGAGCCAGTGTCGGGTGTAGTACTGAACGTTGTGGAGAACCAAGGGGCCAAACATGCGCCAGCCATGGCGGCTCCAGATATTCCGCAGCCGTCTTGCCAGGGCTCGCAATCTGTTCACTCAGCTCTCCTCGTTGATGGGTATCTGTGAAACGAACAGCCGCCGAGATCGGCCGCCGACACAAGTTCTTACGCTGGCTTGTGTTTGCCATCGCACTGTCAATGCGCCGCCCATGGGCCTAAATGGATTTCATGGTCAATCCAACTGCTCACCCGGCGCCGCGCGACAAACTTGTCGGGCAGGGCTCGAACGCCACGCTGAACCGGCTCGCCACGCATGTCGGTGCAATCAAGGACCATAGTCGCCGCCACGGCCTCTTGGGCGCGGCCAAATGGTTGGCGGAGAAAACATTGTTCTCCCGTTGGACTGCTGTGGTTTTTTCTGACGACCCTTCGCTGGCTCGGCACCCGTGTGCCTGGCCAGATGCCTACCTCTACGCCCCCCTGGTGCGCGTCGCTGAACTTTCCGCCAACCAGTTGCAGCAGCTCAGCACGGGTGGATTCCAAGATCTCGCGGTCCAGCTTGCTGCCAACGATGAAATCTATTGGGTGACCCGAAACGAGGTTGTGGTTTCGGTGGGGGCTGTGCTGCATCGGAGTCCACAGCGGTCCGTGCTCGGTTTGCCAAGCGACGCTCTGTTGATTGGCCATTGCGAAACTGCGCCGCAGCATCGCAACAAGGGGCTTTACGCGCGTGCCATCAACGAAACGGTGCTGGCGCTCAGATACAGGGGAATGCGCAGTGTGTTCATGGAAACACGCACAGCCAATGAGCTGTCCCAAAAAGGCATCTTGCGCGCCGGCCTGCATTGGGAACGCGTGGTTCATGCTCAGATTTTCTTCCGCTCGTTGGTCGTGCGACGGGACGGGGTGGAATGGATCAAAAGAGTATGAACAGTCGGCTTGAAGGTCAGGTCAACCGGTTGGCGATCTGAACCAGCTTGCGCGCCAGGGGGCGGGCAAATCCAAGTTGTGGGATGCACGTCGGGTTGCGGGCACCCATACCGTCAGACGCCAAGGCGTCGGCCAACTCGCCCAAGGTTGCCACTTCAAAACGATCGTTGTTCGCAACCAGGTGATCGAGCAGCGCCGTGAAACGGTTCATGACAACCTTGTCAGCTTTCAGGCTCCGGTACTGCGCATCGCGGCTTTTCACAAAGCTGAAGCAATGGAACACGAGCACCACATGCTCCATCCCCGCCTTCTGCGCCTGTTCCAGCGCTGAACGCAGCTCCCAACTGCTCATCGAGGTTGGATCCAGAGGACGGAGCCCGTCCCGTAGGTGAGGTTCAGGCAGGGTCTGCTGGGCCAGGGTGACGGGCAACTCGAAGATGCCATCCACTTTTTGCAGGACGTTGACCTGCAGGTCTGTGTGATCGAAAGAGCCCTTGCCTTTCACGACGTGGTTGCAGCTTGAGTCGAGAACGATGCCTTCTTGGCGCAGATCTGAAAGCAGCTCTCGGCTGCAGGCCCAGTTTCCGGCGCGGTAGACCCTGGGACGCGCGCCCAAAAGACGCTCGAAGATGTCGCACGCCTCCGCCAGCGTGCGTCGCCGGGCAGTCTCATCCAGGCGCGCAAGATCGTCCGTGCGACGGGCAACCGGTGTGCCCTGAGCCAACTGCTGGGCGTAGTAGTGAAAGTTGAGATGGGTGTGCAGTTGCACATCCTGTCCCTGGTCTTTCAGGTACCCCATCCAGCGTCGGCTGTCTTCTTCCCCGAAAACCTGGGAGGCAAACACCTCCGAAAAAAACGTGGCTGTGAAGTTCCGCTTCACGAGTTCCTGGCAGATCCAGCCGATGCCGTGGTCCACACCGTCAATGCGGCAATGGATGCGCCGCTCCGAAGGAACGGGCCTGAGCGTCGCATCTGACCAGGCGCCCCCCATGCTGTTTTCGGTGTCGACGGTGAAGTAGACCTTGGTCTTCATGGGACAACTGCTTTCATCAATCAACTCATGGCCCGCATGAAACGCTTGATGCGCGACTTCACGCCCAGCTTTTCCAGGAAGCGCCCAAGCCCTTCGTTGGCCAGCGTCAGGCCGCGGTGCAGCCCCACCAGCAACACGTTGACCACCGTCATTCGAAAAAGGTAGAGATCAACGTATTCCACCTTGCGGTTGGCAAACATGGATTTGTAGAGGGCTTCACCGGGTCCGAAATCCAGGAGCCTGCAACCGGCAATGGCATGAGCATCTTCGATGATGTGGTACAGCAAAACTGTGCCCGGCGAGAGGTCCGCGCTGTCGGGCAAGTACCCGACGATCTCGTACTTGAACACGTCGCCAGCCAGGCTGCACCACGCGTACGCAATGGGTCGTCCACCATCGCGGAGCAAGTAGCCTCTGGCCCTGCCCTCCGTGGCCATTTTTTCCAGATGGGCCACAAAGGCCTTGCCGGCGGGCAGGCCGCTCTTGAGCAGCTTGTGCTGGTAGGTTTCTTCGGAAATGCGAAGCGCCTCGCGGTGAAACCTGGGCATGTCGTCAGGTGTGGTCAGCAGTTCGACACCGCCACCGCCTTGCTGCCGTTCAGCGAACCGCTTCACGCTGCGGCGCAGGTTCTGGCGGGACTTGCCCGTGAACTGGCTGAAATAAGCTTCCCAAGAGGGTTGGATTTCAATGAAGTGATGCACGTCGCGACTCCGCACGTACCGCAACCAGCGACCGTAGCGGCCGATGCCCACGTTGAAGTGGTCGGCCTGGATCCTGCGGCACAACACGCCGGCAGCACCAGCGCTCAGCAACAGCTCGTAAGACGCTGGCGTCTGAAGGCTTGCGACCGATCCGAGATCACTGTGCTCGACAACGGCCAGGCACGGATACCACATGCCGACAGCCCACTCCCCCACGAGGAAACGCAGGCCGATCTTGCGCAGAGCGACAGGAGAACTCATGGTCGACTCGTGCCCTGCGCCACCGGGCTGACGACCTGCACGTTGGCGCAGGCCCGGTCAAGCACCTTGGCCAACAGCCGAGCCTGATCTTCCCGCGAGTACTGCCGGATCTCTGCGATGTTGTCGTGCGAAATCACAGCACCACCCGCAGCGATGAATGTGGCGTGAAGCTTCAAAAGTTTGTCCGTGATCCGTTCCACCGAATCGATGGGAGCGAGTTCGACGCAGTTGAACGTTTCGAGCTTGCGAGCGGTGTCGCCTTCGGGGTCGATCAGACCGAATATGGCGCGGCCTGTGCGCAGGTATTCGTAGATCTTGGCGGGAATCTGCGGGTTGAATGCCCGGCCTTGAAACACCAGCAAGACGTCACTGCCGAGCATTTCGGCAATGGCATCTGCGTACGGAATGGGCGGCAAACATTCGACGATGTCCTCAACACCATGCATACGCGCCAAGGCCATGACTTCCGATTCGTGTCGTGCAGCGCGAAAGCGGATCTTGAGAGCCTGCCGTTCCATGAGCCCCTGCTCCAAGATACCTCGCACAGCTTCAAACAGTGCCGCTGGATTGCGCTCTTGCGGGTAGATGACGCCGCTGTGCAAGAGCAGCAACTGTTCGGCAGGCGCACCGTCTCGAGAAGCATGCGCTGAGGTGAACACCTCTTCGTCGTAGCCGTTTTCAATCACAACGCATTTGTCAGCGTTGGCCGGGTAGCGTTTCTGAAACGTCTGGCAGGCACGCTCGGTGGTGAATACACAGAACCTGGCGTTCTGCAATGCATAGGCCTCAATACCTTCCCACAGGCGCCGCTGCAATCTGGCCGACGGAAAGTCAGGGCTGAGCATCGGATCCCTGAAGTCCGCCACCCAGGGCAGCCCGGTGAGCCGGTGCAGGGTCGCGCCAATGAGATGGGCGCTTGCGATGGGATAGGTGCTCCAGATGAGCTCTGGCCGCTCTCGCCGGATCTCCCGCAGTCCGGCCAGCGTTCCCCCCAACCACCAGCTTGACCAACGGTCGGGCAAGGCGAGCACATCAAGGTACTTGCGCCTGAAGCTCAGGTGGCGAGCCGCGTCCAGCGCAAAGGCACGAACCACCCGCGTTGCCGACGGGATCTGCTGCAAAAGATCGCTGCTGCACTCCTCGTAGGCCCGGGGATGCGCACTCAACACAGTGGGCTGCCAGCCGCTGGAGGGCAAATGCTTGACGAAATTGAGCGTGCGCTGGATGCCGCTGCTGCCAGCCTGGGGTGGGAAATGGAAAGCGACCATCAACGCTCGACGCCCGTCTCGCTCCTCCACCGCCAATGATTGGGGGCGTTGACGCAGGTTTCTTGCAAGCTGAAAGGCCATGCGTGTTGGCGACGGGCCCCACGGCGTGAATCGGGGAAGCTGGAAGGGCGACGTACCGGCCGTTACGACGCCTCGGTGCGTGGTCAATGCATGTGCGTACCCCGCCCGTTGAACCATGGCAACGTGTTCGGGGCCAAAGTCTTTGCCAGGGATGCCATTGGGATAGGCAAACGACGACACGTGCCCACGCACCAAGGCCTCCAGGTCTTCGCGCGCGCCAGCAATCTCACGGTAGGCCAAGTCCTGATCGCACCGACTCAAGATAGGGTGCGTGACCGAGTGCCCTCCTATGCCAAAGCCCTTGGCGTGAATTGCGCGAAGGTCTTGCGTTGACATCACCGGGACGGTGTGGCGCTTTGCCCCGACATGCTCCTCCAGTTGCCCGAGCATTTGCTCCTTGGTGTCGGGATCCTGGTACTTGAGAAAGGCATCTAGCTGGCGGATGGCTCGGCGGCGGTCGGTTGCGGTGCCCAGGGGGATGGGCTGCAGCCCCGAGCCCTGCAAAACCAGGGGCTCCAGATCGTCGGGCGCCCCATCGATGCCGTAGAGGATTCGCTCGTTCCACAGGGGTAGACCATTGAACTGGCCGGTGGTCACAAAAAACGTGGCGTGCGCGCCGCGCCGCTCCAAAGCGGGTACCACGTGGGCCAGCCACTCCGGGTAACCATCGTCAAACGTGATGCAGGCCGAACGGGGAGGCAACCGGTTGGTCTGAAGAGCGGCAAGGGCGTCTTGCAAGGGAAGGATACGAAAGGCGCGCATGGCCGCGTCGAGAACGCGCTCAAAGCCAGCGAGGTTCAACTCGCCCGGGTCCAGCGGATGCGCCTGCATGGGCACCTTGTGGAACAGCAGCACCGTGAGCTTGCCGCGCGAGATCAGATTGAAGAACGGTGTCATCTCATCATCAGGCCGGAAGGGGTGGAGAACTCGCGCGACTCAAGTGCAACTGATGCTGCTTGACCGTCTCCAACAACATCATGCAGACATAGGGCAACTCAAAATAGGCAGCACTGAGCGTGGAACCTGTCACCACAAATGCCAGCAGTGAGATGCCCAGCATGTCGGCCAGGTCGCCCGCCCACCGCTGACTCACGCCATTGGCACGAACAAGCTTCCACACCTGACGCCGAGTGAGGAACGCATTGACCAGCAGGGCCACAAAGAGAAACAAGCCGACGAACCCAAGGTCGCCCATCACCTCGAACCAGATGCTGTGCGCTGCAACACCGCTGCGGTTGAGCACAGGCGTGTCCACAAAGCCCAGCAGCCCCGGTTCGGACTTGAACTGATCCCACACCGGGATCGATTGCAGTGCGCGGAATCCTCCACCTGCAAACGGGTGTGCCACAGCAATGGCAGAGCTGACCTTCCATGCCGTTACGCGTCCCATGAACGACGCGTCTTCCTCTGCAGACTGAATGGTCTGCATGCGATTGGTCCAATCTTCGGGCGCGACCTGCGTGAGCAACACAGCAGCCAAAGCCACCGAGGCCAAGCCGGACCACCGCCGCCGTGTCGTCAGCACCACAGCCCCCCCCACCACCAGCAAGCCGACCAGCCCGGCACGGGAGTTGGTAGCCATCACAGCCAGCAAGGTCAGCACCAGGGCACCAAGAAAAGCCCAGCGGGCCAACCGACTGGCAGCGTAATGCTGCAGGTAATAGATGATGGGCAAAGCCATGAGCAGGATGAGGCTCAGGTGGTTGTTGTCACCAAACTTGGGGTTGGACTGCGCGTTGTGCGCACCACCACTGGCGAGGAACTTCAGGCCGTCCAGCACACCATGAAAACTCAATGCCAACGCCATCATCACCACAATGGCATGGATGCGGAAACGGTCGTTCGCCAGCATGGGCATCAGCAGACAAAAGAGCACGGTTTTGGCCACATTGCCCCAGAGCTCCCAATTGCGCTCAAGCCCTGGGTAGGCAAGCAACGCGCACACCAAGCCATGAACCACAAACAGGATCATCAGCACCGCCGTCCGGTTGGGTTCAAAAGCTTGCCGTATCGTGTCCTTGCGCAAGACCGCAAGTGCGAGGGTGATGAGGGCAAAGATGAACACGTACGGCAAACCCGACATGAAGCCGAACAGGTAGAAGTTCAGTGCAATAAGCCCCCCCCACCCCCAAAGCAGGTAGGCAGAAAAGGGACTCATGAACGCCATGGGCACGAAGAAGAACATTGCCCCCAAGGCGACAAGGTCACGCATCGCGCTGGCTCCGGCTGCGGCCTTGAGAAACATCGCCCTTGGCAGGATGATCCGGGTCGCGGTAGGCGAACAGGTTGGTGGGTGAACGGGCCCCTGGTGTGTCGCGGCGCTGAACAGTCCACAGAAGCAGGACCATCGAAGCGAGTTCGGTCAACAGAATCAGTCCTTCGATCATGGGTGCGCTCCCGCAGTTACCGCAGCACGCCTTTGGTGTCGATGACGACCTTGTCCTTGATCACCTGCGGATCGATGTCGGTGAACTCGTGGTGGTCCACCAGCAGCAAGAGGATGTCGGCCTTTTTCAACACGTCCTTCAGGTCGTGCAGCGGGAACGGCGCCTTTTCTTTGCTGACATTGGGGTCGCATGCCATCACGGTACCGATGCCCGACTTGAGCAACAGCTTGACGATGTCCATGGACGGCGATTCGCGCAGGTCGTCGATGTTGGCCTTGAATGTGAGGCCCAGGCAACCGATGACAGGGTCCTTGAAGCGCTCGGCCTTGGCGCGAACTTTTTCGATGACCCAGTGCGGTTTTGCATCGTTCACCTCACGGGCAGTACGGATCAGGCGCGCTTCGTCGGGTGCGCTGGAGACGATGAACCAAGGGTCCACTGCGATGCAGTGACCACCCACGCCCGGGCCCGGCTGCAAGATGTTCACGCGCGGATGGCGGTTGGCCAGCGAGATGGTTTCCCACACGCTGATGCCCAGCTTGTCGCAGATGACTGACAGCTCGTTGGCAAACGCAATGTTGACATCACGGAACGAGTTTTCCACCAGCTTTGACAGCTCGGCGGTGCGGCTGTCGGTTTCCAGAATGGCGCCGTTACAGAAAGTTTTGTACAGCGTGCGCGCTTTGGCGATGGCCGCCTTGGTGGTACCGCCGATGATGCGGTCGTTGTCCACCAGCTCGCGCAAGATGTGGCCGGGCAACACGCGTTCGGGGCAATGGGCGGTGTGCACCTTGCCAGCGAGTTCGGGGCGCAGGCCGTTGATGATGCTCTCGATCACCTCGGTGGTGCCCACGGGCGAGGTGGACTCCAAGATGACCAGGTTGTCTTCGCGCAGGTAGGGCGCTATGGCCCGGGTGGCGGCCTCCACATACGAGAGATCAGGGGCCTTGGGGTTGCCGCCTTCTTCCTTGAACGGTGTGGGCACTGCGAGGATGAAGGTGTCACCCTCTTCCGGCGTGAGCGAGGCGCGCAAGTTGCCGCTGTTCACGGCGGAGCGCACCAGGATGTCAAGGTCGGGCTCAATGATGTGGATGCGCCCCGAGTTGATGGTGTTGACCGCCGACTCGTTCACGTCCACACCCAGCACGGTGTGGCCTTTGGTGGCGAGCATGGAAGCGGTGGGCAGACCGATGTAGCCCAGGCCCATGACGACGATTTTCTGCAGTTCGCGTGCCATTTATTGTTTTCCTTTCAAGGACAAGATCGATTGAATGATGCGTTCGACGGCCTTGCCGTCGCCGTAAGGGTTGTGCGCTCGGGACATGCGTGTGTACTCGGCTTCATCGGAGAGCAGTCGGCGGGTTTCCCCCACGATCTTCTCGCGCGAGGTGCCCACCAGCCGCACGGTCCCGGCGTCCACCGCCTCAGGTCGTTCGGTGGAGTCGCGCATCACCAGCACCGGTTTGCCCAGCGAAGGCGCTTCCTCCTGCACGCCGCCCGAGTCGGTGATGATCAGGTAAGACCGGTCCATGAGGTACACAAAAGGCAGGTAGTCAACCGGGTCGATGAGATGCACATTGTCGAGCTTGCGCGCCGCCAGAATGTCGGCCACCGGTTGGCGTACGTTGGGGTTCAGGTGCACGGGGTACAAGACCTCCACGTCGCTGTGCTCGGCGGCAATGTCGGCCAGGGCCTGGCAAATGTTTTGAAAGCCTTCGCCAAAGTTTTCTCGGCGGTGGCCGGTGACGAGAATGAGCCGCTTGGCCGGGTTCAGGAAGGCAAAACGCTCTTTCAGGGTCTTTTGTGCCTCTGCGTCGTTGCGCAGCTTGTGCACCACGGCCAGCAGCGCGTCGATGACAGTGTTGCCCGTGACGTGGATCGTGGCTGGCGGCACGCCTTCGCGCAGCAGGTTGGCTTCGGCCGCACTGGTGGGGGCAAAGTGCAGGTCGGCAATGGCGCCGGTGAGGCGGCGGTTCATTTCTTCGGGGTAAGGCGCCTGCTTGTTGCCGGTGCGCAAGCCCGCCTCCACATGGCCCACGGGCACCCGCGCGTAGTAGGCGGCCAGACTGGCGGCAAGCGTGGTGGTGGTGTCGCCGTGCACCAGCACCAGGTCGGGCTTCTCCTGCAGCAGCACGGGTTTGAGGCCGGCGAGGATGTTGCCGGTGATGTCGAACAGGTCCTGCCCCGGTTTCATGATGTTGAGGTCGTGCTCGGGCACGATGTCGAACAGCTTGAGCACCTGGTCGAGCATTTCGCGGTGTTGCGCGGTAACGCACACCACGGTGTCGATCTCGCCAGCGCGGGCCTGCAGGCCCTTGACCAGCGGCGCCATCTTGATGGCTTCCGGGCGGGTGCCGAAGACGACCATGACTTTCATCGTTTAACTTTCTTCAGAGACATTGCACTACCTTGGACTTGAACAAAAAAGCGCGAAGACGGGATTACCAGCATCAGCCACGTGCCAGCCGCCATCGCGACTGGACCACATCCACCACCGTGGATTCCAACCCTTCGGGACGCCCCACCAGCCACCAGCTCAGAAAAGCCCAGGCCGAGTAGAGCGCGAGACCCGACACCCCGCCGAGCACGAGCTGTTGCCAGCTCGCAAGATGCGGTAGCGCGGTGATGCCCATGCCCATGCCATGCAGGCCGGCTGCACCGGCCAAAGGGCGCCACAGAGCCTGCAACACCGCACCAAAGCGCAGATCGCAGAGCTTGTGGGTATAGAACGCTGTCATACCCGCGTTGAACAGACTGGAGATCAAACGGGCCCAGACCAGGGCGATCAAATGAAACGTGGGCAGCAGCAATGCAACACACACGACAAAAACCACCAATTCCATCCAGACAATGGCGCTCAGGGAGCGCGTGTGACCACGAAGTACCAGCAGCGTGAATAGAGGGCTGACCGAGAACTGTGCAGCCGCGGCCAGCGCATAGAAAGCAACGTAAGAAGCCGCCTGTGTCCATGAGGGTCCGAGCACAACCGCCGTCAGCGGAACTGCGAACGCCGCCACTCCGGCAGAGATGGGGATCGTCAGCGCATTGACGGCAGCGACAGTTTTGAGCACGGCCGCATTGATTCGCTTCAGATCGTCCTGGATCGCCGACAGCACTGGCAGGAAGGCTCGCACCATGGGGGGGCCCAGCTCGCTCACGGGCATTCTCCCCAGGTCTCCGCCAACGTGATACTCACCAAATTCTTCCGTGGTGCCCACCCGCCCGGCAATGATCTCGTCGCTTCTTCGGAGAAAGAACGTGCCCAGCGACGACAGCATGAGCCAGCGCGTCACAGCCCAGATTTCGCCCATGCGGCTGGTGTTCCAGCGGGGACGGTAAGGGTGAAGCGCGTAGCTCAACACAAACGTCACAACATATCCAGAGACGATTCCCACCACCAGCGCCCGGTAGTCCCGGAAAAAATAACCGGCAAGAAGGGTCACAATCACCCGCACCACGTTCGAACCCACATTGACGCGGAAATCGACCGAAAACTTCAGGTCCTTCTGCGCCAGGGTCAGGCCGATGTTGCTGGCTCCGTCGATCAGCATGCAGGCCGCAAAAACCCAGAGCACGTCCTGCACTCTGGGCTCCTTGAAATAGCTGGCGGCCAACGTTGCACCAGCCATCAACACAAGGGCAAGAACCCCGCCTTGGATGATCTTCAAGCTCCATGCCGAGTCAATTTCGTCGCGAGACACCTCACCTTTGCGCAGAAGTGCGGTGCCAACACCAAGATCCGTCATCGCATGGACCATGGCAACGAACAGCATGGCCATGGCCACGATGCCGTAGTCGGCAGGCAGGATCAGCCGGGCCATGATGACGGTGTTCACGAAGCCCAGTGCCTTGATGGACCACCGGGTACCGACGGTCCACATCGCCCCCATGATCAGCGCGCGCTTGGGATTGGCGTTTTGTGTCATGCGGCTTGTCGCCCAGAAAAAAGCCGAGCGTACTGATCGACCATGACCTGCAGGCCGAAGCGGTCCAGCACTGTTTTCCTCGCACGAACGCCCTGCTCGAGCGCCGCCTGCTTGTCCCGGAAAACGGTCGCTATCGCCTGAGCCAAGGCAACCTCGTCATCGGGCGGAACCAGCTGACCGTTCAAGCCGTGCTGCACCAGTTCGGGCGTGCCCCCCACTGCTGTGGCCACCACCGGCAGGCCGCAGGACATGGCCTCTTGCAGCGTACAGGAGGTGCCTTCGGCTTGCGATGGCAGCACAAAACAATCAAACCGGGACATGAGTTGGGGCACGTCGGAACGCGTGCCTGCAAGCCAGGCCAGGTCTCTCAGGCCGTGGCTTTCAAGGATGCTTTCAACCTCGGATTTCAAAGGTCCATCACCCACCATCACAAGTCGCATCGAGGCGCGGGCTTGCGGGGATTGAGACACCAGGTTCACGAACGCACGCGCCAGCAGAGGTTGATTTTTCACGGTCTGCATGCGCCCAACGGCGCCAATGAGCCAATGGTCGGCCTCGGAAAAGGGACAGTCTGGCAAAGTCCCACGCCTCGTGTCTGCGGGACGGAAGAGATCGGTGTCCACACCATTGGCAATCAGGCTCCTGCGGCGCAGTGGAACTCCCACGCGGTCCGCAAGGTAACAAAACAGGTCTTTCGACACCGCCACATAGTGACTCACAAAAGGCCGGTAGAGCTTGCGCACGCGCTGGTACTTCTTGCTCTGCCCGTTGGGATCGTGCGCGTCCCAGCCGTGCTCGGCATGCACACGCAGCGGTACGCGCGCCAGCCACGCCAGCGGCGTGATCTCCAGCGCGGCCAGATTGCATGTGTGCACCACGTCGGGCTTCAGTTCGCGCAGTAGCTTGTAGATGCGCGGGTACAGGGGGATGGCGTGGCCGGGCTGTTTGTGCATTTCGATGAAGCGCACGCCGGGCTGGGTGATGCGGTTCTTGAAGTCGCTGATGGTGGTGAGCGAGAGCACCACGTGTTCAAACTGGTCGGCGGGCAGGCGATTGATCAGCTGAACGATGACGTTTTCCAGCCCGCCCACGTCAAAGCTGTACACCACGTGGACGATGCGCTGGCGGCGCACGGTGCTGGTCATCGGGGTGGTCATGCGTGTACGGCCACGGGTGCGTTGGCGACAATGGGCGAGGTCTGAACTGGCGCCTGCGCCTGGCGCAGAAACGCGTCGAACATGATCAGCATCCACAGCGCGGTGGAATGGTCAGACTGCCGGCTCAGGTGCTGGTCGATCAAGGTGCGCAAGGTGGCTTCGTTGAAGTAGCCGGAGTCCAGCATGCGCTGGCTCAACACAGACTCGCGCATGCGCTCGGCCAGCGGGCCGCGCAGCCAGCTGGCCAGCGGCACCGAAAAGCCCATCTTGGAGCGGTACAGGATGTCGTTGGGCAGCAGTGGCTCAAAGGCTTTCTTGAAAACGTACTTGCCTTCGCCGCCGTTGATCTTCAGGCTGCTGGGCAGCGTGGCCAGCCATTCGATGAGCTGGTGGTCCATGAGCGGTTCGCGCACTTCGAGCGAGTGGGCCATGCTGGCGCGGTCGACCTTGGTGTTGATGTCGCCGACCAGCCAGGTTTTGTAGTCCAGGTACTGAATGAGCGCCAGCGGGTCGTCGGTGTTGGCGCGCTCGGCGTGGCCACGGAACACGGTGATGGAGTTGTAGCCGCCCAAGCTCTTCTGAAAAGCTGGCGAAAACAGCCGCTGGCGCTGGTCGGCGCGCAGGTGCGACATGCTGTGGTGGTAGGCCTGCACCGAGTCCATGGCCATGGCCTGGAACGTGGTCTTGGCGCGGAACATGCGCGGCGCCCAGTCGGCCTTGGGGTACAGATGGCCCAGCGAACCAAACAGCGGGCCGCGCAGGCCGTGCGGCAAACGGCTGCGCACGCTCTCTTCGCCCAGGTGCATGCGGTATCGCCTGTAGCCACCCAGGCTTTCGTCGCCCCCGTCGCCCGAGAGCGCCACGGTCACGTGCTTGCGCGCCATCTGACACACGCGGTAGGTGGGGATGGCGGAGCTGTCGGCGTAGGGTTCGTCGTAGAGCCATGCCAGGGTGTCGATGAGGTCGAAGTCGTCGCTCTTCACCACTTCCAGGCGGTGGTCGGTCTGGTAGCGGTCGGCCACCTGTTGGGCAAAGGCGGACTCGTTGAAGCGTGGGTCGTCAAAGCCGATGGCACAGGTGTGCACCGGGGTGGTGGACAGGCCGGCCATGGTGGCCACCACGGCGCTGGAGTCGACCCCGCCGGAGAGGAACGCGCCGAGCGGCACGTCGGCCTTGAGGCGCAGCTTCACGGACTCGCGAACACGATCACGCAGTTCGATTTCGGCGTCGGCCTGGTTGATGGTGTTGTCGTTGGTGAAGTGCACGTCCCAGTACGGCACGGGCTGGGCCTGTGTGGCGTCGCCCCGGCGCAAGGTCAGCGTGTGGGCAGATGGCAGCTTGTGTGCGTTGCGGTAAATGCAGCGCGAGTCGGGCACGTAGCCGAACGAGAAGTAGTCTTCCACCGCCAGCGGGTCGATGTCGCGCGCAAAGCCGGGGTGCGCGGTGATCACCTTCAGCTCGGAGCCGAAGATGAAGGTGCCATCAGCCAACCAGGCGTAGTGCATCGGTTTCACGCCCATGCGGTCGCGCGCGAGAAACAGGGTTTGCTGGTTGCGGTCCCACAGGGCAAAGGCAAACATGCCGCGCAGGCGGTTAACGCACTCGGGGCCCCAGGCTTCCCAGGCGTGCACGATCACTTCGGTGTCGCTGCGCGTCTTGAAGGTGTGGCCCAGCGCCTGGAGCTCGGGCACGAGCTCTTCAAAGTTGTAGATCTCGCCGTTGAAGACGATGCCCACGCTGCCGTCTTCGTTGAACAGCGGCTGTTGGCCGGTGGCGAGGTCAATCACCGACAGGCGCCGGTGGCCCAGGGCCAGGCCGGGTTCGAAGTGCAGGTCGTCTTCGTCGGGGCCGCGGTGGGCCTGGATGTTGTTGATGCGCGAGGCCAGCGCGCGGTCAAAGTCGCGCGTGCCTAGCGTGTCGAACAAGCCGGAAATGCCGCACATTCAGGGCGCCCCTCGCGTGGTCTTCAGGGCGACTTCGATGGCGCTGCCCTGGCTCTGCACGAAGCCCTGCAGCACGGCCGTGGCGGCCGCGCGTGCGTCGGCATCGGTGAGCTGCGGATCGAGCGGGGTGTAGATGACCACAATGGCTCCGTCGTCGCCCTGCCCGGTGATCCGGCTCAAGGCACCCTGTATTTTGGCCAAGGCATCGCTGGCCGTGAAGCGGTTGTTGACCCAGTAGAAGCGCCAGACCTGCAGGCGCTGGCTGTTGGAGGCGAGGCCTCCAGTCTGGTCGCGCAGCGTGGCGGCGGCCACGGTGAGTGGCTGGCCGGCCAGCTGGATGGTGGCGCTGCCGCCCGACACCTGGGACCACTGTTTGTCGTCGCTGGTCACCAACACGTTGACCGAAGTCACCAGCTTGCGTTCGTAGTCCTGGTCGCGGTAGTAGCTGAGATGCAGACCCACAGTTTCGCCCTGCGGACCGGTGAAGCCAAGATGGCTGGTGGCTGAGGGGAACTGGAACGCGGGGACCCAGTTGCTAGGCGGCGTGGTGGCGTTCTGCCAGGGTGACTGCGCCTTTGGTGCACTCAATTCCACCTCGTTTGTACTGGTGCCAATCGCCAGCAGGCGCTCGAGCAGATGCGGTGAAGCAACGATCAACAATGCCGCCAAGGTCGCCATGGCTGTGGACTTGCCGCGAGTTGCTGCTGCGTTGCTTGCAGTCGGCGTCAAAGGACCGGAGGCCGGCGCGGGCGCATCGGCCCAGCGGGCACCGATGAACAACATGAAGACAATCACCACGCCGAAAAACACCCAGCCGTAGATGAGGTGGTCCACCCCAGTGGCCAGTTCGTTGCCCGAGAGATGGCCAATCATCACAATCATGTAGGCGCGCAACCAGTTGGCGACCAAGGGCACCAGGATGGCGACACCCATAAAGATGAGGCGCTTCTTCAGGCTGCTGTAGCTCAAGTACGCAAACAGGCAGCCCACCGTGACCGAGGCGATCATGTAGCGGATGCCACTGCAGGCCTCGACCACCGACCACGCACCCGACGGGATGATGAACTGGAGGCCTTCCCGGTACACAGGAATGCCGCTCAAGCGCAACGCAAACACCGTGAAATCGGCAGTCCATTCCATGAGCTGAGGCAGCATGAAATCGCCAATGGGCACGGCAAAAAACAGGAAGCCTAAGGGAAACGCCATGGCCAATGCCACCGACCATCCCAGGACGGAGGGCACCGCCAGCACAAGCAGCAGCACCAGAGAGAAATGTGTCACCGCGTTCACTGCCACAAGATCGCCAGCGAGCCAGAGCGCCGCCGCGCCCAGCATGAGGATCCACGCCAACGGTGAGGGACGTGGAACATGAACGGCAAGGGAGTGGCGGATGCGCCAGATCAGCCACAGCGTGATGAAAGGCACGACGAAGCCGTGCGCATAGGTATCGGAAACCGACCAGATGGCCACCATGCCACGGCCGGTGTGTGCATACAGCGCCAGGATGGCGATCAGCAGAACAACCAAGGCCAACACGGGACCTCGCCATTGCTTGGGCACCGCGAGTGCAAGTGGTGAATTCTTCATGCACGGGCTCCCGTTGTGTGAGGAAAGCAGGCGTCCAACCCCTTCATGTGGTCGGCCCAACGGAAATGCCAGCCGACGTGCGCGCGCGCAGCTCGGCCCAGCGCCATTGCAGCGTCTGCGCTTTCAAACAACATGTTCAACGATGCAAGAAAGGCCGAAGGTTCACTGGCTTGCAGCAACCCTTCTTCGGCAGATGCGCCAATGGCTTCAGCACAGGCTGGCACGGTGATGACGGGCTGGGCCATGGCCATCGCCTCAAGAATCTTGTTTTGCACGCCACGGGCCACCCGAAGCGGCACGA
Source organism: Acidovorax sp. (assembly GCF_046291265.1). GTDB lineage: Bacteria > Pseudomonadota > Gammaproteobacteria > Burkholderiales > Burkholderiaceae_C > Acidovorax. Next base: position 14,716 of record NZ_JBKBTV010000038.1, on the reverse strand, counting down.
CCACCGCGCTGGCGAACTGAAGGTAGGGACGAACGTCCGGAACAGTTCCGGAAATCCTGACGCTGTCGCTGGCCAGTGCCAGCACGTCTTTCGATGGATTGCGGCCAACAATGTGAAAGCACGCCGTGGGCCAGCGCGCAAGCACCAGCGGCATGACGTTTCTTGCAAACCATTTGACACCGTCGACATTGGGCCAATAGTCCATGGCCCCCACAAAGACGATCGCCTTCTCGTCAGCCGAAAACGGGCTTTGGCGATCCAATGCGCGGGAAAAGTATTCAGCGTCCACGCCATTACTCAGCGTTTTGATGCTCGCAGCGCTCTCCGGGGCCAGTGACTGAAACAAGGCGGTCTCGACTGGGGTCACAAAAAAGGACGGCGTAGAAATAGATGCGATGGCTTTCTCGGCGCGCAGCAACTGATCCGCCTCGCGTTGATAAATCCAGGAAACTGGCCAACGATGTGCCGGGGCATAGTCGCGCCATTTGCAGGAATCGACGTCGACAAAATCGACCACCATGGGTGTTTGAGGCAGCAGGGGCTCGGCGTATTGCGCCATGGCGGATGTGAACACCAGGCTTGCCTGCAACGGGTGCTTCGCCTGCGTACGCTGAACCCACCTGCGCATGCCCGCACTTCTGTAAAAAGCGATGGTGAGCGCCTCGCGCCTGATCAATCCTGTCAGGCTGAGAAATTTCGACACCTTGGGATGGATGCGTTCCACATGCAGATCCGGGCAAAGTGCCTTCAGCGCGGGCAGATGCTCGTCATCGTCATGGGTATCGATGAAGGTCCCCAAAAACACCCTGTGGTGCTGTTGCAGGTGTCGCAAGAGGTGGTACGAACGCACCTTGTCACCCTTGTTCGGGGGATACGGCATGCGATGCGCGAGGAAGAGGACATTGCCCATGACTGCCTTGCGCCCGTTCAACGGGACGCGTTCAAAGCCAGGCTCGCACCGAATGATCGCGGGTCAGACAACCGGCACCTCTGTCAAACGATCGGGCGCGCGTTCCTTGAGAAAAATGTCGTCCATGCGGCCCCAGCGGAAATCATCCAGCAGGCGCGCCAGGCGCTGTTCGGTGCGGCCGATGTTCACGTAGTGCCGAAAGCGCGTCTTCAGATCGATGCCGGGAATACGGGGTTGATCGGCGTCGATTTCCCAGGGGTGGAAATAGAAGATGGCGGACTCGGCATCGCGCTGGTTCACCTGCTGCAGCATCCAGCGCGAGAGCGCGTAGGGCAACAGGCGGAAATAGCCGCCACCGCCGGACGGCAGGTTGCGGTTGAACATGCGCAAGGTGGTGGGCGGCACTTCCATCAGACCGTCGCGGATCTGGTGCGCAAAGCGCGGCGCGTCGGGCATGCCGTAGTGGTCGTGCTTGACCGGGTAGATGCTGGAGCTGTAGCGGTAGCCCGCGCGCAGCAAGGTGTCGAGCGCCCAGAGGTTGCCGGTGCCGATGGAGAAGCTGGGCGCGCGGTAGCCCTGCACTTCGGTGCCCCCGATTTCTTCGAGCAAGGCCTTCGCGTGCGAAACGTCGTGGAAGAACTCGGCCTCGGTGAGATCGGACGCGCGCTGGTGGCCATAACCGTGGCTGGCAAGTTCGTGGCCCTCGGCCACGATGCGGCGCACCATGTTCGGGTACCGCTCGGCCACCCAGCCCAGCGTGAAAAACGTGGCCTTGGTGTGTTTGTCGTCCAGCAGCTTGAGGATGCGGTCGATGTTGTGCTCGACGCGGCATTCGCGACTGTCCCAGTCGGCGCGGTCGATGTGGGGCGCAAACGCCGAGACCTGGAAGTAGTCCTCGACGTCGATCGTCAGGGCGTTGGTGATGGGTGCGCGGGTGAGCATGGCGGTCACTTGGGCAGGTCGGTGGTGGGGCCTGCGGCGCGGGGCTTGCGGGCGGCGGCCACGATCTTCTTGAGCGAGCTCAAAATTTCCAGGCTGATGCGTTCCTGGCGCAGCACGCTGCGTTCCATGCGCAGCAGGCGCGTGCTGAGCTGCTCTGCCGACACCCGGGTCAGCTGGTCGTTCATACCGTCCACCAGATTGGCGTCGAGCGCGAGCTCGGAAAGATCCATGTCGTCGTTCAGCCAGGTGGGAGCGGCGCTGGCACCGGCGTTGGGCAGGTGCGCCCAGCGCTCCTGGTCTTCGGCCACACGCGAGGGCGCGGCCGAGTTCTCCACCTGCATCTCGGCCACCACCTCGTTGAGTGCCTCCAGCGTGAGGTGCGTCATTTCGGAGAGGTAACCCAGCAGCAGCAGGCGGTCACACAAGGTGTTGATGCGCCGCGGAATACCGCCGGAGTGCTGGAACAGCGCGGGAAAGATGGCGGGCTCGAACGTCGGCTTGTCGGTGGCGCCCGCGCACTTGAGGCGGTGCTCCACATAAGCGCGGGTGTCTTCTTCGTCGAGCGGGCCCAGGTGGCAACGCGCGGTGATGCGCTGGCGCAGCTGCAACATGCTCGGGCCTTGCAGGATCTCGCGGAACTCGGGCTGGCCCACCAGAAAGGTCTGCAGCAAGGCCTGGTCCCCAAACTGGAAGTTGGAGAGCATGCGCAGCTCTTCCACCGCCAGCGGCTGCAGGTTCTGCGCCTCGTCCACGATCAGGAGGCAGCGTTTGCCCTGCGTGGTCTGTGTGATGAAGAAGGCTTCGAGCGCCATCAGCATGTCGGCCTTGCCGGTGCCGCGCACCGGCACGCCAAACGCGGCGCACACCAGCTTGAGCGCGTCTTCAGCGCCGAGTTGGGTGCTCACGAGGTGCGCGGCCACCACCGAGCCGTTCTCCAGGCTGTCGAGCAGGTCGCGCACGATGGTGGTTTTGCCGGCACCCACTTCACCGGTGATGACGATGAAACCCTCGCCACGCATGACGCCGTAGACAAGGTAGGAGCGAGCGCGCCGGTGCGGCTTGCTGCTGTAATAAAAGCGGGGGTCTGGGTTGAGCTGGAAAGGCTTGCTGCTCAGCCCGTAGAAGGCTTCGTACATGGATCAGAACCGGTGGGTGATGAAACCCGAGATGGCGGTGTCGTTGTAGGAACCGGAGGAGCCGTTGTAGTTGCCGCGCTGCAGCTGGACGCTGGCAGAGGTGCGACGACTCAAACGGGTGCCCAGGCCGACAGAGGCCGTGGTGGATCGGAGATTGAGGCCGGAACTTCCGGTGCTTTTCTGGTTGGTCAGCCCCGCGTTGAACGATGTCAGCGGGGTCATGCGGTGCGCGTAGTTCAGGCTCCACCCCTGTTGTTCGATGTCGGTGTTGAAGTCGAAGTCGTCACCACCGCTGACGATGGTGTCCAGGCGGCTGGAGTCGCTGCGATAAACCGAGAGCGTCCAGACGCTGCGAATACCGGAGAGCGCCACAGAGAGGCGTTGCACGCGGTCGAGGGTGGCGGATGAGCTCAGGAAGTTCTGAACAGCGAGCGCGTCGGCTGGCAGGTTGTAGAACTGCAACAGGTCGTTGACAAACCTCGCGCGAAGGATCGGGTCTGGAATGAGCTGCTGGTATTGCTGGTCGAAGAAGTCGAAGTTCGTACCGAGCGACACAGCCCCCTCTTGCAATGGGTTGTTGGCCACACCCTTGCTGTCGGTGTAGCTCCACAACGTCCGTCCCGTGCGGTGCTCCAGCGTGATGTTGTGGCCGTTGCCAAAGTAGCGGTCTTCCAACCCCACAAAGACCCGGGTGTTCTGCGAAGGACGCCAGTCCACGTTGATACCGGCCGTGTTGTACGACTGTTTCTGCAACGTGATGATGTCGTTGGACTCGACCCCTGCGAGCAGTGTCACCTGCAACTGCGGTGAAACGGCAACAATCAGCCCGCCCTGCGCGCTGCTGGACTCGGTGTCGCGACCGCGGCTGTAGTCGGTGGCGCCCGATGAGGCGTTGAACGACCAGCCCAGGGTCTGCCCGGCGGGGCGGCTGCCCAGGCGCATCGAGACGGACTGGTCGGTGATGTCGGACCTTGCCGCGGTGTCCGTGTCGGCGGTCTGCAGGCTATAGCGCAGTTCGTAGTCGGTATCGCCCGCGAAGCTGCCGCGCAGGTAGGGCGAGAAGCGGAAGCTGGCTGTCTCGGACTGGTTGGTGTCGGACCGGCCGTTGACCGACTGTGGGCCAAACGCGGAAATGGCCTGGTTGGACACCACACCCGACAAGTCGATGAAGGCCCGGTTGTCCCAGGCGTTGACCTTGGCGTTGGCGTTGAGCGAGTTGCGAAACTGGTTGCCCGAGGTGCCCTGTGCGTAGTACAGCGCGCTCAGCGAGTAGTCGATGAAACCCTGCACGCTGGGGGTGTTGAACACCGCGCGGATGCCTGGCGTTACCTCGGTGGTCTGTTCGCTGCGCGCGTTGGTGGACAGGTTGCCGTTGGTGGACAAGGTCTGCCCCACCGTGACGCGGCGCTCGATCCAGACCGAGGGTTTGGGGCCGGGCGCATCCGCCGAGTCCACGCTGTCTTGCGCATGCGCCACCGTGCCCAGGGCAGCGGCGGCCAAGGCACCCAGTGCAAACACCGCAGATCGCTGCGCGAGCGCGGAAGGCACTGGAATGCGGCGGGTCTTCACGGGATCCGTCCTGGTGCGGCGATTCATGTTGCCGCAGCCACCGGGACATTGGCGTCGGCGGCCTGGCTGGTGGTTTGCCCGTAACCGTAGCCATAGCCGTAGCCATAGCCGTAGGCGTCCTGGTCACCGCCACGGGCCTGGTTGAGCAGCATCAGCTTGACCGGGCAAGCCTCGATGGTGGTCATGGCGTGCTGAACCTGCGATTGCAGGGTCTTCTCCGCCTGCACTACCACAATGATTTGACCCATGTGGGTCGCCAGCACACGGGCTTCGGTGGTCAGCAGCAGGGGTGGAGAATCAAAAATGATGATGCGGTCGGGATACCGCTGGCCCATCTCTTCGATCAGCGAGGTCATGGCGTCGCTGGCCAGCAGCTCGGTGGCGCGCGGGTGCGGAGAGCCGCTCAGCAGCACGCTGAGCTTGTCCACGTTGGTGCGAAGCAAGACGTCCGACATCTGGGTTTTCCGGTCGATCAACAAATCGAGCAGGCCTGGGCCGGCGGCCAGTCCCAGGGCCTGACGCAGAGAAGGCCGGGCCACGTCAGCGTCTACCAGCAGCACCCGGTAGTCCAGCTCCATGGCAATGCTCATGGCCAGGTTGATGGCGGTGAAGCTCTTGCCTTCGCCGGGCATGGCGCTGGTCACCATGATCAGGTTGCCGTTGGGCACGGGAGCAGCGCCCTTGCCGGTGGCGTTGGCCAGCAGCGGGCGCTTGATCACGCGGAACTGGTCGGCGATCGGGGAACGGGGGGCGTTGGGCGTCACGAACCCGGCCACGCGCAGCGTCTCCAGGTCCATCTGCACCGCCTTCGACTGGACGCTGTCGGGCGCGTGGGCTTCGGACGGCACCGCGCGTGCCGGCGCGGCACCGACGGAAGGCGCTGCGACCGCCTTGGCAGGCACAGCAACCGGCGCGGGCGCATCAGCGGGAATGTCGGCACCCGCCTGACGCAACTGCTCGAGCCGTTGGGCGGCCTTTTCAATGAGACTGGACATGATGGGCAATCACCTTCAAAGACCGGCGCGGTAGGACATCACCGCGATACCGACCACAAACACGACCACCAGGGCCAACACGGACGCTGCGAAACGCATGAGGCTGCGGCGTTCCCGCTGACGCAGGGCGTCGTGCTTGACCAGGGTGACCACGCCCAGCAAGGGCAAGTCAGTGGCCGAACGCAGCGAATTCGCATCAAAGAACACCGGGCGGACCTGGCTCATCAGGAAAGTGAAGCCCAGGCCCGCGGCCAGCGCAGCCAGCAGGGCCAGCGGCATCAACAGGATGCGGTTAGGTGCCACCGGTTTCGGATCGGCCCGTGGCGGGTCGATCACGCGAAAGTCAGCCAGGCTGGACGCGCTTTCGAGTTCACCGCTCATGGTGATGGACTCGCGCCGCGCCACCAGGTCTTCGTAGTTCTTGCGGTTGATCTCGTAGTCGCGGTTGAGCTGGGCCTGCTCGGCTTCGATCTGCGGAGCCGCCCGCATCAGTTCGCGGGCGCGGGTGGCACGCGACTCGAATTCAGCCACGCGGGCACGCAACGAAGCCACCTGCACCTCGGCCGCGGAGTTGATGCGCGAGAGTTCGAACAAGGCGGGATTGGTTTCCATGGTCGGCTGACCAGGGTTCGCGGCTGCAGCGCGCTGCAGATCGGCCACCTCCTTGCGCTTCTGATCTTCCAGCTCCTTGATGAGGCGGCGCGTGTTGACCACATCGGGGTGCTGCTCGGTGAAACGCTGCAGCAGGCTGTCGAGGTTGCGTTTGAGCGGATCGATGCGGGCGTCGAGTTCGGGCGTTGCAAACGAAGGGCCACCACCGGCCGCCGGCGTGGCGCGTTGCGCAGCGCGGGCCTGGTCGAGCTGGCGCCGCGCGGCTTCGCGGGCGCTTTCTGCCTCGCGCAGTTCCAGCTTGGCCTGGTTCAGGGTGTTGACGATCTCCGTCATGCGCCCCGCCATGTCCATGCCACCCTGGGTCTGAAGATCCAGGTTGCGCAGGCGGAAATCCTTGAGTCGTGTTTCGGCTTCGGTCAGCCGGGTCTCGTAGTTCTTGATCTGGTCTTCAATGAAGCGGCGGGCCGTGTCCGAGTCCGACTTGGAGTCGCCCAGGCTGGACTCCACAAAGATCGTCATGAGCGACTGCACGACACGCAACGCCTTGTCGGGGCTTTCGCCGCGGTAAGACAAGGTGTAGAGGTTGTCGCGGCCGGTGGAGCGGATGGCCAGCGACTGCGTCACCTCGGTGATGAGCTTCTCCTGCTGTTCCTTGGACTTGGCGCCCAGGTCCAGGTCGGCCATGCGGATGAGTTTTTCCACCGTCGGCCGGCTGATCAGCGTGCGGCTGAGCATGGTGACCTGCTGCTCGATGTTGGGCTGAACCGCCAGGCCGGACATCAAGGGCCGAAGAATGGACTGGGTGTCGACATACACGCGCGCCGAAGCTTCGTAGCGGTCGGGCATCATGAAAATCACGGTGGCCGTGGCAGCGGCCACGAGCCAGGCGACCAGCACGCCGAGGCGGCGGTACTTCCACATCCCCCGCAAGAAGGTCGTTATTTGATCAATGAGGTCTTGCATGCAAGCAACTGTGGGTGACAGCAAAAATGAAAAGAAACCACCGCGCGCACGGCAGCGGTGGTCAGAGCCAGAGGCTCGGGATCAGAACCAGCCCTGGGGAATGATCAGGATGTCGCCAGGCAGCATTTCAACGTTGGCGGAGATGTCGCCGCGCTTGACGAGGTCTTGCAAGCGCACGCCATAGCGCTTGTTGTTCTCGCTGGCGCGAATGATGGTGGCCTTGTTGCCGTCGGCAAACTCGGTGAGGCCGCCCACGGCAATCATCACGTCCATCACGGTCATCTTCTGCTTGTAGGGCAGGAACTGGGGCTTGGTGGCCTCACCGACCACGCGGATCTGTTCGCTGTAAGGGCCCACGAAGTTGGTGACGATGACGGTCACGACCGGGTCGCGCACAAATTTGCCAAGGGCTTTTTCAACATCGCGCGCGATTTCGGTGGGTGTTTTGCCCTGGGCGACCAGTTCGTCCACCAACGGGGTGGAGACCTTGCCATCGGGACGCACCGGCACGGTGGAGGACAGCTCGGGATTGCGCCAGACGTTGATGTTCAGGGTGTCGCCAGGACCGACCTTGTATTCGTAGGTGGCGCTGGCTGCCGTTGTGGGCGCCGGGGGGCTGGCGTTCTGGGTTGCACAACCCACCACACCCAGGACCAAGGCCACCAATGCGGTACCGCGAGCCAGGGTGCGGATGAGTTCTGAAGTATGTTTTTGCATGGTCCTGGTCCTCAAAAGCACGGTCAAATGTTAATAAAAGTTAACGGTCTTTTTGAATATACCGCACACCCCCACGGCATGACTACCCGCAACGTGTGACGAAGTACCCAAAGTGAGGAGGGTCGCACACTACAGGAGATTTCGTGCTTCCTACGCGCGCTGCCGCACCAACGGACGCCCTCGCCGCATGGCTGTACAGACCCGCCGATTAAAATGCCAGGTTGTCCCGCCCACCAACCCTCAGGAACTTCAGCATGTCTCTCTTCACCGCCGTCGAAATGGCGCCGCGCGACCCCATTCTGGGTCTGAACGAACAGTTTGCCGCCGATACCAACCCCAACAAGGTCAACCTGGGCGTGGGTGTGTATTTCGACGACAACGGCAAGCTGCCGCTGCTGCAGTGCGTGCAAAGCGCTGAAAAGACCATGATGGACAAGCCCACCGCACGTGGCTACCTCCCCATCGACGGCATCGCCGCCTACGACGCTGCGGTCAAAGGCCTGGTGTTCGGCGTGGATTCGGAGCCCGTGAAGTCCGGCCGGGTGGCCACCGTGCAGGCCATCGGCGGCACAGGCGGCCTGAAGATCGGCGCGGACTTCTTGAAGCGCCTGAATCCGGATGCCACGGTGTTGATCAGCGACCCGAGCTGGGAAAACCACCGCGCCCTCTTCACCAACGCCGGGTTCACCGTGGGCAGCTACGCCTACTACGACGCCGACAAGCGCGGCGTCAACTTCGACGGCATGCTGGCCAGCCTGAATGCGGCTGCGCCCGGCACCATCGTTGTGCTGCACGCGTGCTGCCACAACCCCACCGGCTACGACATCACCCCCGAGCAGTGGGACCAGGTGATCGCAGCCGTCAAGGCGCGCAGCCTCACACCGTTCCTGGACATGGCCTACCAGGGCTTTGGCCACGGCATCGCCGAAGACGGCGCCGTGATCGCCAAGTTCGTCGCTGCCGGCCTGGTGTTCTTTGTCTCGACCTCGTTCTCCAAGAGCTTCAGCCTCTACGGCGAGCGCGTGGGCGCCCTGTCGGTACTTTGTGACAGCTCAGAAGAAGCGTCGCGAGTGCTGTCCCAGCTCAAGATCGCCATCCGTACCAACTACTCCAACCCACCGATCCACGGCGGCGCGGTGGTGGCTGCCGTGCTCAACAACCCCGAACTGCGTGCGCTGTGGGAAAAAGAACTCGGCGAGATGCGCGTGCGCATCAAGGCCATGCGCCAGAAGCTGGTGGATGGTCTGAAGGCCGCCGGCGTGAAGCAGGACATGGGTTTCATCACCAGCCAGATCGGCATGTTCAGCTACTCCGGCCTGAACAAGGACCAAATGGTGCGCTTGCGCATTGAGTTCGGCGTTTACGGCACCGACACTGGCCGCATGTGCGTGGCCGCGCTCAACAGCAAGAACATCGACTACGTCTGCCAAGCCATTGCGGCGGTGAGCGAGTAACCGTCGCCACTGTCGAGATCCTTTACAGATTTGTTTCAGAAAGTTGCAAAATCCCTTTTAGATCCTTGTTATTAAAGGGAAAAATATACCGGCATGGGTATTGCTTTTATGGAACGTGCAGTGGTGAACATTCCGCTTCAAAGCTGCACATTCATCCAAACAAAGAAAGCTCTCTCATGTTGAAAACCCTCAAGGTGTTGCTGGCAGGTGCTGCACTGGCACTGGCTTCCGTCTCGGCGTCTGCAGCGGTCTGGACCCAAACGATCGATCAACGGCCCGATGTCTACATCGGCCCTTCGTTCACCTGGACCCACGATCTCACGACCGCGGGCTACAACGCCGGCAGCGACAGCATCAGCAGCTTCAAGCTGTCGCTGAAGATGTACGACGATGGTGACGGGATTTGCTTCTTCATTTTTTGCTCACCCGACCTGAGCTTCGAGAAGGCCTTTGCTGATCTTCCAGGTTCTGCCGCAGACGGCCTTTGGGAAGTTGACAACAGCTGGTACACCACCGAAGGCACCTTGGGCATGGTGGCCACTGGCCTGCTCAGCAGCACCGGCAAGCTGGAGATCACCTTGAAGTCTTTCCTTGGCGATTTCTACCTCGACAAGTCGACGCTGACCGCTACCGGCAAAGTGCCAGAGCCAGGCGCCTTGTCACTGCTCGGCCTCGGCCTGGCTGGCTTGGCCTTCGTCCGCCGCCGTCAGCAAAAGCAGTAATTTCAAACTGCTTGCCTTCTGAAACCCGTCATCCGGCGGGTTTTTGCATTGGGGCGCTTCTGTTCACGCCCAGACCACAGAGCGCATCGAAATCGAAGCGCCCTGGAATCCCTCGTTGAAAAAGCGCGGCTCGTCATCCGCATGCACCGCGCCCGCCGCATACAGCAACGGCAGGTAGTGCTCCCAGGTGGGATGGGCCATCTGCGCGGCGGCACCCAGATGCTGGAACTCACACAAGGACGACAGGCGCCTTTGTGCGATGTGCTCCGCCGTGACGCGGTCGAACTCGATGGCCCAGTCGTAGGCCTGGTTGTCCGCGGCGTCGCGGCGCATGGTACGCAGGTTGTGCACCACGTTGCCACTGCCCACGATCAACACACCCCGTTCGCGCAAGCTTGAGAGCTGCTGGCCGATGGCGAAATGCTCGGCAGCGGGGCGGCCGTAGTCCATGCTGAGCTGGATCACCGGGATGTCCGCCGCCGGGAACATGGGCTTGAGGATGGACCACGCGCCGTGGTCCAGGCCCCAGTCGTTTTCATCCAGCGCCAGTGGCTGGTTGGAGGCCGGTTGCCGCACGGACTGGCTGATGAAACGCGCGGCCTGGGGCGAACCCGGCGCGGGGTATTGCTGGTCGAACAGTGCCTGGGGGAAACCGCCGAAGTCGTGGATGGTGCGCGGCTGGGCCATGGCGGTGAGCTGCCAACCCGGCGTGAGCCAGTGGGCGGAAATGCACAGGATCAGGCGCGGCGGCTGCGCCCGCGCCAGCAGTTCACCGCCCAGGGCTTGCCAGCTCTGGCGCCAGCGGTTGTCCTCAATGGCGTTCATGGGGCTGCCGTGGCCCACGAAGAGCACGGGCATGCGCTCGGTGACGGGCAGATCGCCCCATGAGGTCGCCAAGGGGGGTGAGGCAAAGGTGTCGGACATGGCGTCGGAAGGGTCGGTGCCGTCTGGCCGACGGCTGGAATCGGTGGTCTGGATTCTTTCACGAAGGTGACAGATGGCCCTGTAAATTAGGTGTTATCACGCTAACGTTCGCCAGGCCAGGCTGCTATATTGCACTGCAACATAACGAAGCAGGACACCCATGCTGTACCAGATTTACGAAACCCAGCGCTCCATGATGGAGCCGTTTTCAGACCTGGCCGAAGTGGCCGCCAAGCTGTTCACCAATCCCTCCCTGCCCCTGGCACAACTGCCGATGGCCCAGCGCATTTCCGCGGGCTACGACCTGATGCACCGCCTGGGCAAGGACTACGAGAAGCCGGTGTTCGGCATTCACACGGTGGATGTGGACGGCATCGAAGTCGCGATCCACGAGCGCATCGAGATCGACAAGCCGTTCTGCGAGCTGCGCCGCTTCAAGCGTTTTTCCGACGACACCAACACCCTGGCCAAGCTCAAGGGTGAGCCGGTCGTGCTGATCGTCGCGCCACTCTCCGGCCACTACGCCACGCTGCTGCGCGACACTGTACGCACCATGCTCAAGGACCACAAGGTCTACATCACCGACTGGAAGAACGCCCGCCTGGTGCCGCTGTCCGAGGGTGAGTTCCACCTCGACGACTACGTGAACTACGTGCAGGAGTTCATTCGCCACCTGCAAAAAGGCTACGGCAACTGCCACGTGATCAGCGTGTGCCAACCCACCGTGCCGGTGCTGGCGGCGGTGTCGCTCATGGCCAGCCGGGGCGAAACGACCCCACTGTCCATGACCATGATGGGTGGCCCGATCGACGCACGCAAATCGCCCACCGCGGTGAACAACCTCGCCACCCAGCGCGCGCACAGCTGGTTCGAGAACAACGTCATCTACCGCGTGCCCGACAACTTCCCTGGCGCCGGCCGCCGTGTGTACCCCGGCTTCCTGCAGCACACCGGTTTCGTTGCCATGAACCCGGACCGCCACGCGACCAGCCATTACGACTACTTCAAAGACCTGGTCAAGGGCGACAATGAGAGCGCCGACAGCCACCGCAAGTTCTACGACGAGTACAACGCTGTGCTCGACATGGACGCCGACTACTACCTGGAAACCATCGACACGGTGTTCCAGGAGTTCAAGCTGGTCAACGGCACCTGGGATGTGAAAAACCCTCAGGGCAAGCTGGAGCGCGTGCGCCCGCAAGACATCCAGCACACCGCCCTGCTCACGGTAGAAGGCGAGCTCGACGACATTTCGGGTTCGGGCCAGACCGCCGCCGCGCACGACCTGTGCACCGGCATTCCCAAGACGCACCGCATGCACTACGAAGCCGCCGGCGCAGGCCACTACGGCATCTTCAGCGGTCGCCGCTGGCGCGAGTTCGTGCACCCGGTGGTGAAGACCTTCCTGAAGGTGCACCAGCCCACGGTGGTGCCTGCACCGGTGGCGGCCAAGGCCGCTGCAGCGCCCAAGCCGGCAGCGCCCAAGCCGGTGAAGGCGGCGGCCAAGGCTGCCGTCAAGACAGCGGCCAAGGCTACCCCGGCCAAGGTCGCCAAACCCGCAGCCAAGGCACCCGCCGCCCGCAAGCCGCGCACCACGACCGCCTGAGACGCATCACCTCGGGAGCCCGGCGCCTTCTGCAGGCGCCGCTATATTGGCCGTCATGAACGAGCTCGCCCGGCGCATTGACGCCGCCCTGCCGCAAACCCAGTGCACACGCTGCGGCTACCCCGACTGCGCGAGCTATGCGCTGGCCATCGCGGAGGGCTCTGCTGACATCAACCAGTGCCCGCCCGGCGGCGCGGAGGGCATTGAGCGCCTGGCCGCCATCACCGGCCGACCCGCTACACCGCTGAACCCGCACAACGGCATTGAAGGCCCGGTGACGGTGGCTGTGATCGACGAGGCCTGGTGCATCGGTTGTACGCTGTGCATCAAGGTTTGCCCGACCGATGCCATCGTCGGCAGCAACAAGCGCATGCACACCGTGATCGAGCCGGTCTGCACCGGCTGCGAGCTGTGTTTGCCGGTGTGCCCGGTGGACTGCATTTCACTGGAAATCGTCAGCGGCGAGCGCACCGGCTGGCAGGCCTGGACGGCCGAGCAGGCGCGTCAGGGTCACGCGCGTTACCAGGCCCGCCAGCGCCGTCTGGCGCGCGAAAAAATCGAGCACGACGCGAAACTGGAAGCCAAGGCCGAGGACAAGCTGGCCGACCTGGCCTCGCACTCGCAGATCACCGACGAGGCCTTGCTGGACAAAAAACGCGCCGTCATCGAAGCCGCGCTCGCTCGAGCCCGGGCCAAACGCACGAGCACGTGAACCAGCGTCCGAATCAGGCCGTCTGGCGCGCGGCCGCGGTCTTGTAAACGCCGCAGCCCACGTAGAGGTCATCGACCTTCACCACGTAGGACATCTTGGCCTGGATGCTGCCGTTGGCCGGGTTGCCGATGTCGTACTCGACCCAGCCCGGGCCGGCCTCGGCCTGCGACACGATGGCATCGAGCAGCGCCTGGCCGTCGATGCCGGGGATGTCCTGCACACGGCTGCCCACCTTCTCGGGCTTGCCGCCGAACGCGCGGTACACGCCGCTCTTGTCCAGCGCGAACACGTACATGTCGCGATCAAAGAAGTTGTTGGCGGGCGTGGTGATGTCGCGCACGAACGCGTCGCGCCCGCGCTGCTGGCGCATGGCCTGCGCCTTGTCCACCAGCTGCATGGCCTCTTCGGCCGTACCTTGCTGCAGCATGAAGGACGACACCGCCTTGGACAAGTGCGCCGCGCGCTGCTCCAGCTGATCGGCCTGCGCCACGGCGCGTTCGACCATCTGCGCATTGCGCTGGGTGATCTCGTCGAGCTGCGACACGGCCGACGAGATCTCGCTCAAACCCGTGCTCTGCTCGGCGCTCGACGCCGAGATCAGCGACATGTTGGCCGCCACGCCGCGCACGCCGTTGGCGATCTGCTGGATGCTGCTGCCCGCGGTGCGGATCTGCGCCACGCTGGCCTCCACCTGCAGGCGCGAGGCCTCGATGAGCTGGCGGATCTCTTTCGCCGATGCGGCCGAGCGCTGGGCCAGCGAACGCACCTCGGCCGCCACCACCGCGAATCCCCTGCCCTGCTCGCCTGCGCGCGCGGCTTCCACCGCCGCGTTGAGTGCCAGGATGTTGGTCTGGAACGCCAGGCTGTCGATCACGCCGATGATGTCGTTCATCTGCTGCGCGCTCTTCTGGATGCCTTCGACCGACTCCACCGCGCGCCCCATCGACTGCGCACCCGACTCCGCCACGTCGCGCACCTGCGCGGCCTGGTGGTCGGAGTCGCCGGCGGTCTGGGCGTTTTGCTGCACGGTGCTGGAGAGTTCGTGCACGCTGGCGGCGGTCTGCTCCAGGTTGGCAGCTTGTTGTTCAGTGCGGTCGGCCAGATCGCGGTTGCCGGTGGCCAGGCTCTTGCCGGCGTGGGCCACCAGGGCCGAATTGCTGCGCACCTCGGCCACCATGGCCGAGAGGTTGCCGACCATGCGGTCGAGCAGACGGGTGAGGTCGGCCAGCTCGTCGCTGCCGCTGGCTTTGAGCACGGTGCGCAGGTTGCCCGACGCCGTCTGCTCCATGCTGGCGAGCACCTGGCGGAAGTCGCTCATGAAGCTCACATAGAAGCTGAGCATGAGGTAGGCCAGCACCGCCGCGCCACCGAGTTCGATGCCCAGCACCCAGGCGCTGGCCGAGGGCGGCCCCGAGACCACCCAGATGAACACCTGCGGCAGCAGCGAAGCCGCG
>NZ_JBKBTV010000037.1:0-47894 GCF_046291265.1 Acidovorax sp. | reverse complement strand
GATCTCGGTGACGCAGTCGCCGATCACATCCACGCCAGCCAACAACAGGCCGCGCTCCCGCAACACCGGGCCAAGGGCATTGCCAATTTCCCAGTCGCGTGTGGACAGCGGACGGGCTACACCCTTGCCGCCAGCTGCCAGGTTTCCGCGCACTTCACTGCCTTGCGGAATGCGTGCAAGACAGAACGGGACTGGTTTGCCCCCGATGATCAAGACCCGCTTGTCGCCCTCCACAATCTCGGGCAGAAACTTCTGCACCATCACACTCTGCGCGCCATTGCGGTTCAAGGTTTCAGTGATGCTGCCCAGATTGAGGCCATCCGGCCCCACGCGAAAGATGCCCATGCCTCCCATGCCATCCAAGGGCTTGAGGATGATGTCCTGGTGCTCGCCATGAAAGCGCTTGATGTCCTCTGCATCGCGCGTGACCAAGGTGGGGCCGATGAACTGGGGGAATTCCATGATCGCCAGCTTTTCCGGATGGTCGCGCAACGCCCTGGGCTTGTTGAACACCCGGGCGCCATCGCGCTCAGCCTGTTCCAGAAGGTGCGTTGCATAGAAGTATTCGCTATCGAAAGGCGGGTCCTTGCGCATCAACACCGCATCGAAATCGACCAGAGCCACACTGCGCTCAGGGCGTACGTCGTACCAAACGGTGGTGTCCCCTGTAAGCGTGATGTCCTGCACACGCGCCGTTACCTTGCTGCCGCGCTGCCAGGAAATGTCCTGGGGCTCACATACGGCCAAGGTGTGGCCCCGCCGCTGGGCCTCGCGCATCATGGCGAAGGTGGTGTCCTTGTAGATCTTGAAGCTTTGCAGCGGGTCAGCGATGAAGAGCAGTTTCATGGTGTCAGATCAGTAGATTAGAGTGCGCGCCCCCAGGAGGGGAGCGCGTACATACATATAGAAGAGGGAGAACAAGGCGAGAACGGTCTGATCCGCCTTCGCGGTACATGCCCCGAGGCATGCCGCCCAAATCAGCCGCCCTTGGCGCGCGAACGCCTGTACTGTTGCACAAATAGCGCAAAGCTGCCCGCGACCACCCCCCAAAAGGCCGAACCCACTCCGGCAATCACGACACCACTCAGGGTGACAAGAAAGGTGATCAGCGCCGCCTCGCGGTGCGACTCCTCCTGCATCGCGGCCGCAAGGCCGTTGCCGATGGTTCCGAGCAGCGCAAGCCCCGCAATCGCCACGACCAACTCATTGGGAAACGCGGTCAACAGCCCGGTGATGACCGCGCCAAAAAGCCCTATCGCCACATACAGCGCACCACACGAAACCGCTGCAGCGTAGCGTCGGCTGCGGTCCGCATGCGCCTCCGAGCCCATGCACATCGCAGCAGTGATGGCGCTGAAATTGAGGGCAAACGCACCAAAGGGCGCCAACACCAAGGTGGCAAGACCTGTCAGCGTCAGAAGTCGGGACACCGGCAGGTCGTATCCCGAAGCGCGAATCACCGCCACACCTGGCAGGTTCTGGGAAGCCATGGTGACGACAAACAGTGGAATGGCCAAGCTGACCGTCGCCGCCACGCTGAACACGGGCGCTGTAAAAACCGGTACCGCCAACTCCAACTGCACGGCGGACCAGGTCATCTGACCCTGCGCCGCCACATATACCACGCCCACCGCCAGGGTGATGACCACCGCATAACGCGCCACCCACCGGCGCGACACCAGATAGACCCCCAGCATCAGCAGCACCAGCGGCAACGCCGTCTGGGCCGCAGTAAACGCCTGCAAACCAAACCGCGCCAGCACGCCGGCAAGCAAGGCGGCTGCAATTTCCATCGGAATACGGTTCATCACCCGCTCGAACCAGCCGGTCGCGCCCGCCAGGGTGATCAGTGCAGCGCTGACCATGAACGCCCCCACGGCATCGCCCATGCCAAAACCGCCTGCAGCGCCCGCCGTGGCCAACACCGCAGCGCCCGGTGTGGACCAGGCAATCATCACCGGCTTGCGCAGTACGAGGGACGGCACCAGCGAACACAACCCCATGCCCAGCCCCAGCGCCCACATCCAGGACGTGATCTGCGCAGGCGTGGCACCAAACGCCTGCGCGGCCTGGAAGACAATGGCCACCGAACTTGTGAAGCCCACCAACACCGCCACAAAGCCCGCAGTGGCTGCTGACAGGCTCAGATCTTTGAAGAATTGCATGGGCAGGATTCTGGCACCGCGCCCCGGATTGCGCCCCGCCTTGGTGCAGACCGCTGCCTCAGGGCTGCAAAAACTACCAAATTGATAGCTATCAGCGCTTTATGGATAAGCGCTAGAGGCCAAAAAGACCAAAACTTTTAGATTTCGATCTTGGAGCCCAGCTCCACCACCGCGTTGTTGGGCAGGTGCAGAAAGTCGGCGGCGCCGCTGGCGTTGTGGTGCATCTGGGCAAACAGCTTCTCGCGCCAGGGCGCCATGCCGCCACCCATGGTGGGGATTACCGTGTCACGCGACAGAAAGTAGCTGGTGGTCATGGCCTCCAGCTCGCAGCCGCGGCCGCGCAGCAGTTCCAGCGCACGCGGCACATCCGGGTCGTTCTTGAAGCCGTAGTGGATCACCACTTGCCAGCAGTCATGCCCTAGCGGCTCGACCTGCAAGCGCTTGTCCAGGCCAATCCAGGGTGTCTCGTGGTTGTGCACGGTGACGAACAGGTTTTGCTCGTGCAGCACCTTGTTGTGCTTGAGGTTGTGCAGCAGCGCATTGGGCACCGCGCCCGCCTCGGCCGTCAGGAACACCGCCGTGCCCGACACCCGTGTGGGCGGGCTGATGAACACCGACTCCAGAAAATCCTTGAGATCAATCGCGTCGGCACGCAGCTTCTCGTTGAGGAGACGACGCCCTTCCTTCCAGGTCATCATCAGCGCAAACACGATGCCGCCGATCATGAGCGGGAACCAGCCGCCCTTGAACAGCTTGAGCAGGTTGGATGCAAAAAACGCCAGATCCACCACAAAAAAGCAGCCCGTGGCCGCTATGCACAAAGCCAGCGGGTAACCCCAGCCATAACGGATCACGAAGAACGTGAGCGTGGTGGTGATCAGCATGTCCAGCGTGACGGCGATGCCGTAAGCTGCGGCCAGGTTGCTGGACGAGCGGAACATCACCACCGCCAGGACGATGGCAAAAAACAGCCCCCAGTTCACCAGCGGGATGTAGATTTGTCCGGTGTCACGCACGCTGGTGTGCTGGATGTTCAGGCGCGGCAGGTACCCCAGCTGGATCACCTGCTTGGTCACGCTGAACGCACCAGTGATCAGCGCCTGCGACGCAATCACGGTGGCCATGGTGGCCATGACGACCAGCGGAATCAGCGCCCAGTCGGGCGCCATCATGTAGAACGGGTTTTTGACGGCCTCGGGCTCGGCCAGCAACAGTGCGCCTTGGCCGAAGTAGTTGAGGGTGAGCGCGGGCATGGCCACCGCAAACCAGGCGATGCGAATGGGGCGTTTGCCGAAGTGGCCCAGGTCGGCATACAGCGCCTCGGCGCCCGTCACACACAGCACCACCGCGCCCAGAATGATGAAGGTCGTGCCCGGATAAGACCACATGAACCCCAGCGCATGGTGCGGACTGACGGCCCAAAGGATCTCGGGATGGCCCACGATGTGCGAGACACCCAGCACGGCAATGGTGAAGAACCACACCAGCGTGATAGGCCCAAAAAACTTGCCGATGCCGCCGGTGCCGCGCTTTTGCACGGCAAACAGGCCAAACAACACGACCAGCGTGATCGGAATCACGTATTGCTTGAAATGCGGGGAGACCACCTCCAGCCCCTCAACCGCCGACAGCACCGAGATGGCGGGGGTGATGACGCCGTCGCCATAAAAAAGCGCCGTGCCAAACATGCCCACCGCCAGCAGCACACTGCGCAACTGGGGCTTGTCTTTGACGGCCTGCGAGGCCAGGGCCAGCATGGCCACCAGCCCGCCTTCGCCGTTGTTGTCGGCGCGCAGCACCAGCACCACGTACTTGAGCGAGACGATGACCGTCAGCGTCCAGAAGAAGATCGAGAGGATGCCGTAGATGTTGTCCGGGGTGAAGGGCACGTGGCCCGACCCAAAGACTTCCTTGACCGCGTACAGCACGCTGGTGCCGATATCGCCATACACAACACCGATGGCGCCGAGCGTGAGCGCTGCGAGCGATGACTTGGAACTTTGCACTGACCGCCCCCGGGCGCAGGGCCAGACGGGGTTCCGTTACTTTTGGGAACGCTATTGTGCGCCTGCGCTCCAGGAACCGTCTGGAGGGGTCGCCCTATGTTGCACCGCAGCAACTCATCCTTGGCAAGCGGTGGCAGACGTGGCAAGCCCCGCCTTGACATCGCCCGCCCCCGTCCATGGCTTCAGTCGTACACCTCGGCGTCGGGATTGGTGGCTTCCAGTTCGTAGCTGGCGGCCAGCATGGCCAGGCGCGCCACCACACCGTACATGTAAAAGCGGTTGGGGGCGCTCACCCCGGGGCGCACGCCGGGCTGGGGCATGTGGGTGCTGTGCTCAAACGCCAGCGGAACAAAACTCGCACCGGGTGCATTGAGGTTTTCGTCCACGCCGCGCTCGGCGTGCATGCGATAAAACCCGCCCACCACGTAGCGGTCCATCATGTAGACCACGGGCTCGGCCACGGCGTCGTTCACGCGCTCCTGCGTCAGCACGCCTTCCTGGATGATGAGGTCGCTGACCGGCTGGCCGTCCTTGATGACGCCCATCTTGTTCTTGGTCTTGCGGTTGACGGCGTCCAGCTCCTTCGCATCGCGCACGGTCATGATGCCCATGCCGTAGGTGCCGTTGTTGGCCTTGACGATGACAAACGGCTTCTCGTTGATGCCGTATTCCTTGTACTTGCGGCGCACCTTGGTCAGCAGCGCATCCACGGTGGTCTGCAGCTGGTCCATGCCTTTGTCTTCAGCAAAGTCCACCCCGTCGCACTGGCTGTACATGGGATTGACGAGCCAGGGGTCGATGCCCAGCATCTTGCCGAAGCGTTTGGCCACTTCTTCATAGTTCTTGAAGTGGGTGCTCTTCCGGCGCACGCTCCAGCCCGCATGCAGCGGGGGCAGCAGGTACTGCTCGTGGATGTCTTCCAGAATGCCCGGTGCGCCCGCCGTGAGGTCGTTGTTCAGCAGGATGGTGCAGGGGTCAAAGTCCTTGAGCCCCAAGCGCCGTTTGGTACGCACGACGGGTTCCAGCGTCACGGTGTCGCCGTTGGGCAGCTCTATCAGCGTGGGCTTCTTGATCTCGGGGCTGACGGAGCCCACGCGCACATTCAGACCCGCCATGTTGAAGATGCGCTGCAACTGCACCACGTTCGACAGGTAGAAGGTGTTGCGCGTGTGGTTCTCGGGAATGATCAGCAGGTTGCGCGCCTCGGGGCAGATCTTCTCGATGGCGGCCATCGCGGCCTGCACGGCCAGGGGCAGCATCTCCTTGGTCAGGTTGTTCCAGCCACCAGGAAACAGGTTGGTGTCGACCGGCGCCAGCTTGAACCCCGCGTTGCGGATATCGACCGAGGTGTAGAACGGTGGCGTGTGCTCCATCCACTCCAGCCGGAACCAGCGTTCGATGGCGGGCATCGAGTCGAGAATGCGCTGTTCGAGTTCGTTGATCGGCCCGGTCAGGGCCGTGATGAGATGCGGAACCATGGAAAGCCCTCGGGAAGCAATTGCGACGAATTGTAGAGAGATGGGGTGACGCGCCGGTTTCGCAAGGCGGGCCGATTGCCCGTCATGTCAACGGCGCCAGAAAGCGGGGGTCAGCAACGCCATGAAACTCAGGATTTCGAGTCGCCCCAGCAGCATGGCCAGGGAGCACACCCAGATCTGGAAATCGGTGAGCACGGCGTAGTTGGAAGCGGGCCCCACACTGCCCAGGCCCGGCCCCGCGCAATTGACGCTGGCCAGCACCACCGAGAACGCGGTCACCGGGTCCAGATCGGTCAGCAGCATCACCATGCTCAGCCCGAACACCGTGCCGCCGTAGACCAGCATGAACGCCAGCACCGAAAAAATCACGCGGTTGTCGACCACCGATTCGCCCAGGCGAACGGGCTGCACAGCCCGGGGGTGCACCAGGCGGTTCATCTCGCGGCGCGCCTGCTTGACCAGGATGAGCATCCGCACCATCTTGATCCCCCCGCCCGTCGAGCCCGCACTGGTGGCCACGCCCGACAGCAGCAGCATGAACACGGGCGCAAACACCGGCCAGGCGAGGTAGTCCACCGTCGCAAAACCAGTGGTCGTGGCCAGGGAGATCACATTGAACATGGCATGGCGCAAGGCATCGAGCGGCGCGTAAACGCCCTTGACCCACAGCAGCACCGCCACCAGCAGCCCCCCAGCCACCAGCGCAAACAGCGTGGCGCGCAGCTCCGGGTCGCGCCAGAAGCCGCCCCAGTGCCCTTTACGAAACGCCACAAAATACAGCGCGAAATTGCAGCTGGCCACCAGCATGAAGAAGATGCAGATGGCCTCCAGCAGCGGGGACTGAAAATGCCCAAAGCTCGCATCGTACGAAGACAGCCCCCCCAGGCTGACCGTGGCAAACATGTGCATCAACGCATCCAGCGGGCCCATGCCTCCCAGCCAATAGGCCAGGCCACACGATGCGGAAAACAGCGCGTACACGCCCCAGAGGCCCTTGGCCGTTCCGGTCATGCGCGGGGTGAGCTTGGAGTCCTTGAGCGGCCCGGCAGCCTCGGCCTTGAACAGCTGGCTGCCACCCACACCCAGCAGCGGAAGCACCGCCACCGCCAGGATCAGGATGCCCATGCCGCCCATCCATTGCAAAAAGGTGCGCCATACGTTGACCGACACCGGCAGCGTGTCCAGCCCGCTGAGCACTGTGGAGCCCGTGGTCGTCAGCCCCGACACGGCCTCGAAGTATGCATGCGTGAACGACATGGGCCGCCCGATGTGGTGCCCGGCCAGCATCAGCGGCACGGCGGCAGCCAGCGGCAGCAGCATCCAGACCAGCGAGACCAGCATCACGCCGTGGCGCGGCTGCAGCTCCTGCCGAAAAAGGCGCAATCGCCACCACAACCACGCGCCCACCGCCATCGTCCCGGCCATGGCCAGCGGGTACACATGCCACACGCCGTCGCGCGTCCACAGCGACACCGCCAGCGGCAGCCCCATGGACAACGAAAAAATCATCGCCAGAATGCCCAGCACGCGCAGGACGGGAAACATGTCCACCATGACGTAGTGCTCGCTGTGCGGGGGTCAGAAAAACGTGGCGCTCACGCGAAAGAGCTTTTCCACATCGCGCACCAGCCGCTTGTGTGGCAGGAAGAACACCACGTGGTCGTTGCTTTCGATGACGGTGGCGCTGCGCGGAATGATCACCTCGGGCTCGCGCAGGTCGTCCGGGGGCATGTCGGGCGACTCCGGCAGCCCGCGCACGATGAGGCCCATGTGCACATCGCGCGGCAATTGCAGTTCGCTCACCTTGCGGCCCACCACGCGCGAGGTCTTGCGGTCGCCACGCACCACGATCTCCAACGCTTCAGCGACGCCCCGGCGCAGGCTGTGCACGGCCTGCACATCGCCCTGGCGCACATAGGCCAGCAACTCGCCCAGCATGGCCTGCGCGGGCGACAGCGCAATGTCGATCTGCGTGCCGTGCATCAGGTCGGCGTAGCTGCGTCGGTTGATCAGTGCCAGCACCCTGCGCGCGCCCAGGCGCTTGGCCAGCAGCGACGACATGATGTTGTCCTCGTCATCGTCGGTCAGCGCCAGGAACAGGTCCACCTCTTCGATGCCCTCGTCGATCAGCAGATCCTCGTCCGTCGTGTCCCCCTGGAGCACCAGCACGTCCGAGGGCAAGGCCGACGCCAGCTCGACGCAGCGGTCGGCATGGTCTTCGATGATCTTGATGTGAAACCGTCCACCGGCCGACTGCCCCAGCTGGCGGGCCAGCCGAAGCCCCACACGCCCGCCGCCCGCGATCATGATGCGGCGCACGGGCTGCGAGAGTTGCGACTCGGGCCGGTGCAGCGCCCCCAGCACATTGGCAATGTGTTCGTGCGCCGCCAGCACAAAAACCTCGTCCCCCGGTTCGATGCGGGTGCGGCCGTCGCACGCCACAAAACGGTCCGGCTCGTCGGGAAAACGGCGGTAGATAGCCACCATGCGCATGGCCATGTCCGGTGCGCTTTCGCGCAGCGCGCCAATGGTGTGACCCACCATGGGGGCGCCGACCCGTGCCCGCACCGACACCAGGCAGGCGCGCCCGCCCGCGAACTCCCGCACCTGCATGGCCTCGGGGTACTCGATGAGCTTACCGATGTAGCGGGTGAGCGACTCTTCCGGGCAGATGATGCGGTCCACCGCAAAGCCTTCGGGGCCAGTCAGGCGCTCGTCCATCGCAAAGCCCGTGGAGCGCACCCGCGCCACGCGCTTGGGGATGTTGAACACCAGTTGCGCGATCTTGCAGCACACCAGGTTGGTTTCGTCCTGCGCGGCGCAGGCGATCAGCAGATCGGTGTCCTGCGCGCCCGCCTCGGCCAGCACCGAGGGTTCGATGCCATTGCCCACCACGCCGCGCAAGTCAAAGCGCGATTCGAGGTCACGCAGACGCGCGGCGTCGGTGTCGATCACGGTGATGTCATTGCGCTCGGACACGAGGCTGTCCGCAACGCTCTGGCCCACGCGGCCCGCCCCCAGGATGATGATTTTCATGACAGAGAACCTGCTCAATGCCTTTTTGAAGATCGCATTGGAGTGCAATCGGGATGAGTGGATGCTTCGGATGCGCCGCATGGGCTCATGCCCATGCGAGCAGTCGGAGCGTCCAATCGCCCGATTTCACTCCAACCCGCAGGGCAAGTGCCTTTTCGGGCGGTCTGCGGCGTTGCGGCGCTTGTGGATAGCCGGGCTATCCACTGCACACCGCGCCTAGCATCCCATCCCGGAAAGGTACTTGTGCGACTGCAAAAAGACATTGAGCAGGTTCTTTCGGCCTCTAGCGCTTTACCAACAAGCGCTAGAGGCTATTAAATTAGGAGTACATCAAGCCCGTATCTCGCCTTCGCCCAGCACCACGTACTTGAGCGAGGTCAAGCCTTCCAGCCCCACCGGACCCCGCGCATGAAACTTGTCCGTGCTGATGCCGATTTCGGCGCCCAGCCCGTACTCAAAGCCATCGGCAAAACGCGTGCTGGCGTTCACCATCACGCTGGCCGAATCCACCTCGCGCAAGAACCGCTGGGCATGCACATGGTTGGTGGTCAGGATGGCGTCGGTGTGGTGGCTCGAATACTGGTTGATGTGGGCGATGGCTTCATCCACACCGGCCACGATCTTCACGCTGATGATCGGGGCCAGGTATTCCTCGCTCCAGTCCTGCTCGGTGGCGGGCACCAGCTGCGCGCCGGGCACCGCCTGCAGAATCGCCAGCGACTCGGGGCAGCCGCGCATCTCCACGCCCTTGGCGGCATAGACGGCGCCGATCTGGGGCAAAAACTCCGCCGCCACACCGCGCGCCACCAGCAGGCCTTCGCTCGCGTTGCAGGGGCTGTACTTGTTGGTCTTGGCGTTGTCGGCCACCTTCACCGCCATGGCGATGTCGCAGGGGTCGTCCACATAGGTGTGGCAGTTGCCGTCGAGGTGCTTGATGACGGGCACCTTGGCGTCGCGGCTGATGCGTTCGATCAGCCCCTTGCCGCCGCGCGGGATGATCACGTCCACAAACTGCGGCATGGTGATGAGCTGGCCCACGGCCTCGCGGTCGGTGGTCTGCACCAGCTGCACGGCGTCTTGTGGCAGACCGGCTTCGGCCAGCGCCAGTTGCACCAGCTTGGCCAGCGCCTTGTTCGAATCAATCGCTTCAGAGCCGCCGCGCAGGATGCAGGCGTTGCCGCTCTTGATGCTGAGGCTCGCAGCCTCAATCGTCACGTTGGGGCGGCTTTCGTAAATCATGCCGAACACACCAATCGGCACCCGCATCTGCCCCACCCGGATGCCGCTGGGCTGCTGCTTCATGCCCAGGATCTCGCCAATGATGTCAGGCATGGCGGCCAGTTGCTCGCAGCCTTCGGCGCAGGTCTCCAGCACCTTGGGGCTGAGCTTCAGGCGGTCCACCATCGGCTCGGCCAAGCCTGCGGCGCGGGCGCGCTCCAGGTCGCGGGCGTTGTCCACCGGCAGCGCATCCACGTTCTCGCGCAGCAAGCGAGCCAGGGCCTTGAGTGCTTTGTTTTTAATAGCTGCTGGCGCTTTGGCCATCAGCGCTGAGGCGGTTTTTGCCTGGAATCCGAGGGTGTGGGTGTATTCAGCCACGTTGAGCGCGTTCATCCGGCGATTTTGCCGCAGATGCCCTGGCGCGGGGAGTTTAAGGACGGTTACCCTTGCAGCCCCGGCTTTCTTCCACCCCACTGCCATGACCCGATCCCACCTCGTCACCCCAGTGCAAGACGCGCTGACCGCCTTCACCCAGGGCTCCGTGACTGCGTTTGCCCTCAGCCACACCGCCCGCGACCAGGCCGACCTGCTCGCCGCCCTGCCGCCGCGTTATGCCGAGGTGCTGCACGGCCTGCTCGACCGGCTCGAATCCAGCGCGTTGTTCTCGGAAGAAAGCTGCTCGTTCAGCCAGAAAGACCTGGTGGACAGCCTGCAGATGTGGGTGGACAAGGCGCGGGGCGTGCTGGAGGGCCACTGACAGAGCGCACGTCTGAGACCCAGCGTTTGGTAGATGGCCGAGCGTTGGATGTTCATGGACTCAATTGAGAAAACATCACTCGGTGGGAAATCGCGTTAAAGGGTACGCAGCCCCAGCTGACATTCAAGCTCTCGGATGTGGTTATCAATCCCGTCTAGCAACTTCTCTACTCTCAAGTTCCGCGCTTCAGTATCAGCCCCTACTGACATCTCGGCCTCTCTGTATGCGGCCAAAAGACGGCTTCCGTCCCTGGAACCCCAATGCCGCTTGTAAAAATCCGTCAACTTCTCATTCGCCGTCTCACCTTCTCTCACAAAGAGCGCCTTCGCGACCTCCCGCAATGCGACGTCCGTCGACCAGAGGCTCCAGCGCGGACCTTCGGTCTCTCGTACATGCCTGCCAAACTGCCGAAGGAGATACATATCCCACGTTGCGTTTCGAATTCCCGCTTGAAGTAGAGATAGGTTTTCCGAAAAAATGCCCTTCAACATTCCACCCTTTGGCGGAGCATGCGAGATTGCCGCGATGCAATACATCCCCGCCGGAGCATTGAAGAAGGCCTCCTCTGTCTGCCATCGCGCGAATTCCATCGCGGCTTCAAATGGTGCAAGGCCAGCGCGTCGCAAAGCGATTGCCTTGAGGGCGTACAGATAATTGGGTTTCCACAGACTGAGGGCGCGTTCAAAGTTCTTCTCTGGCGACCTGTGGTTAGCTATTTCCGGGACCCCGCTCAGGTGCTCCAGCATCTCGCCCGGTAATTTGTCGGCTCGGCCAAGCGCGATATCCAAATAAGCAATTGCGTCAGAGTTGTCCGCAATTCTGAAGAGGCGAGCATCTGACTGGGCCGCGTCGTTTCCTGCATCTGCGGCGTACTCGTACAGAGAGATGTTCGGCTCAATCAAAATTTTCGCCAAGATACAGAAGCAAGCACAAGCAGCCGCCAACCTCGCGTTGGCTTCCGCCTGACTTGACTGCGGAACTCGTCCCCCACCCGCCAGCGCGATGAGCGGTGAGATCAGATTTCGATCGAACAATGACCGGAATTCGCAATCCTCGACCGCTGCAGCAGCGAGGTAATTCAGAACCACATATGGGTCATCGCCAGCGTAGTTGCCCTGAACGAGGACGCCCGAATTTCGAAGCACCGTTTGAAGACAGCGCAGTTCGTCTGGCTGCAGAGGCAGCCATATTCCGATGGACATTTCTTCGTCACTCATGTCACTGCCTCGCGAATGGTGGAAGCGCTAGAACGAGGCCAGTTGCAAAGCAGGCCAACAGCCGCCAACGACAGGGGTGGGCCGCGTCCGTGCGTGCTCGCCCCCCCTGCGTATTGGCCGTCACCGCGCGGCGCTGGTCAGCCTGCACATCTGAAACGCCAGCCGCTGCAGCGCCTGCCAGCCATCGGTAGGCCAGTCCGGCTGCTTGAGCCCTTTCACAATGCCGTCCACCGTGTGGGCGGATTGCAGCAGCCGCGCCAGCGCGGCATCGCTGGCCTTGGGCAGGATGCGTTCGTACAGCTTTTCCTTGGCGCCCCAGACGCGGTTCTCGCGCAGGGCCATGGGCAACGGGCGGCCGGCGTTCATGGCGTCTTTCACGCGTTTGAGGCCGCGGATGTCTTCGGACAGCGCCCAGTGCACCAGCACCTCGGCCTCGCCCTCGGCCTGCAGGCCGTCGAGCATGCGCTGCACGCGGCCGGTGTGCCCGGCCAGCACCGACTCGGACAGCTTGAACACGTCGTAGCGCGCCACGTTGAGCACGGCGGCTTCGACCTGCTCCAGCGTCAGTTCACCCGCCGGGTGCAGCAGTGCCAGCTTTTGAATCTCCTGGTGCGCGGCCAGCAGGTTGCCTTCCACGCGGTCGGCAAAAAACTGCAGCGTGCGCTGGCCTTCTTCGCCCGACACCACGCGCTGGCCTTGCGCAGCCAGGCGCTGGGCTATCCACTGCGGCAACATGCCGCGCTCGATGGGGTCGATCTGGATGGAGGTGCCGCTGGATTCGAGCGCGGCAAACCACGCACCGGTGCGGGTGGCTTTGTCCATGCGCGGCAGCATCACCAAGGTCAGCGTGCTGTCGTTGCCCAGCGCCGACGCCGCCACCTGCTGCAGCGCCACGCTGCCGTCCTTGCCGGGCTTGCCAGACGGGATGCGGATCTCGACGATCTGCTTGTCCGCAAACAGGCTCAAACTGCCGCCCGCTGCCAGCACAGCACTCCAGTCAAAGTGAGCGCCTGCTACGGTGTATGACGTGCGTTCGGTGTAACCCTGCGCGCGGGCCGTGGCGCGGATGGTGTCTGCGGCCTCTTGCTGCAGCAAGGGTTCGTCGCCATGCAGCACATAAAGCGGCGACAGGCCCCGTTGAAGGTGCGAAGAGAGTTGGGCCAGGGCGACTTGCATGCGGCAAAGTTTATCGCCTTGGTGCCGTCGGGCGACCCTTCACGGCACACACCGGTTCAGCGCGTGATGCTGCAGTTCTGCGCAAAACGTCAACTTAGCTGAGCAGATTGCACGTTTCGCATCAAAAACTGCACAGCTTTCTCCCTTTTATTTGGCTACCGCCCGCCGGACAATTTTGTGCATACAGCCCATACAGCCATCACAAGCCGAGCGCGGGGCCTTCACACCAGCGCTCGCATTCAAAACATACGGAGACACACACCATGGTCAACTATCTGGGCGTCCACAGCATGCGCCAACTGGTCAAACAAGTCGGCCTGGCCGCTTTTCTTCAGCAACTGGTGGACGCCATGGAGCACGACTACCGGCGCTGGGAGAGCTTCGACAAATCCGCACGCCACGCCATCCATTCGCCCGGCGGCGTGATCGAACTGATGCCCACCAGCGACGGGCAGATGTATTGCTTCAAATACGTGAACGGCCACCCCAAAAACACCGCTGAGGGCCTGCTGACAGTGACCGCCTTTGGTGTGCTGGCCGATGTGGACACGGGCTACCCCTTGCTGGTGTCTGAACTGACGCTGACCACCGCGCTGCGCACCGCCGCGATGTCGGTGCTGGCGGCACGCCACATGGCGCGCAAAGAAGGCCCCGGAAGTCGCACGATGGCGCTGATCGGCAACGGCGCACAGAGCGAGTTTCAGGCGCTGGCGTTCTACCACCTGCTGGGCGTGCGCGAACTGCGCCTGTTTGACACCGACCCGGCCGCCACTGCCAAGTTGGCCCGCAACCTCAAACATCTGCCATTGCAGGGGCTGACGGTGGTGCCCTGCAACTCCGCCGCCGACGCTGTGCGCGGCAGCGGCATTGTGACCACGGTGACGGCCGACAAACGCAACGCCACCATCCTCACGCCCGAGATGATCGAGCCCGGCATGCACCTGAACGCCGTGGGCGGCGACTGCCCCGGCAAGACCGAGCTGCACCCCGATATCCTGCGCCGCCCGGATGCGCGGGTGGTC
The DNA here is from genome assembly GCF_046291265.1 of Acidovorax sp. Taxonomy (GTDB): domain Bacteria; phylum Pseudomonadota; class Gammaproteobacteria; order Burkholderiales; family Burkholderiaceae_C; genus Acidovorax. The sequence goes on along the minus strand of NZ_JBKBTV010000037.1, from coordinate 33,819 downwards.
GTGGAGTTCGAGCCCCAGTCCCGCATCGAAGGCGAGATCCAGCAGATGCCCGCAGACTTTGCGGTGACGGAATTCACCCAGGTGCTGCGCGGCGCGGCCCCCGGGCGCAACAACGATCAAGAAGTGACGGTGTTTGACTCGGTGGGCTTTGCGCTGGAAGATTTCTCTGCGCTGCGCACGCTGCATGCGCTGCTGCACACCCACCCCCACCTGGCCACCCCCATCGACCTGATCCCGCAGATGGACAATCCGAAAGATCTGTTTGGTGTGCTGCACGCTGCGCCCGCATCCACCACACGCCCTCGCCCCACCATCGCCCTTCAGGAAGCCCCGACACCATGAACTCCACTGCCCTCCTGCGCACCGCCCAGCCCACCAGCCTGATTGGCGCCCCCACCGACATCGGCGCGGGCGCGCGGGGTGCATCGATGGGCCCCGAGGCACTGCGGGTGGCGGGGCTGCAGGCAGCACTGGAGAGCCACGGCCTGCAAGTGTTTGACCGGGGCAATCTGAGCGGCCCGCCCAACCCCTGGCAGCCGCCGGTGGACGGCTACCGCCATCTCGCCGATGTGGTCGACTGGAACCAGCGGGTGTTTGATGCCGTGTATGCCGAACTGCAACTGGGCCACCTGCCCATCCTGCTGGGGGGCGACCACTGCCTGGGCCTGGGCAGCATCAGCGCGGTGGCCCGCCACTGCGCCGAGGCGGGCAAAAAGCTGCGCGTGCTGTGGCTGGATGCGCACACCGACTTCAACACCAGCGACCTCACGCCCAGCGGCAACGTGCACGGCATGCCCGTGGCGTGCCTGTGCGGCTTTGGGCCCGAGGCGCTGACGCTGCTGGCGCGCATGCCCGGCGGCGGCCCCGCGCTGCAAACAAACCAGATCCGCCAGATCGGCATCCGCAGCGTCGACGAGGGCGAAAAACGCTTTGTGCACGAACAAGGCCTGGAGGTTTTCGACATGCGCTACATCGACGAAGTGGGCATGCGCCAGACCATGCAACAGGCGCTGGAGGGCGTGGACGCCAACACCCACCTGCACGTGAGCTTCGACGTGGATTTTCTGGACCCCGCCATCGCGCCCGGCGTGGGCACCACTGTGCCCGGCGGCCCCACCTACCGCGAGGCGCAGCTGTGCATGGAAATGATTGCCGACAGCGGCCGCCTGGCGTCGCTGGACATCATGGAGCTGAACCCCGCGCTGGATGTGCGCAACAGCACCGCGGTGCTGGCGGTGGACCTGGTGGAGTCGCTGTTTGGCAAAAGCACGTTGATGCGCATCCGCCCCGCGTAAGAGTGCCAGGGGGCGGCGGTATCACCGCGGCAGGCCCACACTGCGATTACTATCAAATAGATAGCTATTAACGCTTATCTAATAAGCGCTAGAGCCCTATTTCATTCAAATTTTCGCGGCTAGCTGGCCGCGCGCGTCAGCGACAACCGGCGCATCAGCTGCTGCACCAGGTCGGTCTGCATGTTGCGAAACAGCAGCGCCTCTTCGGCTTCTTTGGCCAGGGCGATGGTTTCGTTGTAGCTGATGTCGCGCTGCTGCAGCAGTTCGGTCTCGGGAATCCATTCCACCCCGGTGGGCGTGCGCAGGCGGAACTTGATGCGCAACCGCAGCTGCAGTTCACGCACCTGGCCCGAAGCGTTCTGGCCGACGACCACGCGCTCTTGCTGCTCCTGCAGCAAGTCCAGGATGACCTCTGCGGTGGGCATCAACGCGGCGTCACGCAGCACCTGAAGCGGGCTGCCCGAGCCCTGCAGCGTGCGCTGCAACTCGCGCGCCAGCGGCGAGCCTGTAGGCGCTGCGATGTAGACCGACTTGAAGGCGAACTCGGGCACGCCCCGCAGCCGAAAACCGCAGGCGGACAGCAGGGCCACCGGCGCGAGGGAGAGCAGTGTGCGCTTGTTCATCACCGTTACACCACAATGTTCACAAGGCGGCCGGGCACCACGATGACGCGCTTCGGATGAGCGCCTGCGGCCTGGGTGGTGAAGGCTTCGCTGGCCAGCGCCACACGCTCGATCTCGGCCTTGTCGGCCTGCGCGGGCACGTGGATGGAGCCGCGCAGCTTGCCATTGACCTGCAGCATGAGTTCGATCTCGTCCTGCACCAGCGCGCTGGCATCCACCCGGGGCCAGGGCGCGTCCAGCAGCTCGCCCAGTTGCGTGCTGTAACCCAGGCCGCTCCACAGGCTGTGCGCCACATGGGGCGTGGCGGGGTACAGGCAGCGCAGCAAGATGCCAAAGCCTTCGATCAGCGCCACCTGGGCACCGGCCGAGTCGGTGGCCTTGAAGTCTTCCAGTGCGTTGATCATCTTCATCGCGCCCGACACCACGGTGTTGTACTGCATGCGCTGGTAGTCATAGTCCACCTGCTTGAGCACGGTATGGATCTCCAGCCGCAGGGCCTTGGCCTCTTTGCTGAATTCCACATCTTTCAGGGCGCTAGCGCTTGCCACGCTTGCGCTTGCAGCTTCCATATCCATAGCAGACAACTTGACGCCGAAGTTCCACACACGGCGCAGGAAGCGGTAGCTGCCTTCCACGGCCGCGTCGTTCCACTCCAGCGTGGCTTCGGGCGGGGCGGTGAACATGGTGTACAGGCGGGCGGTGTCGGCGCCGTATTTTTCGATCAGGTCCTGCGGGTCCACGCCGTTGTTCTTGGACTTGGACATGGTGCCCACGCCCTCGTAGTCGATGGGCGTGCCCACGGGCAACAGGCCATCACCGCTGGTGGCTTCATTCTTCAGCTTGGCGCCAATGATCTTGCCGCCTTCATCCAGCACATGCTCCACATCGTGCGGCCAGAAGTAGTCCTTGCCGCCCTTGGCGGTGCGGCGGCTGTAGATGTGGTTGAGCACCATGCCCTGGGTGAGCAGCTTGGTGAAAGGCTCATCGACCTTGACCAGGCCGAGGTCGCGCATGACCTTGGTCCAGAAGCGCGCGTACAGCAAGTGCAGGATGGCGTGTTCGATGCCACCGATGTACTGGTCCATGCCGCTGCCGCCGGTGGCATGCGTCTGGTCGCGCATCCAATAGGCGGTGCCGTCGGCCACCATGGCGTCGGTGTTCTTCGGGTCGCAATACCGCATGAAGTACCACGAGCTGTCCACGAAGGTGTCCATGGTGTCGGTCTCGCGCCGTGCGGCCTTGCCGCAGACAGGGCAGACCACACCGGCGTGGAAGCCTTCGTGCTTGTGCAGCGGGTTGCCCGAGCCATCGGGCACGCAGTCGGTGGGCAGCACCACCGGCAGGTCTTTTTCGGGCACGGGCACGGCGCCGTGTTCGTCGCAATGGATGATGGGGATGGGCGTGCCCCAGTAGCGCTGGCGGCTGACACCCCAGTCACGCAGGCGCCAGGTGGTTTTTGTCTCGCCCAGGCCCTTGGCCTGCAGGGCATGGGCCACGGCGGCCACGGCCTCCTTGTACGAGAGACCGCTGAAGCTGTCGGAGTTGATGGTGACGCCGCGCTGCTTGTCGCCGTACCAGTCATTCCACTGGTGGTAGTCAAAGTGTTCGCCGTCGACCAGCACGACCTGTTTGATCTCCAGCTTGTACTTGAGGGCGAACGCAAAGTCGCGCTCGTCGTGCGCGGGCACACCCATCACGGCGCCGTCGCCATAGCCCATCAACACGTAGTTGCCGACCCACACCTCGACCTTTTCGTCGGTCAGCGGGTGGGTGACGAACAGCCCCGTGGGCATGCCCTTTTTCTCTTGCGTGGCCAGCTCGGCCTCGGTGGTGCCGCCGCTCTTGCATTCTTCAATGAAGGCTGCGAGCGCGGGGTGGGTTTTGGCAGCGTGCGCCGCCAGCGGGTGCTCGGGTGCCACGGCGCAGAACGTCACGCCCATGATGGTGTCGGCACGCGTGGTGAAGACATACATCTTGCCGTCGCCAATCAGTGCGCCGTCATCACCTTTGATGTCGTGCGTGAAGGCGAAGCGCACGCCCTCAGACTTGCCGATCCAGTTTTCCTGCATCAGCTTCACACGCTCGGGCCAGCCGGGCAGCTTGTCGCCGGTCACAAAGTCGAGCAGCTCTTCGGCGTAGTCGGTGATCTTGAGGTAGTAGCCGGGGATCTCGCGTTTTTCGACCGTGGCGCCGGTACGCCAGCCCTTGCCGTCGATCACCTGCTCGTTGGCCAGCACGGTCTGGTCGACCGGGTCCCAGTTCACGACCTGGGTTTTGCGGTAGGCGATGCCCTTTTCCAGCATCTTTAAGAACAGCCACTGGTTCCACTTGTAGTAGGTGGGGTCGCAAGTGGCGACTTCGCGACTCCAGTCGATGGCCAGGCCCATGGCCTGCATCTGCTTTTTCATGTACGCGATGTTTTCGTACGTCCACTTGGCGGGCGGCACGCCGTTTTTGAGCGCTGCGTTTTCGGCGGGCAGGCCAAAGGCATCCCAGCCCATGGGCATCAAGACGTTGTGGCCGTTCATGCGCAGGTAGCGCGTGAGCATGTCGTTGATGGTGTAGTTGCGCACATGGCCCATGTGCAGCTTGCCGCTGGGGTACGGCAGCATCGAGCAGGCGTAGAACTTCTTCTTGTTGTTGTCTTCCGTCACGCGGTAGGCGTCGGTGGCGGTCCAGTGGTCGTGCGCGGCGCGCTCGACGTCTTGGGGAGAGTATTTGTCTTGCATGAGGGCTCGGGGGTGAGAGAAGTGGGCAGCCGCGGGGCCGCGCTGGGGCGATTTTAGGCTGTCATGCCCGTTAACCGGCTCACCAGCGGGACGAGCGCCTTCCGGGCAGCGTCAAACAGACGCCTCAGGGTGCTTTGGCAGGAGCCGAGGGAGCACCAGGCGCCTGGGGTTCGGCCACAAAACCGATGCGCTGCAGCCCGGCCAGGTGGGCCGCACCCATGACCTCGACCACACGCCCATACGGCACGGCGGCGTCGGCGCGTAATTGCACTTCAGTGTCTGGCCGCTCGGCACCGATGCGGCGCAGGCGCTCGGCCAAGGCGGGCTGAGACAGCGGTTGATCGTCGAGAAAGGCCTGGCCGGTCGCATCGACCACCAGCGTGACGAACTGCGGCGCGGCACCGGGCGTGGCGCCCTCGGTGGCGGGCAGGTCGAGCCGGATGGAGCTGGCCATCAACGGCGCCGTGAGGATGAAGATGACCACCAGCACCAGCATCACGTCCACGAGCGGCGTCATATTGATGTCGCTCATGGGCTGCGGCCCCGTTGTGCGCTCAAGTCTTCCGAAGGCCATGGCGGTGGTCGAACTTTTGGGGCTCAGGACTTCGAATCGACGGGTTGCGCCGTGTCGATGAGCAGTTCCCGCAGATCGCGCGCAAACCCTTCCAGGTCGGCCTCAATGCGGCCAATCAGGCGGCCAAACACGTTGTAGGCCAGCACGGCCGGGATCGCCACGGCCAGCCCGGCGGCGGTCATCACCAGCGCCTCGCCCACGGGGCCGGAGACGCGGTCGATGGTGATCTGCCCCGCCCCCGCCATGGCCGTGAGCGCATGGTAAATACCCCACACGGTGCCCAACAGCCCCACAAACGGCGCCGTGGAACCCACCGTGGCCAGCAGCACCTGGCCAAACTGCAGGCGCCCGAGCACCTGATGCAAGGCATCGCGCAACACGCGAGTGAGCCGCTGCGACAGGCTGCCTGCGGTGGCCAGCGTGGCCTGGCTGGCGGAGTCGGAGTGGTTTGCTATTGAATTTGCAGCAACAACCAGAGGCAGGACAAGCGCTGAGCGGTCAAATGACTGCAAACGCTGCGCCGCAACGTCGATGGAAGGTGCCTGCCAGAACGCGGCTGTGCAGCGGGTCACGTCAGCGCTGGCCTGGCGCATCAGCCGCAGTTTCCAAACGATGACCACCCAACTGGCGACAGACATGGCCAACAGAACGAGGGCCGCGCCCTGCGTCACCGCATCGCCCTGGCGCCACCAGTGGAGAGCGTCCATGGAGTGCCGTCGGCCTAGTTGCTGTTGTTCAGACCGAGCACGTCGAACATGTCGAACATGCCCGTTTTGTGCCCGGTGAGGAACCGCACCGCCCGCAGGCTGCCCTGTGCATAAGTAGCGCGGCTGGAGGACTTGTGCGTGATCTCGATGCGCTCGCCAATGCCCGCAAACAGCACCGTGTGGTCGCCCACGATGTCGCCACCGCGGATGGTGGCAAAACCGATGCTCGATGGATCGCGCTCTCCCGTGACGCCGTCGCGGGCGTACACGGCGCATTCCTTGAGATCGCGGCCCATGGCGTCGGCAATCACTTCACCCATTTTGAGTGCGGTGCCGGAGGGCGCGTCCACCTTGTGGCGGTGGTGCGCCTCGATGATTTCGATGTCGTAGCCGGTGGCCATGGCTTTTGCGGCCATCTGCAGCAGCTTGAGCGTGACGTTCACGCCCACGCTCATGTTGGGCGCCATGACGATGGCGGTGCGCTCGGCAAACGCTGCGATTTCGGCCTTTTGCGTATCCGAAAATCCCGTCGTGCCGATCACCGCTTTCACCCCCAGCTGGCTACAGACGGCCAGATGGGCCAAGGTGCCTTCGGGGCGGGTGAAATCAATCAGCACGTCGGCGTTCTTCAACCCCGTGGAAAGGTCTGCCGTGATGGCAACGCCGCTGGCATGGCCCAGGAAAGCCGTGGCGTCCGAGCCAATGGCGGGGCTGGCGGCGACGTCGAGCGCCCCGGCCAACACGCAGTCGTCGCTGGCACGGAGGGCCTCGATGAGCATGCGGCCCATGCGGCCCGAAGCTCCGGCAACGGCGACACGGCAGGGAGTTGCAGCGGTCGCTGCAGGCAAAGATGTCCCAGTCATGAGAGTCCTGTACGTTCAAGGGGCAGCGGGCAGGCCAGAACCGTGCGCCGCCGTGCCGCTCACGTCAGCGCGCTGGCGCTTCGAGCGGCGGGTAACTGATGGAGGCGGGTTCCAGCGGCGCTGCCGTTGGAGCCGTGGGCGGGCGTTGCGAAGCGGGGTACTTGGCGAGTTGCTCTGGCGTCGCCTCCAGCACCGGCACCTTGCCTTTGCTGCCACGCGAGCCGAGGGTGGCCACAAACTCGGTTTCGGTGGGCATTTCGTCGCCTTCCGACCGCTGCAGCACATCACCGGTGAAGTACACGGTCAATTTGCGGGTCTGGATTTCTTCGCCGGGACGTTTGATGGTGAACACGTATTCCCAGCGGTCTGCATGAAACACGCTGGTCACCAGCGGGGTGCCCAGGATTTCACGCACCTGCTGGCGACTCATGCCGGGTTGCAGGGCTTCAACTTGTTCGCGCGACACAAAATTGCCTTGCACCACATCCACCTTGTAGGGCGTGACCAGGTTGGCAAGGCGGTTACTGGCGCCATCGAAGCTGCTGCAACCAGCCAGGGCAACCAAGCTGGCACCGATCGACAGGACCAGGCCCAGACGGGCGCTGCAACGGGCTTTGACGTGCATGAGTAAAAGGGCTGAGGATATGATCGCCCCATTGTAGCGGCTGACCTTGCGACCCCAAGGAGGAGGCCCGTACCCGAAAGAGCATGCCATGACCAATATCGACGAACTCAAAAGCACGGGACTCAAGGCCACGCTACCCCGCCTCAAAATTCTGGAAATCTTCCAGAAGGGCGCCCAGCGCCACATGACGGCAGAAGACGTGTTCCGCGTGCTGCTGGAAGAGCGCTCAGACATCGGCCTGGCCACGGTGTACCGCGTGCTCACGCAGTTCGAGCAGGCCGGCATTCTGATCCGCAGCAACTTCGAGAGCGGCAAAGCGGTTTACGAGCTGAACGAAGGCCAGCACCACGATCACTTCATCTGCACGTCGTGTGGCAAGGTGGAAGAGTTTTACGACCCTGAGATCGAAAAGCGCCAGCAGATCGTGGCCAAGGCCAAAGGCTGGGTGGTACAAGACCACACCATGGCCTTGTATGGCCAGTGCGCCAGCTGCGCAAATAAATAGGCCCCCCCTGAGGCGCTTCGCGCCATCCCCCGGAGGGGGACACACCCGGTGGCCCGGCGAAGCCGGTTCCACGGGTGCACTGGTTTTGGGGCGCGCCAGTTTTGGCGGAATTGGGTAAAAACCGGTGTTCGCGCTTATCAAACAAGCGCTAGTAGCTATCAAATACGAAGCAGATTAGCTGCCTGTGTCATGCTCCATGGCGCGGCGGTGCCGCTCCACAAATTCCTGGTAGGTATCAATTCCGCGCAGTTGCAAGATGGTGTTGCGCACGGCAGCCTCGACCAGCACGGCAATATTGCGGCCGGCCACCACCTGGATCACAACCTTGAGCACGGGCACACCCAGCACATCCTGCGTGAGGGGCTCATAAGGCAGGCGCTCGTAGTCGCGCTCCAGCGTTTCCTTGCGCACCAGGTGCACGATGAGCTTGAGCCGCATCTTGCGGCGCACCGCCGTTTCTCCAAAGATGGCACGGATGTCCAGCAAGCCGATGCCGCGCACCTCCAGCAGGTTCTGCAGCAGCTCGGGGCACTTGCCTTCGATGGTCGTCTGGTTGATGCGAAACAGGTCCACCGCATCGTCGGCCACCAGGCCGTTGCCGCGCGAGATCAACTCCAGACCCAGCTCGCTTTTGCCAAGACCGGACTCGCCCGTGATCACTACGCCCAGACCCAGAATGTCCATGAACACACCGTGCATCGTGGTGCGGTCGGCAAAATGCTTGGACAGGTAGGCACGCAGCACGTCAATGACAAACGCCGACGACTCGTGGGTGGAGAACATCGGGATCTGCGCCCGTTCGCACATCGACACCAGCGCGTCTGGCGCCACTTGGCTGTCGGCCAGTACCAGCACGGGCGGCTCCAGCGTCACGATGCGGGCGATGCGCCGCTTGCAATCGTCCGGGGAGGCGCTGCTCAGGTACGCAATTTCTCGCTCGCCCAGAATCTGGACGCGGTAGGGATGGATGTAGTTGAGGTAGCCGACCAAGTCCGCACCAGAGCGCGCTGAGCGCACGGCCACTTCGTCAAATCGTCGCTCAGAGGCTCCGAGGCCCGCCACCCACTCCCACTTCAGAAGGCCGCGAAACTCTTCAAAGAGGACATCGGCACTGACAACGTTGGGCTTCACGGCGGTGGCTAACGGCGAATGCGAAGCAGAGAAAGGACTAAGCCGTTTGCGTCGACTGCCAGCTGGCAATCATGCCGTGCAGCGCAGTGGCATCGGTGCAGGCCTTGAGGTTCTCACGCAATACCGAGTCGCTCAACAGCTCGGCAATCTCGGACAAGATTTCGAGGTGTTTTTGGGTTGCCGCCTCGGGCACCAGCAAAAAGATCAGCAGGCCCACCGGCAACTCGTCGGGTGCATCAAACCCGATGGGGTTGAGCAGCTGAAACACGGCAGCCATGGGCGCCTTGAGGCCCTTGATGCGCCCATGCGGAATGGCCACACCATGACCCAGACCTGTGGAACCGAGGCGCTCACGCGCAAAGAGGCTGTCAGTGATGAGCGCTCGCGAGAGGCCGTGCTGGCTCTCGAAAAGCAGACCCGCCTCTTCAAAAGCACGCTTCTTACTGGTGGCGTCCAGGCTCACTAGCACTTGAGCGGGAGGCAGGATGGAGGCAAGTCGGTTCATGGTCAAGGGTAACAATTATGCACATGTTGGCGAAAACCCTGAGCACAGCGCACTGGGGGCAACAAAAAAACCGCCCAAGTGGGCGGCTGCTGTGCCAGGCTCAGGGATGGCGCATCAGGCGTGCATCTCGCGCTTGGCGGCTTCGTGGTGGTGGTCCTGAATACGATCCTTGTGGCGCACCACCTGGCGGTCCATTTTGTCGACGAGGTCGTCGACAGCGGCGTACAGATCAGCGTGTGAGCTTTCGGCAAACAGGTCACTGCCCTTGACGTGGATATTGCATTCCGCTCGTTGCCTCTTCTCCTTCTCCTTTTGCTTCTCTACTGTCAGCAGCACTTTGACATCGACAACCTGGTCAAAGTGGCGGGTGATCCGGTCCAGCTTGCTGGTGACGTAGTTGCGCAAGGCAGGGGTAACTTCGAGGTGGTGACCGCTGATCGTCAAGTTCATAAATAAGTCTCCTATGGCTCTCTGTGGAAGAAAGGCCGCCCTGGATCAGAGGAGCGGCGCGGCGAACTTGCATGCATCCATCGACGTGAGTTCACTATGCCCCTGCCCCCACCGAAAAGCAATCCCATACCGACCCAGCCCGCTGGGTTATGTCCGGCAAGGTGCCAAGCCCCCCAAATGCGCGCACAATGCCTGAGTTGCCGCACAGCGCCCCGCGGTACAGACAGTCCCGCGGCTGTGCATCAGAAGAGCGTCACTTCGAGGTAGCCGTGGCGCCATGCAGGTGCAACCGGCCCACCACCGCGATCGAGAGCAGGCTGGCGGTAATACCCACCACCGCTGACATCCAGTAGTTCTGCACCAGCCCCTGCGCATCGCGGCTGATCAACATCCCGCCCACCAGAGAGGCCACGCCCATGGCGGCCGACTGCACCGAGGCGTTGAGCGTCATGAACGTGCCGCGCAACGGCGCCTGCGCGGCCGAGGCCACGATGGCCATGCCGGGAATCATCCGCCCGCTCACAAAAGCAAACATCAGCGTGGACACCACCAGCACGCCCCACAGCGGCATCCCCTGCACCAGCGTGATGGCCAGCAGACAGGGCGCAGCCGCCAGCGCTAGCCAGCGAAACGTGGGCACCTTGCCGCGCCGGTCTGTCAACCGGCCGAACAGGCGGGCGGTGAACAGGGTGGCAACGCCCCCGCACAAGTAGGCCAGCGGGATCTGGTCCGCTCGGACGCCAGCATTGGTCTGCATGTAGATGGTGATGTAGGGGATCACCGTAAAACCCGTAAACATGAGCAGCGCAGAGAACAAGAACGCCCAGCGGTGGTTCGGGTCTGCCAGCACCTGCCCGATGCCGCCCAGCGCGGTTCGGCCGTGGGCGGCGTGGACATGCGCGGTCATCACGGGCATGGTGCGTGCCGCCAGAATGGCCAACACCCCCACCATGGCGGCGATGGCAATGAAGGGCATGTTCCACCCGCCATGCTCCGCCAGAATCAGGCCCAGCGGCACCCCGGCGACGGTGGACACCGAGAAAGATGTCATCACGATGCCCATGGCACGCCCGCGCCGCTCAAACGGCACCACATCGGCCACGATGGTTTGCGACAAAGCGGACAACACACCGCCAAACGCCCCGGCCAGAACGCGCGCCACCATCAGCGCCCCGTAGGTCGGCGCGATGCCGCACGCCAGCGTGGCCAAGCCAAACAGGACATACAACACCAGCAACAGGCGTTTGCGCCCAAAACGATCAATGTAGGTAGAGGCCAGCAAGCCCGACACCCCGGCCGACAGCGTGTACGCCGACACCAGCAGGCCAAACTGCGCATCGCTGATGGAAAACAACTGCGTGAACCGAGGCCCGAGCGGCATCATGATCATGAAGTCGAGGATGTGCGTGAACTGAATGCCTGCCAGCGTGAACAGCAGCCAGAGTTCGCGGCGCGGGGTGAGAGTGGAGTTGGAGGGCAAAGGAGAGCGCCAGAGGCGGCCATGTCGGATGCGGGGCCGCACAGTGTGCCGCAATGCGGGCGAGCGCGCAGGGCGGCCGGGGGCGTGGGTTGTATTGCGCCACGGCGCCCCGACTTCCAGGAGACTTCGACCGGCAGCCCCACCCGGGGCACGGGTTCCTGGCCCGGCGCGTAAAATCCACCGGTTGCGCGGGATGACCGTTTCCGCGACTCCGCTCCACGTTTTCCGGCCTGCCTGCAGCGGGTACTGACCGCCCATACCGACACCATGACCCAGCCCAGCTCCATCGCCCTGCATACCTCTGCCCTGAACTCGCTGCCCCTGCTGGCACGCGGCAAGGTGCGCGACAACTACGCCGTGGGCGACGACCGCATCCTGATGGTGGCCAGCGACCGCCTGTCGGCGTTCGACGTGATCATGGGCGAGCCGATTCCCGGCAAAGGCGAACTGCTGACGCAGATGGCGCTGTTCTGGTTCGACAAACTCGGCCACATCTGCCCCAACCACCTGACGGGCGATGCACCTGAAAGCGTGGTCAGCCCAGAGGAAGCCCCCCAGATCCGTGGCCGGTCGATGCTGGTGCAGCGCCTCAAACCCATTCCGGTGGAGGCCGTGGTGCGCGGCTATCTGGCAGGCAGTGGCTGGAAGGAATACCAGGACTCCCAATCGGTGTGTGGTGTCCCCCTGCCTGCCGGGCTGACCAATGCCGCCAAGCTGCCCGAGCCCATCTACACCCCCGCCGCCAAGGCTGCTGCGGGCGAGCATGACGAAAACATCACGTTCGAGCAAACCGTGGCCATCGTCGGCCCCGAGCTGGCGGCCCAGATCCGGGATCTGAGCATTGCCATCTACAAGGCGGCTGCCGAGATTGCATTGACCAAAGGCATGATCATTGCCGACACGAAGTTCGAGTTTGGCCTGGCGCCCGATGGCACGCTGGTGCTGATGGACGAAGTGCTCACGCCCGACAGCTCGCGCTACTGGCCCGTGGAAGGCTATGAAGCGGCCTTGGCGGCGGGTCAAAACCCGCCCAGCTACGACAAGCAGTTTGTGCGCGACTGGCTGGAGCAGGCCCAGGTCAACGGCAAGCCCTGGGACAAGACCCCGCCCTCACCCCGCCTGCCGCAGGCCGTGATTGAAAAAACCGCGGCCAAATACCGCGAGGCGCTGGAGCGACTGACGTCGCAGTAAATAAGGCCCGCAGCAATGCCTGCGGTCAGCTCAGCGGCGTTTCGGTGGCCTCGAACCGCAGCAGGGGTTTTCCGTCTGCATCGCGCAGCAGCAGTTGCAGGCCCTGCTGCCGAAAACTCTCGACCAGGGCCAGGGCGCTGAAGAAACGCTCTTCCACGCCGCTGGAATCCAGGCACAGCGCGATGTTGGACACCACGCGCCCAAAGCGCAGCCGCCCTCCCTGCACTTCATAGTCGGCCAAAAACCGGTTGCACCCGCCCGACCCGGTGGCGCGGGGCTCGTCGGTTTGCAGCACCAGGTGTGGCCCCGGCGCACCCTCGGCAGGCCGGGGCACGGTTTCGCCGTCGATCTCGGTCAGCCGCCAGTGTGTCAGTGCCAGCGGCACGCCCGCATCCACCCGGGCCAGCTGGGGCAGCAGGCGCAATAGCTGGATGCTCACGTGGCGGTAGGCCGAATCCTGGGGAACCGGGTTGCGCAGGTCCGTGGTCCACAACACGCGCCCTTCCAGCGAAATGGTGGCCCGCACCTCATACCGGCCCTTGTGCACAAACCGCGACGACGGATAGGGAATGTGGATCGCAAATGGCGGCTGGCCCGCGGGTTCGCGCCGTTGGCGACCCAGCACCACCGGCGGCACGTCGGGGTTGGTCACGTCCAGCAAGGTGGCCTCGAACACCGCCTCGGGCGGCAAGACGACGCGTTCACGGGTCAAAGCAACGCCGGTGACCACGGCGTCGGGCTCGGGCGGTCGGGTGGCGCACCCTGCCACCCAAAGGCACAGGCACAGCAGCCCTGCGCCGACATACCGGGCCCTGGTGCGAAAGACCGTCACTGCGGCACGCATTGCGCCAGGGGTCGGCCCACCCATTCACCGGAGTTTTTCACAGCCTGTGCGAAGGAAAACTCCCGGATGCTCAGAATGGTCAGCTCAGCACCACGCTCGACAGGCGGCGGCGGTAAGTGGCCACCACCGGGTCATCGGGCGGGATCTGGCCGTCAGCCACCTTGACCTTGGGTGGCTCGATGATTTCAAGGATGGACACGTAGGTCTTGCGCGCCAGCTCTTCGCCCCAGGCCTTGTCGCGCATGAGGATTTCGAGCAGCTCGTCCATGGCGTCCGTCCAGCGCTGGCCCGCCATGAGCCAGCGTGCGCGGGCGTAGCGGGTGTCAAAGTCGCGCTTGTTGGCGGCAATTTTTGAGTCGAAATCGGCTCCAGCGCTTTCTCCATAAGCGCTAGTAGCTACAAAATCAAGAGCATCCATCCACACCTTCAGGGCGCCCAGCTTGCGCGAGGCGGCGGCCTTGGCGATCACCGGGGCAAAAGCCACTTTGGCGTCGTCTTCACGGCGCAGCTGCAGCAGGAGCTTGACGTAGTCAAAACGCACGTCGTCGTTGGACGGGTCGGTGACCACGGCGTGTTGCAGCTTTTCGAGTGCGGTGCCGGTGTCGCCTTCGGCCAGGGCTTCGAGTGCTTCTTCTTCCTCGGCTTCGGCCACGACCTCGTCAGCGGTGGGCACATGTTTGTCGAGAAACTCTCGCACCTGGCCTTCGGGCAGCGCACCCATGAAGCCGTCCACGGGCTGGCCGTTCATGAGCAACACGCAGGTGGGAATGCTGCGAATACCGAACATGCCCGCCAGCTGCTGCTCCTGGTCCGAATCGATCTTGACCAGCTTGAAACGGCCGTCGTAGGCGGTCTCCAGCTTTTCGAGCACCGGCCCCAGCGACTTGCAGGGGCCACACCACGGCGCCCAGAAGTCCACCAGCACGGGGACATTCATCGAGGCGGCAACCACCTCGGTTTCAAAGTTCTCTACGGTGACATCAATCATGGTGGTGGGCCCGGGGCCGATGGTGCTTGTTCGCGCTATTTTGGCCCATCGAAATGTCCGGGTGCCGAGAAGGGGGGCGCAAAAAGTAAAATCGCGGGTTCTACCTACAGCGGTGCAGGCGGGTTAAACCGAGATTGTTCATTAGGACGCAGGTGGTTGGCGAGGCGAGTTGCGAGGGAGTTTGGTCACTGGTGAGGAGCCGAGAGCCCCGCTATCGGTGACGAGGCAGGGGCCAAAATGGCCGCAAATCGACCGCCAGACACTGCGTAGGCACGAAGTGCCGCCTAATGAACAATCTCGGTTCAACCCGCCACCTGACACCCCAACACCATGAAACCCATCCAGATCGGCGTGGTCATGGGTTCCAGCAGCGACTGGGACACCATGCAGCATGCAGTGCAAATTCTTGAGCAGTTCGGCATCGCCCACGAGGCCCGCGTCGTGTCGGCCCACCGCATGCCCGACGACATGTTTGCCTACGCCGAGGCCGCTGCGGACCGGGGCCTCAAGGCCATCATCGCCGGGGCCGGGGGAGCCGCCCATCTGCCCGGCATGATCGCCGCCAAGACGACGGTGCCCGTGCTGGGCGTGCCCGTGGCCAGCCGCCACCTGCAGGGCGTGGACTCGCTGCACTCCATCGTGCAAATGCCCAAGGGCATTCCTGTGGCCACGTTTGCCATCGGCACAGCGGGCGCCGCCAACGCGGCCCTGTTTGCCGTGGCGCTGCTGGCCAATGAAAGCCCCGAACTGCGCCAGCGGCTCGAAGCATTCCGCGCCGAGCAGACCGAGGTGGCGCGCAACATGACCTTGCCGCCCCCATGAACAAGACCCCCACGCTCCACCGCTGCGCGGGTCGCTGCCCCCCGAGGGGGCCGCTTTTTCATCTTGGGGCGGCCCGGCGATGAAAAATTTCACCAATCAGCCCCTTCTCCCCGGCGCCACGCTAGGCGTGCTGGGCGGCGGCCAGCTGGGCCGCATGTTTGTGCACCAGGCGCAGGCCATGGGTTACTTCACCGCGGTGCTCGACGCCGACCCGACCAGCCCCGCCGGGCTGGTGAGCCATCACCACATCCAGACAGGTTATGAAGACCCGCAGGGCTTGGCCGAACTGGCCCGCCTGTCGGATGCGGTGACGACCGAGTTCGAGAACGTGCCCGCTGCCGCGCTCGCCACGCTGGCCGCTCTGCGCCCGGTATCGCCCGCAGCCAGCGCCGTGTCGGTGGCGCAGGACCGTGCGCGAGAGAAGGCCCACTTTGTGGCCTGCGGAGTGCCCTGCGCACCGTATGCAGTGATCGAAACGGCCGAGCAGCTGGCGGCCGTATCCACTGATCTCTTGCCTGGGATTTTGAAAACGGCCCGCATGGGCTATGACGGCAAGGGCCAGGTCCGCGTGAAGACAGCCGCCGAACTGGCCGCTGCCTGGGCTTCGGTCGGCAACGTGCCCTGCGTGCTGGAGAAGATGCTGCCGCTGGCGCTGGAATGTTCGGTGATCGTGGCGCGGGGCGCTGGCGGCGCCACCGTGCACCTGCCCGTGCAGCGCAACCTCCACCGCGACGGCATCCTGGCCGTGACCGAAGTTTTTGAGCAAAATCTGCCTCCAGCGCTTATACAGCAAGCGGTAGCAGCTGCGATTTCGATAGCAAATGGCCTGCAGTACGTGGGCGTGTTGTGCGTGGAGTTCTTCGTGCTGCAGGACGGCAGCCTGGTCGTCAACGAGATCGCCCCCCGCCCCCACAACAGCGGCCACTACAGCCAGAACGCCTGCGATGTGTCGCAGTTTGAACTGCAGGTGCGCACCATGGCGGGCCTGCCGCTGACGCAGCCGCGCCAGCACAGCCCGGCCGTCATGCTCAACCTGCTGGGTGATTTGTGGTTTGCCCATGGCGATGCCGAGCAGACGCCCCCCTGGGCCGAGGTGCTGGCCTTGCCCGGCACGCACCTGCACCTGTACGGCAAACGCGAAGCCAAGCGGGGCCGCAAGATGGGCCACCTCAACATCACCGCCGCCACCGCCCAGGCCGCCCGCGCCACCGCCCTGCAAGCCGCTGCGCTGCTGGGCATTGCGCCGTTCTGAAGACAGCGTTCCAACCCATGATTCTTGACGGCACCCTGCCCGACTCCATCGCCACTGCAGCGCGGGCTGTGCGCAGCGGCGCCCTGCTGGGCCTGCCCACCGAAACCGTGTACGGTCTGGCCGCCGACGCCAGCAGCGATGCCGCCGTGGCGCAGATTTTTGCCGCCAAGGGGCGCCCCAGCGACCACCCGCTGATCGTGCACGTGGCCAACGCCGACGGCATTGCGCACTTTGCCAGCGAGGTGCCCGAATTTGCGCAAAAGCTGGTCGACGCCTTCTGGCCCGGCCCGCTCACCCTCATCCTGCCGCGCCTGCCGGGTGTCGCCGCTGCTGCCACCGGCGGCCAAAACAGCGTGGGCCTGCGATGCCCCGCGCACCCCGTGGCGCATGCGCTGTTGTTGGCCTGTGCGGCGCCCGGCGAGGGGGAGGCCCAGGGCGGCCCACCCGTGTGGGGCGTGGCCGCGCCCAGTGCCAACCGCTTTGGCCGCGTGAGCCCCACCACCGCCCAGCATGTGCAGGACGAGCTGGGCGCCGACCTGCTGGTGCTGGACGGCGGGCCCTGCGCTGTAGGCATTGAATCGACCATTGTGGATTGCACCCGCGGCGTACCCGTGCTGCTGCGGCCCGGCGCCATCACGCGCGAGCAGATTCGGGCGGTCTGCGGCACGGCGCCCTTGTCCCAGGAAGACCTGCCCGCGCTCACACCCCGCGCCTCGGGCACGCTCGAAGCCCACTACGCGCCCCATGCCAAAGTCCGGCTGATGGACGCCAAGGCCCTGCAAACCGGCCTGGACCTGCTGGGCGCGGAAGCCGCCCACATCGCGGTCTACGCGCGCGCCGTGCTGCGCACCCAATCCTCCAAGCTCGTGATGCGCCGCATGCCCGACGACGCCGCCGCCACTGCGCAGCAGCTGTTTGCGGTGCTGCGCGGCTTTGACGATGTGGGCGCGAAACTGATCTGGATCGAAACCCCGCCCGCCAGTCCCGACTGGGAAGGCGTGCGCGACCGACTGCAACGTGCATCCGCCGCCTGATCCCGCCCGCGCAAGGCGGCTTTACATGCGTTGACGTTGCACCGCTAAACTACCCCCCACTTTTCTGGAGAAATACATGGCAGCAAATTGGATGCGCCGCACCGTACTGGTCGCCGCATGTGCGTCGGCCGCGTTGCTTGCGGCCTGTGGTTCAAGCACCACCGAATCAGCCATCACCCCTGAGCGCTTTATCGCGTTTGGCGATGCCAACAGCGACGTGGGGCAAAAAGGCTCGCTCTACACCGTCAACGACGGCAGCGTGAGCAACTGGACCCTGCAGGTAGCGGCCAACTATGGCAAGTCCCTGACACCAGCGGCAACGGGCGGCAAGAGCTACGCAGTCGGCAATGCCCGTGTGGCCGCCAAGCCCGACGCGGCAGGCAACGCCAGCACCCCCACCATCACCGAGCAGATCGATACCTTTCTGGCCAGCGGCAGCTTTGGCGCCAACGATGTGGTGATCTTGAGTGGCGGCATCAGCGATGTGATCGCCGGCATGGCCGCCGTCAACGCAGGAACGCAGACCGAAGCCGCCATGGTGGCCGCCTCCCGCAAGGCTGGTGAAGACATGGCCGCACAGGTGCGACGCCTGGTGACGGCCGGCGCCAAGTACGTGGTGGTGGCCGGCACCTACAACCTGAGCAAGACCCCCTGGGCCAAGACCATCGGCCGTGAAGCCCTGCTGGCAGATGCCAGCAGCCGCTTCAACGACGGCTTGCTCGTGGGCATTGTGGACCTGGGCGCCAACGTGTTGTACGTGGACCTGGCCTACTACGTGAACCTGTACGCCGACATACCCGCCAACTACGGCTTCAACAACTCAACAACCGCCGTGTGCACATCGGTGGACGCCACCAACGGCATCGGCATTGGCGCGGGCCAGGTCAACTCGGCCCTGTGCAACACCTCGACCCTGCTGTCGGGTGCCAATCAGGCTTCGTATGTTTTCGCCGATTTGGTCTACCTCACTCCGTCGGCGCAGCGCCAGTTCGGGACCTACGCCCATGACCGCCTGAAGGCACGCTGGTAAACCATCCGCCGTGGTGTGACGGCGCGCGTGGAGCGCGCCGCCAAGACACACACAAAGCAATAACGCTCAAAGAAAAAGCCGACCCCAGGGTCGGCTTTTTGCTGTGCGCCCGCCCTGCACAGGCAGGGCAGACGCGCTTCGCTTACTTGACGGTTTCGAACACGGCACGGGCCTGCGCATGGCAGAACGGTGGCTCATACGTACCGTGGTAGCTGCCGTAGTAGGCCGCAAACGCGGGCGAGATGGGGTCGGTCGGGGCTTTGCCGCCCGTGCCGAAGGTGGCCTGGATGGCTGCGTCCACGTCCACCGATGTCACGTTGGTCAGGCCCCGGCTGTCAAAGTCGGCCTTCATCACCACCTGGTGGATGGCTGGCGGCACCGTAGGGTCCCCCGCGCCGCCGCACAGCAGCGTGCGCGCCTTGGGGCTCCAGCCCAGAAGATCGTTCTTTTTGGCGGCAAGGAACAGGGGGTGGGTGGTGCTGGTCTGCGAGCCCGTGATGAAGTCTGGCTGGAAGACCGCATCACGCGCCTGGTTGGGCGTGCCGCCGGGCAACATGCCGGAGGTGACCAACGTCGTGTAGTTCAGCGTCGGGTTGGGCAGCAGGTTCTCGATGTAGCCGGAGTAAGGCGCCTTGAACACCGTCTTCACGTCGCTGTAAACATCGCCGTATACCTTCTGCCACGCAGTCACCAGGTAGGGCACGAAGAACTGCACACCGGCAATCGCGTCAGGAATGCGCAGCGAACCCGACAGGTTGTAAGGGCCGGCCAGGTGGGCGCCCGCCACCACATTGAATTCAGTGCCGTAGTCGCGCTCAGCCGAGCGATGCGCCGCCATCGACGAGTGCCCGCCCTGCGAGTAGCCGGTGAACATGACCTTGCCCGACAGGTTGGCGCCCACGGTGCCCGCCGCATTGCGGGCTGCGCGCACCGAGTCGATGACCGAGGTGGCTTCCGAGTCGGCATGCAGGTAGGGGTGGTAGCTGTAGCCCGACTTGGCAAAACCCAGGTAGTCGGTGGCCACCACGGCATACCCTTGGGCTGCATACATGGCGGCCAGCAAGAAGGTCTCGCTGTCTTGCGGGTTGGCCAGGGTGCGCGGCTTTTGCACGTCGGTGCCCTTGGCGTAGGCCACCAGGGGTGCAGCGGTGGTGCAACTGCCTGCGGGCACCAGCATCACGCCCGAGGCGTTGGTGCTTTCGCCGCTTTTGGCGCCTGCGGTGGCGTAGTTCAGCGCCACCACCTTTACATCACATTTGGCCTTGCCGCTGATGGCCTGCAGGCCACTGGCAGCGGTGCCCGCGTCGATCTGGGCCGCGGTCAAGGTGGTCAGCGTGGCTGGCGGGTCGATCAACGCCCCGCGCGCGGGGTCGTCAGAGCCACCGCAGGCGACAAGCAGGACCGCAGCGGCGGCGACACAGGTAAGGCGGAAATACGTCATGGATGGAACCCTCGGTCAGTGAAGAACGACGCATCGTGCGCGCACCTGCACTGCAACATCCATTGGGGATAACGCGGGCGACACCGCGTGACAGACGCCTAGGCGACAGGCTCGACGCCCGCCAGCCCCCAAACATCCCAGCCCACAACGGCTCAGCCGTCAGCGAGGGCCACGCGCTCCATACATCAGCTTCATCCCCAGGATGGCGCTGGCCAACACCAAGGTGATGGCGTTGGCCGCCACGATGGGCCACGCCGCCAGCGCCAGCCCGTACACCAACCACAGTGCAATGCCCGCGGTGAACACGCTGTACATGCCCAGCGAGATGCCACTCACGTCCCGCGTGCGGAAGGTGTGCAGCGCCTGGGGGACAAAGCTGCAGGTGGTGAGGGCAGCGGCCAGGTAGCCAATGAGTTCAGAGGATGGCATGGAAGGACGGGCCAAGAGCCTGTTCAAAGTGCAGCGCTGGCACAGCAGCGCGCCGGTGATTATTCACTGGTCGCGGGCGGTCCAGTCGGTGAGGGCATCCAGAACAGGGCGGGCGCCCCCCGCGTTGGCATGGTTGACCACGGCCACCAGCACATACCGGCGCCCGCTGGCGGCGTGCACATAACCAGCCACCGCCATCACATCGCGCAGACTGCCCGTTTTGAGGTGGGCGGTGCCTGCGCGGCTCTGGCTGCGGCGCAGGGTGCCATCGACTCCCGAGATGGGCAGCGAAGCCACCAGCTCCGGCATCACCGGCGACACCCAGGCCACCTGCAGCATGCGGGCCAGCGCCTGCGCCGTGATGCGGGCGTCGCGGCTCAGCCCCGCGCCGTTGTCGGCCAGCGGCAGCTCCGCGTCACCCATGCGCACCTGCCACCACTGGCGAAGGGCTTCACGCGCGCCGTCGAAGGTGGCGACGCCGTTCTTTTGCAGCGCCAGGGTCAGAAACACGTGCTGCGCCATCACGTTGTTGCTGTATTTGTTCACGTCGCGCACCACCTCGGCCAGCGCAGGCGAAGTGACCACAAATGCAGGCTTGAGCCCCGCAGGCACCTTGCCCTCGCGCACACTGCCCGTGAGCTTGCCGCCCAGCTCGCGCCACATGCCCTCCACGGCGCGCGCCGCAAAGCCGCGCGGGTCGGGCGCCGCCACGGGCCACACCCGCTCGCCACAGGCTGCGGGGTACACGCCCTGAAAGCTGACCTTGACCGGATCGACAAGCTCTGCCCGCAAGGCCCCGCGCCAGTCACCACACTCGGTGCCTGCCGCCGCCAGCGCCACGGTGGCCTGGCGCTGCACGCCCGCCAAAGGCGGGTCGTACTGGATGCGGGCCAGGCCTGCCGACACGTCGGGCACAAAGGTCATCACCGACGATTTGTAGTTCAGCAGCAAAGCATCGGGCGCGGCGTTGTAGGGCCGCAAGGGCTCACCGTCAAAACGGGCCGGATCGTGGTCGGGTACATCGAAGGCCGTGCGGTCGAGCACGATGTCGCCCACGATGACCTGAATGCCCTGGCCTTGCAGGCGCCGCATCATCAACCACAGGCGCTCCATGACCAGCTTGGGGTCGCCCTGGCCCTGAATGAACACATTGCCCCGCAAGCTGCCTTCCTGCACCGAGCCCTGCACGTACACCGGGGTATTCCACACGTAGGCAGGGCCCAGTTGCTCCAGTGCGGCATAAGTGGTTACCAACTTCATCACCGACGCCGGATTGACGGGCACCTGCGCCCGGTGGGCCAGGCGTACGGGGGTGCGCCCGCCTTGGGCATCCACCACCACCACCGACAGGGCATCCCGCGGCAGCCTGGCGCGGGCCAGGGCTGCTTCGACTTCTGAGGGCAGCGGACTACTGGGCGCAGAGGGGGCGGGCTGTGCGCCTGCTGACATGACAGGCAAGGCCATGGCGGTCACGATGACAGTTAAACCCATGGCGTTGCGCAGAGCAGCCCGGCGCCAGATATCAGGAAAGGACAACATGGCGGGAGTCTAGCTTTCGACGAGCCGCCAACCCACAGCAAGCCCGGCGGCCAGCGCAGCAGACCCCCCGCACCGATAATCCACCGGATGCGCTTTTCTCCTCGAACCTTGGGCCTGCTGGCGGCGGTGGTCACCGTCGTCATCTGGACGGGCTTTATCGTCATTGCCCGCGCCTCGGCCCAGCGCACGCTCACCCCCTTCGACATTGCCCTGCTGCGCATCACCGGCGCCAGCCTGGTGCTGCTGCCCTGGGGATGGTGGATGGTGCGGCGACGCCGGGCGGCGCTGGGTGCACAAAGTGTCCAAGCGCCTGCGTCCAGCCTCTGGGGCGTCTCGCCCTTGCCGTTGCGCACCACGGCCTTGCTGGGCACGTTTGGTGGCTTGCTTTACGCCATGCTGGCTTACTCGGGGTTCTTTCATGCCCCCGCCACCCACGCCGCAGTGCTCATGCCCGGCAGCCTGCCACTGTGGACGGCGATTCTTGCTGCCGTGCTGCTGCGCGACCACATCACCCCACTGCGGGCCGCCGGGCTGGTGCTGATCGTGGCGGGCGACCTGCTGGTGGGTGGGCGCAGCCTGCTGGCGGCTTTTTCGGGGGGTGATGTGTGGAAGGGCGACGTGCTGTTCATGCTCGCCGCCTCGTGCTGGGCCACCTACAGCGTCTTGGCGCGGCGCCACGCAGTCGATGCGGTGCAGGCCACCATTGCGATCACTGCCTTTGCCTGCATGGTCTATGTACCGTCCTACGCACTGCTGGTGGCACTGGGTGCGGTCACCAGCCACCTGTCCATCGCGCCGTGGAGCGAAATCGCCTTTCAGATGGTGTTCCAGGGCGGCGGCTCGGTGGTGATCTCGGGCATCAGCTTTACGCGCATGATCCAGCACTATGGCCCCGTGCGTTCGACCATGATCACCGCGCTGGTGCCCGGGCTCTCGGCCATGGGCGCCGTGATGTTTCTGAACGAACCCATGTACTGGAACCTCATTGCCGGGTTGCTGCTGGTGACCGCCGGTATCCTGCTGGGCGTGCTGCGCAAAAGCCAGGGCGCTGTGCCGGCGGCCCCAAAGCCCCCCGCGGCAGCCGTGGGCAACTCCGCGCCTTGACCATTCATTGACCACCGACTGTTTTCACCGCCCCCGCACCTTGGTCCCATGAACCTGCTTGCCTTTGACACCAGTACCGACACGCTTTCTATCGCCGTGCAGCATGGCGATACCGTGTGGCAACACACGGGCCCCGGCGGTCCGCAGGCTTCGGCCACCCTGATCCCCACGGTGCGCCAGTTGCTCGCGCAGGCAGGACTGTCGTTCGACACGCTGGACGCCATCGTGTTTGGCCGAGGCCCCGGCTCGTTCACCGGCCTGCGTACGGCCTGTGCAGTGGCGCAGGGGCTGGCTTTTGGCGCGCGCGGGGGCCAGGGCGTGCCCGTGTTGCCGATAGATACCCTGCTGGCCGTGGCCGAAGAAGCCCGCCAGCAATATGGCTGCACGCAGGTGGTGGCCGTGCTGGACGCGCGGATGGACGAGGTCTACCACGCGCAGTGCGAGTGGCTGGGCGGCGACAGCGGATGGCGCACCGATGCCGACTTTGGTCTGGGCGCCCCCGAAACCGTGTTGCCTCCCGCCGGGTGGACCGTGGCGGGCAACGCACGCGCGCCCTATGGTGACCGCCTGGCCCCCACCGCCCCCCACGTGGTGGCGTTGCCCACCGCCACGGCCCTGTTGCGCCTGGCGCCCGCCCTGCTGGCCGCGGGCGGCGGCATGCCCGCCAGCGATGCACTGCCCCGCTATATCCGCGATAAAGTGGCACAAACCACGGTCGAACGCGCTGCCCTGCGCGCCAACCCGCCCGCAGCCCAACCCTGACCCGCATGAGCGCCTTACCCACGTCCTCTGACGACGACGCACCGAATTCGCGGCCTGAAGCGCGCTTTGAAGCGCTGACGCTCGCGCAGCTCGACGCCGTGCTGGCGGTGGAGCTGCGCGCCTACACCCACCCCTGGACACGCGGCAACTTCACCGACGCGCTGGCTTCGGGCTACCAGGCCCAGGTGCTGATGGCCGGGGACCACCTGCTGGGCTACTTTGTGGCCATGATGGGCGTGGACGAAGTGCACTTGCTCAACATCACCGTCACGCCCGAGTTTCAACGCCAGGGCTGGGCGCGGGTGCTGCTGGATGCGCTGGCCCTGTGGTCGCGCGGGCGCGGTGCCCAATGGCTGTGGCTGGAGGTGCGCGCCAGCAATCTGCGCGCCCAACACATCTACCAGGTCCATGGCTTCCGCCGCGTGGGCGAGCGCAAGCGCTACTACCCCGCAGACCAGGGTCAACGCGAAGACGCAGTGGTCATGAGCCTGCCGCTTTAATCCCGCCAAGATGCACCGCACACCCGTATGAGCCTTCACCTCGATGCGCGCCAACGCGCCATGCTGCTAGAAATGGGCGTCACCGTGTGGGGCCCGCCCGCAACTGTGACCGCTGCGCCCGTGGCCCCCAGCCACCCCGCTGTAGAACAACCGCGGTCGTCCATCCCTGTCGCGGCGCCGCGCCCACCCGCACCGCTGGCTGCACGCACGACGGCAGCGGCGCCAGCCAGTACGAACAACATCCCCCAGACCACCGCCCCTGTCGCTGCCTCTGCCTCTGCGGCCCCCGCGCTCAAACTGCACCCCGCCCAGGCGCTCTACCCCGGTGCCGATCCGGCCCAGACACCCACCGAGCTGGGGGCAGGTTGGCTCATCGTCACCGAAAGCCTCACCCCCGCCGACCCGCTGGGGGGGGATGCCGGGCGCCTGCTGGACAACATGCTGCGCGCCATGCAGCTGCACCGCCACCCGCGGGTGTTTCTGGCGACCTTGGAACGTGCCGCGCCTGGCACCGAAGCCCAGGGCGCCGACATCGCGGCCACCCTGGCAGACACCGTCGCCACCCTGCAGCCCGCCATGGTGCTGGTGCTCGGCCATGTGGCCGCCCGCGCAGCGCTGGGCCGCACCGAGCCCCTGGGCCGCCTGCGCGCCGGGCCGCACCAGCTGGCCGGTTGCCCGGCTGTGGTCACCTACGACCCGGCCTTTTTGCTGCGATCCCAAGACAACAAGGCCGCCGCCTGGGCGGACCTGTGCCGTGCGCTGGCCACGGTGCGCGGCGCAACCGCCGTCCGCGCAGACTGAGACCGTGTTGTTCACGGTCTCAGCGGAGGGCCCGGCGTCACCGCCTTGCCGCCCCGCGGTGCCATAATCCGCCGCTCGCTTACTTTTACGGAGAAAGCTCCTTGGAAACCTACCCCAGTTGGTAGCTTTCAGCTCCCTGGCCCAGCTGCTGTGGGGTTGAAAGCAACCCATGCCCCCACCGCAGACGACGCCACATAACAAGGGAGTGAGCCCATGCTCAACATCTTCACGCTCGCCAATGGCCGGCTGTTCCAGGAAGAAATCGAATCCCTGGAAGAACTGACCCGCTTCCAGCCCATCTGGGTCGACCTGGAAGCCCCCACCCTCGAAGAAAAACGCTGGATCAAGCAGCACTACGGCCTGTCCATCCCCGAGGATGCGATGGACGAGGACATCGAGGAATCCGCCCGCTTCTACGAAGAAGACAATGGCGAGCTGCACATCCGCAGCGACTTTTTGATCGATGACGACGAAGACCCCCGCTCGGTGCGCGTGGCCTTCATCCTGAACCAGCACAACGCCAACCTCAAAAGCCGGGGCGTGCTGTTCTCCATCCACGATGAAGACGTGCCCGTGTTCCGCCTGCTGCGCATGCGCGCGCGCCGTGCGCCGGGCCTCATCGAAGACGCCAAGGAGGTGCTGCTCAAGCTGTTCGATGCCGACGCCGAGTATTCGGCCGACACGCTGGAAAACATCTATGACGAGCTCGAAGCGGTGAGCAAACAGGTGCTGGCAGGCGACGTGACCGACACCCGCGCCGGAGAAGTGCTGGCCGCCATCGCGCGCCAGGAAGACTTGAACGGCCGCATCCGCCGCAACGTGATGGACACGCGCCGCGCGGTGAGCTTCATGATGCGCAGCAAGATGCTCAACTCCGAGCAGTTCGAGGAAGCCCGCCAGATCCTGCGCGACATCGAGTCGCTGGACAACCACACGGCCTTCCTGTTCGACAAGATCAACTTCTTGATGGACGCCACGGTCGGTTTCATCAACATCAACCAGAACAAGATCATCAAGATCTTCTCGGTGGCCAGCGTGGCGCTGCTGCCGCCCACGCTGATCGCGAGCGTGTACGGCATGAACTTCAAATTCATGCCCGAGCTGGAGTGGGCGTACGGCTACCCCTATGTGGTGGCGCTGATGGTGGCCAGTGCGCTGGGGCCTATGTGGTACTTCCGCAAACGCGGCTGGTTGAAGTAGCTCCCCTGTGGCGCTGCGCGCCTTCCCCCCCGAGGGGGGACGCCTCCAGCGGCCCGGCAGAGCCGGTTCCGCGGTGGCGCTGGTATTTGGGGCACGCCGGTTTCACGGCGTGGTGGCGGAACTGGGGGCCGCGGGCACTACGACTCCCCCGAACCCAAACCCACGCCCCTGCCCGTTCGGGCTGAGCTTGTCGAAGCCGGGGCCAAGCCGATGATGGGACTGGCGGTCACTTCAGCGAAAAATATGAGTCAAATTAGCCCCTAGCGCTTATCCATCAAGCGCCAACAGCTATCAATTTGATAGTTTTTGCAAAAACGCCAGCACCATGTGTTCGGCGTAGCGGCTGGCTACGGTTTGCACGAAGAGGGGGAAGTCCACGTGGGCGGTGTCGTCGGCGCGGTCGGAGATGGTGCGGGCGGCGGCGAAGGGGATGCCGTAGTCGTGGCACACCTGGGCGACGGCGGCGCCTTCCATTTCTACGGCCAGTACGTCGTGGCCGGCGTCGTGCAACGTGGTGCGCAGGCGCACACACTCATCGGCGCTGGAGACAAAGCGGTCGCCGCTGGCAATCAGGCCGTGGTGGGCACGGTGCAGTGGCGCTTCCGATCCGCCCTGCGCCGAGGATTTCAAGCCAAATTGGCCGCTAGCGCTTGATACACAAGCGGTAGCAGCTCCTAAAAGCAGAGCAGACAGTGCCACATCACAGACCAGTCGGCTGCGCGCGTAGCCGGGCACCTCCCAGCGCGGGAACAGGGGGGAGGCGTCCATGTCGTGCTGGAGGTAGTCCTGCGCCACCACCACGTCGCCCACCTGCACCCCATCCCCCACGCCGCCCGCCACACCGGTGAACACAATGCGCGCCACGCCAAACCGCTCGATGAGCGCCGTGGCTGTAGTGGCAGCAGCCACCTTGCCAATGCCCGACAGCGCCAGCACCACCCGCCTGCCGTGCAGGTCACCCAGCCAGAAGGCGCGGCCCGCGTGCATCAGGCGCTGGGGGTGCGCCAAGTGCTGGACGAGCGAGCTTTGCTCTTCGGGCAAGGCGCTAAGGATGGCGGTGGTCATGGACTCTCCAGGAAAAACAAAAGCGGCCGAAGCCGCCTGAGGGGTGAGACGGGGCGTGTAAGCCCCATCCATGCGTCACTTCTTGTCGCGCAGCTCGCGCCGCAGGATCTTGCCCACGGGAGTTTTTGGAAGCTCGGTACGGAACTCGATCACACGCGGCTGCTTGTAGCCCGTGAGGTTGGCCTTGCAGTATTCCTTCACCTGCGCTTCGGTCAGCGCCGGGTCTTTCTTCACGATCACGAGTTTGACGGCTTCGCCCGTCTTCTCGTCGGGCACACCCACCACGGCGCATTCGAGCACGCCGGGGCAGTTGGCCACCACTTCTTCGACCTCGTTCGGGTACACGTTGAAGCCGCTGACCAGCACCATGTCCTTCTTGCGGTCCACGATCTTGAAGTAGCCGCGTTCGTCCATGATGCCGATGTCACCCGACTTGAAGTAGCCGTCGTCGGTCATGACCTTGGCGGTTTCGTCGGGGCGCTGCCAGTAGCCCGCCATGACCTGCGGGCCCTTGATGGCGATTTCGCCGGGCTGGCCGAGGGTGGTGACTTCGTTGCCCTCGTCGTCCAGCAGCTTCATCCAGGTGCCAGGAATCGGCACGCCGATGGTGCCGGTGAACTCTTTGGCGGTCACGGGGTTGCAGCTGGCCGAGGGGCTGGTTTCTGACAGGCCATAACCTTCGCAGATGGGGCAACCCGTCTTCTCCAGCCACAGCTTGGCAACCGCGCCCTGCACCGCCATGCCACCACCCACCGAGACCTTGAGGTTCTTCCAGTTCACGGTGTTGAAGTCGGGGTGGTTGGCCAGCCCGTTGAACAGCGTGTTCACAGCCGGGAAGCTGTGGAACGTGTGCTTGGACAGCTCTTTGAGCACCGCAGGCAGATCGCGCGGGTTGGGGATGAGGATGGTTTTGCCGCCGGTGCGCATGCTCAGCATCATGTTCACGGTGAACGCGAAGATGTGATACAGCGGCAGCGCGCAGATGCTGGTGGGCTGCTCGCCTGCTGGCACCTGTTTCATGACGGGGTTGTTCCAGGCTTCGGACTGCAGCACGTTGGCAATCACGTTGCGCTGCAGCAGCACGGCACCCTTGCTCACGCCGGTGGTGCCACCGGTGTATTGCAGCAGGGCAATGTCGTCGGGCTTGATGTCAGGTTTTTTGAGCGTGCCGCGTGTGCCCTGGGCCACCGCATCGTTGAAGCGCACGGCGCCGGGCAGGTCGAACGTGGGCACCATCTTCTTGACGTTGCGCACCACGTAGTTGACCAGCGTGCCTTTGAGCAGGCCCAGCTGGTCGCCCATGGCCGCCAGCACCACATGTTTGACCGGCGTGTTCGCAATGCAGCTTTGCAGCGTGGCGGCAAAGTTTTCGATGATGACGATGGCCTTGGCGCCGGAGTCCTTGAGCTGGTGCTCCAGCTCGCGCGGCGTGTACAGCGGGTTCACGTTGACCACCACAAAACCAGCGCGCAGGATGGCGGCCACGGTGACGGGGTACTGCGGCACGTTGGGCATCATGATGGCCACGCGGTCGCCCTTGGTCAGGCCCAGGCCCTGCAGGTAGGCCGCAAACGCGCTAGAGAGCGAGTCGGTCTGGCGATAGGTGACGTCCTTGCCCATGAAGCTGTAGGCCACGCGGTCGGCGTACTTGGTGAAGGCCTCGTCCATCAAGGCAACAAGGGACGGGTACTGCGAGGTGTCGATGTCAGCAGGAACGCCTTGCGGGTAAGCGGTCAGCCAGGGGCGGTCGGTCATGGTGTGTCTCTCCAAACTTGTCATTGCGATGGAACCCCGGCATTGTGTCTGCCGGTGCTGGTTCTGGGGGTGTGTAGTTTCCCTATGCGGAACGGGCTGTGGGGGGAAGCCCGTCCGCTTTGTGCGGAAAACCGTCTACTCGATCTACTCGATGGCTTTGCCGATGTCTTCGACGACCTTTTTGGCGTCGCCAAAGACCATCATGGTCTTGTCCATGTAGAACAGTTCATTGTCCAGGCCGGCATAACCCGCCGCCATGGACCGCTTGTTCACGATCACCGTCTTGGCCTTGTAGGCCTCCAGAATGGGCATGCCGTAGATGGGGCTGCCCTTGGTGTGCGCGGCGGGGTTCACCACGTCGTTGGCACCAAGAATGATGGCGACGTCGGCCTGGCCGAACTCGCCGTTGATGTCTTCCATTTCGAACACCTGGTCATAGGGCACTTCGGCCTCGGCCAACAGCACGTTCATGTGGCCGGGCATGCGGCCCGCCACGGGGTGGATGGCGTATTTGACGGTGATGCCCTTCTCGGTGAGCTTGGCGGCCAGTTCCTTCACCGCATGCTGGGCGCGTGCCACGGCCAGGCCGTAGCCGGGCACGATGACCACGGTCTCGGCATTGCCCAGCACAAAGGCGGCATCGTCGGCACTGCCGGTTTTGACGGGGCGCTGCTCCGTCGCACCCGCGGCAGCGGTGGTCGCGTCCCCGCCAAACCCGCCCAGGATCACGTTGAAGAACGAGCGGTTCATGGCCTTGCACATGATGTACGAGAGTATTGCGCCCGAGCTGCCCACCAGCGATCCGGCAATGATCAGCATGGAGTTGTTGAGCGAGAAACCAATGCCCGCCGCCGCCCAGCCCGAGTAGCTGTTGAGCATGGAGACCACCACCGGCATGTCGGCGCCGCCAATTGGGATGATGATGAGCACGCCCAGGATGAAACCCAGCGCAATCACCAGCACGATGTCAATCCAGCTTTGCGAATGCCAGAAGCCAAAGCAGAAGAACAGCACGGCCAGGCCCAGCAACAGGTTGAGCTTGTGCTGCCCGGCAAACTGCACCGGTGCGCCCTGGAACAGGCGGAACTTGTACTTGCCCGACAGCTTGCCGAAGGCAATCACCGAGCCACTGAACGTGACCGCGCCAATGAACGCGCCCAGCGCCAGCTCGATGCGGTTGCCGCCCGGAATGGGCTCGCCCCTGGCCACAATGGCAAACGCCCAGGGCTCGGCCACCACCGCCACTGCGATACACACCGCTGCCAGGCCGATCATGCTGTGCATGAAGGCCACCAGCTCGGGCATCTTGGTCATCTCGACGCGGTTGGCCATGATGGCGCCCGCCGCCCCCCCCACCACCAGCGCGCCCAGCACGTAGACCATGCCCTGCGCCTTGCCACCCGACAGCTCGACGATGAGCGCGGCGGTGGTGAGCACGGCAATGGCCATTCCGGTCATGCCAAACACGTTCCCGCGGATGGATGTGGTGGGGTGCGACAGGCCCTTGAGGGCCTGAATGAAACAGACGCTGGCCACCAGGTACAGCAGCGTGACGAGATTCATGCTCATGCCTGGCCTCCTTCAGCCTTGGGGGCTGCGGTCTTCTTCTCTTTTTTCTTGAACATCTCCAGCATGCGGCGCGTGACCAAGAAGCCGCCAAACACATTGACGGCCGCGAGTGCCACCGCCAGTACGCCCATGCTTTTGCCCAGGGTGGTCTCCGTCAGTGCGGCGGCCAGCATGGCCCCCACGATGACGATGGCCGAGATCGCATTGGTTACCGCCATGAGTGGTGTGTGCAAGGCGGGGGTCACGGTCCACACCACGTGGTAGCCCACATAGATGGCCAGCACAAAGATGATGAGGTTGATGAGGGTGGGAGAGACGGCGTCCATGGGAGTCCTTCGTTCAGCGTTATGTTCCAGAAGACCAGGGTCCAGAGGCCGCCTGCTTCTTGGCGAAGTAGGCGTCCACGGCATCCATCAGCTGCTGCTGCGCGGAGTTGATGGGCGGCTCGATCAGTGCTGCCGAGCGCATGACCACCTTGAGGGTCTGCAAGTGGTAGTCGGTGAACTTGTCGGCACTTTGCGCCAGCACGGCGGGAAGCTCGCTCACATCCAGCGGCCGGTTGCGCAGCAGATGGGCGCTGGCCACCCAGAGGTTGCTGGCATCCGAGTCGCTCAGCGCCAAATGGTCACGCAACAGCGCCTGAACGCCCGCCTTCTGCTCGACCGTGATGGCGCCGGTGGTCTGCACGGTGGCCAGGGCCAACACGGCAACCACGTCCACCGGATGGTCCAGCGCATACAACGGCGGGGTAGAGACCTTCTTGCGCCAAGCGCGCCGATGAAAGAACGTCAACGGATTGAGCCAGCCCACGTCAATCCCAAAGCGGCGCAAGGCTTCCATCGCCATGGTGAACGTGATGACCAGACCCAGAATTTGCAGGACAACGCCCATGTCGATGGCTCCAGATCAGGGTGAGAGAACGCAGGGGCTACTGGGGCAAAGGCAGGGGAAACGGCGGAACGGCAAAAAAGCCATCCGCCATGCCCGTGCTCAGGCGCGCGGCGTCTGCCACCTTTTTGCTCCACTCTTGCGCGGGCTGTCCCGCGCGCAGAAATTCTTCGTTATTGGACGTCTTGGGACGCAGCAAACGCTGGTCCACCATCGCATTGACCTCCACGTATGAACCTCCCTCGGTCGCAAATCGGTAGTTCAGGTGCGAGTAAGGCTGGGCCGGTTCTGCGTTGCGCTGGGCCATCCAACGCGCTACCTCGGGGTGGTTCTTCTCGATCCAGCCGGCATTGTTGGCCCAGCGCTTGAAGCGCAAGCAATCAATGCGCACCGGACTGGCAGACGTGGCGTCTTCCACCAGCAAGCCCTGCTGCTGCGGACAAGCGCCCGTCCAGAGGGTGGGGTTGCGGGGCTGGTCGGTGCGGTTGGTCTGCACCAGCAGCACGGCCATCAGCTCCTTGTTGGCACCGCGCAGCGCCATGGCGCGGGTCTGCAGAGGAAACGCACCCGGACCAGGCGCCAAAGGCAATGCCTCGTTCGAAGCGCCCAAATCTTCCCAGGCGGTATTCGGCAGCACAACACGCGTGCGGCCCGCGCTGTATTCGGCTGGGCCTGCG
Source organism: Acidovorax sp. (assembly GCF_046291265.1). Taxonomy (GTDB): domain Bacteria; phylum Pseudomonadota; class Gammaproteobacteria; order Burkholderiales; family Burkholderiaceae_C; genus Acidovorax. Next base: position 1,441 of record NZ_JBKBTV010000037.1, on the reverse strand, counting down.
GGAATGGGGGCACAACCCACCAGACCCGCCACCGCCGATGCGGCCAGCAGCAAGCTGCCGCAACGTGATTTCAGGGAAAACATATCTTTCAGATTCTTCAGTCGGCTCATGCGCGCTTCACCGTACCCTCGTGCGCCATGAGGCAGGCGACGACGATGTCGTCCTGCAGGTCCATGTGCAGGGCACCTTCCTTGTTGATGATGAGTTTGAGAAAGTCGAGCACGTTGCGCGCATACAGCGACGACGCATCGGCCGCCACCAGGGCGGGCAGATTGGTTTCGCCCACCAAAGTTACGCCGTGCTTGACCACAATCTTGTCCGCTTCCGTGAGCGGGCAGTTGCCGCCGTGGCCCCCATGAGGACCCTCCGGCCCCTTGCCAGCAGCGATGTCCACAATCACCGAACCGGCCTTCATGGACTTGACCATGTCTTCCGTCACCAGCACGGGCGCAGCGCGGCCGGGGATGAGGGCTGTGGTGATGACCACATCGGCCTGGGCCACCCGCTTGGCCACCTCGGCCTTCTGGCGGTCCAGCCAGCTTTGGGGCATGGGGCGGGCGTAGCCGCCCACGCCTTCGGCGGCGTCTTTTTCTTCCTGGGTTTCGTAGGGCACGTCAATGAACTTGCCACCCAGCGACTCCACCTGCTCCTTGACACTGGGGCGTACGTCCGACGCCTCGATCACAGCGCCCAGGCGCTTGGCCGTAGCAATGGCCTGCAGCCCCGCCACACCCACACCCAGGATCACCACACGGGCCGCCTTGACGGTGCCCGCGGCGGTCATCAGCATCGGAAAAAACCGCTGATACCGGTCGGCCGCAATCATCACGGCCTTGTAGCCTGCAATGTTGGCCTGGGAAGACAACACGTCCATGCTTTGTGCGCGCGTGGTGCGCGGAGCGGCTTCGAGTGCGTACGCGATGACCCCTGCAGTGGCCAGGCGCTGCAGGCCTGCCGCGTCAAAGGGGTTGAGCATTCCCACCAGCGTGGTGCCCGAGCGCAGACGCGGTGTTTCGGCCTCGGAGGGGCCGCGCACCTTGAGTACGAGATCAGCGCCCCAGGCGCCAGCGGCGTCAGATATTTCGGCGCCCGCAGCTTCATACGCCGCATCTGGCACGCTGGCCGCAACGCCTGCCCCCGACTCGATGCGCAGGGTGTGGCCCTGGGCCTTGAGCTTCTTGACCGTCTCGGGCGTCACAGAGACCCGGGTCTCTCCTGCCATGGATTCCGCAGGCACACCAATCAGCATGTCATCTCCTCGGTGGGGGTCAGTGGTATTACTTACTGACCGCGAGCTTACATGAAGAATTTCTTATGGCTGTCGCGTTTGTCTGATGTAGAGGGAACTCTCCAGCGCTAAGAGCCTGTTCACGATCTCCCAGGGGTCGCGCAGCGGTTTTGGCGGGAGGGGATGCAAGGCGCGGTGCGCAGCCAATAGCTC
>NZ_JBKBTV010000036.1:0-51045 GCF_046291265.1 Acidovorax sp. | reverse complement strand
AGGCCCGCAGCCGTCCCCACCAGAGAGTAGCCCACCACTTTGGGCAGGCCGGTGTGGCGTTGGGTGAGGTAGCCCGCCATGGCCGCCACGGCCAGCAAAAGCGACCATTGCACCGTGGGCAGCCCGGCCGAGGGGCGCAACCATTGCGCCCAGAAGCTCAGGATTTCATTCATTTTTTGGGGACCTCTGCGTCAGACGGGACTTGCCCGGTGTGTGGAGAGTCTGGTCCGCATGGCCTCCAGAGAGAGGGTGCGGGCCCGACGGAGCCTGAATTTACATGCAGACACAAGGGCGCCCTGTAGGACAGGGGCGGCGCTTGTTTCTGCCGACCGCGACCGCTTACGCGGCCTTGCGGCGTTCAGGCATGAAGAAGCTCAAGGGCGCTGTGCGCAAGCGCGCACGGATGGCTGCGTAGATGTGCGAGCGGTCAACACCACTCACGTTTTGCGCCCGCAACGCCAAGCTGAACGCCAGATAAAAACTGACCGTGACATTCAGCGCGCCCAACAACGGCAGTGAAGCCACTGCCCACCAAAAAGCAGGCAGGTGCAACACGCCCAGGCCCAGTGCAGCGCTTGCAGCGCCCACTTGGCCCGTGGACAGTGTGACATGGCGCACATCCAGGGCCAACCCGAAAAACCCTGCAAACGCGGGGACCAGCCCCAGCATGAAACCCAAGGAGATATTGGCAGCAAGGCCCGAGAGATTGGCGCGCAGGAAGCCCGCCCAGCGCGCCGCCCGGTCTGCGCCCAACACGCGGGTGATGCGTGGGTTGTAATGCATGGCCGAATCCAGCCGGTTCAGCACAAACCAGTTTTCCGTCCAGCCCGCAATGATGCTCGACGCAAACAGCAGCACCCCCGTGAAGGCCGCGAAGAACAGCGAAGGCCCCAAAAGGTGCAGGGACTCGAACACATGCTCGGCCTGTTGTTCGCTGAGTGCGTGACTGCCCTTGGCCAGGGCAATCAGTGCGGCCAGGCCCAGCACCGCGGGGAACACCACCAGCACATTGCCCAACACGGCAGCCACTTGCGACCGCACCAGGTGCGTGATTTCATCCACAAACGACGCAATGGCGTTGCTGGCACCCAGCTCCTTGAGCTTGGCCGCCATGGCAGGCGCCGTCATGGCAGGCTGTTTGGTCGCCACCGTCAGGTGCAGCAGCTGGATCAGCACAAAGGTGACGGCATAGTTCACGCCCGCCCAGAACCCGCCCCAAAACGCGGACAGCGCCAGCGCATAGAGCCCAAACTTGGCGAGGGTGGTAAAGGCCATCACGGCCCCGCCCCCCGCCGCCTTTTGGAACATGGACCGGTATTCGGCGCCCGTGCGGGTGATGTAGTGCTCGCCAGTCTCCGCACTGCGTTCGGCAACCTTGGCAGCCAGCAGCGAGGAGTTGGACGCGAGCAGCGACCGCAGGCTGCGCCGGTCTTGCCCCACCATCACCAGATGGGCCATCAGGCGTGCGGCCGTTACTGCGGGCTTGGGCGACAGCAGGCAATCGAGCAGCTCGCGCACCCGCAGAATGCGTTCCCGCAATTGCCGCAGGCGAAACACCAAGCCTACCGAGATACCGTTGGACTCGAAATGGGTATACACGGTGGCCGCTGCCGCGCGGCAGGCCTCCAGCCGCTCGCGCAGGCGCTGGGCGGCGTCGTTGAGCCGGTCTGGCGTGCGCAGCGCGTGCACCACTTCCACGCGCAAGCCTTCCACATCGCGGATAAGGGCATGAAACGGCTGGGCGTCGCGCGCGGATTCGCTCATGCGCAGCCGAAGCTCGGGTGCAAAACCGGTAGAGAGAACCTGCCCTGCGCAGTAGGTGATGGCGTCGAGCAGCGCCTTGTGCCAGCGCGATGCGCCGAGGCCGTTCTCCGCCTCGTTGGGCGGTGGCGCCAGCAGGGCCACCAGCCGGTTGAGCTGGGTTTCATCCAGCGCTGTCAGCCACTGCGCATCGAACTCGCTGGGCAGGGCCAGCATGAAAAGTTCGGAAGCATCAATGGTTTCGGGGCTGCCGGGCAGCAACTTGGTGCGCAGGCGCTCGGCAAACTCGCTCACCAAAGCGGTGCGCGGCGCAAACCCGAAATCTGCCAGCAAGGTGGTGATATCCACGTGGTCCACCAACAGGGCCCACCACGCCTTCAGCCGAAGCTGGATGTCAGGACGGGCCTCGACCGCGTCCAGAAAAAGCTGAACCCGACCCACTGCGGCAGGCACAGAGTCGCGCTGGCCGCGCACCCAGTCCAGCAAGTGGATCAGCCACAGATGCCGGTGCGCCAACTCTGCCTGCGGGTCCAGCGCAGTCAGCAGGCTGGGCAGGTTGGTTGTCGTGCGTTTTTTCATCGCCGGGCCGCCCCAAGATGAAAAGTGACTCCATTGGGGAGGCGTAAGCAGCTATTCCTCAATGCAGCACCCGACCGCTCAATGGTTCGCGAGAAGGCCCATGGCTGACGGCTTCGAGCACAAACAGTGGCACGGACGTGCTGAAAATTTCGCCATCTTCCGCCACACAATGGAACGAGCCATGCATGGTGCCGCTGGAGGTGCGTAAGCGGCAGCCGCTGGTGTACTGAAAGGATTCACCGGGTTTGAGCAGGGGCTGCTGGCCCACCACCCCCAGGCCTTTGACCTCCTCGGTATGACCCCGAGAGTCGCTGATGATCCAGTGCCGGGAGATCAGCTGTGCGGGTGTGTCTCCGGCATTGGAAATGGTGATGGTGTAGGCGAAGCTGAACACCCCGGTGTCCGGCGCAGACTGCTCGGGCAGGTATTCGGGCAGCACTTCCACGTCAAACTGATACTTTGGCATGGGGCGAATGGTAACCGTGGAGATTCGCCAAAAGTGCGTGTTTTGGCGCTAAAACCCCAGACCTCTTGCGCTTTGCGACAATTGGAGGATGAGCAGCACATTCCAAATCGCCCCCTCCATCCTCTCCGCCGATTTTGCCCGCCTGGGCGAAGAAGTGCGCAATGTCGTTGCCGCTGGCGCAGACTGGATTCATTTTGACGTGATGGACAACCATTACGTACCCAACCTCACCTTCGGCCCAATGGTCTGCCAGGCCCTCAAGCCACATGCCAAAACAGCGGCAGGCGCGGCAGTGCCGATTGATGTGCACCTGATGATCGAACCGGTGGACGCGCTGGCCGCCGCTTTTGCCGAAGCAGGAGCCGACTACATCAGCTTTCACCCCGATGCTTCGGGCCACGTGCACCGCAGCGTTCAGGCGATTCGGTCCAAAGGCGTCAAGGCCGGTCTGGTGTTCAATCCCGCTGCACCGCTTGATGTGCTGGACTGGGTGATCGACGATCTGGACCTGATCCTCATCATGAGCGTGAACCCTGGGTTTGGTGGCCAGAGCTTCATCGATTCCGCTCTGCGCAAGATCGAGGCCGTGCGCAAACGCATCGAAGCCAGTGGCAAGGACATCCGGCTGGAGGTGGACGGCGGCATCAAAACCGACAACATCCGCCGCGTTGCGGATGCCGGTGCCGATACCTTTGTGGCGGGCAGCGCCATTTTTGGCAAGCCTGACTACAAAAGCGTCATTGACGCTATGCGCGTACAACTCGGCTGAGAAAGATCAAGCTCTCGGGACTGCGCTCCCGAAGAGCCTTCCCTCCATATTTAAGGACGTTGGGTTGGTGCTGGTGCGGGCACGATCGTGGTGGTGGTCGATTCGCGCAAAACGCCACCGCCCGACACCGAACCGCTGACGGGGGTTTCTACGCGGCGCATGCATTCCGTTTGTTCAGCCGCGGTCGCGAAGGCCGCGCAGCGCTGTGTGGCATTGCCGCTGGCGGCTGTGCCCGGGTTGCTTAAGTCGCCCTTGCGCGAGGCATCCAGCGCGTTGTTGGCCTCACGCAGGCAGGTTGCCACGCTGTCCTGGGTGTTGTTGGTCATGCATTTTTCGCGTTCCTGCTCATAGCGCGCACGCGCGTCAGGCGGCGTGGTCTGCGCAGTGGCGGCGGCGGAAGCCACCAGCAGGGCGGCGGTGAGGGCGGGGGCGAGAAAAGAAGGGCGTGTCATCGTAAAAGTTCCTTGCGGCAATCGCTTGTGGGATGACCGGAGCGTAGACCCGCACGCGGCATTGCGCTGTGGGACAGGGCCGACCGTGCCCGTGCGCGGGGAGGCTGTCAGCCCAGGCGCTGGAAGGTCAGCGCGAACGCGACGCCATCGGCGGTATTGCGTGCATTGATGGTGCCGCCCATCTTGGCCATATAGGTCTTGGCCACAAACAGGCCCTGGCCGCGGTGTTGGCTGTCGCCTTGGGGCGCAGGCAGATTGGGGTCCGAGACCCCCAGCTCAAAAATGCGACCCAGCAGATCCTCGGCAATGGTGGAACCCTGGTTGCGCAGCGTGGCGCTGGCGGTGGATTCAGACGCCGCTAACGTCAACACAATGGGCGACCCCGTGGGGCGGTATCGGTCGGCGTTGCGCAAGATGTGGGTGACCACATCTTCGAGCGCAAATTCGTCCGCGCGCACGATGACCGGGCCCGCGCCGCCTTCATAAACCACGTTGTCGATGCCCGCAAAGTGGGCGTTGCCCGCCACGTGCCGCAAGAAGGCGTCCAGGTCCAGACGCCCTTGTGCTACATCGGCCGCCTGCAGCGCTTCCGCTGGGGAGGCCGTGCCATACAGCACATGCACGGCTTGCTGCATGCGCTGCACATAGCGATGCCCGGGGTCGTCCGCGCCACCATGCAACACCATGAGCGATTGCAGGGGCGACATGATCTCGTGCCCCACCGCGTGCCACATGTCGCGCTCCTGCTGGGCGCGCAATTGCTCGCGCTGCAGATCGTCCTTCACACGTTGCAGCAGGTCGGCCAGGCCCCCGGCCAAAATGCCCAGTTCGTCCGACCCCCGCAAATCAGACACCTCCAAGTCGCCCAGCCGCGGGCCGATGTGGCCCTCCTGCACGTTGTACGACACCGCAGCCGCTCGTCGGGTCAGCGCCGTGACGCGGCGTATCAGCCCGATCTCCACCACCAGCCAAGCCAGGGCAATAGCGGCCAGCATGGCGCCCAGGTACCACGACATGCGGGTCGCCACTGCGGCCAGCCCCTCTTCCACGCCGCGCAGGTTTCCAGTGAAGGTGATGGCGTAGTTGCCCGTGGACGTGTCCAGAATGTCGAGGCCCGCAGGCACTTCCTTGGCCTGGGCATCGGCTGCAGCGCCTGGCGTGTCCAATGGCAACCAACTGATCAGGCGAATCAGCCAGGGTGCGGACGGCCCCGCCTGCACGTCTGCGCCCTTGAGGGTGATGGCTTCACTGTCGCTGGCCCCCAGCTTGCGGATCTGCACACGCTCGCCCGGCAGCAGCGTGCGCGCCACGTCTGCCAAAGACGCTGCGGGCTGCGCGCCGGGGGTGTTGCTGTCAAACAAGGGGGACGTGGCGCCGGGCGCCAGCATCTCCACCCGCAAGCGCATGGCGCCCAGGTCTTCGGGGGGCCACACCAGGGGCTGTTTTTGAAACAGTGCTTCGCGGAACAACTCCACTGGCAGCCGTATGGAATAGAACGTGCGGCGCTGGCAGTCGGGGGGTGACCCGGCCAGATCGCGGCACTGGCCGTTTTGCCACAACCAGCCCCGAAAATCGCGCACAGGCCGCGCGCGAGCATCCAGGGTGTCGGTACCGTTGTCCACAAACCCAGTCAATCGGCCCCGGGTGCTGACGGTGCCCTGCGGTGCCAAGGCTTCAAAGGGGGCCACCCAACGGCTGGTGCTGCCGCGCATGTCGAGCGAAATGCGGGCTCGGTGCACGCTGTCCAGTGCCAGCACGCCACGCTCGCGGGCGATCAGCTCGCCCGCGTAGAAGCTGCCCACCAGGTAGATGAACCCCCCGGCATAGGGGTTGTTGCCAATCGCTGCGCAAACCGATGCACCATTGGGATACTGCACCGAGCACCCAGCCATCTCTACCGCTTGTTGCGCCTTGTTCTGGTCGTCAAAGTCAATGGCGGAGTAGGGCAGCAGCAAGGGTGCCAGCGGTGTGGCGCCTTGGCTGCGATAGGCCGCATTGAGCAGCGCGAGCTGGCCGGACGGGTGCCGCAGCCGTGCCATGACCTCGGACTGGCTGCGCTCAAAGCCACGCTGATAGCTTTGCCAGGCACGTTCTTTTTCTTCCTTGAGCAGCACCACGCTGAGTGCCAGCGTGGCGAGTGCCAGCAGCACAAACACGCTGCGCACCAGAATGCGCAGCCGAAACGCGGGCAGCCCCAGGCGAGGCATGTCCAGTGCCGGACGGAGCAAGCGCTTCATGGGCGTTTGTTTCCGACAGCGCCGCCCACCCAGCGAAAACCGCGCATCGGCACGTTTTCGATGCCCTCAAACTGCGGATCCACCTCCCGCAGCGCTTCGCGGATGGTGCTGACGTGCTTGCGCACGTTGTCGCGGTTGCGGCCGCTTTTGACCACCTCGAACAGTTCCTCGTACGACACCACTTCACCGCTGCGCTGGTGCAATGTGGCCAAAATGCGCTGGGCTGTAAGTGGCAAATTGATGCGCTCGCCGCGCCAGGTGGGGGTGCGCTGCCACAGCGGGTCGAGCACCAGCGCGTCGCCCGCTGGGGCCAGGGCGGGTGTGGCGGGCGCCTGGGCTTGTGTGGTGCGCAAGATGTCCAGAAACGTCTCGATGAAGTCAGCCTCTTCAAACGTCGTTTTCTGCAGGTAGTCCCAGGCGTCCAGCGCTTTCATGATGCTGCGGTAAATCGCCGCTGGCATGGCTGAAACGACCAGCACCGGCGTACCCTGGCGCAGCTTGTTGATGGCGTTGATGAGCGCCACCCCCGCATGGCGTTCGCGGCCCAGTTCAATGTCGAGCACCACGGCGTCGTAGTGCTCGCGCGCCAGGGCGGCCTCGGCCTCGTCGCGGGTGAACCATTGGTCAATCACGATGCCGCTGCGCGCACTGCGTATCCATCCGGCCAGCTGGTTGCTGGTGGGCAGGTCGTCTTCGATCACGGCAATGCGGGTCATGGGGCTCTTCCAAGGATGTGGTGCGGATTATCCCGGGCACCCGTTGCAGACGGTGTGAGTTTTTCTTCCGGGGCCGGAGTGTTTGCCGGGGTGGTGTGAGGGCTTTGGACTGCGTGCTGCGTTGTTGCTTCCGGGGGGAATCCGAACAATCGGTCCTCAATGAGACACCCGTCTGAGGTAGCTCAGATACCGACAACAAGACCACCGACACCCGAAGAGAGAGAACACCATGAAAGCCACCTGGAACCGCATCGTGCAGACCCTGAAGGGCCGCCCATCAACCCCTCTGTCTGCCGAGGGCAACCCCGAGTCTGCTCAAGCCGCTGCCGCGCTGCCCAGCGAGGCTTATCGAGAAGCAGATGGACCAAGCGACACCCGCGGCCAGCCCCTTGACTGGGCCTATCTGCTGCCCACGGCCCGCACGGTGCGCATTCTGGCGATGGGCGCTGTGTTGGTGGCGGCCGGATCCATGGTTTACCGCAATCCTCCGGTGCAGCATCTGGCACAAGGCGATTTGGGCGTGCGCCTGAATCAGTTCACGGGCGCAGTGAGCCTGTGGCGCGATGGCAGTGTGTGGGTCGTGCCTGGCCTGCACACCGTGCGTGTCTTTTCACTGCGCGACCAGAGCTACCGCCCCGAAGCCATGCGCCAAGCCACCGGCAGCGCCCCGTTGCAGTCGGTAGAAGGCTTGTCGCTGGGGCTCGATTTGAGCGTGCGGTATGCCCTCGACCCTGCATCGCCTGCCGTGCGCGCAGGCAACCTGCCTGACAACGTGGACGCCGACATCGTGGAGCCCGCGGTGCAAGGGCTGGTCTACAAGGTATTTGCCCGCTACACGGTGCGTGAAATCTTCTCGTCCAAACGCGCCGAGATTGCCCAGATCATTGAGACCGAGCTGCGCGCACGCCTGGCGGCCGATGGTGTGACGCTGCGCAGCCTCCAGATTGGCAAGGTGGACCTGCCCGCCGAGTACCGCCGGGGCATGGACGGCCTGTTGGCCGAAGAGCTGGCATCCGAAAAGATGCGCTACACGCTAGAGCTGAAAGACAAGCGTGTGAAAGAAACCGAACTGGACGCCAATGCCGACAAGGTACGCCGCGAAGTGGCCGCCGAAGCCGCTGCCCGCGAGCAGGTGATTGCAGCCCGCGCGCAAGAAGAAGCCATGAAGCATGTGCTGCCCTTCAAACAGCGGCAGATCGAGCAGCGCCAACTGGAGGCTGAGGCTGAGAAGGTGTCGCGCATCAAGGCCGCCGAAGGCAGCGCCCAAGCCCGCCGCATCGAGGCCAGCGGCGAGGCCGACGCCCGCCAGAAGCTGGCCGAAGCCGAGGCCTACCGCATGGACCGCATTGGCAAGGTGAACGCCGAGCAAATGGCCCGCGAAGGTGCACTGGTCACGAAACACCCGTTGCTGATCCAGAAAACGCTGGCCGACAAGCTCTCCGACAAGATCCAGGTCATCATCGCGCCGCCGCCCACGAACGGTGACTTCATTGGTGCGGCGTTGCTGGGCGGCAGCCGCCATGCCCAGGCCGGTGAGGCGCAGGCTTCAGCAGGTGCAGACGACGCTTCCATCACCAACGCCGCGGAGCAATGAGCATGAAGCGCACCACCTGCCTCACCCTTGTTGCTGCGATTGCCAGTGCTGCGGTCACGGTGGCTTCTGCCGCCGTACCGCCCGACCCAGTCAACGTCCTGAACCGCTCCCTGGGGAGCGCCGTCGTGGTGCAAGACCAGGCCAGCCTGCGCTCCGCCCCGCGCGACTCCGCCCAACAGCAATCGAGCCTGTGGCAAGGCGAGGTGCTGGAGGTGCGGGGGGAACGTCTGGACTACCTTCAGGTGTGGGACCACAAACGTGAGCGCGGCGGTTTCATCCGTGCCACAGATGTGCGCCGTGTGGCACTGACCGAGACCGAGGCCCCCGCATTGCTGTCGGTGCTGCGCTTTGTGCGTGACACGCCAGGTGCCGAGGCACTGGGCATTGGCCTCACGGCGGCGTACCTGCAGGCGGCGCCCGCCAAAGCCCTGGCAGGCGATGAAGGCGCTCAGGCTTTTGACGTGCTGGGCACTGCGGCCGACCGGTTGGCGCGGCGAGCGTCCGCCGCAGCGCCGGGCAAGACCTCGGGGGTTGCGCTGTCTGCGCATCTGGACGTCGCCAATGGCTATGGGGTGCGGTTCACCACCTACGAGGTTGAGGGTCGCATGCAGGTCTGCTACGACGGTGAAGCGTTTCGCCGGGTGCTGGCCATGCCGGTTGCCGATGCCGAACAGCGCGCACGTGCAGCCCTGGCGCTGACGCGCCCCGAATGCATCAACCCCGACCTGCCTGCCCACGAACGCGCCAAAGTGCAAGAGTGGCAAGCCCAGGTGCTGGATCGCGTGGAGGTGTCCGGCCTGCCGTCGTACCTGCGCAACCGTGTGCAGATGCGCCGGGCCAGCGTGTGGAGCGGCATGGCGTTTCAGCAGGCCCGAAAAAGTGCGGGTGATCCGGCGGTGGCGGCCACGGCTGCCCGGGCGCTGACGGAGTTTGCGGGTGTCAGCAAAGCCGATCTTCCCGACGAGGACCAACCCGCCTACAACGACGCCGCCATGCGCGTCAGCGCGGTGCGCTGGGCGTTGGTTCCGGCCGCACAAGCTAACGCAGCCAGCGGAGCCCGCCCCGCGCTGATCACGGAGCCGGGCGCCCCAGGCGAGACCTGTGTGCTGCTGGTGGATGCTCGGAACGGCGCCAACGCGCCCCTGCTGCGCCGCTGCACCTATGGCGTGGTGTGGACTGCGTCCGCCAGTGTCAACCGAGAAGGCACGGCCGTGGCGCTGGCGGTGCAGCCGCTGGAAGGCTGGCGCGAGCTGTGGGTGTTGCGCAAGACCGCCGGGGGGTGGTTGGCAGACGTATTGCCCCCCGCTGCCACGACCCCAGAAACCGGCGTGGCCGAATGGGCGGGCTGGGTGCCGGGCGGCCAGCAGATGCTGGTGACGCGCGAGGCGCGGGGCCAGGGGCGTTATCGCAGGAGCTTTGAGATCGTGCGCCTTGAAGGCTTGACCACTGAGCGTGTGACGGGCGATGTGGCTGCGTTGCCACTGTTCCAGCGGTGGCAGGACCCTGCGTGGAAGCGGCAGACTTTGAGCTTGCGCTGATCGCACACAACGAACTGATGACAGCGAAGTTGCTGTCGGTTGCTGGCGAGTCGATGGAGCGCTCCCGCAGCTGCGGAAAGCCCGCGATCAGTGCAGCACCGTCAGTCAGCACCATGGTGGCGCTCGATTCTGCGTTGTCGGGTCTCAACGACCACAGTGGCGTGGGGCAGGCGTTGCAAGGGTCGATGCGCGCATTGAACTTGAGCACACCATCCTGACGACCGCGCAGAAATTTGCGCTTGACCGTGCATGTTGAATGGCCGCACTGGCTGCGCCATCTTGAAGACGATTCGGGCCTTCAAGAACACTGGCAAACCTCCACATCTTCTGCGCACTGACCATCGCTAACGCATGGCTTCTCGCATCAGCTTGCGAATCACCGGCAGAAACAACGGTTCTGACTTATTTGCGATGGTGATCAGACCAAACCGGGCCTTCGTTTTCAGCGGTGGGTACACGGGCAACTCCACCAGGTGTGGCGCGCTGGCACGGATGGCGAGCAGCACGGTATCTGTGTTCTCCGTCACTTGAACGATGTGGGAAATTTCGTCGCTGGTGAGCTTAACCATGACGCTGGGGTGCGCCTTTTCTCCATACCGCTCAACGAGGATTCGAGCTGTTTCTTCGCTCAGCGGTGTTGAACAAACGGGATAGGCCATAAGTTGGGCAAAGCCCACCCGTGTCTGGGCAGCCAGCGGGTGGTCCGGTCGGCACATGAACACCCCGTCCATCTCCGCTATCTGCGTGACCTTGAGATCGGGCGCTGGTCGAAGGAAACGGATATCGACCACCAGAGCGTCGAGCTGCCTGTCACGCAGCATTTGCGCCAGGCTGGCGGTGTTGGCGCGCACGATGTCGACATGAAACTTGGGATAGTGCTGTGTGAAATGGGACAGCACCGCGGCACTGAGCAAAGCGCCAGGCCCTGAGCTCAAGCCAAGGCGAATGCGTCCACTGTCGTCAGCGCTGAGTTGTCTTCCGCAGTTCTTGAGTTGCTCTGCTTCTTCGACCAGGGCCTGGCTCCGTGGAAGTACCTCGCTACCGAACGCGGTCAACTCGATGCGTTTGCCGATGCGGTCAAACAGCAGGCGGTCCAGTTCCTCTTCCAAGGCTTTGATGCTGCGGCTCAACGCTGGTTGCGTCATGCACAAGACGTCCGCTGCTTTCACAAACGAACCGGATCTCGCCAACTCTATGAAATGACGAAGCTGTACGAGGGTCATGATTTATCCATGATTTTTGCATCATTATTATCAAACTAATAATGCATTGGACGTCATGATTTTCGCACCATACGATGGACCTCACCCCTTCCATCTTGTCCAGGAGTAATTCATGAAACCCTCGTTCAAAGCTTTGTCCGGCGTCCTTTTCGGCCTGGTGATGAGCTGCTCGGCATGGGCTCAGACCTTCCCGTCCAAGCCCGTCACGCTGATGGTGCCGTACCCCGCTGGGGGTGTGTCCGACGTCATCGCCCGCAGTCTCAACAACGTGCTGGCCAAGCATCTTGGACAGACCGTGATCGTCGAGAACCTGGGGGGAGCCAGTGGCGGGATTGCGGCTCAAAAGGTGCTGAACAGCGCGCCTGACGGGCACATGATTTTCCAAGGCTCCCCCAACGAGCTGATTCTTGCGCCGCTGTCCAATGCGGCGGTCAAATACAAGCCTGAGGATTTCCGTCTGGTGCAAATGATCACCGTGAATCCCTTGGTCATGCTGGCCCGCAAGGACCTGCCAGCGTCCAATGGCGATGAACTCGTCGCGCATGCGCGCAAGTCGGCCGCAGAAGGCAAGCCGCTGACCTTTGCCAGCGTCGGGCCTGGCTCGCTCTATCACCTGCTGGGCGAGCACATGTCGAAAGTGACCGGCGTGCCCATGACCCATGTTCCCTACAAGGGTGGGGCGCCTGCTGTGCAGGATTTGATGGGTGGACAGGTCGACATCTTCATGACCCCCTACGGCAAGGGACAGGTTCAGCTGGTGGCGGATGGAAAGCTGAAGGCGCCCGCCGTGTTGTCCGCCGAAAGGCAAGACCTGTTCAAGCAGGTGCCGGCTCTTAACGAAAGCACCGCGCTCAAGGGGTTCGTGTTCGAAACCTGGGCTGGCTTTTTTGTCCACAAGGACACACCCGAGCCAGTGGTGCAGGCTTTGCATAAGGCCTTGAGCGAAGTTGCCAACGACGTGACAGTGCGCACTGCCCTGGAAGCTCAGGCCATGATTGTTCCGCGTCCACAGCCACTGGCGGCGCTGGGCAAGCTGTACGCGGAAAACACCGCGAAGTACCAGGCCATTGCGAAATCCATGCGGCTGCAGCCGCAGTGACCGGTGCTCAGACATGCAGAACAGCACCTACCTGGGTCATGCACTGGCCGACCGTGTTGGCGAATTCATCTTGATTCGAAGGGAAATTCACGCCCAACCAGAACTCGCCTTTGAAGAGCATCAGACCGCTGCGCTGGTTGCGCGGAAGTTGCGCGATTGGGGCTACGAAGTCACGACTGGCATGGGGCGAACTGGCGTGGTGGGCACCTTGCGAAGGGGGGCTGGCAACCGCTCCCTGGGCATACGTGCCGACATGGACGCCTTGCCGATTCTGGAGTCCAGCGGGCACGACTGGGCCAGCAAGCGGGCTGGGTTGATGCATGCCTGCGGGCATGACGGCCATACGGCGACCTTGCTGGCCGCCGCCAAGTTTGTGGCGGAAGACCTGAACTTTCATGGTGTTCTGCACCTGATCTTTCAGCCTGCTGAGGAGGGCGCTGGTGGTGCGGTCGAGATGATGGCGGATGGCCTGTTCGACCGGTTCCCCTGTGACGCGGTCTATGCCTTGCACAACATGCCAGGCATCGAGGCGGGGCGCTTTGTCTTCAGGTCTGGCCCGACGATGGCGTCGAGCGACAACGTCACCATCACCTTGAAAGGTCGTGGCGGTCATGGCGCTTTCCCGCATGAAACGCGCGACACCGTGGTAGCTGCTTCGTCCATCGTCATGGCTTTGCAGACGGTCGTGTCCAGGAATGTGGACCCCCTGAAGACCGCCGTGGTGACCGTGGGCGCGGTCAATGCTGGTCAGGCCAACAACGTCATCCCGGAAGACGCAAAACTTGAGCTGAGCATTCGAGCACTGGACAACGATGTCCGAACGCTGATCAAGGCACGGATCCTGGACCTGGTGAAGATGCAGGCTCAAAGCTACGAAGTCGAAGCAACCATCGACTGGCGCGAAGGCTATGCGGTTCTGGTGAACACGGATAAAGAGACGGCATTCGCGGTGGATGTGGCAACCCGGTTGTTGGGTCCACAGCAGGTGGATGCCAATGGTCCGATGTTCACGGCCAGCGAAGACTTCGCCTTCATGCTGCAAAAGGTCCCTGGCTGCTATTTCTTTGTGGGCAACGGCGGTGCGGGGACACCCGGCGCATGCAGCGTTCACAACCCGGGCTACGACTTCAATGACGACATCATTGCGCCGGGTGCAGCATTCTGGTGCCGCTTGATCGAGACCTACCTCCAGGAAGAAATTAAATGAAGGTGCCCGGTATCACGACCAACGGGAAGCCTTGCAGATTTTTATGTCCCAAGACTGCTATAACGCTACCAGCGGTCACTCGGCAGGCAGGCTTGAGGGCCTGCAACCACCGCCAAGCCGCCGCCTGGGCTCGCACTGGATTGAGGTGCTTCGGGATATGGCGTGCTGCAGGCGACCTGCGGATATCCTTTGCAAACTATCGTCTGAGGCTCGTGGCCTTACCATCCCAAAAGTTGCAAACTCTATTCTTCATTTGTGAACTTTATTCCGATAGACCTGTCCCGCGTGGACGCCGTCATCGTCGACCTGGATGGCACCATGGTCGACACGATGGGGGATTTCAACGAGGCGCTCAACCGCATGCTGCGCGAGCTGGCCCTGCCGCCCATCGGGGCCGAACACATCGAGCACATGGTGGGCAAAGGCTCTGAACATCTGCTGGTTTCAGTGCTAAAACACGTGCTAGCGCTTGATGATAAAGCGCTTTTAGCTATCAAAGTAGAAGCAATCTACCCCGCAGCCTGGTCCAGCTACCAGCGCCACTACCTGGACATCAATGGCCAATATGCGCGCGTGTACGCCGGGGTGGCTGATGGCCTCGCGGCGCTGCGCGCGGCCGGGCTGCGCATGGCCTGCCTGACCAATAAGCCCACCAATTTTGCGCTGCCTTTGCTCAAGGCCAAGGGGCTCGACGGATACTTTGAAAAAGTGTTTGGTGGCGACGCGTTTGAGCGCAAGAAGCCGGACCCTTTGCCACTCATCAAAACTTGTGAGGCGCTGGGGACGACTCCCCTGCGAACGCTGATGGTGGGCGATTCGAGCAACGACGCACAGGCCGCGCGGGCGGCGGGTTGCCCGGTGGTGCTGGTCACCTACGGCTACAACCACGGCCAGCCGGTGCGGGCCGTGGACGCCGACGGGTTTGTGGACTCGCTCACGCAGCTGCTGTGACAGCCGCTTGAGGCGCCATGGCAGTTACGCCGGTAGCTGCCGCGGCGCTGCACTGCGGTAGTTCAACCGGGTTGCCTGCAATGCACCTGCCTGCACGGAGGGCGCAGCGCTGTAGTTGCCGCTGTTCGCCCCCGCAGACAGGCGAAACACGGCCACCGCATCCACCAGTTGCCCCGCCTGGGTTTTCAAGCTGTCGGCCGCAGCGGCGCTTTGCTCTACCAGGGCCGCGTTCTGCTGTGTCGCCTGGTCCATCTGCGTGATGGCTTCGCCCACCTGCGATACGCCCGAGCTTTGTTCGCTGCTGGCGGCACTGATCTCACCCATGATGTCGGTCACGCGGCGGATGGCGCTGACCACTTCGGTCATGGTCGCGCCGGCCTTGTCGACCAGTGCGGTGCCGCGCTCTACGCGCTCCACGCTGGTTCCGATCAGTCCCTTGATCTCCTTGGCTGCTTCGGCGCTGCGCTGGGCCAGGCTGCGCACTTCACCCGCCACCACGGCAAATCCGCGCCCTTGCTCGCCCGCGCGAGCTGCCTCTACAGCCGCGTTCAGCGCCAGGATGTTGGTCTGAAACGCAATGCCGTCGATCACGCTGATGATGTCGGCGATTTTTTTGCTGCTGTCGTTGATGCCCTTCATGGTGTCCACCACCTCGGCCACCACGTCACCGCCTTGTTTGGCCACGGTGGATGCGCTCATGGCCAGCTGATTGGCTTGGCGGGCGTTGTCCGCGTTCTGCCGCACGGTGGATCCCAACTCTTCCATGGAGGCGGCGGTTTCCTCCAGCGCCGAGGCCTGCTGTTCGGTGCGGGCCGACAGGTCGTTGTTGCCAGACGCGATCTCCGCGCTGGCAGTGGCCACGCCTTCTGCGCTGTGTCGCACATTGCCCACGATGCTTGCCAGGCGCGACTGCATGGTGGCCAACGCCTGCAACAACTGGCCGGTCTCGTCGTTGCCCGCTGCCACGATGGGGTGGGTCAGGTCGCCATCGGCAATGTTTTCGGCCGCCTGCTTGCCCTGTTGTACCGGGCGCACGATGGAGCGCGTCACCGTGAAGGCCAGCAGCGCGCCCAGGGCCACTGCCACCAGCGTGCCCACGCCCAGCAGCACCTGGCTGGCCTTGGCAAGGGTGCTGGTGTCGGCCTGGCTCTCTGACAGCTGGGTGGCCATGGTGCTGCGCAGGTCGTCGAGCGATTTCAGGTACTTGTCGGCCAGGGGGCGCAGATCCTTGTCCACCATGGTGGGCACGTTGGGCTCGCCACCCCGGTGCAGTTCGCGGATCTCGGTGAGTTTGTCGTTGTAGGCCGTGCGGGCGGTGGCAATGGTGGCCAGCAGGCTGCGTGCGGTGTCGCCCTGCACCAGTGCCTCGATGCGCTTCACTTTCGCGTCCATGCCCGTGGCGGTGGCCTGCGTGTCCGCAGTGAGCTTGTCCATGTAGTCGCGGTCGATGGCTTTCAGGAAGGCCTCGGTCCGCACCCAGTTCAGGCGGATGTCGGACGCCCAGTCTTCCACCAGGGTCTGTTGTTCGATTTCTTGCGTGGCGACCCGCTCGCTGGCCCCTTGCAGGCTGGCAATGCGCCACATGCCGGTGGCAGCAATGAGGGCCGTGATGAGCAGGATGGCGCCAAAAGACAAGCCCAAGCGCAGGCCGACGGAAAGATTACTGAATTTCATGGTGGTGTCTGGCGCAGAAAGGTGTCGGGAGGCAAAAAAGAGAAGGCGTTGCAGACGGCGTGTTGCGGCGCGCGGGTAGCGCTCAAAGCGGGGGGCAGGCCGTGACACCTAAAGCTGCGGGTTGTGCGCAGCGGGATGCCATGGATTGCAGAGGCGATGGGTGCAATCGTTGAATCAAAGGGTACGCCCCACAAGAGGCCGCGTCAGTCGGGCGGGCGACAGCCAAGGGGGTGATGGGGTGAGGGTTTGCCCAGGGCCGTGGGCCAAGGGCTGTGTGGGTGGATGCCTACGCAGGCTTGCCCAGCAAGGCGTCCTTGAGTTTCCAGTCCGCAGGCACGTTGCCCAACCAGATGCCCATCAGTGCGTTGAAAAATTCAGGCTCCTTGAACGGCTCGCCCTGGGGCTTTCCCTTCACGGTGATCACCGTGCCGGTGCCCGGAATCCAGTCAATCATGAACTGGTCGCCCGCTTGCAGCTTCTTGTGGTCCGAGAAGATCTGGCTCATGCGCAGCACGCCGGGAATCAGCTTGGAGAACGCGGCCCGGTCCATGTTGTCTTCCATGCCGCGCGAGAACAGTTTGCCCAGCTCGGTGGAGTCGATTTCGCGCAGCATGGTGATGCTCATGCGCTTGGGGCCCTTCAGGGCTGCGACCTCTTGTGTCGAGCCCGCTTTCTTGTCGAGGTACAACCCCGCGGTGTACACCTTGAAAACAGCCTTGTAGCGCACGCCCGCACCATTGAGCTGCAGCGTGCTGCCGCCCAGACTGGCGGTTTCTTCGTACTTCACGTCGGCCACGGTCGTGGGCTGGGCAAAGGCGCTGGTTGCTATCAGGCAGGCGCTGGCCACCACAACGCATTGCTTCAGGAATTTCATGCGCAGATCCTTAAAAAAGAACGGTCGTTCGTTTCAAATTGTTGCAGCGCTCTGAGTGATCCGCAACAGGGTTTTCGATGGGTTGTGTGATCTCAGGTGGAGGGCCGTCAAATCCGGCCACGAAAAAACCTTTGCTACACTTTGCCCCCATGTTCATTCACCACGTGTTCATCACAGGTTGCAGCGACCGGGGAGCCTGGCCCTGGCGTCAGCCTGTCTCTTTGAACGCCTGATGGCACCTGGGCCGAAGACGCCCCAGCGTGCACCCGTGGCCTCCCTTTGATGCGGGGGCCGATTGAATGGACCGCAGCGCCCCTTACTCATTGCACAGGGATACGCGCTGCGACAGCTGGGAGCTCTCCCCGTGATCACAGAACTTGAATTCAAAAGCCTGGCCAGCGAAGGCTACAACCGCATCCCGCTCATGGTCGAGGCCTTTGCGGACCTGGAAACCCCGCTTTCGCTCTACCTGAAGCTGGCGCACACCAAGGACGGCGGCAAGCACAGCTTTCTGCTCGAATCCGTGGTGGGCGGTGAGCGCTTTGGTCGCTACAGCTTCATCGGCCTGCCCGCGCGCACCTTGCTGCGCGCGAGCGGCTTCGGTGCTGCAGCCCGCACCGAGGTCGTCACCGACGGCCAGGTGGTCGAGACTGCCGAAGGCAACCCGCTCGATTTCATCGAGGCCTACCAAAAGCGCTTCAAGGTGGCCCTCCGGCCGGGACTGCCGCGTTTTTGTGGCGGCCTGGCCGGTTACTTTGGCTACGACGCGGTGCGCTACATCGAGAAGAAGCTCGAAACCACCTGCCCGCCCGACACCCTGGGCTGCCCCGACATCCTGCTGCTGCAGTGCGAGGAACTGGCCGTCATCGACAACCTCTCGGGCAAGCTTTACCTCATCGTCTATGCCGACCCGGCCCAGCCCGAGGCGTACGCCAAGGCCAAAAAGCGCCTGCGCGACCTCAAGGAGCAGCTCAAGTATTCGGTGAGCGCCCCCGTGGTCAAGGCCACCGAAAGCCACCCCGCCCAGCGCGACTTTGCCAAGGCCGACTACCTGGCCGCCGTAGACCGCGCCAAGGAGCTGATCGCCGCGGGCGACTTCATGCAGGTGCAGGTGGGCCAGCGTATCCACAAGCGCTACACCGAAAGTCCCCTGAGCCTGTACCGCGCGCTGCGCTCGCTGAACCCGTCGCCGTACATGTACTTCTACGATTTTGGCGACTTCCACGTGGTGGGCGCCAGCCCCGAGATCCTGGTGCGCCAGGAGAAAACAGAAGAAGGCACGAAGGTCACCATCCGCCCCCTGGCCGGCACCCGCCCACGTGGCGCCACACCCGAGAAGGACAAAGCCACCGAGGTTGAACTCATCAACGACCCCAAGGAACGCGCCGAACACGTGATGCTGATTGACCTGGCGCGCAACGACATCGGCCGCATTGCCAAGACCGGCACCGTGAAGGTGACCGAGGCCTTTGCCGTGGAGCGCTACAGCCACGTGATGCACATCGTGAGCAACGTGGAAGGCATCCTGAACGACGGCATGACCAGCATGGATGTGCTCAAGGCCACCTTCCCTGCTGGCACGCTCACCGGCGCGCCTAAGGTGCACGCCATGGAGCTGATCGACCAGCTGGAACCCACCAAGCGCGGCCTGTACGGCGGCGCCTGTGGCTACCTGAGCTACGCGGGCGATATGGACGTGGCCATTGCCATTCGCACCGGCATCATCAAGAACGGCACGCTCTATGTGCAGGCCGCTGCGGGCGTGGTGGCCGATTCGGTGCCTGAGCTGGAATGGAAAGAAACCGAGCACAAGGCCCGCGCGCTGCTGCGCGCTGCAGAGCTGGTTGAGGAGGGCCTGGAATGACCCGCGCCATCGACAAAGTGAAACCCTGCAACACCATGCAGGACGTGCGCCGCGAAGTGAATGCGCTGGACGACGTGCTGGTGCCGCTGCTGGTGGAGCGCGTGGGCTACATGACCCAGGCGGCGCGCATCAAGCAGGGCGTGGAACAGGTGCGCGACGAAGCGCGCATCAAAGCCATAGTTGACCGCGTGCGTGAGCGCGCTCAGGCTGAAGGCGGTGACGCCGACGTGATCGAAGCCATCTACCGCAGCCTCATGGAAGCCTGCATTGCCTATGAACACCGCGAGTTCGCCCGTCTGCGCGAGCCCGCCCTTGCCGGGAGCGCCGCATGAAACTCTTGATGGTCGATAACTACGACAGCTTCACCTACAACATCGTCCAGTATTTCGGTGAACTGGGCGCCGAGGTGGAGGTGTTTCGCAACGACGAAATCAGCGTGGCTGACATCGAAGCGCGCCTGAACGCCGGGCAGCTGGATCGCCTGGTCATCTCGCCCGGCCCCTGCTCGCCCGCCGAGGCGGGTATTTCGGTGGCCGCGATCAAGCACTTTGCGGGCAAGCTGCCCATCCTCGGCGTGTGCCTGGGCCACCAGGCCATTGGTGCGGCGTTTGGCGGCAACATCATCCGCGCGCAGCAACTGATGCACGGCAAGACCAGCGTCATCACCACCACGCAGAAGGGTGTCTTTGCCGGGTTGCCCGAGAAGTTCACCGTCAACCGCTACCACTCCCTGTCCATCGAGCGCGCCACCTGCCCCGAGGTGCTGGAGGTGACGGCCTGGACGGATGACGGCGAGATCATGGGCGTGCGTCACAAGACGTTGGCGATTGAAGGCGTACAGTTCCACCCCGAAAGTATCCTCACCGAACACGGCCACGCCATGCTGAAGAACTTTCTGGAGCAGTGCGCGTGACGGGGTTCATCGACACGCACCAGCTGGTGATGTTCATCGCCGCAGGCTGGCTGCTCAACCTGACGCCCGGGCCGGATGTGCTGTACATCGTCACCAACGCACTCAAGTCCGGCACACGCGCGGGCATCGTGGCGGGGCTGGGCATCACGGCGGGTTGCTTCGTGCACATCTTTGCGGCGGCCGTGGGTGTGGGCGCGTTGCTGGCCACCTCGGCCACAGCGTTCACCGTGCTCAAGTGGGTGGGCGCCGCCTACCTGCTGTGGATGGGTGCGCGCATGCTGTTTGCCAAAGCCTCGGGAGACAGCGCCAGCGGTGCTGCCATCGCGGCGGCGCGGGTTCATTCCACTGCGGTGGTCTCGTTGCGCAGTGTGTTCATGGGTGGGTTCTGGACCAATGTGCTCAACCCCAAAGTCGCCATCTTCTTCCTGGCCTTTGTGCCGCAGTTCATTGCGCCGGGCACCGAGAACAAGGCGCTGGCCTTTGTGCTGCTGGGCGTGCTGTTCAACGTGAACGCCATTCCCGTCAACGCGGGCTGGGCGCTGGCCGCGTCATGGATGGCGCGGCGTGTGGGGGCCGTGCAGCGCGGCATGCATTGGCTCGACCGCGTTGCCGGGGCGATGTTCATCGGCTTCGGCCTGAAGCTGGCATTTTCAGATCGACCTGCTGCATAAAAAGCGCAGAGAACAAACCGGAGACAACACATGTCCATCACCCCCCAGGAAGCGCTGCTGCGCACCATTGAACACCGCGAGATCTTTCACGACGAGATGCTGCACCTGATGCGCATGATCATGAAGGGCGAGATCTCGCCCCTCATGGTGGCGGCCATCACCACCGGTCTGCGCGTCAAGAAGGAAACCATTGGTGAGATCACCGCCGCCGCACAGGTGATGCGCGAGTTGTCCACCAAGGTGCCGGTGGCCGACCGCACCCACCTTGTGGACATCGTTGGCACCGGTGGCGACGGGTCGCACACCTTCAACATCAGCACCTGCTCCATGTTCGTGGCGGCCGCTGCGGGCGCCAAGGTGGCCAAACACGGCGGGCGGAGCGTGTCGTCCAAGTCGGGCAGCGCGGACGTGATGGAGGCGCTGGGCGTCAACATCAACCTCACGCCCGAGCAGATCGGGCGCAGCGTGGCCGAAACGGGCGTGGGCTTCATGTTCGCGCCCAACCACCATCCGGCCATGAAGAACGTGGCGCCCGTGCGCAAGGAGATGGGCGTCAAGACATTCTTCAATCTGCTGGGCCCGCTGACCAACCCGGCCAGTGCGCCCAACATCCTCATGGGCGTGTTTCACTCCGACCTCGTGGGTATCCAGGTGCGAGCACTGCAGCGCCTTGGGGCCGAACACGCCGTGGTGGTGTATGGCCGCGACGGCATGGACGAGGTGAGCCTGGGCGCGGCCACCATGGTGGGCGAGTTGAAGAACGGCGAGATCCGCGAATACGAAATCCACCCCGAGGACTTCGGTTTGTCGATGCAGAGCAACCGCAGCATCAAGGTAGAGACGCCCCAGGAGTCGGTGGCCATGCTGCGCGGCGTGCTGGCGGGCGACAGCGGTGCAGCGCGCGATATCGTGCTGCTCAACAGCGGCGTGGCGCTGTACGCTGCCGGCCTGGTGCCCACCATGAAGGAGGGCGTCGACCGCGCGGCAGCCGCCGTCGACGCGGGCCTGGCCAAGGCCAAGCTGGAGCAGGTGGTCGCGTTCAGCCGGGCGCAGGTGCCAGCCTGACGCGCGGGCATGTGCCCCTGCCCATCGGATATTCATTGACAAACACTGCGCTCACCCACCCCGCCAGTTCGGTGGGTCGGCCGCAAGGAGCACCCCAGACATGAGCGACATCCTCAACAAGATCGTGGCCGTCAAGCACGAAGAAGTGGCCGCCGCCAAAAAACGCCTCTCGCTGGACGCCATGCGCGCCGATGCCGAGAGCCGCGTGCTCACGCGCGACTTTGAAGGCGCGCTGCGCGCCAAGATCGCCAAGGGCCAGGCGGCGGTGATTGCCGAGGTCAAGAAAGCCAGCCCCAGCAAAGGCGTGTTGCGTGCCGACTTCGAGCCCGCCGACATTGCCCAAAGCTACATGGAAGGTGATGGCAAGGTCAGCGCTGCTTGCCTGTCGGTACTGACCGACCGGCAGTTCTTTCAGGGCCAGCCTGACTATCTGAAGCAAGCCCGTGCCAGCACCTTGCTGCCCGTGCTGCGCAAGGATTTCATGGTCGATGCGTACCAGATCTACGAATCGCGGGCCATGGGCGCCGACGCCATCTTGCTGATTGCGGCCTGCCTGGACGACGCGCAGATGGCCGACTTCGAGGCCATCGCCCGCAGCCTGGACATGGCCGTGCTGGTGGAGGTGCACGACCGGCCCGAACTGGAGCGCGCCCTCAAGCTCAAGACGCCGCTGGTCGGCATCAACAACCGCAACCTGCGCACGTTCGAGGTCACGCTGGACACCACCTTGGGCATGCTCAAGGACGTGCCCGCTGACCGCCTGCTGGTCACCGAGTCGGGCATTCTCAAACCGCAGGATGTGAAGACGATGCGCGACGCAGGTGTGCACGCCTTCCTGGTGGGCGAAGCCTTCATGCGCGCGGACGACCCGGGCCTAGCCTTGGCGCAGCTGTTTGGGTGAAGTGAACACCCCCCTGAGGCGCTTCGCGCCTTCCCCCCGCTCTCGCACCGCTTCGCGATGCGGGCAGGGGGACGCCACCGGCGCGGCGGGGCGGCCCTTGCACGGTGGCCGCTGGCTAGGGCTGCGCCGGTCTCATGCATCGCTGACGACAGAGTCGATGGGTTCAAAAACTATAAATTTCATAGCTATCAGCGCTTGATGGTAAAGCGCTAGAGGCCATTTTGACCATGAATCTGCCTGCCCAAGCCCCCACGCAACTGCAGAGCGCCGACCCTGCCGACTGGGCGGTGGCACCCGGCTGGCAGCCGCTGGTGGACGCCTTCTTTGCCGATGCCCGCGGGCAGGCGCTGCGGGCCTTCCTGCAATCGCGCCTGCAGGCCGGGGCGACGATTTTTCCGCCCCAGCCGTTGCGCGCGCTCGACCTCACACCGCCCGACGCCGTGCGGGTCGTCATCCTGGGGCAGGATCCGTACCACGGCCGCGGCCAGGCTGAGGGGCTGGCGTTTTCGGTCGCGCCGGGCGTGCCGTTGCCGCCCTCGCTGCGCAACATCTTCAAGGAGATGCAGCGCGACCTGGGCACACCGTTTCCGCCGTCCCCAGATCCGGGCGGCAGTCTGGTGAAGTGGGCCAAGAATGGCGTGCTGCTGCTCAACACCGGCCTCACGGTGGAAGAGGGCCAACCCGCCAGCCACGCCGGCAAGGGCTGGGAGGCGCTGACCGACGCCGTGATCCGCCACGTGGCGGAAGGCCCGCGCCCGGTCGTGTTCATGCTGTGGGGCGCGCACGCGCAGTCCAAACGCGCGTTCATTCCGCAAGACCGGGGTCATCTGGTGCTGACGTCCAACCACCCCTCGCCGCTGTCGGCGCTGCGCCCACCCGTGCCTTTTATCGGCAACGGGCACTTTGGCAAGGCGCGCGATTTTCGGACGTTGCACGGGTATTGAGCGTCCCGCGTGCGTGGGTAACGCGACACAACGGGTGTTTTTGAATACGGCAGGCCGCCATGACGGACGCAGACATTGAAGAGCGGATTTTTGCCCTGCTGTCAGTGCGGCAGCCCGGCGCCACCATCTGCCCGTCGGAGGTCGCCCGGTCCCTGCTGCCGGAAGGTGGCGCATGGCGTGAATGGATGCCGCAGGTACGCCAGGTTGCGCAAGCCCTTGCGCAGCAACACCGCCTCAGAGTGACACGCGGTGGCGCACCGGTCGACGCGATCGCGCCGGGCGGACCCATCCGCCTGGGACTGCCTGACTAATAAAAATCACCACCGCCCCGGCAGCCGTTCCTTGAGCAAATCCATGAACGCCTGCACGGCCACCGGCAGGCTGCGGCCTGCGAGGGTCTGCACCTCCAGGTCGCGCAGGTCCATGCCAGGGTCGCTGATGGGCAGGGCCACAACGGCGCCCGCTTCCACCAGGTGGCGCGCCGCGATCTCGCTGGCTACTGACAATCCACCCCCATGCGCCACAAAGTTGAGCACCGTCTTGACATGGTTGCTGATGAGCACCGCCTCCAGCTGCAGGCCCTGGCGGCTGCAGACGATGTCGATCATCTGGCGCACCGTGGTCTCGGCCGGGGGCAGGGCCAGCGGGTATTCGGCCATCTGCGCCAGCGTGACGCTCTCGGCACTGGCCAGCGGGTGGCCGGGCGGGACCAGCGCCAGCACCGGGGCGGTCTGGCGGTAGGCCACCTCGATGTCCTTGTGCGGCGCGCGGCTGAAGCACAGGCCGATGTCGGCGGCGCCACTGCGCACGGCATCCGGCACCTGCGCGGTGGGTATGGACAACACACTGAACTGGATGCCCGTGTGCGTGCGCTGAAACTCCACACACAGCCGTGGCACCAGCTCGTTCGCAAACGCATCCGACGTGGCCAGCCGCACCTGCCCCGCGCGCAGGCCCTGCAGTGCGCCGATCTCGCCCAGCGCGCGTTCGGCGTCCAGCACCGTGCGGCGCGCGTGCACCGCCAAAATTTCGCCCGCCGCGGTCAGCACCATGCCACGCGGGTGGCGGTCGAACAGGGGCGTGCCCAGCTGGGCCTCCAGGCCCGCGATCTGTCGGCTCAGGGCCGATGCCGCCACGTGCAGGCGCGCGGACGCTTCGGTGAGCGAGCCGCTCTGGGCCACTTCCAGAAAGTAGCGCAGGGTGGTGTCTTGCAGCAGGTGGGCGCGCTGGGGCGTCAGGGTGGTCAATGTCATGGCGGTCATTCGCCCGCCAGTATCGGCCGCTTTGCCGCTGCGGCAAAGCTGTTTGCTGATTTGCTGGTGGTAATGCAAGGCAGAGCTTCCTAAGATGGGTCCGTTCCGCGCCGCGCGGGCGGTGTCCGCAGCTCCTTGCTCCGGGCCTGCCGCCCTCATTTTTTCGAACGGTCTTCTTCGTCCTGTTTTTGGAGTGCTCTGTATGCGTCTTATCTCTTGGGGTCGTGGCGTGCTGGGCCTGGCCGGCCTGCTGGCCTGCGTTTCTGCCGTCCACGCGCAAGCGGCCTGGCCCGACCGCCCTGTGCGCGTGATCGTGCCGTTCCCGGCCAGCGGCGCCACCGACCTGGTCGCGCGCGTGGTCACACAACGTGTGGCCGCTGACCTGGGCCAGCAGATGGTGGTCGACAACAAGCCCGGTGCGGGCGGCACGCTGGGCACGGCCGAGGCCGCCAAGGCCCCTGCCGACGGCTACACGCTGCTGCTCACGACCAGCAGTACCCACGCCATCTCGCCCCACCTGATGCCCAAGCTGGCTTACGACCCCCGCAAGGACTTCGTGCCCGTGGCCCATGTGGCCGACGCACCCAGCGTGCTGCTGGTCACCAACTCGCTGCCAGTCAAGACTGTGGGCGAGCTGATTACCTATGCCAAAGCCAACCCCGGCAAGCTCAACTACGCCACCAGTGGCAACGGCACCATCGTGCACCTGAACACCGCCGCCTTCAGCGCCCAGGCGGGCGTGGAGATGACGCACATTCCCTACAAAGGCACGGCGCTGGCCATTCCGGATCTGATCGCCGGGCAGACGCATGTGCTGTTTGACTCCCTGCCCACGGGCATGCCACACGCCAAGGCAGGCCGCCTGCGCGCCCTGGCCGTGACCAGCGAAAAGCGCAGCAGCCTGGCGCCCGAGCTGCCCACCATGGCCGAGTCCGGTCTGCCCGGCTATTCGTCGGTCACCTGGTTTGGGGTTTATCTGCCTGCCAATGCGCCGCCCGCACTGGTGCAACGCATCCACGCCGCCTTTGCCAAGGCCGTGCAGTCCCCCGAAGTGGCGGCCAGCCTGGCCAAGCTGGGCGTAGAGCCCGCAGCCCCCAGCACTGCAGCGCAGTTTGGTGCCATGGTGCAGACCGACAGCAACCGCTGGGCCACCGTCATTCGGCAGCACAAGATAACGGTGGAGTAATCCCCTGAGTCGCCTTCGGCGCCTTCCCCCTTGAAGGGGGACGACGCCCTCGGTGCGGGGCGGCCCTTCCTCGGCGTCTCTCGCATGGGCCGCGCCGGTTGCAACCTGTGCTGGCTTACCTCCGTCAGCCTTTGAGTCACAAAGACATGAACACCTCCTCCCTTGACTGGTCCCTTCCCTACAGCTCCCACCGCAGTGCGGTGATGGGCCGCAATGTGGTCTCCACATCGCAACCGCTGGCCGCACAGGCGGGGCTGCGCATGCTGCTGGCTGGGGGCAATGCGGTGGACGCCGCCATTGCCGCCGCCATGGCGCTCACCGTGGTCGAGCCAACCGGCTGCGGCCTGGGCAGCGATGGTTTTGCCATTGTGTGGGACGGCAAGGAGTTGCACGGCCTGAACGCCTCGGGCCGCTCGCCTGCGGCGTGGACGCCGGAATACTTTGCCAAGCTGGGCGGCATTCCCGAAACCGGCTGGAACGCCGTCACCGTGCCCGGCGCGGTGTCGGCCTGGGTGGCGTTGTCCAAGCGCCTGGGCAAGCTGCCTTTTGCGCAATTGGCGCAGCCCGCCATTGACTACGCGCGCAACGGTTTCCCGGTGTCTCCCACCATTGCCAAACTGTGGGCGCTGGGGGCCGCCAAGCTGGGCGCGCAGCCCGGTTTTGCCGAGTGCTTCATGCCCGACTACCTGGGTGGCCGCGTGCCCCATGCGGGCGAGATCTTCCGCAGCGAAGCCCATGCGCGCACGCTGGAGCTGATTGCCGAGACCGAAGGCGAAGCCTTCTACCGCGGCGTGATCGCCGAGCGCATCGCCGCGCATTCGCAGGCCAACGGCGGCGCCATGACTCTCGCCGATCTGGCCGCGCACCAGGCCGACTGGGTGGGCACCATCAGCCAGCGGTTTGGGGATTCGGTGGTGCACGAGATTCCGCCCAACGGCCAGGGCATTGCGGCGCTGATGGCGCTGGGCATGCTGGACGCAGTGGGTGTGGGCGAGCAACCGCTTGATGGCGTGGACAGCGTGCACCTGCAGATCGAGGCCATGAAACTCGCGTTTGCCGACCTGCACCAGTACAACGCCGACATCGACGCCATGCACGTCACACCCGACGAGTTGCTGCACGCCGACTACCTGGCGAGCCGCGCGGCACTCATCGACCCGGAGCGTGCGGGTGACCCCGGCCATGGGGCACCACGCCCCGGCGGCACGGTGTACCTGGCGGCGGCAGATGCGTCGGGCATGATGATTTCGTTCATCCAGTCCAACTACATGGGTTTTGGCTCGGGCGTGGTGGTGCCGGGCACCGGCATCAGCCTGCAGAACCGCGGCCACAACTTCAACCTGGTTCCCGGCCACGCCAACGAAGTGGGCCCGCGCAAGCGCCCCTCGCACACCATCATCCCGGCCTTTGCCATGCATGCCGATGGCACACCCCAGATGGCGTTTGGCGTGATGGGCGGCCCCATGCAAAGCCAGGGCCATCTGCAGATGGCGCTGCGGGTGTTGCGCTACGGCCAGAACCCGCAGGCCGCTGCCGACGCGCCGCGCTGGCGCGTGACCGGCGGCAAGGGCGTGGTGGTGGAGCTGGGGTTTGACCCCGCCGTGATCGCAGCCCTGCGCGCGCGCGGCCACGAGGTGACGGTAGAAGAGGGCAACGGCGTGTTCGCCTTTGGCGGCGCCCAGCTGGTGCTGAAGAATGGCAGCACCTACATCGCAGGCTCGGACCCCCGCAAGGACGGGCATGCCGTGGCGTACTGATACGGTCCATCATTCACTATCAAATGGATAGCTACTGGCGCTTATTGGATAAGCGCTAGAGCCCTATTTGGCTTAAATTTTTGCCTTAACGTGTCTCGCGCACGGTCAGCCAGGCGCTGGCCGCGCCGCTGAGCACAATGGCCGCAATGCCTGCCATCGACCAGCCATCGGGCACATGGTCGTACACCATCCACCCCGCCAGCATGGCAAACCCAATCTGCGAATACAGAAACGGCGCAATGGTCACTGGCGTGGTGCGCGCGTAGGCGTTGAGCAGCATCATGTGCCCCACCGCGCTGGACAACCCCATGGCAAACAAGCCCGCCCACATCCACGGGTCGGTGATCTGTGTCCACACAAAAGGCACGGCCAGCGACACGAGCGCCGTGGCGATCCAGCCGGTGTACAGCTGGGTGGTGGCGGGGCTTTCGTGCCCGGCCATCTTGCTGCTGAGCACCTGGTAGCCCGTGCCCGACACGAGCAGGCACAGCGGCCACAGCATGGCCCAGGTGAAAGCGTCACTGCCCGGGCGAATGATGGCCAGGGTGCCGGTCAGGCCGATGGCCACCAGCAGCCAGCGCCACACGCTCACCCGCTGGTGCAGCCACAGTGCGGCCACCACGGTCACGCACAGCGGCGTGGTGGCCACCACGGCCGTGAACTCCGCCAATGGCATGTGCATGATGCTGATGAAGCCAAACAGGCTGGTCGCCGCAAACAGCGCGCCGCGCAGGGCCTGAAAACGCGGCTGGGTGGTGCGCAGCGCGCGCAGCCCCTCGCGCTGCAATACGAAAGCCGTGGTCAGCAGCGACTGGAACAGGTAGCGCATCCACAGCGCCATCAGCATCGGCACCCCCACGCTCACCAGTTTGCTGGCGGTGTCCAGCAGCGCAAAACACGCGCAGGCCAACACCGTCAGCGTGATGCCGACCAGCGCCGCGCGCTGCCGTGCGCGCCGCGCAGCGTTGGCGTCGGAGGTCGGGTGGGCAGATGTCACGTGCGCGCGCGCTCCAGCAGCATCGCATCGCCATAGCTGAAGAAGCGGTATTGCTGCGCCATCGCGTGCCGGTACAAGCCCATGATGTGCGCGTAGCCTGCAAACGCGCTCACCAGCATCATCAGCGTGCTTTTGGGCAGGTGGAAGTTGGTGACAAGCACATCCACCACCTGAAACGCAAACCCCGGGGTGATGAAGATATTGGTGTCGCCCGTGGCCTGGCCGGTTTTGGCCCAGGATTCGAGCGTGCGCACCGTGGTCGTTCCCACGGCCACCACGCGACCGCCGCGCTGGCGGCAGCGCTCCAGCGCGGCCAGCGTGGCCAGGGGCACCTCGTACCACTCGCTGTGCATCTGGTGCTCGGCCAGGTTTTCGGTCTTGCAGGGTTGAAAGGTGCCCGCGCCCACATGCAGCGTGACACTCGCGCGTTCGATGCCGCGGGCGGCCAGGTCGGCCAGCACGCCGTCGTCAAAGTGCAGCGCGGCGGTGGGCGCGGCCACGGCGCCGGGGGCGCGCGCAAACACGGTCTGGTAGCGCTGGGTGTCCTCGGCCTCGTCCGGGTCGTGGTCGGTGTTCTGCTGGCGCTCGATGTAGGGCGGCAGCGGCAGGTGGCCGTGGCGGTCCATCAGCTCCCAGGGCGATTCACCCGCGGGGCCATGCAACGCAAAGCGGAACAGCGGGCCGTCCTCGGTGGGCCAGCGGCCCAGCAGTTGCGCATCAAAACCACCCGCTCGGCGCCCACCGGCCATGTGCACCACGCTGCCGG
The DNA here is from genome assembly GCF_046291265.1 of Acidovorax sp. Lineage (GTDB taxonomy): Bacteria > Pseudomonadota > Gammaproteobacteria > Burkholderiales > Burkholderiaceae_C > Acidovorax. The sequence goes on along the minus strand of NZ_JBKBTV010000036.1, from coordinate 21,588 downwards.
GCAGGGGCTTCTTGCTGACCTTCATGTGGGCCACGACTTCGTTGCCCGGGTTGCCAGCCTCGGCGGGCAGCACGCGTTCGATCAGCAGCTCTAGCTTGCCGCCGCTGGCCTTCTCGCCAAAGATGCGCGCCTTGACCACGCGGGTGTCGTTGAAGACGAGCAGGTCGCCTTCGCGCAGCAGGCCGGGCAGCTCGCGGAAGATCCGATCCACCGGTTGCATCGCCCTGCCATCGAGCAGGCGCGAGGCGCTGCGTTCGGCCGCGGGGTGCTGGGCAATGAGTTCGGGGGGCAGCGAAAAATCGAAATCGCTGAGGGTGAAAACGCGGGGCGCGCCGAGCGCGCTGGGAGAGGTGTCGGTCATCGTGCTTGAGGGCCGAACGGGCCCGTGCCAAGAGCTGAAAAAGGAGCGCGATTGTCCCACGGGTCGCCACAAGGCGTGGCGGCAGTCAGTCCGGCCCTCTGTCTCGTTGGGCAGCGTCCTCTGTGTGCTGCTCGTCGGTTTGCAGCTGGCCCCCGCAAATTCGCTGCGTTCCCCGCCGTGGGTGTCGCCCTACCAGGCCTTCTCGGCAAACCCAGACCACAGCTCGTTCAGGTCGGGAAAGCGCCACTTCTCCGGGTCTTCGCGTGCCACGATTTTTTCGGTGCACCCGGGTGCGGCCAAGTTCACCAGCTCGGGCGGAATCCGCAGGTCGGATTTGGTCGAGTAAAACACTTTGACGGTGGGCATGGTCAGGGCGGTCGGTGCCTGCTCCATCACCACCCCGATGCGGCCCGAGGTCAACCGCACCAGCGAACCCACGGGGTAGATGCCGATGCTCTTGACGAAGGCCTGAAACATGCGCGCATCGAAGTGGTCGTTGGTCCATTCGGCCATGCGGCGCAGGGATTCGGACGGGTCCCAGCCGCTTTTGTAAGGGCGGTCGGAGGTGACGGCGTCGTACACATCGCAGATCGCGGTCATGCGCGCGATCACGCTGATGTTGTCGCCCTTGAGCTGGTCGGGGTAGCCGGATCCGTCCACCTTTTCGTGGTGGTGCAAGCAGGCGTCCAGCACGGCGTCGGGTACGTTGCTGCCCTCTTTGAGCATGTGGTAGCCCTCCACCGGGTGGCTGCGCACCACGGTGAACTCCTTGTCGGTCAGCTTGCCGGGCTTGTTGAGCACCGACAGCGGAATGGCCGCTTTGCCCAGGTCGTGCAGCAAGCCCGCCATGCCTGCGAGCCGCGTTTGGTCGTCATTGAGCTTGAGTTGCTTGGCCAGTGCCACCATGAGCGCGCACACCGCCACCGAGTGCATGTAGGTGTAGTCGTCGGCGGTCTTCAGGCGTGCCAGGCTGATCAAGGCGCCGGGGTTGCGGGTCACGGAGTCGGAGATTTCCTCCACCAGGTTCTTGGTGCTGGCGGAGTCCACCGCGCGGCCCATGCGGGCCTCGTTGAACATCGAGATCACCGCCTTCTTGGAGCGCACGCAGACGGCTGCAGCCATTTTGAGTTCGCTGCCCATGTCCGTGGGCGAGCGATCCCGCACGGGCGGGGGCGGTGGGGGCGGCAGGCTGACCTGCAGGGGCGGCAAGTCTTGCAGCAGGCTGAAACCGGTCTCGATCTGCGCATCCGCCTCTTCGCGCGAGACAGACACAGTGCCCGGGGCGACATCCAGGCCCTTGGATGTGTCGATCCAGCACTCGGTGATCGCAGTAGAGCGGATGCGGACCAGGTCCTTCGGATCCTTGAGCACAAATTTGGCGCGCCAGAAGGGGTGGTCCATCCACGAGCCACAGAACTCATGCAGGTACATGCCCAAGGTGAGGTGCTGGATGTGAATGCGCTTGAGCATGGTGAAAGCCTTGGACTCGGAAAAACGCCTTCCGATAGAGCCGTTCAGGCCCCTCGCCACCATGGACTGAACCTGAATGGAAGTGAGACGTTAGCAATGGTAACCATGGTAGCCTTTTTGGTCCGCGATCACTTCGCGTTTTTCCCACGATTTTCCCTCCCCCCATGCCCCGCGCTGCCCCGCCTGTTGCCCCCTCTCCCGCCAAGACGGCTCCGCCGACGGCGGCCAAAGGCGCAGCATCGGTGGCGCAGAAAGCGCTGCAAAAACTCGGACTTCGGCGCGACATTGACCTGGCCCTGCACCTGCCCCTGCGCTACGAGGACGAAACCCGCATCACCCCGCTGGCCAATGCCCGCGACGGGCAGATGGTGCAGATCGAAGCCACGGTGACCGCCAGCGAGATCCAGTTGCGCCCACGGCGCCAGCTGCTGGTGCAGGTGGAGGACGACACCGGATCGTGCGAGTTGCGCTTTTTCAGCTTCTACCCGTCGCACCAAAAGACGCTGGCCGTGGGCGCGCGCCTGCGCATCCGGGGCGAAATCAAGGGCGGCTTCTGGGGGCGGCAGATGATGCACCCCGCGTTTCGCGTGGCGGGCGGCGAGCTGCCCGCGGCGCTGACGCCCGTCTACCCCACCACCGCCGGTTTGCCCCAGCCGTATCTGCGCCGCGCCGTGGTCGGCGCGCTGACGCGGGTGGATTTGTCGGACACCCTGCCATCTGGTGCCGAACCACCGGTGACGCAGATTTATAGCCAAAATGGCCTCCAGCGCTTATTCAGCCTGCGCGAGGCGCTCACTTTTTTGCATCACCCCACGCCGGATGTAGCGCTGTCCACCTTTGAAGACCATAGCCACCCTGCCTGGCAGCGCCTCAAGGCTGAGGAGCTGCTGGCCCAGCAGCTGTCGCAGCAGCAGTCGCGCCGCGCGCGCGACATGCTGCGTGCGCCGGTGTTGCGTGCACAAAGAGCCGCCGACGGTACCTTGCCGCTGCACGAGCAATTGCTGGCCGTGCTGCCATTCAGCCTCACGGCCGCCCAGCGCCGCGTGGGCGAAGAAATTGCCGCGGACTTGGCCCGCAAGGTGCCTATGCACCGGTTGCTGCAGGGCGATGTCGGGTCGGGCAAAACGGTGGTGTCGGCCCTGGCCGCCTGCCTGGCCATGGACGCGGGCTGGCAGTGCGCGCTGATGGCGCCCACCGAAATCCTGGCCGAGCAGCACTTTGCCAAGATGATCGGCTGGCTCGAACCCCTGCTGGCCGTGCGCGGCCGCAAGGTGGCCTGGCTGGTGGGTGGGCAGAAAAAGAAGGACCGCACCGCGATGCTGGCGCTGGTCGCCAGCGGCGAGGCCGCACTGGTGGTGGGCACGCACGCCGTGATCCAGGAACAGGTGCAGTTCCAGAACCTGGCATTGGCCATCATCGACGAGCAGCACCGTTTTGGCGTGGCGCAGCGGCTGGCGCTGCGGCAAAAGTTGGCGGCCCACGGCATGGAGCCGCACATGCTGATGATGAGCGCCACGCCCATTCCGCGCACGCTGGCCATGAGCTACTACGCCGACCTGGATGTCTCGGTCATCGACGAGCTGCCCCCGGGCCGCACGCCCATCGTCACCAAGCTGATTGCTGACAGCCGCAAGGACGAGGTGATTGCCCGCATCGGCGCGCAGGTGGAGTCCGGGCGGCAGGTGTACTGGGTGTGTCCGCTGATCGAAGAAAGCGAGGCGCTGGATCTGAGCAACGCCACCGCCACCCACGCCGATCTGAGCGAGGCCTTGCCGGGTTGCATGGTCGGTCTGTTGCACTCGCGCATGCCCACCGCCGAGAAGAAGGCGGTGATGGCGCTGTTCACCAGCGGCCAGATGGGCGTGCTGGTCAGCACCACGGTGATCGAGGTGGGAGTGGACGTGCCCAATGCTTCGCTCATGGTCATCGAGCATGCCGAGCGGTTTGGCCTGAGCCAGCTGCACCAGTTGCGCGGCCGGGTGGGGCGGGGCGCCGCGGCATCCGCCTGCGTGCTGCTGTACGCCACCAACGACAGCGGCCGCGTGGGAGAAACCGCCAAGGAGCGCCTGCGCGCCATGGCCGAGACCAACGACGGCTTTGAAATTGCCCGGCGCGACCTCGAAATCCGCGGGCCCGGCGAGTTCCTGGGTGCCCGCCAGTCGGGCGATGCGCTGCTGCGTTTTGCCGACCTGGCCACCGACACGCATTTGCTGGAATGGGCGCGCGAGCTGGCGCCGGTGATGCTGGATCGCCACCCGGATTTGGCCGCAAAGCACATTGCGCGCTGGTTGGGTGGAAAATCCGATTACCTGAAAGCCTGAAATGGAACATCCCCTGAGCCGCTTCGCGCCTTCCCCCTCAAGGGGGACGACGGCCTTTGCTGCGGGGCGGCCCTTGCTGGCCATCCCCGGCACTGCCGGTGTGCCCGTTGCGAGGGCAGGGGGCAGGCGCGCAGCGCAATGGATCGCGGAACCGACCTTGGAGTTAACCACTGACGTGGCTTGCTGGAACACACCATGACCCTTACCGAACTCAAGTACATCGTCGCCGTGGCAAGGGAGAAGCACTTCGGTCATGCGGCCGATGCGTGTTATGTCTCGCAGCCCACGCTCTCGGTGGCCATCAAGAAGCTCGAAGAAGAGCTGGACGTGAAGCTTTTTGAGCGCAGCGCGGGCGAGGTGACGGTGACGCCGCTGGGCGAAGACATCGTGCGCCAGGCGCAGAGCGTGCTGGAGCAGGCGGCCGCCATCAAGGAAATCGCCAAGCGTGGCAAAGACCCGCTGGCTGGGCCGCTCACGCTGGGGGTCATCTACACCATCGGGCCCTATCTGCTGCCCGAGCTGGTGCGCCAGGCCATCGGCCGCACGCCGCAGATGCCGCTCATGCTGCAGGAGAACTTCACGGTCAAGCTGCTGGAGATGCTGCGCACGGGCGAAATCGATTGCGCCATCCTGGCCGAACCCTTCCCGGACACGGGCCTGGCGATGGCGCCGCTGTATGACGAGCCTTTCATGGCGGCGGTGCCCAGCACCCACCCGCTGGCGAGCCACAAATCGGTGACGGCGGCGGAGCTGAAAAGCGAAACCATGTTGCTGTTGGGCGCTGGCCACTGTTTTCGGGACCATGTGCTGGAGGTGTGCCCGGAATTTGCGCGTTTTTCCAGCAACGCAGAAGGCATTCGCAAGTCGTTTGAAGGATCGTCGCTGGAGACCATCAAACACATGGTGGCCGCTGGAATGGGCGTGACGCTGGTGCCGCGCCTGTCGGTGCCGCGCGAGGCGCTGTTGACCGTGTCACGCCGCCGCAAAAGCGACGAAACTTACATCCGCTACCTGCCCATCCGCGAAGAAGACGGCGGGGCGCCGCCCACGCGCCGGGTGGTGCTGGCCTGGCGCCGCAGCTTTACCCGGTACGAAGCCATTGCGGCGCTGCGCAATGCGGTGTATGCCTGCGAGTTGCCGGGCGTCACCCGGTTGTCTTGACCACCCACCCTGTGTTCCCATGCCCTGCCGCTGCGGTGCGGCTCTGATGCAGGTCACGCGCGGCGTCATAGCCTTGCGCTAAAGTGGTTTCATGCGCTGCCGCAAAGTCTGGCTTTCGGCAGCGGCTTTCTGAACCCCTCTTTTGTCCTCTCACTTCAGGAGCACTGACATGGCCAAGGCCTCCAAGACCACCGCCCCCACCATCAACATCGGTATCAGCGAAAAGGACCGTGCAGCCATTGCCCAGGGCCTGTCGCGCCTGCTGGCCGACACCTACACGCTGTACCTCACCACCCACAACTTCCACTGGAACGTGACGGGCCCCATGTTCAACACGCTGCACGCCATGTTCATGGTGCAGTACACCGAACTGTGGAACGCGGTGGACCCGATTGCTGAACGCATCCGTTCGCTGGGCCACGTGGCGCCGGGCTCGTACGCCGAGTTTGGCAAGCTGGCCACGGTGCCCGATGCGCCTGCCAAGCCACCCAAGGCGCTGGACATGGTGCGTGTGCTGGTCGAAGGCCACGAAGCCGTGGCCCGCACCGCCCGCAGCCTGTTCCCCCTGGCGGACAAGGCCAGCGACGAACCCACGGCCGACCTCCTGACCCAGCGCCTGACGGTGCACGAACAAACGGCGTGGATGCTGCGCTCGCTGCTGGAAGAGTGATCTGACCAGTGCACTCGCGCACAACAATGCGCGTTGTCCTACACGGGTTTGTAACACTTGTCAGGATGATTCGGGCTTGGGCGTGCTGCCTCTGCCATCAGGCGATGTGGAGCTTTTTGAAAGCTCTTGGCAGCACGGAGAGCAAGATTAATCGGTGATGTATGCGAATCCTGTACGTTGAAGACAACCCGGAACTGCGCGAAACCATTGGCATGCTCATGGAGGGCGACGGCCAGACGGTGACGTCGTGCGCTACGGCCGAGGAAGCCCTGGAACTGGATGCCCAGCAGACCTTTGACCTGCTGGTGTCCGACGTCAGCCTGCCGGGACTCTCCGGCACGGATTTGGCCCGCAAGTTGTTGGCGGAAGACCCGAAGCGCTGGGTGGTGCTGTGTTCGGGGTATGAGTTGGGCAGCTACCCCACCTCCTGGGGCCCCAATGTGCGCACGCTGCTCAAACCGTTTGAGCTGGACGAACTAGACCAACTGCTCGGCTCCATCCGCGAAGCGGTCGCTCGGCCAGCGGCCTGAGCCTCTCTCGCCCAGATATTCCCCTCGCCCGGCTACGCAGCCGGTTTGGCCGACTCAGCCGGTCATCCGCTTATCGCTAGCGGGTGACACCCGCGGCAACTTGACACTGAATTGGGTGGTTCCATCGCGCGAAAACACCTCGATGCGTCCACGGTGGCCGTGCACGATCTGGTGCGCAATAAACAGCCCCAATCCCAGGCCTTGATGGCGTCCGGGTTCGCGTTCGCGGCCGTGAAACGGATCAAACAGGTGCGCAATCAGCTCGGGTGCTATCGTGCCGCCGTTGGACACGGTGACTGTGACCGTGTCTGCCTGCGTTCCATCCACTTCAATGTGCACGGGTTGATCGGGGCTGCCGTGGTGGATTGCGTTGCCGACGAGGTTGGTCACCACCTGGCAAAGTCGCTCGGCGTCCCACACACCGCTCAGGTCGCCTTGTCGCGTTGACTCGATCACGCGGTCGGGAAAACTGGTCTGCACTTCGTCCAGCGTGCGTTGCACCACGGCCTGCATGTCGGCGGGACCCAACTGCAGCGCGAGGCCGCCCGCATGGCGGATGCGGGTGACGTCCAGTAGGTCTTCGATCATTCGGCCCATGCGCTGGCTGCTGCTGAGCATGCGCTCTGCCATGGCGCCGACCTTGTCGGCGTCAGGCTGGCGCTGGAGCACGGTAGCCGCCGCGGTGATTGACATGAGCGGCGTGCGCAGGTCATGGCTTAGCACGGCCATGAACATTTCGTTGACGCGCAACGCAGCCGTGCGCTCGTGCAGCTCGTGGGCCAGCGCTTGTTTGCGGCGCTGCAGCTCGAAAAACACGTTGGCCTTGTTGGTCAGCATGTGCGGATCGATGGGCTTGTACAGAAAGTCCACCGCACCACTTTCGTAGCCCCGGAACTGCCAGTTCTGTTCGCGCGAACCCGCCGTGATGAAAATCAGCGGGATGTGCCGCGTACGTTCGCTGCCCCGGATCAACTCTGCCAGCTCGAAGCCGTTCATTTCCGGCATCTGCACGTCCAGCAAAGCCAGCGCCACATCGGTGTGGGTCAGCAGCAGCTCCAGGGCCTCGGGGCCCGACTGCGCCTTCAAGATGTCGATGCCGTCGCGTTGCAGCAGCGCCTCCAGCGCGATGAGGTTTTCCGGAACGTCATCGACAAGCAGGCATTTGATGCGGTCGGTGTGGGGCATGGGCATCCGAGGCGAGAGAGGTTGTGCTGTGGGGTGAGAGTGGGCAAGCATTACAGCAGACCTTTGTGGTGAAGGTCGGTCAGCAGGTCGGCAATGCCAGGCGGCGCTAGAACATGGTGGGCGGCGCCGCGTGACAGCGCAGCCTGCGGCATGGCGGGCATGGGGGCAGTGGTTGGGTCTTGCACCACCACCAGTCCGCCTGCTGCACCAATGGCCTCCAAGCCACGCGCCCCGTCTTCATTGGCGCCAGAAAGCAAAATACCCACCAGGCGATCGCCATATTCGTCGGCGGCTGACTCAAACAACACGTCGATCGAAGGGCGCGAGTAGTGCACGGGCGCATCCACCGACAACGCAATGCGGGGCCCGGCGTCCACCAGCAGGTGATAGTCGGGTGGCGCAAAGTACACCGTGCCGGGCGTTATGGCGTCTTTGTCCTGGGCTTCCTGCAGGGGCAGTGCGCAGCGTTGGCGAAAGATGTCCGCCAACAGGCTGCGCCGGTCGCGGGGCAGGTGCATGACGATCAGCATGGCGGCACGCAGGGTGGTGGGCAGCGCGGGCAGCAGGCGCACCAGGGCGTCGATGGCGCCGGACGACCCGCCCACCACAATGGCGTCATAGCCCGCGCGCCGCTGAAGCGGTGCGGATGGAAGGTTCGGCGAGGTCACAGGCCCGCCTTCTTGCGGTAGATGCGGTCTTCCAGCACAAAGTCGTCAAACGCCTCGGCATGGGCAGAAAAGCGCAGCGACTCTTTGGAGCCCAAGCCCAAGAACCCCCGGTGGCACAGCGCATCGCGAAACAGCCCTAGGGCGCGGCTTTGCAAGTCACGCTCGAAATAGATCAGCACATTGCGGCACGACACAAAATGCATCTCGGCAAACACACTGTCGGTGGCGAGGCTGTGGTCCGAAAACACCATGTGCTCGCGCAGAGATTTGTCAAACACCACCCGCCCGTACCGGGCGGTGTAGTAGTTGGACAGCGAGCTGCGCGCACCGGACCGTGCATGGTTTTCGGTGAAGGCGGCCACTCGCGCCATGTCGAACACGCCCGTTTCGGCCGCGCGCAAGGCGTGCGGGTTGATGTCGGTGGCGTAGATCAGGGCACGGTCCAGCAAACCTTCTTCCTGCAGCAAGATGGCGAGCGAATACACCTCTTCCCCGGCGCTGCAGCCCGCCACCCAGATCTTCAGCGATGGGTAGGTGCGCAGCAGTGGCACCACTTCGTTGCGCAGTGACTGGAAGTAGCTCGGGTCGCGAAACATATCGCTGACCTGCACCGTGAGGTACTCCAGCAACGCCGGAAACACGGCAGGGTCGTGCAGCACGCGGTCTTGCAGTTGCGAAATGGTGTTGCAGCCAAAGTGCAGCAGCGCTGTGCCCAGCCGCCGCTTGAGCGACGCCTGCGCATAGCCCCGAAAGTCGTAGTGATAGCGGTGAAAAATCGCATCGATCAGCAGGCGCTGTTCAATGTCCGCGGTTCGCGCTTTCTTCTGGTGCGGCATGGGTGCGGTCTGAGATTGCTAGGCAGGTAGGAGTGGCCTGGTTATTTGGGCATCCACACCCGCACCAGCGACAGGAGTTTTTCCACATCCAGCGGCTTGGCGATGTAGTCGTTCGCCCCGGCGGCCAGGCATTTTTCCTGGTCGTCCTTCATGGCCTTGGCGGTCAGCGCGATGATGGGCAGGCGGCGCCATTCCGGGCGGTTGCGGATCTCGCGCATCGCGGTGTAGCCGTCCATCTCCGGCATCATGATGTCCATCAGCACCAGGTCAATGACCGGGCTGTTGGCGTTGCCTGCCCGCGCCAGCATGTCCAGGGCCTCGCGCCCGTTGCGCGCGATTTCGATGCGGATGCCCGTCGGCTCCAGGATGCTGGAGAGCGCGAACACATTGCGCACGTCGTCCTCCACCACCAGCACCGTGCGGCCTTCCAGGGCCGATTCGCGGTTGCGGGCCACCTGCAGCATCTGGCGGTGCTCGGCGGACAGTTCGGACTCCACTTGGTGCAAAAACAGCGTGACTTCGTCCAGCAAACGCTCGGGCGAACGGGCGTCCTTGATGATGATGGACTTGGAAAACCGCCGCAGTTGCTGCTCTTCGTCGCGGGACAGCGCGCGGCCGGTGTACACGATGACCGGGGGGAACGAAACGCCATCCTGCTCCGTCATCTGCTGCAGCAGTTCGTAGCCGCTCAGATCGGGCAGGTTCAGGTCCATCACCATGCAGTCGAACGTGGAGCTGCGCAGGTGTTCCAGCGCCTCGGTGGCCGTGCCGGCGCCCACAATTTCCACCTCTTCGCTGCTGAGCAGGTGGCGCACGCTTTCGCGCTGGCGCTCATCGTCTTCCACCACCAGCACGCGGTGCAGGCGTTGGGTGAACTTGGCTTCCAGCAACTGAAGCGCCTGCACCAGCTCATCGCGCTTGACGGGCTTCAAGGCATAACCGATGGCACCGCGACCCATGGCCTCTTGCGAGTAATCGGCCACCGACACGACGTGCACGGGAATGTGGCGCGTAGCGGGATTGCGCTTGAGCTGATCGAGCACGCCCAGCCCCGAAAAGTCCGGCAAATTCACGTCCAGCACGATGGCACTGGGCAGGCTGTGCGCCGCAAACGCCAGCCCATCGGCGGCGTTGTGCGCCAGGTGGCACTCAAAGTCCATCTCGCGGGCCAGGTCGCACAGGATGTGGGCAAACCGCGTGTCGTCCTCAATCACCAGAATGCTGCGCGGGCCTGCGCGGCGCGGCGCAGACTGTATGGACTGCGCCGCAGCGTGGATGGCCGAGGCTGCCGCGTCGGCACCGCCAAACATGGGCTGGGCGCTGGGCGCCCACGCCGCATTGGGCGGCGCCGTGGGTTGCGCTGGTGCCATGGCGGGCGGCGCTGCGTCGTGCGACGACGGGGTGGGTGGCACGACAGGTTGTGCGGCGACCAGTCGCAGGGGCAACACCAGCGTGAAAACGCTGCCTTCGCCCGGCGTGCTCTGCACTGCAATGGTTCCACCCAGCAACTGCGCCAGGTCGCGCGATATCGACAGGCCCAGGCCCGTGCCGCCGTATTTGCGGTGGGTGCTTCCATCGGCCTGGCGGAAGGCTTCAAAAATCAGCTCCTGCTGGTGCGCAGGGATGCCGATGCCCGTGTCCTTGACGGCAAACGACAGGGTGTCGCCGGGGTTGCGCGACACGTGCAGCTCCACCGAACCTTTTTCGGTGAACTTGAGCGCGTTGGACAGCAGGTTTTTCAGCACCTGGCCCAGGCGCAAGGCGTCGGTTTCCATAGCCGCTGCCACGTCCGGCGCCACGGTCGCGGTGAGCGTCAGGCCCTTTTCCTGCGCCAGCGGGCGCAGGGGGTCGATCAGCCCCTGCAGCGCACGCGCAATGTTCACGGTCTCCACCTCCACGGTGGCCTGACCGGATTCGATCTTGGACAAGTCCAGGATGTCGTTGATGAGCGCCAGCAGGTCGTTGCCCGCTGCGTAAATGGTCTGCGCGTACTTGACCTGGTCGGTGCTCAGGTTGCCGGGTTTGTTGTCGGCCAGCAGCTTGGCCAGGATGAGCGTGGAGTTCAGCGGCGTGCGCAGCTCGTGGCTCATGTTGGCCAGAAACTCGCTTTTGTACTGGCTGGCCTGTTCCAGCTCGCGGGCCTTGTCGGTCATGGCGCTCTGGGCGCGCAGCAGTTGTTCGCGCTGGTACTCCAGTTGCTGGGTCTGTTCTTCGAGGTGGGCATTGGTTTGCTCCAGCTCGGTTTGCTGCACTTCCATTTGCGCCTGCGACTCTTGCAGGATGCGGCTTTGTTGCTCCAGCTCTTCGTTATTGACACGCAGCTCTTCTTGCTGTGTCTGCAGCTCTTCGGACTGGCGCTGGGTCTCTTCCAGCAGGTCCTGCAGGCGGCTGCGGTCGATGCCCGAGCGGATGGCCACGGCCAGCATTTCCGATGCCCGCTCCAGCAGGGTGCGCTCGGCCTCGCTCACCGGCCGGTAAAAACCCAGTTCGATGACGGCGAACACGTTGCCGTGTTCCACCGCGGGTGCGACCAGCAGCTCGACGGGGCTGGCTTGGCCGGTGCTGGACGACACGGGCAAATAAGCGGGCGGCACGTCGCGCACATGCAGTAGCTGGCGCGAGCGCGCGGCCTGTCCCACCAAGCCTTCGTTGCTGAGCAGCTTTTCTGCCAGGCGTTCGCGCGGCAGTGCATAGCCGCCAAACAGCGAAAACCCCCCGTTGCAGTCGACGACATACCCCGCGCCGACCTGGGCTTTGAGGTAAGTGGCCAGGTATTCGAGAGCCAGCTTGCCAATGTCTTCGAGACGGTGGTCGCCCTGGATGCGCTGGCCCAGGCCCATCAGCCCCGCAGACACCCAGGACTGGAGTGCTTTGACCCGGTATTCGCGCGCCGTCATGGCGGCCGAGATACAGATCAACACCAGCAAGACCAGCGAACCCAGCCCCGAGTAGAGGTTGGAATTGGCGGCGGCATCTGCCCACTGCCTGCGTCGGTCGTCGAGTTGCTGGTTTTGCTGGTTGCGCAGGCCCTCGGTCAGATCGCGGATGCGGTCCATCAGGTCTTTGCCCGCATTGGTTCGCACCAGCGTCATGGCCCCCACGCCATCGCCCGACTTGTAGAGCGCAATGGTTTCATTGAGTTCGCGCTGCTTTTGCTGCGACAACTCGTCCAGTTGCATCACCACCTTGTGTTGAGCGGACTCCTCGGTCGTGCTGTCCTTGAGCGCTTTCATGTGGTCCTGCAGCGCAGCGGTAGCCATCTGGTACGGCCGCAAGTAGGTGGTGTCACCGGTCAGCAGGTAGCCACGCTGGCCGGTCTCCGCATCCTTGATCGCTGAGTAAAACTGGTTCAGCTGGCGCATCGACAGGGTCGTGCGGTCCATTGCTTCCACTGCCGCGGTGCGCAGCTCGGCAGAGCGGAAGTTGACCAAGGCAATGACCAGGGTGGCAAGGGCCGCCACCACAAAGCCTGCCAGAAGCGTGCGGGGAATGGCAAAGCGCGTTGTGGAGGCCTGTGGGCTCGAAGATCGGGGCATGCGGGGCAGGTCCGTAGGTGGGAGAACGGGAGACTTTACCGGGTTTGGTGGTGCCGTGGCAGTAGGCAAGAGCCGCATCTCATCGCCTTGCTGCAGGCGGCGCAGCGCCTGCGGCTGCTACATTCGGTGCGCCCGCGTTTTGGCGGGGTGTCCGTCCCGTTGTTTGCCTTCTGCTTCTCTATGTCGCACGTTCCCCCGCGCAGTCGTTTTGCCCTGTACCTTGACCTCATCCGCTGGGACCGCCCTGCGGGCTGGCTGGTGTGCCTGTGGCCCACGCTCTCGGCGCTGTGGATCGCGGCAGACGGGTTTCCGGGCTGGCACCTGCTGGGGGTGTTTGTACTGGGCACGTTTTTGATGCGCAGCGCGGGCTGCTGCGTGAACGACGTGGCCGACCGGGACTTTGACAAACACGTCAAACGCACTGCGCAGCGCCCGGTCACCACCGGGGCGGTGTCGGTCAAAGAAGCCTTGGGCCTGGGGGCTGTGCTGGCACTGCTGTCTTTCGGGCTGGTGCTCACCACCCACACGGCGGCCATTGCCTGGTCGGTGCCTGCGGTGCTGGTGGCCATTGCCTACCCGTTCACCAAACGCATTATTTCGATGCCGCAGGCCGTGCTGGGCATCGCGTTCAACTTTGGCATCGTGATTGCCTTTGCTGCGGTGCAGGGCAGTGTTCCTGCGGTGGCATGGTGGATGTGGTTGGGCAACCTGTGCTGGGTGCTGGCCTACGACACCGAATACGCCATGGTGGACCGGGACGACGACCTCAGGATCGGCATCAAGACCTCGGCCATCACGCTCGGCCGTTTTGACGTGGCCGGCATTGTGGCGTTTTACCTGCTGTTTTTGGGTATTTGGGCGCTGGTGCTTTCACCATATGCCTTGGGTGCTATTTTTTATATAGCGATTGCGGTGGCGTTGGCACAGGCGGTGTGGCACTTCACGCTCATCCGCACCCGTACGCGCGAGGGCTGCTTCAAGGCCTTCCGCGTCAACCACTGGCTGGGCGCCACCGTGTTTGCGGGCATTGCGGGCAGCTACCTGCTGCGTCAGATACTCACTAATTGATAGCTGCTAGCGCTTATTGGATAAGAGCTAGAGGCCAAAAACACTTAAAAAATTCGAATCAAGCGCCAAACTCATCGCCCAGCTCGTGGGCGCGGTGCTCGGCGGCGCGCATGGCGGCCTCGAAGCTGGCGGCCACACCTGCTGCCTCCATCGACTGCAGCGCCGCATAGGTGGTGCCGCCCTTGGATGTGACACGCTGGCGCAGCACCGCGGGGGCTTCATCCGACCGGCGGGCCAGTTCCGACGCACCCACAAACGTGCCCACGGCCAGCTGGTGCGCCTGCTGCTCGGTCAGGCCCATGCGGGTGCCCGCACGCGTCATGGCCTCCAGAAAGTAAAAGACGTAGGCGGGGCCCGAGCCCGACAAGGCCGTCACGGCGTCCAGCTGCTTTTCAGTCTCGACCCACAGGAACTCGCCGGTCGACGCCATGATGGCCTCGACCTGGGTGCGCTCGGCGGCGTCCACCGCCGGGCGTGCAAACAGCGCGCTCATGCCCTTGCCCACCAGCGCAGGCGTGTTGGGCATGGTGCGCACGATGCGTTCGGTGCCCAGCCATTGGGCGATGCTGTCAGAGCGAATGCCCGCGGCCACGCTCAGGTGCAGGGCCTCGGCGGTGTGGGGCTTGGCCTGGGTCGCCGCATCCTTGAAGGTCTGGGGCTTGACGGCCCAGACGACGATGCAGGCGCGCTGCAGTGCAGGGCCAGCTTTGGCCTGGGCGTCGATCCCGTAGTTTTTGCGCAGCGCCTCCCGCGCGTCGGCCCAGGGCTCGACCACCTCGATCTGGCTGGCCGGGTGGCCCTGGTGGATGAGCCCGCCAATGATGGCGCTGGCCATGTTGCCGCCGCCGATGAAGGCGATGGTGGGGAGGGAGGGGACGGCGGCGGATGTGGCGGTTGGGCTCATGGGAGGTGCAAGGTGGCAACAACAGGGGCCACGATGGTAGCGCCGCCGCGCCCTGGATTCACTCTGCGGTGGTCTGGCGCACCGCGTGTTCCCAGTTCGCCATCAGCTCCTGCGCACGCGCGTTGCTGAGTGTGGGCACAAAACGGCGATCGGCGCGCCACAGTTTCGAGAGTTCGTCGGTGCTGCGGTACACGCCGCTCGACAGCCCGGCCAGGTACGCAGCCCCGAGCGCCGTGGTCTCAATGACAGCGGGCCGCACCACCGGGATGCCCAGCAGGTCGGCCTGGAACTGCATCAGCAAATCGTTGATGCAGGCGCCGCCGTCCACGCGCAGCTCGCTCACCGGCGCGCCACCGGCGGCCACGGCGTCGCGGCTCATGGCCAGGAGCAGGGCGGCGCTTTGGTAGGCGATGCTTTCCAGCGCCGCGCGCGCAATGTGGCCCAGCGTGGTGCCGCGTGTGAGGCCGGTGATGGTGCCGCGCGAGTCGGGTTTCCAGTACGGCGCGCCCAGGCCGGTGAAGGCGGGCACCATCATCACGCCGCCCGAGTCGGGCACGCTTTGCGCCAGCGACTCGACCTCGTTGCTGGTCGAGATGGCGCGCAGGCCGTCGCGCAGCCACTGCACCACGGCGCCGCCGACGAAGACGCTGCCTTCCATGGCGAACTCAGGGTGTTGTCCGGTCTGCGCTGCGCTGGTGGTCAGCAGGCCATTCTGGCTGGTCTGGAACTTGCCGCCCGTGTGCATCAGCATGAAGCAGCCCGTGCCATAGGTGTTCTTGGCCATGCCCGCCGTAAAACAGGCCTGGCCGAACAGCGCGCTTTGCTGGTCGCCCGCGACACCGCCGATGCGGATGCTGTGGCCCAGCAGGTCGGCGGCGATGTCACCAAAGTGGGCGCTCGACGGCAGCACTTCGGGCATCAGCGCCTTGGGGATGCGCAGCAGCGCCAGCAAATCGTCGTCCCACTGGTTGGTGTGCACGTTGAACAGCATGGTGCGCGAGGCGTTGCTCACGTCCGTCACATGCACCTGGCCGTGGGTGAGCTGCCATATCAACCAGCTGTCCACCGTGCCAAAGGCCAGCTCGCCGCGCTCGGCCGCGTCGCGCGCGCCGGGCACGTGGTCCAGCAGCCACTGCAGCTTGGTGCCCGAGAAGTAGGCGTCCACCAGCAGCCCGGTCTTGGACTGGATGGTGGCCGCGTGGCCTTGTTCGCGCAGCTGGGCGCAGGCAGGCTCGGCGCGCCGGTCCTGCCACACGATGGCGTGGTGCACGGGCTGGCCGGTTTTGCGGTTCCACAGCACGGTGGTTTCGCGCTGGTTGGTGATGCCCACGGCGCGCACGGCGCTCGCGCCAATGCCCGCCTTGGCCAGCGCATCGCGCGCCGTAGCGAGCTGGGTGCGCCAGATTTCCAGCGGGTCATGCTCCACCCAGCCGGGCTGGGGGTAGATCTGCGGCAGCTCCAGCTGCGCCTGCGCCACGATGTGGCCTTGTTCGTCAAAGACGATGCTGCGGGAGCTGGAGGTGCCTTGGTCGAGGGCGAGCAGGTAGGTCATGAGGGCAAAGGATAGGGGAAGCTACGCAGCGACCGTGCAGATGACTTCGGCATCTTGCAAAAGAGCAGGGAAGGGCTCGGGCGGCGGGGCATCGGTGAACAGGCGATCAATCTGCGCCAGTGTGGCCAGCTGCACCATTGCCGGGCGGTTGAACTTGCTCTGGTCGGCGGCCAGCCACACCTCGCGCGCTTGCGCAATGATGGTCTGGGCGACCTTCACTTCGCGGTAGTCAAAGTCGCGCAACGAGCCGTCAAGCTCGATGCCCGAGATGCCGATGAGCGCAATGTCCACCTTGAACTGGCGGATGAAATCCACCGCCGCCTCGCCCACAATGCCCCGGTCGCGCGCACGCACCACGCCGCCCGCCACGATGACTTCGCATTCGGGGTTGCCGCTCAGGATGGCCGCTACGTTCAGGTTGTTGGTGATGACGCGCAGGCCCCGGTGGTGCAGCAGGGCTTTGGCAATGGCCTCGGTGGTGGTTCCGATGTTCAGGATCAGCGAGCAGTCGTTGGGCACCTGTTCGGCCACGGCGCGGGCAATGCGTGCCTTGCCTTCGGCGTGCAGCGTCTCGCGCTGGGTGTGGGCAAGGTTTTCCACTGTCGAGCTGGGCACCCGCACGCCACCGTGAAACCGCGTGAGCAGTCCGGACTCGGCCAGACGTTGCACATCGCGGCGCACGGTCTGGAGCGTCACGCCCAGTGTGTCGGCCAGTTGTTCCACCGTGGCGGATTTGCGCGCGCGGACTTCTTCCAGCAGCAGCAGTTGTCGGGGATTCGTATTCACGCGTATTAATTGGCTGAGATTGGCTAAAGGGTGCTGATACTTTAAATCGAACAAAAAAGAACCTGTTAAGGGTAAACGTTGATTCAATACGATCACAAAAGAACAAAAATGAACGCAATCGAAAAACGAGAGGGCTGACTGTGAGCACCGTGGAAAACACCTCGGGACACAGCGGCAAAAGGTTTTCACAAAGCCCCGGGAGGGCGACCAAGAAAGGCAAGCGTGATGCAGCTGGCACTGGACAGCATCAGCAAGAAGGTGGGGCCTGAGACCTGGCTCCACACCATGAGCCTGGCGCTGCAGAGCGGGGCCGTCACGGTGCTGCTGGGCGCGACCCAGGCGGGCAAGACCAGCTTGATGCGCATCATGGCCGGGCTGGATGCGCCCACAGCGGGCACGGTCAAGGTGGACGGCGTGGACGTGACCGGCATGCCGGTGCGCGAACGCAACGTGGCCATGGTCTACCAGCAATTCATCAATTACCCCTCCATGAAGGTGGCGGCCAACATTGCATCGCCGCTCAAGCTGCGCGGCGAAAAGAACATCGACGCCCGGGTGCGCGAGATTGCCAGCCGCCTGCACATCGACATGTTTCTGGACCGCTACCCGGCTGAGCTGTCGGGCGGCCAGCAGCAGCGCGTGGCCCTGGCGCGCGCCCTGGCCAAGGGCGCGCCGCTGATGCTGCTGGACGAACCCCTGGTGAACCTGGACTACAAGCTGCGCGAAGAACTGCGCGAAGAGTTGACCCAGCTGTTTGCCGCAGGTCAGTCCACCGTGGTGTATGCCACCACAGAACCGGGCGAGGCCCTGCTGCTGGGCGGCTACACCGCCGTGCTTGACGAAGGGCAGTTGCTGCAGTACGGCCCCACGGCCGAGGTGTTCCATGCGCCCAACTCGCTGCGCGTGGCGCGTGCCTTCAGCGACCCGCCGATGAACCTGATCCCCGCCGCAGCGGCAGCACAAGGTGTGCAATTGCAGGGTGGGGTGCCACTGGCGATTCCGCTGCCGCAGGGTGCGTCCGTAGCTGGCACGCTGACCGTGGGCGTGCGCGCCAGTGCGCTTCGGGTGCATGCGCGCCCCGGCGATGTGAGCGTCGGTGGCACGGTGGAGCTGGCCGAAATCTCGGGCTCCGACACCTTTGTGCATGCTTCCACCCCTTGGGGAGACCTGGTGGCGCAGCTCACCGGTGTGCATTACTTTGAACTGGGCACGCCCATCACGTTGCATCTGGACCCGGCGCACGCCTATGTGTTTGGTGCCGATGGCCAATTGGTGTGGGCGCCCGCGCGGCACCACGCTGCACAAGGAGGGCGCTGAGATGGCCCGCATCAGTCTGGATCTCGCCCATTCGTACAAGCCGAACCCGCAGCAGGACAGCGACTACGCGCTGTTGCCCTTGAAGATGGAGTTCGAGGACGGCGGCGCCTACGCGCTGCTCGGCCCCTCGGGTTGCGGCAAAACGACCATGCTCAACATCATGTCGGGCCTGCTCGTGCCATCCCACGGCAAAGTGCTGTTTGATGGCCGCGACGTGACACGTGCCAGCCCGCAAGAGCGCAACATCGCGCAGGTGTTTCAGTTCCCCGTCATCTACGACACCATGACGGTGGCAGAGAACCTGGCGTTCCCGCTGCGCAATCGCAAGGTGCCCGAAGACCAGATCAAGCAGCGTGTGGGCGTGATCGCCGAGATGCTGGAGATGAGCCACCAGCTGAACCTGCGCGCCGCAGGGCTGTCGGCCGATCAGAAACAGAAGATCTCGCTGGGGCGCGGCCTGGTGCGCTCGGACGTAGCGGCTGTGCTGTTCGACGAGCCGCTCACGGTGATCGACCCGCACCTCAAGTGGCAGCTGCGCCGCAAGCTCAAGCAGATCCACCACGAACTCAAGCTCACGCTGATCTACGTGACGCACGACCAGGTGGAGGCGCTGACTTTTGCCGACCAGGTGGTGGTGATGACGCGCGGCCGTGCGGTGCAAGTGGGCTCTGCCGACGCGCTGTTCGAGCGCCCCGCGCACGTGTTTGTGGGCCATTTCATTGGCTCGCCGGGTATGAACTTCTTGCCCGCGCAAAGCGATGGCGCAAGCCTCTCGGTGGCTGGGCACCGCCTGGCGCTCCCGGTCGACCGTGTTTTGCCGGAAGGTGCATTGCAAGTGGGCATACGGCCTGAATACCTGACCCTCGCCCAGCCCGACCAGGCAGGCGCGTTGCCCTGCACGGTGTCGCAGGTGCAGGACATCGGCACCTACCTGATGCTGACCGCCAAGGTGGGCGAACACATGCTCAAGGCGCGCTTCAGCCCCGAAACGCGGCTGCCGTCGGCGGGTGATTCCGTATGGCTGCAGGTGCTGGGTGAGCACACCTGCTTCTATCAAAACGAGGAGCTCTTGGCATGAGCACGACAACCAAACCGGTGAACCAGAAAGCGTGGTTCCTGATCCTGCCGGTCATCATCTGTGTCGCCTTTTCGGCCATTCTGCCGCTGATGACGGTGGTCAATTATTCGGTGCAAGACATCATTTCGCCCGAGCGGCGTGTGTTTGTGGGCACCGAATGGTTCGCCGCCATGATGCGCGACGAAGAGCTGCACGCCGCGCTGTGGCGCCAGATCACGTTCTCGCTGGCCGTGCTGGCGGTGGAGATTCCGTTGGGAATCCTGCTCGCGCTGTCCATGCCCGCGCAGGGTTGGAAGTCGTCCGCCGTGCTGGTGGTGGTGGCGCTGTCGCTGCTGATCCCGTGGAACGTGGTGGGCACCATCTGGCAGATCTATGGCCGGGCCGACATTGGTTTGATGGGCCGCCTGCTGCAGGAGGCAGGCATTGAATACAGCTACACCGGCAACGCCACGCAGGCGTGGTTGACCGTGCTGCTGATGGACGTGTGGCACTGGACGCCGCTGGTCGCGCTGCTGGCGTTTGCCGGGCTGCGCTCCATCCCCGATGCGTACTACCAGGCGGCCCGCATCGACGGCGCGAGCAAGTTTGCGGTGTTCCGCTACATCCAGCTGCCCAAGATGCGCGGCGTGCTGATGATTGCGGTGCTGCTGCGCTTCATGGACAGTTTCATGATCTACACCGAGCCCTTTGTGCTGACGGGCGGCGGGCCTGGCAATGCCACCACGTTCCTGAGCCAATACCTCACGACCAAAGCCGTGGGCCAGTTCGACTTGGGGCCTGCAGCAGCGTTCTCGCTGATCTATTTCTTCATCATCCTGCTGCTGTGTTTCATCCTCTACAACTGGATGCAGCGTGTGGGCACTGCCAGCAACGAAGGGGCCGGCCATGAATGAAAAACGCTTCCACAAGCGGTCGATCTTCCTCGTCGCTTACCTGGTCTTTGCCGTGTTGCCCATCTACTGGATGATCAACATGAGCTTCAAGACCAATGCGGAGATTCTGTCCACGTTCTCGTTCTTCCCGCAGAACTTCACGTGGGACAACTACAAGACGATCTTCACCGATGAGTCCTGGTATTCGGGCTACATCAACAGCCTGATCTACGTCAGCATCAACATGGTGATCACGCTCACCGTGGCGCTGCCAGCGGCCTATGCGTTTTCGCGCTACAGCTTCTTGGGCGACAAGCATGTGTTCTTCTGGCTGTTGACCAACCGCATGACACCGCCGGCCGTGTTCCTGCTGCCGTTCTTCCAGCTCTACACCACGGTGGGTCTGATGGACACGCACATTGCCGTGGCCTTGGCGCATCTGCTGTTCAGTGTGCCGCTGGCGGTGTGGATTCTGGAAGGCTTCATGAGCGGCATCCCGCGCGAAATTGATGAGACCGCCTACATCGATGGGTACAGCTTTCCACGGTTTTTTATCAAGATATTTCTCCCGCTCATCAAAGCGGGCGTGGGCGTGGCAGCGTTCTTCTGCTTCATGTTCAGCTGGGTCGAGCTGCTGCTGGCCCGCACGTTGACCAGCGTGAACGCCAAGCCCATCGTCGCGACGATGACGCGCACCGTAAGCGCATCCGGCATGGACTGGGCGACGCTGGCCGCTGCAGGTGTGCTGACCATCGTGCCCGGGGCCATCGTGATCTGGTTTGTTCGTCACTACATCGCAAAAGGCTTTGCGATGGGTCGGGTTTGAGGAGGCTGCGAAATGTTTGACTGGATGGCCTGGACGCTGCCCGTGGCGGTGTTTTTTATCTGCATCGTGCTGATGCTGGTGGGCATGACCGTGTGGGAGATCAAGTCGCCCACCGTGATGCGCAAGGGTTTCCTGCCGCTTGCGACCACGCGCGGCGACCGCCTCTTCATCGGGTTGCTGTCGGCGGCCTATGTGAACCTGATTTTTGTGGGCATCAGCGGCAAGCTGGCCCAGTGGTTCAGCCTGGAAGGCGACCCGACGATCTGGATCAGCTTTGTGCTGTCGATGGCGCTGCTGGCGCTGATCCTGCGCAAAGGTTGAGGTGCATTGCAGTATCAAAAAGATAGCTGATAGCGCTTGATAAATAAGGGTTTCAATATAAAAAATATCTTGAACATAGCAACAGCAAGCGCTAACAGCTATTGTTTTTGATGATGACAAGCGCCG
>NZ_JBKBTV010000035.1:0-51153 GCF_046291265.1 Acidovorax sp. | reverse complement strand
GGCCTTGGCTGCGGTGATCAGCTCTTGGGCGCCGGGGTTGAAGCGCAGTCGTTCGGTAAACACCTGCTCCATGTGCTGCACCGTCACGCCTTGGAGCAGGGCCACGCGCTGGCGCAGGCTTTCTTTGTAGTCGGTGATCACGCCCTGCATGGCGGCTTCGGTGATGGCCGCCACCTCGGCCTTGCGGCCTGCGGCATCGGCGATTTCGTCCACGCACTCGATGTTGATGAGCGTGGAGTCCATGTCAAACGCGATGAGCTTGTAGGCGGACAGGGACAGCGGGGGCTCGATGCCCTGGACAACAAGGCCGGGCGCGAATTCGGTAGCGTGGGCCATGGCAGAAACGGAGGATTCGATTTGTGGGGACATAACCCGCAATGGTATCGCTCCCCCTCAGCCGCCTGGCCCGCACGGGCCGGTTTCAGTGTGACGGTGGCAGGTTGTTGCCGAGACCCGCGTGTGCGCCTGTGGCAGGGTGGGGTGTGGGCGGCTCGTTCATCTTGACCAGGAACATGCGCACAAAAAATGCCGCCATGCACAGCATGAACCCGATGCCGATGATGCTCATCAGGCCGTAGTCGGTGGAAAACAGGTCGGTCAGCAGCTTCATGGGGCACTCCTTTGTTGGGGTGCCCCACTATCACGCCGGGGGTTGAAAAAGCCCTTGTGTTGCGTCAAACACCGGGGTGGCGCAGTCTGGCTGCGTCAGCCCATGGCCGGGTAGGCGCCTGTGCCTTCGGGCCAGGCGGTAAGCACCTCAAAACCGTCGGCGGTGACTGCCACCATGTGCTCCCATTGCGCCGACAGGGAACCGTCGCGCGTGACCACGGTCCAGCCGTCTGCCAGTTCGCGGATGTCGCGCTTGCCCGCGTTGATCATGGGCTCGATGGTGAAGACCATGCCTTCCTCCAGCCGCAGCCCCTGCCCGCGCTGGCCGTAGTGCAGCACTTGGGGCTCGTCGTGGTAGATCTGCCCAATCCCGTGCCCGCCGTACTCGCGCACTACGCTGAAGCGCTCGCGGTGCGCCACCGTCTGAATCGCGTGCCCGACATCGCCCAGCGTGGCGCCCGGCCGCACCTGCTGAATGCCCGCCCGCAGGGCCTCATAGGTGGTCTCCACAAGGCGGCGTGCCAGCGCGCTGGGTTCGCCCACAAAGTACATGCGGCTGGTGTCACCAAACCACCCGTCCTTGTTGACGGCCACGTCGATGTTGACGATGTCGCCCGCTTTCAACACCGTGTTGGCCGACGGAATGCCATGGCAAACCACCTGGTTGACCGAGGTAAGCACCGTTTTGGGAAACTCCATGTAGCCCAGGTTGGCAGGGATCACCTTCAACTCGTTCACGATGAAATCGTGGCAGCGCTGGTCCAGCGCTTCGGTGGTCACACCGGGTTGTACATAGGGGGTGATCATGCGCAGCACCTCGGCCGCCAGCTGTGCTGCCTCGCGGGCCATGGCGATATCGGCTGGAGATTTGAGAGGAACGCGGGATCTCATTGGACGCGCCTTCTGGACTGCATGGGCTGTGCGGGCACAGACGCGGCCACGGTGGCCAAATCAAACCCCCCGGCTTGTTCTGCCCGGATCAGCATCTGGCAGATTTCGCTGTGGTCGAGGTGGGGATGCAGCTCGGCCAGCATGCCGATGCGCATCCAGTGTTCTGCTTGCGCGTTGATGGAACGAGACAACGCGTTGCTGGCAACGCGCAGGTTCTCATGCATTTGATCTGAAATTTTGACGATACCCATGCCGCGAATTGTATATGAAACGTATATGGTTCATATGCTTTTGGGTTGGGCGTGACCTCCGACTACCTCAGCGACGGAACCGTGCACGGTACGCCCGTGAGGCTTATTGCGGCACCAACTCTGCAGCCTTCACCAGCTCCGCGTGGATCTTGATCTCTTGCGTGATCGCCTCCTTGAGCACTGGCGCTGACAACGCGGCGGTGGCGCCGTGCCGCTTTTCATGCGCCAAGGTCGTTTTTATTCAAAAAGCTATAATTTTGATAGCTTATAGCGCTTATTGGATAAGCGCTAGAGGCCAATTTGACTCATATTCTCTCGGTGCTAGGCCACCACCGGCTGCCCCAGCGAGCGCAAGATGTCCCGCACCATCTGCGCCCGGTCTTTCGGGTCCTTCAGTTCGCGCTCGATGCGCAGCTTCTCGTTGCCCGCCAGCTTGATGTGCTTGTTCTTCTGGATCAGCTCGATGATGCGCATCGGGTCAATCGGCGGCTGCGGTTTGAAGGTGATATTGATCACGCCGGGGGCAGCATCGACCTTCACCACGCCGTAGGGCTGGCTCAGCACGCGCAGGCGGTGCACGTCGATGAGGGTCTGCGCCTGCGGCGGCAGCTTGCCGAAGCGGTCCACGATCTCTTCGAGCAGGCCGTCGATCTGGTCGGGCGTCTTGGCCGTGGCCAGCTTCTTGTAGAACGACAGGCGCAGGTGCACGTCGCCGCAGTAGTCGTTGGGCAGCAGGGCGGGGGCGTGCAGGTTGATGTCGGTGGTCACGGACAGGGGGCTCAGCAAGTCGGGCTCCTTGCCGGCTTTGAGCGACTTCACAGCCTCGTTCAGCATTTCGTTGTACAGCTGAAAGCCGACTTCGAGCATGTTGCCGCTCTGGTTCTCGCCCAGCACCTCGCCCGCACCGCGAATTTCGAGGTCGTGCATGGCCAGGTAAAAGCCGCTGCCCAGCTCTTCCATCTGCTGGATGGCGTCGAGCCGTTGCTGCGCGTGTTTGGTCAGGCCCTCGATGTCGGGCACCATCAGGTAGGCGTACGCCTGGTGGTGGCTGCGGCCCACGCGCCCGCGCAGCTGGTGCAGCTGCGCCAGGCCGAACTTGTCGGCGCGGCTCATGATGATGGTGTTGGCCGTGGGCACGTCGATGCCGGTCTCGATGATGGTTGAGCACAAGAGGATGTTGTAGCGCTGGGCCACGAAGTCGCGCATCACGCGCTCCAGCTCGCGCTCGGGCATCTGGCCGTGGGCCACGGCGATGCGGGCCTCGGGCAATATCTCTTCGAGCTTCTGGCGCCGGTTCTCGATGGTTTCCACCTCGTTGTGCAGAAAGTACACCTGCCCGCCGCGCTTCAACTCGCGCAGCACGGCCTCGCGGATCACGCCCGTACCCTCGTTGCGCACAAAGGTCTTGATGGCCAGGCGCCGCTGCGGTGCGGTGGCAATCACACTCAGGTCGCGCAGGCCTTCGAGCGCCATGCCCAGCGTGCGCGGGATGGGGGTGGCCGTCAGCGTCAGCACATCCACCTCGGCGCGCAAGGCCTTCATCTGCTCCTTGTGGCGCACGCCGAAACGGTGCTCCTCGTCGATGATCAAAAGACCCAGGTCGTGGAACTTGGTTGATTCACTGAGCAGCTTGTGCGTGCCGACCACGATGTCTACCGTGCCGTCGCCAATGCCCTTGATGGCAGTGGTGATCTCTTTGCCCGAGCGAAATCGCGAGACCTCGGCCACCTTGACGGGCCACTTGCTGAATCGGTCTATCAGCGTCTGGTAGTGCTGCTCGGCCAGCAAAGTGGTGGGTGCCAAAAATGCCACCTGCTTGCCGCCGGTGACCGCGACGAACGCAGCGCGCAGCGCGACCTCGGTTTTGCCAAAACCCACGTCCCCGCAGACCAGGCGGTCCATGGGGCGGGGGCTGATCATGTCCTGGATCACCGCGTGGATGGCGGCGTTCTGGTCCGCGGTCTCGTCAAAGCCAAAGTCGTTGGCGAATGTTTCGTAGTCTTGAGGGCTGTAGCGGAAGGCATGGCCCTGGCGCAGTGCACGACGGGCGTAGATGTTGAGCAGCTCGGCCGCGCTGTCGCGCACCTGCTCGGCGGCCTTGCGCTTGGCCTTTTCCCATTGGCCGCTACCGAGCTTGTGCAGCGGCGCCTCGTCGGCGCTCACGCCGGTGTAGCGGCTGATGAGTTGCAGCTGGCTCACCGGCACATACAGCACGGCCTTGTCGGCGTACTCCAGGTGCAAGAACTCCTGCATGGCAGGCGTGCCGTCGGGGTTCTTGTTGCCCACGTCCATGTTGACCAAGCCGCGGTAACGGCCGATGCCATGCTGGCTGTGCACTACCGGGTCGCCCACGTTCAGCTCGGCCAGGTCCTTGATCAGCGCCTCGACGTCGCTGACCTGCTCCTGCTTTTTGCGGCGGCGCGTGGTGGGCCCGGCGGCAAACAGCTCGGTCTCGGTCACGAAGTCGATGCCGTCCTCGATCCAGCTGAAGCCCACGGTGAGCCCGGCGGTGGCAATGCCCACCTTTTCGTCGGCTGTGCCCTGGAACTCGGCCAGTGAGTCGAACGCGGGCGGGCTGACCCCGCTGGCACGCAAAAAGTCGAGCAGGCTCTCGCGCCGGCCATCGCTCTCGGCCAGCAGCAGCACGCGGTGCTGCGTGTTGCGGATGTGGGCGTGCAGCCGGGCCAGCGGGTCCTCGGCCCCGCGCACCACCGACAAATCGCCGAGCTTCTGGAAGTGCGGGTTGTCGGCAATGTCCTCCACCCCGGGGCGAATGGACAGCTGCGCGTGCAGGTTGGCGCGCGTGTAGAACTGGTCTACCGAGAGGAACAGCGACTCGGGCGGCAGCGCCGGGCGCTCCGGGTCGCCCTGGATCAGGCGGAACCGGTCTTTCGTGTCCTGCCAGAAGCGCTGGAAAGCCGGCTCCAGGTCGCCATGCAGCACCACCGTGGCCTCGCCACCCAGGTAGTCGAACACGGTGGCTGTGTCGTCGAAGAACAGCGGCAGGTAGTACTCGATGCCCGCCGTGGCCACGCCGTTGCCCATGTCCTTGTAGATGCGGCTCTTGGTCGGGTCGCCCTCCAGCATCTCGCGCCAGCGGCTTCGGAACTTGGCGCGCGAGTCGTCGTCCATCGGGAACTCGCGGCCGGGCAGCAGGCGCACTTCGGGCACGGGGTACAGGCTGCGCTGGCTGTCCGGGTCGAAGGTGCGGATGCTGTCGATCTCGTCGTCGAACAGGTCCACCCGGTAGGGCACCAGCGAGCCCATGGGAAACAGGTCGATCAGCCCGCCGCGCACGGCGTATTCACCCGGGCTCACCACCTGGGATACATGGCTATAGCCTGCCAGCGTGAGCTGGGCCTTGAACTTCGCTTCGTCGAGCTTCTGCTTGACCTGAAAATGGAAGGTGTAGCCCGCCAGGAAGGACGGCGGTGCCAGCCGGTACAGCGCCGTGGTGGCGGGTACCAGCACCACGTCGGCCCCCGTTTCCCCATCCTTTTGGCTGATGCGCCACAGCGTGGCCAGCCGCTCGCTGATCAAATCCTGGTGCGGAGAGAAAGTGTCGTAGGGCAGTGTCTCCCAGTCCGGGAACAGAGCGCAGCGCAGCGAGGGCGCGAAGAACGCCATTTCCTCGATGAGGCGCTGGGCATCGGTGGCGTCGGCAGTGACGATGGCGGTGGTGCGACCCCCTGCTTTGTCGCGCTCGGCCAGCCGGGCCAGCAGCAGGGAATCGGCGCTGCCCACGGGACGGGGCAGGGTGAAACGTTTACCGGGGGAGAGTTTGGGCAGTTCCATGCGGACGGTGTCGTCTGGGCCCGCCGCATCCCCTGGGGCGCAAAACGCGCACGGGCTGGATGGGGGGCAGCGGGAGATTTTAGAATGAGCGACCCATGACTGCTCCGTTGCTGCAACCTCCGCTCGCCCCCTTGTCCGCCCACGGGCGTTTTTGGGCACTGGTGCCCTGCGCAGGGATCGGCTCGCGCGCCATGGCGGCGGGTGCTGCGGCTCACCCCCCCGCAGGGGGCTCCTCGCCCGCCCCTGCAGGTGAGGGCTCCTCCAGCATTTCGACGCTGGCCGCATTTTCAGCCGCAGAAGTGGCACCATCTGTACTTACTGGCCCGTTACCCAAGCAGTACCACCCGGTGGCCGGTCATCCGATGGTGTTGCACACACTGGGTGCCTTTGCCGGCGTGGGACGGTTGCTGGGCACGCTGGTGGCGGTGGCGCCGGGCGACCATTTTCTGGACGCCCATGCCCATGCGGCCTTTTTTGTGGTCGAGTGCGGCGGCCCTACCCGGGCCGACACGGTGTTGGGGGGGCTCAAGGCACTGCTGGCGCGCGGGGCGCAGCCAGACGACTGGGTGCTGGTGCATGACGCCGCGCGGTGTCTCATCACCTCCGAACAGATCGATACCCTCATCGATCAATGCGCAGGCGACAGCGTGGGCGGCCTGCTGGCCCACAAGCTGGCCGATACGCTCAAGACGTCCATTGACGGGCCAGGCGGCGTGCGGGTGGCCTCTACGGTAGACCGCAGCAACAAGTGGCTGGCGCAGACACCGCAGATGTTCCGCATCGGGCCGTTGATGGACGCCATCGAGAAAGTGGGCTCCAACGTGACCGACGAGGCCAGCGCCATGGAGGCGATGGGCCTGCACCCCCGGCTGGTGCCGGGCGGGGCGCAGAACTTCAAGGTGACGTACCCCGACGACTTTGCGCTGGCGGCGGCCGTGCTGGCGCAGCGCGGTTATGGAACCACGCTGGCGCGCTTTGGTGGAGAGCGGGGCCAGGTGACGGTGACCCCGGGCAAAAAGAACCTGTTCTGAGCGGTGGATCGGCTGCTTTGTGCCACCGCACAAAGGCACCACCCGACCAGCGCCAACCACACACATCAATACAAGGCAATGCCATGAATTTCAGGATTGGGGAAGGTTGGGACGTGCATGCGCTCGTGCCAGGCCGCAGGCTGGTGGTCGGGGGGGTGGATGTGCCCCACACGATGGGACTGCTAGGACATTCGGACGCTGACGTGTTGCTGCACGCCATCACCGATGCGTTGTTGGGCGCGGCAGCGTTGGGCGATATCGGCAGCCATTTTCCGGATACCGACCCCACCTTTCGCGGCGCGGATTCCGGCGTGCTGCTGGCCGAGGCCACGCGGCGCGTTCGTGCCGCGGGCTTTGAGATCGGCAACATCGACAGCACCGTGGTCGCCCAGGCGCCGCGCCTGGCACCGCACATTCCCGGCATGCGCGCGGCCATTGCCCACGCCGTGGGTATCGCGCAGGACCAGGTCAACGTCAAGGCCAAGACGGCCGAGCGATTGGGGCCGGTGGGGCAGGGTCTGGCGATGGAGGCACGGGCGGTCGCGCTGATTTACAAGACCTGACGCGCCGTCGGCGCGCCCCAGACGCTCAGGCGCTTTCGCGCTGGATGATCGAAAAACCGACGTCTACCATGGGCTGCGCAACCACCTTGCCTTCAGCCCGGTCAGCGATCCACTGCGCAGCAGTCTGGCCCATGCGTGCACCGTCGATGCGTACGGTCGACAGGCGGGGGCTCACGGTCTGTGCAAAGTCAATGTCGCCAAAACCCATCACGGCCAACTGCTGCGGCACGGCAATGCCGCGCACGCGCGCCTCGGTCAGAACTCCCAGCGCCAGCATGTCAGAGCTGCAGAACACGGCGTCGATGTCGGGCGCATCGGCCAGCAGCGCGGCCAGACCTTCGCGGCCATCGGCATGGGTGGTGGGCGACTTGCCCAGCCGCATGGCGGGCGGGCGCAGACCCAGACGCAGGGCGGCGGCTTCAAACCCGCTGGCGCGGCGCGCAGCCCGCTCGTCGCCGCCGCTGAGCAGCGCCAACCGCCGCCGCCCTTTGGCAAACAGGTGTTCGCACACAGCGGTGCCCAGTTCTTCGTGCCGCAGGCCTACCAGCATGTCGATGGGGGTGTCGGTGAAGTCCCAGGTTTCGACGATGGGAATGCCGGATGCCATTAGCAACCGTCGACCCTCGGGCGAGTGCATGACCCCTGTGAGCACGATCCCGTCCGGTCGCCGCCCCACGATGGCGCGCAGCAGCTCGTCTTCGCGTGAGCGCGCGTAGCCCACCTGGCCCACCATTACCTGAAAGCCGCGCTGCTCCAGCGCATCGGTGAGGGCCTGCACCATCTCGCCGAACAAGGGCCCGGAGAGTGTGGGCACCAGTGCCGTGACCACATGGCTGCGCGCAGAGCGCAGCCCCCCCGCTACGAGGTTGGGCACATAACCTAGTGCAGATACCGATTCCTGCACGCGTGCTCGTGTGCGCTCGGACACCTGCTGCGGCGTATTGAGCGCGCGCGAGACCGTGATCATCGACACGCCAGCGCGCTCGGCCACCTCGCGCAGCGTGACAGCGTGGCGGTCGCGGCCGAGGGCGGCGTGAGAGGGGATGGGGCCGGACGCTTGCATGGTGGCGGAGTCTAAAGCGCAAACCCAACCCAAGCGCCGGAAGGTGCTCACTCGGGTTTCAGCAAACACGCGGTGTATCAAAACTAGGGTTTGTCCTATGTTGTCTGATGATGTTAACGTTAACATTTGCGTATTCGCTGATTTTTTCCGACAAAACCGGAGAAATTCAGTTCTTGTATGACCAGTTGACGTGTCCCTCTGTCCACGCTTGCTACTCACCATGACCCCTCAAGAACTCAAAACCATCATGGGCTCCGGCCTGCTGTCCTTTCCGATCACGGACTTTGACGAGCAGGGCGAGTTTCGCCCCAAGACCTACATCGAGCGCCTGGAGTGGCTGGCCCCCTACGGCGCCAGCGCGCTGTTTGCCGCCGGTGGCACGGGCGAGTATTTCTCGTTGGCTGGCGCCGAGTACAGCCAGGTCATCCAAACCGCTGTGGACACCTGCCGCGGCAAGGTGCCGATCATTGCGGGCGCTGGCGGCCCCACCCGCACCGCCATCGCCCATGCACAAGAGGCCGAGCGCCTGGGCGCACACGGCATTCTGCTGTTGCCGCATTACCTGACCGAAGCGGGCCAGGAAGGTCTCATCGAGCATGTGGCTCAGGTCTGCAACAGCGTGAAGTTTGGCGTCATCGTCTACAACCGCGACCGCACCAAGCTGACGGCCGAGTCGCTGGCCATCCTGGCCGAGCGCTGCCCCAACCTGGTCGGCTTCAAGGACGGCGTGGGCAACATCGAAATCATGTCGTCCATCTACATGAAGATGGGCGACCGCTTCTCGTACCTGGGCGGCCTTCCTACGGCCGAGGTGTATGCGGCTGCGTACAAGGCGCTGGGCACGCCGGTGTATTCGTCGGCGGTGTTCAACTTCATCCCCAAGACCGCGATGGAGTTCTACAAGGCCGTGGCGGCTGACGACATTGCCACCCAGCACCGCCTTCTCAAGCAGTTCTTCATGCCCTACCTGGCCATCCGCAACCGGGTGGAAGGCTATGGCGTGAGCATCATCAAGGCGGGCGCCAAGATCGTGGGCCACGACGGCGGCCCGGTGCGCGCACCGCTGACCGACCTCAAGCCTGCGGAGATGGAAGAACTCAAGGCGCTGATCGACAAGCTCGGCCCGCAGTAAGCGCTGGCCAGACTTCAGACAACCACTTTCCCCAAGGCCCCGCAGAGGGTCGCTCACCAAGACCACAACCTAAGGAGACATCCCTCATGCCTATTCAGAAACTGCTGCTGCTTGCCAGCGCCTGCACCTTGGCTTTTGCCGCCTCGGCTCAGACCGGCAATTCCGCCGCCTGGCCTGAAAAGCCCGTCACCATCGTCGTCCCGTTCCCTGCCGGGGGCTCTACCGACATGGTCGCCCGCGCCATGGCTGTGCACATGGGCGAGAAACTGGGCCAGAATTTTGTGGTGGACAACCGCCCCGGTGCCACGGGCACGCTGGGCGCTGGTGCGGTCAAACGCGCTGCGCCGGATGGCTACACGCTGTTGGTATCGTCCCTGGGCGCCTTCGTCGTGGCGCCGCACCTGCTCAAGAGCGTGCCGTATGACGCGCTCAAGGATTTCGACTACATCACCGTGCCCGTGCAGGCGCCCAATGTTCTGGTGGCAGCACCGGGCCAGAAGGCGCGCAGTGTGAACGAGGTGATCGCTCAGCTCAAAGCCAACCCCGGCAAGGTGAGCTTCGCCAGTTCGGGCAATGGCTCGTCGGACCACCTCTCGGCCGAGGTGTTCTGGCAGCAAACCGGCACCGAAGGCCTGCACATCCCCTACAAGGGCGGCGCACCGGCCATCAACGACCTGCTGGGCGGGCAGGTGGAGTTCTCGTTCCAGAATGTGAACGCGGTGCTGCAGCACATCCGCGCCGGCAAGCTGCATGCGATTGCCGTCACCGGCGACAAGCGCAGCCCCGTGCTGCCCGAAGTGCCCACCCTGGCCGAGGCCGGCGTGGCCGGTGCCGAGGTCTACTCGTGGCAGGGCATGGCTGCGCCCAAGGGCCTGCCGCCCGCGGTCAAGAAGAAGCTCTCGGACGCCGCCATCGCCGCCATGAACGACCCCGCCGTGAAGAAGCGCATGCTCGACCAGGGCCTGGAGATCGTGGCCAGCACGCCCGAAGCCTTCACCGCCTACCAGGCGCGCGAGTTCGCGCGCTGGAAAACAGTGATCGAAACCCGAAAAATCACTGCTGATTGAGCCCTGCCACGGGGCGCCTTCGCACGCCCCATCTTCGTTTCCAGACCACCATGACCACCTCTTCCATCCCTTCTGCCATCAGCACCCCTGTCGTCACCGAGCTGCGCGTGGTGCCCGTGGCGGGCCACGACAGCATGCTCATGAACCTGAGCGGTGCGCACGGCCCCTTCTTCACGCGCAACCTGATCATCCTGCGCGACAGCGCGGGCAACACCGGGGTGGGCGAGGTGCCCGGCGGCGAGAAGATCCGCCAGACCATCGAGGACGCGCGGCCGCTGATCGTGGGCCGGCCCATCGGCCACCACAACGCCGTGCTCAACGCCATGCGCGCCCAGTTCGCCGACCGCGATGCGGGCGGGCGTGGCCTGCAGACCTTCGATCTGCGCATCACCATCCACGCCGTGACGGCGGTGGAGTCAGCCTTCCTCGACCTGCTGGGCCAGCACCTTGGCGTGCCTGTGGCCGCGCTGCTGGGCGACGGGGTGCAGCGCGATGCGGTGCAGATGCTGGGCTACCTGTTCTACGTAGGCGACCGCGAAAAGACCGACCTGGCCTACCGCACCGAGCCCGGTGCCGACAACGACTGGTTCCGCCTGCGCAACGAGAAGGCCATGACCGCCGATGGCATCGTGCGCCTGGCCGAGGCAGCGTACGAGCGCTACGGCTTTGCCGACTTCAAGCTCAAGGGCGGCGTGCTGCGCGGCGAGGAAGAAGTCGAGGCCATCCGCGCGCTGCACGAGCGCTTCCCGGAGGCGCGCGTGACGCTGGACCCCAACGGCGGCTGGCTGCTGAAGGACGCCATCCGCATCACGCGCGACCTGCACGGCGTGATGGCCTATGCCGAAGACCCCTGCGGTGCTGAAGGCGTGTTCTCCGGCCGCGAGGTGATGGCCGAGTTCCGCCGCGCCACAGGCCTGCCCACCGCTACCAACATGGTGGCCACCGACTGGCGCGAAATGGCCCACAGCCTGGCCCTGCAGTCGGTGGACATCCCCCTGGCCGACCCGCACTTCTGGACCATGGCCGGATCGGTGCGCGTGGCCCAGATGTGCCAGGCCTTCGGCCTGACCTGGGGCTCGCATTCCAACAACCACTTCGACGTCTCGCTGGCCATGTTCACCCACGTGGGCGCCGCTGCCCCGGGCCGCGTCACGGCGATCGACACGCACTGGATCTGGCAGGACGGCGAGCGCCTGACCAAGGAGCCATTCCAGATCAAGGACGGCTTCATAGAGCTGCCCAAGAAGCCCGGCCTGGGCGTGGAGCTGGACATGGATGAGGTCGAGCGTGCCCACCGCCTGTACCTGCAGCACGGCCTGGGCGCGCGCGACGACGCGATTGCCATGCAGTACCTGATTCCGGGCTGGAAGTTCAACAACAAGGCGCCTTGCATGGTGCGCTGAGGGATATTGCGGTCTGGCCGCCTCCACCTTCTGATGCCGATACGATGCGCCAAAAACAAAGCCCTCCAAGTGAGGGCTTTATTCATGGGGCAGGGCGGAGCGATCACGCCATCCGGTCTTCGGCCCGCCGACGCGGAAGCTGGCGTTTGATGGACGGACGCTGCAGGCGCTGTTTGGGGTCTGCGCCTTCGGGCAGATCCGTGGCCCGTTGCAATTGCAGGTGGGCTACCAAGCCGCCGGTGCTGGAGTTGGCCAGCGCAAAAATACCGCCCATGCGCTGCACGGTCTTGTCAACAATGGACAGCCCCAGTCCGGCGCCCGCGGCTGCCGTGCGCGCGGTGTCGCCGCGAAAGAAGGGCTTGGTGAGGCTGGACAACTGCTCGGGCGGGACACCCGGGCCGTGGTCGCGCAGCTTGACCAACACCCAGTTTTCGCGGCCCTTCGCTACGATATCGACATTGGTGATTCCGGTGTCGTCCGCCTTGCCGTAGCGCCGCGCGTTTTCCAGCAGATTGGATATCACGCGCGCCAGTTCCACTTCGTCGGCCAGCACATTCAAGTCTTCGGGCACCGTCATCGTGATCTGCAGCTCGCGGTGGTCTTGCACGGCATACACGCAGGACGACACCACGGCGAGGAGGTTGACCGGTGTCAGCGTGACATGGTCCGGCCGCGCGTAGTCCAGAAACTTGTCGATGGTGGCATCCAGCTGCACGATGTCGGCCACCATGTGCTCGCGCGCCACTTCATCGGTCACGCTCATTTCGGTCTCCAGCCGCAGCCGGGCCAGCGGCGTGCGCAGGTCGTGCGAGATGCCCGCCAACATCACCGCGCGGTCTTGTTCCAGCTTGGCCAGTTTTTGCGCCATGCGGTTAAAACCAATGTTCACCTCGCGGATTTCGCTGGTGACCACTTCTTCGTCCAGGTGGCTGGCCGCAAAGTCACCGTCCTTGACGCGGTTGGCTGCGTATGACAATTGCTTGAGCGGCCGGTTGATCAGCCGCGCAATGGCCGCGGCGCCCGCCAGCGACAGCGCTGCCGCGGTGATCAGCCATATCAGCCAGGTGCGGCCCCCGGCGGGGCTGAAGCGCGAGCGGTCCATCAGCAGCCAGTTAGGGTCCCCGTTGATGTTGAAGCCGACCCACAGGCCGTTTTCACCATTCACGCTCTGCGCCACGATGGTGTCTGGCCCCAGGCGCTGGGTCAGCTCGTCGGTCAGGCGGTTGCCCAGCGCGGTGTTGTCCAGCAGCGCAAACTTGTCTTTGGGTTCGCGCGGGAGGATGCGCACACCCTCCTGGTCCGCCATGGTCTTGATGAGCGACACGCGCGCAATGGCATCGGAGTGCACCAGCGCCGCGCGGCTCAGGTTGACCAGTGAGGCGATTTGCTGCGCGGTGTGCAAGGTGCGCGGTTCAAATTCGAGCGCGCGCAGCGTTTGCAGCCACGCCAGAATGCTGCCGACCAGCAGCAGCGCCAACAGAAAAAACGTGCGCCAGAAAAGATTCAAGCCCACGCGCGCGCGCTGTTCCCTCGCTTTGCGAAGCGATTCAAGCGGCGCGGGGCTGGTGGCGTCGGAGGGGGCGGTCACGGACTGCCGAAACGGTGATCTCGGCTTGCCGTCGGTCTTGCGCATGAAAGGGCTCAGCTCGTTCCGTCCGGAACAAATACGTAGCCCACACCCCACACCGTCTGGATGTAGCGCGGTGCGGCGGCGTCCACTTCGACCAGTTTCCGAAGGCGTGACACCTGCACGTCCAGGCTGCGGTCAAAAGGCTCGAACTCACGGCCACGGGCCAGCAAGGCCAGTTTTTCACGCGACAGAGGCTGGCGCGGGTGGCGAACCAGGGCCTTGAGCATGGCGAACTCGCCAGTGGTCAGGGGCAGTTCTTCGCCATTGCGCTGCAGGGCGCGGGTGCCCAGGTCGAAGGTGAAGGGGCCAAACGTGACAACCTCGTTGTCGCCCGACGGTGCGCCTGGCGCCTCTTGGGCGGGGCGGCGGCGCAGCACGGCGTGGATGCGGGCCAGCAGTTCGCGGGGGTTGAAGGGTTTGCCCAGATAGTCGTCGGCGCCCACTTCCAGGCCCACGATGCGATCCACGTCCTCGCCCTTGGCGGTGAGCATGATGATGGGGGTGCGGTCATTGGCGGCGCGCAGACGGCGGCAGATGGAGAGGCCGTCCTCGCCCGGCATCATCAGATCCAGCACGATGATGTCCACCGTCTCACGCAGCAGCAGGCGGTTGAGTGCCTTGCCGTCTTCCGCGACCATGACTTCAAAGCCTTCCTGGGTGAGGTAGCGGCGGAGCAGATCGCGAATTCGCGCATCGTCGTCCACCACCAGAACTTTGTCGGTGCGATTGGTTGTTGTGGCCATATTGATCTCAAGTCCAATTTGTAACAGAGCCGATTCTGACCAGTTGAAACGCCGAAGTTCGGCTTTTGGGGCCTGGTTTGACCAACTGTTACAAGTTTTGCGCAGCTTCGCGTTGCGTGTAACGCGGCTTTATCGCTGGGGTCACCGGATGCCGTTAAGGTGGTGCCCCGCACTGACCCTACCCGGATGATGCACCGATACCAAGGACTGACCTCATATGAAAATCACTACTAAATTAATAGCTGCTAACGCTTTACTGGTGTGCGCTGGAGCCACTTTTGCTCAAAATCCTGCAGTGACCGAGCCCCGCAATGTGGTGCAGTTGTCTGCCACCGGCACGGTGGAAGTGCAGCAGGATTTGCTGGTGCTCAACCTGTCCACCAACAAGGAAGCCGCCGACGCCGCCACCGTTCAGACCCAGCTCAAGCAGGCGCTGGATGCAGCGCTGACCGAAGCCAAGCGCAGCGCGCTGCCTGGTCAACTTGACGTACGCACCGGCCCGTTTGGCCTGTACCCGCGCTACGGCAAAGACGGCAAGATCAACGGCTGGCAGGGCCGTGCCGAACTGGTGCTGGAGGGCCGCGACTTTGCCCGTATCACCGCCACAGCCGGCAAGATCCAGACACTGGCGATCAGCAACGTGGCGTTTGGCCTGTCGCGCGAAGCCCGTGCCAAGGTCGAAACCGAGGCGCAGACCGAAGCCATCGAACAGTTCAAATCCCGTGCGGCCGAACTGGCCAAGGGTTTTGGCTTCAGCAACTACAGCCTGCGCGAAGTGGCTGTGAACAGTAATGAAATGGTGCCCGGCCCGCGTCCGCGCATGATGGCGGCCGAGGCCAAGATGGGCTCGTTTGCTGATTCTGCCGTGCCGGTAGAGGCGGGCAAGGCCCAGGTCATCGTAAACGTTTCAGGGTCGGTGCAAATGCGCTGATTTTCAAGCTAAATTGGCTGCTAGCGCTTATCTGTAAAGCGCTGGCAGCTATCATTTTTGAAGAAAGCAGCGCGTGCGGCCGCCACTCGGGGGGCTCTCGGCTTACTGCGCTGCCCAGCCGCCGTCCATGTTCCATGCCACGCCACGCACGTTGTTGGCGGCAGGGGAGCAGAAGAACACGGCAAGTTCGCCCAGCTCTTCGGGCGTGGTGAACTGCATGGACGGTTCTTTTTCGCCCAGCAACAGCTTTTTGGCGTCTTCGTTCGACAGTCCGTGCTCTGCAGCTTTGGCGTCCACCTGTTTTTGCACCAGGGGCGTCAGCACCCAACCGGGGCAGATGGCATTGCAGGTGACACCCGTGGTGGCGTTCTCCAGGGCTGTGACCTTGGTCAGACCGACGA
This sequence comes from Acidovorax sp., assembly GCF_046291265.1. GTDB lineage: Bacteria > Pseudomonadota > Gammaproteobacteria > Burkholderiales > Burkholderiaceae_C > Acidovorax. The sequence continues at coordinate 35,643 of NZ_JBKBTV010000035.1, read as the reverse complement.
TGCCGTGTTTGGCGGCCACGTACGCAGACTTTTGCGCCGAGCCCACGAGGCCATGCACCGATGCCACGTTGATGATGCGGCCCCAATTGGCGCTCTTCATGGCTGGCAGCGCCAGGCGGGAGGTGTGGAAGGCGCTGGTGAGGTTGATGGCAATCACCGAGTCCCAGCGCTCCACCGGGAAGTCTTCAACATTGGCCACGTGCTGGATGCCGGCGTTGTTGACCAGAATGTCGACGCGGCCAAACTGGCTGGCGCTGTACTTCATCATGTCTTCAATGTCGGCCACACGGCTCATGTCGGCGCCGTGGTAGGCCACTTGGGCACCTGCAGATTCACCCGCCGCCAGCACCTCGGCACGGGGGCTGTCCACATCGCCAAAGCCGTTGAGCACAATGTTGACGCCCTGGCGGGCGAGGGCCTTGGCGATGCCAAGACCAATGCCGCTGGTGGAACCGGTGACGAGGGCAGTTTTGCCTTTCAGCATGAGAGTCTCTCCGAATGAATTACGATGCAACGCAAGGAAAAGTCGGCACGCATGCGTTGGTGATGCGGGCCGACTTTCACAAGCATTATCAAGCGCCGCTCCAGGATTTCGCACCCATGAATGAACCTACGCTGAACTACGTACTGTGCCCTGGTTCCGCGGCCCCGTCCTCGCCTGCCGGTGATGCCCCGGCTTCAACCCCACAGCACCGCATGGCGTATTGGGAGTGGAATGCCACCGGAAACCCGGTGCATCCGCATGTTGTGGTCTGCGTACATGGACTGTCACGCCAGGGGCGCGATTTCGACACCCTGGCGCGTGGGTTGAGCCAGCATGCGCGCGTGGTGTGCCCTGATGTGGTCGGGCGCGGCCAAAGCGATTGGCTGGCCGATCCCATGGGTTACCAAATCCCTCAATACGCGGCCGACATGCTGGCGTTGTTGGCGCAATTGCACCAGCAAGGCCCCATCACCACCCTGGATTGGGTGGGCACCAGCATGGGCGGGCTGATTGGCATGGGCGTCACAGGGCAGCCGGGGCTGCCTTTGCCCGTGCCGGTGCGTCGCCTGGTGCTGAACGACGTGGGGCCGGTGATTGAGTGGCTGGCGCTGCAGCGCATCGGCCAATACCTGGGGCAGCTGGCGCGTTTTGAATCGGTGCAGCAGGCGGCCGACGCCATGTGGGCCATTTCCACGAGCTTTGGGCCACACACACCAGCGCAGTGGCTGGAGCTGTCGCGCGCCATGGTGCGCCCGCTGCCCGACAAGGACGGGGGTGGCATGACCCTGCATTACGACCCGGCCATTGCCGTGCCGTTCAAGGCCATGACGCAAGAGTCTGCGGCAGCCGGAGAAGTGGCGCTGTGGCAGCTGTATGACCACATCACGGCGCAAACGCTGCTGTTGCGGGGGGCGCAGTCGGATCTGCTGTCGCCTGAGACCGCACAGGCCATGGCGCAGCGCGGGCCCCGCGCGCGGGTGGTCGAATTTGAAGGCGTGGGGCACGCGCCCACGCTGGTGGCGGCCGATCAGGTCGCCGCCGTCACGGACTTTCTACTGGCCGGGGAAGGGGGTGCGGCGGGATGAAGACAAACCCCGCCGCCCAGGCGTCCTTCGCCCCCCAGTCTGACGCTCTTCCGCAGCTCATTGCTGCCACTGCGCACACGCTGCCAGAGCAGGTGAACGCGTTGGCGCGGGCGCGAGCCTTTGCCGAGCCTTTGATGGCAGGCGAAACGCTGACCTCCGGCGAAAACACGCTGGCCCATGCGGATGCCGTGGCCACGATTTTGAAAAGCATCGGAGGCTCGGAGGCCATGCAGGCTGCCAGCTACCTGGTGCACGCATGCATTCACCTCAACAAACCCGAGGACGTGATTGCGAAGGCCTTTGGCGCCAATTTTGCGGCGCTGGCGGTGGAGACCACCAAACTCATGCGCGTGCAGGAGCAGGCCCGCGCCGCCGAGCATCTGGACGATCCGGTCATGCAGACCGAAAACGTGCGCAAGATGCTGCTTGCGTTCTCGCGCGACTTGCGGGTCGTGATGCTGCGGTTGGCATCGCGCCTACAGACACTGCGCTTTCACGCGTCCACCAAGCGCCCTGTGCCGCCCAGTCTGGCGCGTGAATCGCTGCAGGTTTTTGCGCCGCTGGCCAACCGTCTGGGCATCTGGCAGGTGAAGTGGGAGCTGGAGGACCTGTCCTTTCGCTTCCTGGAGCCCGACACCTACAAGGACGTGGCCCGCCTGCTCGACGAGAAGCGTGGCGAGCGCGAGGTGTACATGGAGCAACTGCGCGGCCGGCTGGAGTCTGATCTGCGTGCGCGCAGCATCAGCGCCAGCGTGCAAGGGCGGCCCAAGCACATCTACAGCATCGTCAAAAAGATGCGCGGCAAGTCGCTCAACTTCGATCAGGTGTTCGACATCCGCGCGCTGCGCGTGGTGGTGCCTTCGGTGAAAGACTGTTATGCAGCCCTGAGTTGGGTGCACGAGCAGTTCAAGCCCATCGTCGAAGAGTTTGACGACTACATCGCCAAGCCCAAGCCCAACGGCTACCAGTCGCTGCACACCATCGTGCGTGACGACCACGGCAAGCCCATCGAGATCCAGATCCGCACGCAGGCTATGCATGAGCATGCCGAGCATGGCGTGGCTGCACACTGGGCCTACAAAGAGGCGGGCGCCAAGGGTTACGCGGGCGTGTCGGCCACTGGCGAATATGACGCCAAGATTGCCGTGTTGCGCCAGCTGCTGGCGTGGGAGCGCGACCTGTCGGGCTCTGTGCCCAACCGGGGCCTGTTCGAAGACCGCATCTACGTGCTGACGCCCGATGCCGCCGTGGTGGAGCTGCCCCAGGGAGCCACCCCCGTAGATTTTGCGTATGCGGTCCACACGAGCCTGGGCCACCGTTGCCGGGGTGCCAAGGTGGATGGCGCCATGGTCACGCTCAATACGCAGTTGCAAAACGGGCAGACGGTGGAGATCTCCACCGTCAAGGAGGGGCGCCCGTCGCGCGACTGGCTCAACGCGGATCTGGGCTATCTCACCAGCAACCGGGCCAAAGCCAAGGTGCGCGCCTGGTTCAATGCCCAGGCCACGCACGAGACGGTTGGGCGGGGTCGCGAGGCGGTAGAAAAGCTGCTCCAGCGTGAGGGCAAGACGGCCATCAAACTTGATGACTTGGCGGTGCAACTGGGCTTCAAGTCGGCCGATGCGCTGTTTGAAGTGGTGGGCAAGGACGAGTTCTCGCTGCGCAACATCGAAACCGTGCTGCGCCCGCCCGAGCCGGTCATTCAGCCCGACGATTTTCTGCTGCTCAAGAAAACGCGCACGAACACATCTGCTCCGAAGGGCGGGGTGCTGGTGGTGGGCATCGACTCGCTCATGACGCAATTGGCCAAGTGCTGCAAACCTGCGCCGCCGGACGATATTCGGGGGTTTGTCACGCGTGGCAAAGGCGTCAGCGTGCACCGGGCCGACTGCAGCAACTTCCGCGAGATGGCCGCGCGCAGCATTGAGCGCGTCATTGATGTGGAGTGGGGCACCCCCAAATCCGCGGCGACGGTTGCCGTCTACCCGGTGGATGTGGCGGTAGAGGCGGCAGACCGCCAGGGTCTGCTGCGCGATATCTCCGAAGTGTTTGCGCGCGAGAAAACCAATGTGATTGGCGTCCAAACCCAGTCGGTCAAAGGCACCGCGTGGATGACGTTTACGGTCGAGGTGTCCGATTCAGGCCGCCTGAACAAGGTGTTGGCCATCGTTGCCGGGGTATCGGGGGTGCGTTCGGCGCGCCGCCGTTAAATGGCAATGCGCCTGCGCACCGCGCTTTGTTGTGCGCTTTGCCAAATGGCCTGGTTTTTATGGCTATAATCGTGGTCTTGATTAACGACAGGCGCGTAGCTCAGCTGGTTAGAGCACCACCTTGACATGGTGGGGGTCGTTGGTTCGAGTCCAATCGCGCCTACCAAACACCGCAAGCCAAACCAGGGCTTGCAAAACGAAACAGCCCGCTTATTCAGCGGGCTTTTTTGTTTCTGCACGGTTGCTGTTGTTGTGCAGGACTTTGCCTATCGCAATCATGGGCCATCGATGGTCCGCTGAGGCTGCATGCGCCCGATGCGCTTTCTGGCTGAGACGTGTTCTGGACTTTGTCTGACAAAGCTGGACGACGCGGGTGGATAACCTCGTGGCTCCATTTAGCAAGGGCGACTCATCATGAACACATCGCAAAACGTCTCAGATGCACCCTATGCGTTTGCAGACGCTGATCCAGAGTTCGGAACGTATGACATTCGAATCTTCTGGCTGGCAGCGCTGGCCGCGGTCGTCGCCGTGTTGGCGGTGGCCTATTTCAAAATGGGTTACTGAGGGAGAAACTCCGATTTCGCTCCCTTCGACGGGAAGCGCTTTCGGTTCTTGTCAGTGATACAACCTGCAGTTTGCAGCGCCGCCCCAGCCTCGTTTGAATGGGTCTGGCGGCAGCTAACAGGATCAAAAGTGCGGTGGCGGGTCTTGCACCGGCGGTACGCCGGGTTGGGGTGGTGGATCACCCTTGGTAGGCTCGGGAGCCCAGGTGGGGGGAGTTTCCACGGGAGGGAACGGTGGCACCGGGGAGGGCGAGGGGGCTGGCAGCATGGTAGGTTCCTTTCAAGTTGAATCGGTCAGTTCAGACTTGACCTTACCCACCAGTCTGGTTGCTCTGTGCCAGTCAACTTCCCGAGTTCCTGTCGATTTTTAGAGTCCCCAGAGCCACCTCCTCGCTCTCAATCGCCCAGCTCATGGCATGTTCATGGCGCGAGTCGCTGGCAGGTTGCCTGCGGCTGTCTTGAGATCTTCCGCGCCAGCAGGCATCCGAACCTGGGGCAAACAGTCGGGGTATTCCCGTTGGATGAATGTGACGAGCGCCTCGCGCACGCGGCAACGCAGGTCAAAAGCGAGGCCCGACGAGCGTGCCGAGACCAATACGCGGATCTGGATGGTGCGCTCGGTCACGTCGGTCAGTTGCAGCACGCTGACACGCTTGTCCCACTCCGGTGCGGTCTCCAGAATGCGCTGAAGTTCAGCGCGCAGTGGGTCCAGCGGCAGGCGGTAGTCGGCAAACAAGAACACCGTGCCCAGTATTTCCGAGCTGGTCCGTGTCCAGTTCTGAAACGGGTGTTCAATGAACCACTGCAGCGGAATGATGAGGCGCCGCTCATCCCAGATGCGCAGCACCACGTAGGTGCTGGTGATCTCTTCCACACGGCCCCACTCGCCTTCGATGATGAGCACATCGTCGATGCGAATCGGCTGCGCGAGCGCAATCTGCAGCCCCGCAATGATGTTGCTGAACACCGGGCGTGCGGCAATACCTGCCACGATGCCCACCACCCCGGCCGAAGCGAGCAGACTGGCACCCACCTGTCGCGCCCCCGGAAAGGTCATGAGCATGAGCGCCAACCCCGCCATCACCACCCCCGTCATGGCGGTGCGCGACAACACACGCGCCTGGGTGGCAATGCGCCGGGCGGTCAGGTTGTCTTCCACATCTGCGGGGTGTTGGGCAATGATGCCGTTGGCGAGACCTCCAATGGCTGCAATCAGCAACCAACAGGCTCCGGCAATGATGGCCAGTCCGTTGATATGGCGGATGCCACCGATGTAAAGCAGGTCGTTGCCAGCGGCCTGCCACACCATTTGCAAGGCAATCAGCGGCAGCAAAACCCGCATGACGGGGATACAAGCCAAGACGACTGTGTGCACCACCGGAAGTGGTGCGGTCGCCCGGCGCAGCACGATGGCGATGATGCGATGCGCGATGGCTGCCAGGGTGATAGCAAACAACGCGGCTACAGCAGTGGCGAAACCAGGGGAGAGTTCAAAACCTTCGGGCATGGGCGCAGATGAGATGGCAGATGGGCAAGCGGCAACTATCCCACCGGCTTGCCAAGGCGTCTGTCGGACGTTGTCCCGCACGGTTTTGACGAGGATGTCGGGCAGATGCGGAGTGCTGATGGTGGCTGGCGGCGGTTTGCGCGCTGGGTGTCGCACTCGCGACAGAACGTGCGCAGACTTCATCAGGGTATTCCTTTGCTGGTGCGTGGGCGCCCGTTCCCTAGAATGTGCTGCACTGCAATACATGGGTGTCTAACCCGAGGAGTTCGTCGTGTCCGAACAGAAAAGTGCCGCTCCCAAGTCGGTGCAACGTGTCATCAAGAAGTACCCCAACCGCCGTCTGTACGACACAGACACCTCCACTTACATCACGCTGGCCGAGGTGCGCCAGCTCGTCATGGCCAACCAGCAAGTGGTGGTGCGCGACGCCAAAACCGGTGAAGACCTGACGCGCAGCATCCTGCTGCAGATCATTCTGGAAGAAGAGGCCGGTGGCGCGCCGATGTTCACCGAGGCGGTGCTGGCCAACATCATCCGTTTCTATGGCCATGCCATGCAGGGCTTCATGGGCGCCTATCTGGAAAAGAACGTGCAGGCCTTTACGGACGTGCAAGCCAAGCTGGCCGAGCAATCACAAAGCGTGACGCCCGAGATGTGGGCCCAGTTCATGAACCTGCAGTCGCCCATGCTCAAGGGCATGATGGGCAATTACGTGGAACAGTCCCAGTCCATGTTGACGCAGATGCAGGAGCAGATGCAAAAGCAGACCGAGCAGATGCTGGGCGCCTTTGGCTTGAAGAGATAACCCTCTGAGTCGCCTGCGGCGCCTTCCCCCTTCAAGGGGGACGACCCCAGTGGCCTGGCAAAGCCAGTTCCACGGGGTCCGCTGATAGTTAGATCGCGGTAGTTTCACGGGCCCTGGGGCGCGCAAACTTTGCTGCGAATCGGCAATACCACCCGTTCAACCCCGGAACTGGGACAATACGGGGATATGAGCGAAGCACTGTCCCCCACAAAAACACCCAAAGTCGGATTTGTCAGCCTGGGCTGCCCCAAGGCCCTGACTGATTCCGAACTGATCCTCACGCAACTGAGCGCCGAGGGTTACGAAACCTCCAAGACCTTCCAGGGCGCGGACCTGGTCATCGTCAACACCTGCGGCTTCATCGACGATGCGGTCAAGGAAAGCCTGGACACCATCGGCGAGGCGTTGGCCGAAAACGGCAAGGTCATCGTCACTGGCTGCCTGGGCGCCCGCACCGGCGACGATGGCGGCAACATGGTGCGCAAGATGCACCCCAGCGTACTGGCTGTGACCGGCCCCCACGCCACGCAAGAGGTGATGGACGCCGTCCACCTCAATTTGCCCAAGCCACACGACCCGTTCATTGACCTGGTGCCCGGCAGCTTCGGCATTGCAGGCATCAAGCTCACACCCAAGCACTACGCGTACCTCAAGATCAGCGAGGGCTGCAACCACCGCTGCACCTTCTGCATCATTCCCTCGATGCGCGGCGATTTGGTGTCGCGCCCCATCGGCGACGTGCTGAGCGAGGCCAAGGCCTTGTTCGCTGGCGGCGTCAAAGAACTGCTGGTCATCAGCCAGGACACGTCCGCCTACGGCGTGGACGTGAAATACCGCACCGGCTTTTGGGACGGCAAACCCGTCAAGACCCGCATGCTGGAACTGGTGCAAACCTTGGGCGAAATTGCCGAACCCTATGGTGCCTGGGTGCGCCTTCACTACGTGTACCCGTACCCCAGCGTAGACGAGGTCATCCCGCTCATGGCCACCGGCCGTGTGCTGCCTTACCTCGACGTGCCCTTCCAGCACAGCCACCCCGATGTCCTCAAGCGCATGAAGCGCCCCGCCAGTGGCGAGCGCAACCTGGAGCGCATCCAGCGCTGGCGCGAGGCATGCCCCGAGATCGTGATCCGCAGCACTTTCATTGCAGGCTTCCCCGGCGAGACGGAAGAAGAGTTTGCGCACTTGCTCGACTTTGTGCGCGAAGCGCAGATCGACCGAGCGGGCTGCTTTGCCTACAGCGACGTGACCGGCGCCGCTGCCAACGAGCTGCCCGGCATGCTGCCGATGGAAGTGCGCGAAGAGCGCCGTGCCCGCTTCATGGCCGTGGCCGAAGAGGTGTCGATTGCCAAGCTGCAGCGCCGTGTCGGCGCCACCATGCAGGTGCTGGTCGACTCAGCCCCCGGCCTGGGCCGCAAGGGTGGCGTGGGCCGCACCTATGCCGATGCGCCCGAAATCGACGGCACCGTGCAGCTGCTGCCGCCCGAAAAAATCAGCAAGACCATGAAGGTGGGCGAGTTCACCAAGGCCCGCATTGTGGGTGTGCGTGGGCACGATCTGGTGGCGCTGCCAGTGTGAGTTTTGTCAAAAATAGGAGCTACCAGCGCTTGAATTTATTCGGTTTCAATGTGATTTGATATTGAAAACCATGAATGACAAGCGCTACAAGCTCTTATATTGATAGCTGAGACCGCGATATCGCAGGGCGATTCCCCGGCGAATTCGTATATGCTTTTGGCGGCGTACCCCATCCGGGCGACACATACGAGGAATACATCATGGGTCTCATCCAGGCGGCTGTTGGTTCGATTGGCGGGATGCTCGCCGATCAGTGGAAGGATTTCTACACCGTGCCCGAGGGCCTGCCTGCCACGGCGGCGTTGTTCGCCGCGGTACCGCGTGGCACAAACGCCGGGCGGGGTTCGAACACCAAGGGGTCTTCGAACATCATCACCAATGGCTCCAAGATCGTTGTGCCCGAGGGCTACGGCCTGCTGCTGTTCCAGGATGGCGCCATTACCGGCTTTGCCGCCGAGCCCGGCGGCTACGAGTGGAATTCCAACGATCTGCAGTCAAAGTCGATCTTCACCGGCGGCGGTTTTGTCGAATCGATGGTGAAGCAGAGCTGGGAGCGCTTCAAGTTTGGCGGCCAGCCCGGCTCGCAACAGTCCGCGTTCTTCGTTTCGCTCAAGGAACTGCCCGACAACCGTTTCGGCACGCAGTCCGACATCTACTGGGATGACCGCTACCTCAATGCCCAGGTCGGCGCCATCACACGCGGCAGTTACACGCTGAAAATTGTCGACCCGATCCTCTTCGTCAAGAGCTTTGTGCCGGCCAAGTACTTGCAAGCGGGCCAGGTGTTTGATTTCACCGATCTCGACAATGCAGCGGCCAGCCAGCTTTTCAACGAGGTAGTGGGGTCGCTCGCTCCGGCGTTCAGCCTGTACACCAACGACCCCGAAAAGGGCAACCGCATCACCAAGATCCAGCAGGACTCGGTCGGTTTTGCCAAGAGCCTGTCGGACGCGGTGGAGAGCGCCTACCAGTGGAAATCCGACCGCGGCCTGGCTATCGTCAAAACCGCCATCATCTCGATCGAGTACGACGCCCAGACCAAAGAGCTGCTCAAGACCGTGCAGCGCGCGGATGCGCTGCTGGGCGCGCGCGGCAATTCCAATCTGCAGGCCTCCGTCGCAGCGGGCATGCAGTCTGCGGGCGAAAACAGCGGCGCCAACGGCATCTTTGGCATGGGCATGGCAGCGGGCGTGGCAGGCATCAGCGGGCTGCAGCAGCCCGTGGCGCCCGCGGTGCCCGTGCCCGCTGCACCGGCCCCTGCGCCAGCCGACGACCCGATCGCCCGGCTGACCAAAGCCAAACAGATGCTTGATGCGGGCCTGATCACCCAGGCCGATTACGACGCCGTGAAGGCCAAGGCGCTGGGCCTGTAGGTTTCACCACATGACGCAGCCTGTGATGCCCACCGGGCCGGGGTCGCCGCGGGACGTGCCGCCCGCGCCAGGGCAGTTCCCGGTCGACCCGGCAACGCTGCCTGCATCGATTCGCGACGAATTGCAGGCCCCTGACCCCACCGCCATCGACACCTCGGCCACCGAACTGCGCGATGGCGTCAACCGCTGCCCAAAGTGCGGCTCCACCGAGGTCCGGCACCGTGCGGGCTCCGACAAGCTGATCTGCCTGTTCTGCCGCCATGAGTGGGTGGGTACGCGGGTAGAGGACGAATTCGGTCTGGGCGAGGGCATCGACGATCTGCGTGGAACGGTGATCGCCTCCGGGGCCAAGACCATCCAGGCCGATGTTTCCAGCCTGCGCACCTTCAAGTGCGGCGGCTGCGGCGCAGAAGTGGTGATCAACACCGAAAACGCGATGACGGCGCGCTGTCATTGGTGCCGCCACGTGCTGGGCGCCAACGAGCAGATCGACAACGGCGCTGTGCCCGATGCCGTTTTACCTTTCCACATCAAGAAAGACGACGCGGTGGCGCGCATCCGCCAGTTTGTGGGCAAGCGCCAGATGTTTGCGCTCAAGGCCTTCAAGGAAGAGTTTTCCCCTGAAAACGTGCTCGGCGTGTACCTTCCCTACATGGTGGTGGATGCTAAAGCCAGTGCTCAGGTCGCCGGGTTTGGCGAGGTGGAAACGCGCCGCTACACACGTGGCGAGGGCAAAGACCAGAAGACTTACTTCGATGCCGACGTGTACCAATTGCAGCGGCATGTGGACTTCACGGTGGACGACCTGACGATGGAGTCGAGCGCCCAGCGTGGCAACCTGGACACGAAGGCCAACACCAACAACATCGTAAACACCATCCTGCCCTTTGACACCAAAAACGCGGTGACGTGGAACGCCTCGTACCTGGCGGGCTACACCTCGGAAAAACGCGATCGCGACGTTGCGCACCTGAACCCGCAACTGGAAGACCAACTGCTCTCCATTGCGCGCGCGCAGGTGCAATCGTCGGTGCGCCAGTACGGCCGTGGCGTGCGCTGGGAGCAGGAAAGCATCGACGTGCAGGGCACGCGCTGGGTGGCGATGTATCTGCCGGTGTGGCTGTATTCGTACCAGGAGCCGGGCAGTGGTAGCAAAGGGATGTTGCACTACATCGCAGTGAACGGCCGTACCGGCGAGACCATGGGCAGCGTGCCGGTGCAGCAGTGGAAGCTCATCACCGCCGCGCTCACCGTGGGCACGTTGGTCGAAGGCGTGGCACTCTGGTTGGTGGGGAGATGACCATGGACAGCGACGGCATTCTTTTTCTGCTGGCCCTGGGCCCGGCGAGCGCTGCGGGGCTGTACTGGATGTTGTACCGCTACTACCGCAATACCGACAAATCGCACCATTTCGAGAGCGAGACCGAGGTCAAGGCGCAGCCGGTCACGGGTGTTGGCGAGGACGCGAAAGTCAACGAAATCCGTGGCACGCAGGAGACGCAGATTCGCGGCAATAACGTGGGTGACTATCGCAAGCGCGTGCAACGCACATAGCCGTTGTACACACGGCCCGCGCGCCAACAAAAAAGGCTTCCCGAGGGAAGCCTTTTTTGCGGATGGCAACTCGCCAACGTGTGGATTACACGCGCTTGCGGTATTCGCCGGTGCGGGTGTCGATTTCGATCTTGTCGCCTTGCGACACGAACAATGGCACGGGCACTTCAAAGCCGGTGGCGATCTTGGCGGGTTTAAGCACCTTGCCGGACGTGTCGCCCTTGACGGCTGGCTCAGTCCAGGTGATTTCGCGGTCCACGCTGGTGGGCAGTTCGACCGAGATGGCCTTGCCGTCGTAGAACACCACTTCCAGCGTCATGCCGTCTTCCAGGTAGTTCAGTGCGTCGCCCATGTTTTCGGCTTCGACTTCGTACTGGTTGTATTCGGTGTCCATGCAGACATACATGGGGTCAGCGAAGTAGGAGTAGGTGCACTCCTTCTTGTCCAGGATCACGTTGTCGATCTTGTCGTCGGCCTTGAACACGTTTTCGGTGCCGAAGTTGCCGATCAGGCTCTTGAGCTTCATGCGCACGGTGGCTGCACCGCGGCCGCCGCGGGCGTATTCGGTCTTGAGGACAACCATGGGGTCCTTGCCGTGCATGATGACGTTGCCGGCGCGAATTTCTTGAGCGATTTTCATAGCATGTTGCTTGGGTTGGGGCCGCTCAACGCGTGGGCTCGTGGTCTTCTGAGGGCAGAAGGCTCGCCTTGCCTATGCATGTTCCGCGGCGGGACTGCGCGGGTGCTGGACACCGGTGTGCCGCACCTGTTTTGCGCAAAGCCTCGGATTTTACCGTTTTTCGGCGACAAAGCCCAAAAGTTGTGCGACGAGATCGTCTTGCATCAAAAGGCGTGCGCGCGCCGCCTGAATGCAGGCCGTCCATTCGGCCAGCGTTGTGTCGTCAGGCCACTGCAGGGGTGCGCTGTCCAGTCCGTTCCAGGTGGCATGAAACGCGCGCAGGGTGGCGGGCGCGTCCAGCCAGTCCAAAAATGCCAGCAGCTTGGCATGGTGGGCGTTGTCGTCTTGCGGGTAGATGTGCCAGACCAGCGCCTGCCCGGCCCACAGCGCCCGCACCAGCGAGTCTTCGCCCCGCACGGCGTTGAAGTCGCAGGCCCACAGCATCTCGTCAAACGCGGCTTGTGGGCGGTGGGGTAAATATGAAATTGATAGCTGGTGGCGCTTGTTGGATAAGCGCTGGAGGCCATTTTGGCTTGTATTTTCTGCCAGGGCTGACCGCACGGCAGCCGCGGGGCGGCCCGGCGTGACCAGGAGCTGCGTGGGTCGTGCCTGGCTTTGCTGCAGCAGGTCGGGCAGTGCGGCGGGCTCGTAGCAAAACAGTGACACCCAGCGTTGGCCAGGCCCGACTTCACCCAGCCCGAACGCCGCCGCGTGTGTGGTGCGCCAGGCGGTGCGATCAAACAGTTCACGCCGCGCCATCAGGTCCGGCTCGCGCAGCAGACCGCCTGTGGCGGGGGTGAAGCCGGGGTAGAAGAACCAGCGCGTCCAGCCTGTCGCCGGGCCGGACATGAGCAGGGAGGGCAGGCGATGGTTGCGCTCGACATAGCGTTCTGCCGACAGGTATTCGAGATTGATCCAGAGAGGTTGGGTGCCTGTTTTTTGGTGTTTTTGGCCTCTAGCGCCTGATGGATAAGCGCTGTAAGCTATAAATTCAGGAGCAATTTCGCAACCAAACGCTTCCACCATCACATCCGGTGCGGGCTCGCCCGGGCCGGGGGGTGGCGAGCCCCAGGCGCGCAACTCCACGCCGGGGCAGCCTTCGGGCGCCATCCATGCCAGGGCCGAGGCGTCGTCCACCCACAAACGCACGCGGTGCCCCTGGCCAGCCAGCTGCGCCACCAGTCGCCAGCACACGCCGATGTCGCCAAAGTTGTCGATCACGCGGCAGAACACATCCCACTGGAGGGGTGGAGTGCAGGGTAGAGTCATGTCAGTTGTCCAATATTGCTGCGCACCACACCACATGCGTCTGAAACGGGCGCCGCCAGGATAGGGGTAGCCGCGCAAGGGCCGCCCCGCCGTTGAGACGGCGCTTCGCTTGCGTGCGCTGGCTCAGTCCCCCTGCCCGCATTGCGCAGCAATGCGAGAGCGGGGGGAAGGCCCGCAGGGCCTCAGGGGGGCGTTTCATCGTGCGCGCAAATGCTCCACCAACAGCCGGGCAACGCTGGAGAGCGATTCTTCAGACCGCACACACAGCGCCAGTCGCCGCTGCGCCCAGGGTTCGTTCAGTGTGACGGTGCGGATGGCCAGCGTGCCCTGGTACAGCGCAGCACTGCCACGCGGCATCACCCCCACGCCCAGGCCCGCGTTCACCATCAGGCACAGCGCGTCGTAGCTGGTGACCTGCATGCGCAAGCGCAGCGGCAGGCCCGCCTCGGCGGCGGCGCGCGTCAGCTGGTTGTTGATGGCGCTGTTGGGGTGCGCGCCGACAAAATCGAAAGGCAGGGCGTCTTCCAGCCGCACGGACTTGCGCCGTGCCAGCGCGTGGCCGGTGGGCACCACCAGCACCAGTTCATCGCTGCGGTACGGGAGCAGCGTCACGCGTTCGCCGTAAGTGCCTTCGTTCAGGATGCCGATGTCGGCTGCGTTCTCGGCCACGGAATGGGCTATCGCGCTGCTGATCTGCTCCTGCAGTCGCACATCCACCTGCGGGTGTCGCGCCAAAAAACTTTGCAGCTCGGCGGGCAAAAACTGCGTGATGGCCGAAATGTTGGCCACCACCCGCACATGGCCGCGCACGCCGGTGCCGTATTCGCGCATTTGCGTGGCGATGCCATCGAGGTCGTTGAGCACGCCCCGCGCCAGGTTCAGCAGCGCAAAGGCGGCGGCAGTGGGCTCGGTGCCCTTGTTGCTGCGCGTGAAAAGGTCGACGCGCAAGGCCGATTCCAGGTCGGCCAACCGGCGGCTCACCGCCGATGCCGCCAGGTGCTCGCGCGCGGCGGCGGCGGCGATGGTGTTTTCTTCCATCACAGCCACAAACAGGCGCAGGGAGACGGGGTCGAGTTTCATGGAGGGTGGATGGTAAGGCAGCGCAAGGCCAAGTCTTCGCCATGCCGGTTTGCGATGGCGACCTGTTGCATGAGCGTTTTGCAGGCGAGGCGACTGTGCGCATCATTCGCGCCAACAAGCCAAGGGTTCATGGGATATGAATCACCCCCATACCGTTCAGGCTGAGCTTGTCGAAGCCCTGCGCCGCGCTTCGACAGGCTCCGCGTGACCGGGTTGGGGCGCATTGGGCCACTTGGTATCAGACCCCGCAGGAGACACACATTTCCATGGATTCCATCGCCTCCCCCGCCGCGCTGCACGGTGTGCGCGTCATCGAAATGGGCCAGCTCATCGCCGGGCCCTTCTGCGGCAAGACACTGGGCGAGTTTGGCGCCGACGTGATCAAGATCGAGGCACCGGAGACCGGCGACCCGCTGCGCAACTGGCGCCTGATCAAGGAAGGCACTTCCGTCTGGTGGCAGGTGCAGTCGCGCAACAAGCGCTCGGTGGCGCTGGACCTGCGCCAGAAAGAAGGCCAAGCCATCGCCCGCCAACTGATTGCCGAGGCGGACGTGCTGGTCGAGAACTTCCGCCCCGGCACGCTCGAGGGCTGGGGCATGTCGCCCGACGAGCTGCACGCGATCAACCCCGGCCTGGTCATGCTGCGCATCTCAGGCTACGGCCAGACGGGCCCCTACCGCGATCTTCCGGGTTTTGGCGCCATTGGCGAGGCCATGGGCGGCCTGCGCCACCTGACGGGCGAACCCGGCCGCGTGCCAGTGCGCGTGGGCGTGTCGATTGGCGACACGCTGGCGGCGCTCCACGGCACCATCGGCGTGCTCACGGCGCTGTACCACCGCAAGGTCAACGGCGGCAAAGGCCAGGTGATTGACGTGGCGCTGCACGAGGCGGTGTTCAACGTGATGGAGAGCCTGATCCCTGAATACAGCGCGTTTGGTGCGGTGCGCGAGGCCGCGGGCAGCGCGCTGCCGGGCATTGCGCCCAGCAACGCCTACCCGTGCACCGACGGCTGGGTGCTGGTGGCGGGCAATGGCGACAGCATCTTCAAGCGCCTGATGGACGCGATTGGCCGTGCCGACCTGGGGGCCGCCCCCGACCTGGGCGACAACGCAGGCCGCGTAGCGCGCGTCGAAGAAATCGACGCCGCCATCGGCAAGTGGAGCGCGCAGCGCACCGTGCAGCAGGTGCTGGACGCACTGGGCACCGCCCGCGTGCCCGCAGGCAAGGTCTACACCGCCAAGGACATTGCCGAAGACCCGCATTACCGCGCCCGCGACATGCTGCTGACCCAGCAGACGCGCGATGGCTACAGCGTGGAAGTGCCGGGCATCGTGCCCAAACTATCGGCCACGCCGGGGACCATCCGCAGCAGTGCGCCGCACCTGGGGGATGACACGGATGCCGTGCTGGCCGAGGCTGGGTTGACGACAGAACAGATTGCGCTGCTGCGCAGCAAGGGGGTGATCCAATGAGTACGTCCCACACCGTGTGGCAGGGTGCGAACCGGCGCATCCACATGCAGGAAGTCGGGCTGCGTGACGGCCTGCAGATGGAAAAGGCCTTTGTGCCCACGGCCGACAAAATTGCAATGTGCAATGCGCTGTCAGCAGCGGGCTTGTCGAAGATCGAGGTGACCTCGTTCACCTCGCCCACGGCCATCCCGGCGCTGAAAGACGCCGAAGTGGTGATGCGCGAGATCACCCGCCGCCCCGGCACCGTCTACACCGCGCTGGTGCCCAACCAACGCGGGGCAGAGCGCGCCATCGAATCGCGCACGGATGAGCTGAACCTCGTCATGTCGGTCAGCGCCACCCACAATCTGGCCAACCTGCGCATGACGCAGGAGCAGTCGTTTGCGGCGCTGGTGCAGGTGGTGGCCATGGCGCAGAGTGCCCAGGTGTCAGTCAACGTATCTCTGTCGTGTGTGTTTGGCTGCCCCATGGAGGGCGATGTGCCCGAGGCCGATGTATTTGGCTGGGTGCAACGCTTTGTGGACCGGGGCGTGCGCGGCATCACGCTGTGCGACACCACCGGCATGGCCTA
Organism: Acidovorax sp.; assembly: GCF_046291265.1. Lineage (GTDB taxonomy): Bacteria > Pseudomonadota > Gammaproteobacteria > Burkholderiales > Burkholderiaceae_C > Acidovorax. Next base: position 19,410 of record NZ_JBKBTV010000035.1, on the reverse strand, counting down.
CCCCACGCAGGTGCACCAGCTCACGGCAGCGGCCCGCGCGCGCTGGCCGGGTGTGGAGTTCACCCTGCATTTCCACAACACACGCGGCATGGGCCTGGCCAATGTGCTGGCGTCTATCGACGCAGGCGCAGACCGGTTCGATGCCTCGCTGGGCGGCCTGGGCGGCTGCCCTTATGCACCGGGTGCCAGCGGCAATGTGTGCAGCGAAGAAATCGTGCACGCGCTGGCGTTGATGGGGTACGACACCGGGGTGGACTTGGACCAACTCGTGGCAGCGGCGCAGCAGTTGCCTGCGCTCATCGGCCACGACATTCCCAGCCAGATCGCCAAGGCGGGCCCGCGCCTGGCGTTGCACCCGGTGCCTGCCGATTTCGACGCGATCCGCGAACGGGCGCTCACGCGTTCCTAGAGTTTTTAATTTTTCAGCAACAACAAGGAGACAGAGACATGAACATCACCCGCAAACAATTCACCACCATCGCCCTGGGGGCGTTGGCAACGGCCCTGTGCACCGGCGCCTTGGCCCAGGGCACCTACCCCACCAAAAATGTGACCATGGTGGTGCCCACCGCCGCAGGTGGCACCACCGATCTGTCGGCCCGCATGCTGGCCCAGGCGCTGGCCCCGGTGCTGGGCCAGTCGGTCATCGTGGACAACAAGGGCGGTGGCAACGGCAACATTGCTGCCAGCATCGTCAAACGTGCCGAACCCGATGGCTACACCGTGTTCATGCAGTACTCGGGCTACCACGTCATCTCGCCCCACATCACCAAGCAAAAGCAGTGGGACCAGGCGGACTTTCAACCCGTGGCCAATGTCATCTCGGCCCCGCAAATCATCGTGGTGCGCAATGACCTGCCGGTGAAGACACTGGCCGAACTCATCGCCTATGCCAAGGCCAACCCCGGCAAGCTCAACTACGCGTCGTCGGGCAATGGGTCGCTGCAGCATGTGACCGGTGCCATGCTGGAACAACAAGGCGCCATCAAGATGGTGCACGTGCCCTACAAAGGCACTGGCCCCGCGCTGCAGGATCTGCTGGGCGGCCAGGTGGATCTGACGTTTGGCACCGCGCCGCCGTTCATGCCCCACATTGCCAGCGGCAAGCTGCGCGTGCTGGCCGTGACCGGCAAAGAGCGCCTGCCCAGCCTGCCCGACGTGCCCACCACGGCCGAGGCGGGTTACCCCAAGGTCGATGCGACGTCGTGGTTTGCGTTGTTTGTGCCCGCTGCGGTGCCCAAGCCGGTGGTGGACAAGCTCACCGCCGACATCCGCACCGTGGTGCAAAGCGCCGCCTTCAAGCAAAAGGCGCTGGAGCAGGGCTCCACGGCCGACTACCAGACCCCGGCGCAGCTGGGTGACAAGGTCAAGGCCGACCTTGCCAACTGGGCGTCGGTGGTGAAAAGCTCGAAGATCGAAGCGGAGTAATGGTCAAATTGGCCGCTAGCGCTTGATAGGTAAGCGCTAGCAGCTATTTATTTGATAGTGGGTAGGCCATGCTGCGCGCGGGGCCACAATACGCGCCATGTCCCATTCCGAAGAACTTCTGGCGCAGGTGGCTGCGCTGCCTGCACTGCCCGGTGTCTACCGCTATTTCGACGCCCAGGGCGCGCTGCTGTATGTGGGCAAGGCGCGGCACCTGAAGCGCCGCGTTTCGAGCTATTTCACCAAGAACCATGGCGGCACGCGCATCGGCCACATGGTCAGCAAGATCGTCCGCATGGAGACCACGGTGGTGCGCTCCGAGGCCGAGGCGCTGCTGCTCGAAAACAACCTCATCAAGTCGCTGAACCCCAAGTTCAACATCCTGTTCAGGGACGACAAGAGTTATCCGTATCTCAAGATCACGGGCACCGCGGCCGGTACAGGTGATGCGCCGGGTCAGAAGTTTCCGCGCATGGCGTACTACCGGGGGTCGGTGGACAAGCGCCATCGGTACTTCGGCCCGTACCCCAGCGCCTGGGCGGTCAAGGAAACGATCCAGCTGCTGCAAAAGGTGTTTCGCCTGCGCACCTGCGAGGACACGGTGTTTGCCAACCGCACGCGGCCCTGCCTGCTGTTTCAGATCAAGCGCTGCACGGGCCCGTGTGTGAACCTGATCTCGCCTGAGGCCTACGCCGCCGATGTCTCGCACGCTGAGGCCCTGCTGCGCGGCGAAACGCAGGAGGTGCTGCAGGCCATGGAGGCGCGGATGATGGCGCACTCCGACAAACTCGAATTTGAACAAGCGGCCGAGGTGCGCAACCAGATCCAGGCGCTGTCGCGTGTGCTGCACCAGCAATCCATCGAAATTGCGGACGACAAGGACGTGGACATCCTGGCTGTGCGTGTGCAAGGCGGCCGCGCCTGCGTGAACCTGGCCATGGTGCGCGGCGGGCGGCATCTGGGGGACCGGCCGTACTTCCCGGTGCATGTGGAGGATGCGGCCGCTGTGTTTGAGGAAGAGGGCGATGACGGCGCCCCGACCAAGCCGGTTCGCCGGGTCGAGGTGCTTGTGCTCGAAGCCTTCATCGCCCAGCACTACATCGGCGTGCCGGTACCGCCGGTGCTGGTGACCAGCGAGCCGGTGGACAAGGCGCTGCTGGAGGCACTGGGCGACCAGAGTGGTGTGCGCGTCACCGCCATCCATCAACCCCGCGAACAACGCCGCGCCTGGCTGGACATGGCGCAGAAGAACGCCGACCTGCAACTGGCCCGGCTGCTGGCCGAAGAAGGATCGCAACAGGCCCGCACCCGTGCTCTGGTCGAAGCGTTGGACCTGCCGCCCGAAGACCTGGACCAACTCACCATCGAGTGTTTTGACATCTCGCACACGGGCGGTGAATCCACGCAGGCGTCTTGCGTGGTGTTTCACCACCACAAGATGCAGAGCAGCGAATACCGCCGCTACAAGATCGAAGGCATCACCGGTGGAGACGACTATGCCGCCATGCGCCAGGTGTTGACGCGTCGCTACAGCAAGGTGGCCGAGGCCGCGCGCGAAGCGGGGGGCATCGACTTTGCGGCCGCACCACCGCCGGATACATCCAATACCGACGGCGCGGTCAAGCCGAAAGGCGTGGCGCGTCTGCCCGACCTCGTTCTCATTGACGGTGGCAAAGGCCAGGTGGGGGTGGCGCGGGAAGTGTTCACCGCGCTGGGTCTGGACTTGACCCGCATCGTGGGCGTCGAAAAAGGCGAAGGCCGCAAGGTGGGACTGGAAGAACTGGTGTTCGCGGATGGGCGCGAAAAGGTCTACCTGGGCAAGGATTCGGCCGCACTGATGCTGGTGGCGCAGATCCGCGACGAAGCGCACCGTTTTGCCATCACCGGCATGCGCGCCGCGCGCGCCAAGGTGCGCGTGGGCGGCGGCCAACTGGAGGAGATTGCAGGCGTGGGGCCCAAGAAGCGTGCACGTTTGCTGCAGCGGTTTGGCGGGGTGCGTGGGGTGGCGTCTGCCAGTGTGGAAGACCTGATCAGGGTGGATGGCATCTCGCGCGAGCTGGCGGAAGAGATCTACCGGGCGTTGCGCTGAGGACCAGAGGCACCACGGCTAATTTCGCACACGCCGCAATTCGCCGTGTTGCCATGACACAATCGCCGCCATGTTCTGGACTATCCCCACCTTGATGACCTGGACGCGCATCGTCGCGATACCCTTGATCGTGGGGGTTTTCTACGCGCCGCTAGACCCGGCCATGCGCAACCTGATTGCCACCGTGATGTTTGTGGTGTTTGCCGCCACCGACTGGTTGGACGGCTACCTGGCCCGCAAGCTCAACCAGACCTCGTCGTTTGGTGCTTTTCTGGACCCGGTGGCCGACAAGTTTCTGGTGTGTGCATCGCTCCTGGTGCTGGTGCATCTGCAGCGCGCGGATGTGTTTGTGGCGCTCATCATCATCGGCCGCGAGATCGCCATCTCGGCCCTGCGCGAGTGGATGGCGCAGATTGGCGCCAGCAAGAGCGTGGCCGTGCACATGATCGGCAAGGTCAAGACGACCGTGCAGATGGTGGCCATTCCCTTCCTGCTGTACGACGCGCGCCTGTTCGGCGTGATTGACACCGGCGTGTGGGGCACCTGGCTGATCTGGGCATCTGCAGTGCTCACGGTCTGGTCCATGGTGTATTACCTGCAGAAGGCGCTCCCTGAAATACGGGCTCGCGTCAAGTAAATTTCAAGTCATTTGTGCCTCTGGCGCTTGATGGATAAGCGCTGGTAGCTATATTTTCAGGAGCGTTTGAATGGCGAAACATCGCATTGCAGTCATTGCCGGTGACGGCATCGGTAAGGAAGTCATGCCCGAGGGCCTGCGCGTGATGGACGCCGCAGCGCGCCAATTTGGCATCGACCTGCAGTTCGACCATTTCGATTTTTCAAGCTGGGACTATTACGAGAAGCACGGCAAGATGCTGCCCGACAACTGGAAGGAGCAGATCGGCGGCCACGAAGCCATTTACTTTGGTGCCGTGGGCTGGCCCGAGAAGATTGCCGACCATGTCTCGCTGTGGGGCTCGCTGCTCTTGTTTCGCCGCGAGTTCGACCAGTATGTCAACCTGCGCCCCGCGCGTCTCATGCCCGGTGTGATCGCCCCCGTGGTGCGGCGCGATGGGTCGCCCCGTCTGCCGGGTGAAATCGACATGTTCATCGTGCGCGAGAACACCGAGGGCGAGTACTCCAGCATTGGTGGCCGCATGTACGAAGGCACCCCGCGCGAGATCGTGATGCAGGAGACGGTGATGTCCCGCCAGGGCGTGGACCGCGTGCTGAAGTTCGCGTTTGAATTGGCGCAGTCGCGCCCAAAGAAGCACCTGACGAGTGCCACCAAATCCAACGGCATCGCCATCACCATGCCCTACTGGGACGAGCGTGTGGCCGAGATGGCCAAGTCGTATCCGGATGTGAAAGTCGACAAGTTCCACATCGACATCCTCACAGCGCATTTTGTGCAGCGCCCCGATTTCTTTGACGTGGTGGTGGCCAGCAATCTGTTCGGCGACATCCTCAGTGACCTGGGCCCGGCCTGCACTGGCACCATCGGCATTGCGCCCAGCGCCAACTTGAACCCCACGCGCACCATGCCCTCGTTGTTCGAGCCGGTGCACGGCTCGGCGCCCGATATAGCGGGGCAGGGCATTGCCAACCCCATCGGCCAGATCTGGTGCGGCGCGATGATGCTGGATTTTCTGGGTTATCGCCCCGCACACGACGCCGTTTTGGCCGCCATAGAGTCCGTCCTCGACCCCAAAAGCGGCGGCCCGCGCACGGCAGATTTGGGTGGCACCGCCAGTACGCAAGACGTTGGAAAAGCCATTGCCGAGGCTTTATCGAGCTTTGGGGGTTGATGGCGCTGAAGTGTCAATACGGAATGCTGCCCATACGGCGTGTTTGAGACAAAAACAGCCTGCAAGCCCTGTCGCAGCGTGAAATGCGACTAGAATTCATTCCAACGCTGCCTCAAAACAGCGTGTTGTATTGACACCCGGAAACTCGATGGCTTTAATCTGATGCAGCAGCACCTGCTGTGTATGCCAGTCATTCCCCCGTCCAATCACCACCAGCCCCAAGGGCTGTGCTTTTTGACGTGTGAAGACCAGATATCCGCGAGATATTCCATCAACTCTTTTCCGAGAGGCTTCTTGTGAACAAAACCGAACTGATTGAGCACATCGCTACCAACGCCGACATCTCCAAGGCCGCTGCGGCACGTGCTTTGGAATCCACGATCGAGGCAGTCAAGAAGACCCTGAAGAAGGGCGGTACCGTATCGCTCGTCGGTTTCGGCACTTTCGCAGTGGGCAAGCGTGCTGCTCGTACAGGTCGCAATCCCCGTACGGGCGATACGATTAAAATCAAAGCTGCTAAAGTTCCTAAGTTTCGTCCTGGCAAGGCATTGAAAGATGCCTTGAACTGAGGATCAGTTTAGGTGGGGTCCTTAGCTCAGTTGGTAGAGCGGCTCCTTTACACGGAGTAGGTCGGCGGTTCGAGACCGTCAGGACCCACCACCACCGAACAAAGGCGAACGTAAGTTCGCCTTTTGTTTTTTTGCCTTCTGAAAGATCGACCATGTTTGAATCCATCCGCAAGCACTCCAGGATCGTGATGATCTTATTGTTCTTGCTGATCATTCCTTCGTTTGTGCTGGTAGGCATCGACAGCAACTACTTCTCCGAAAAGAGCCCGGTGGTGGCACGTGTTGATGGAAACAACATCAACCAGACGGACTGGGACAATGCCCATCGCGTGGAGTCAGACCGCATACGTGCGCAGTCTCCCACGGTCGATCCCAAGCTGTTGGATTCGCCGCAAGCACGCTACGCCACCCTGGAGCGCTTGGTGCGTGACCGGGTGCTGGCTGCAGCGGCGCAAAAGATGCATTTGGTGACCACCGACGCCCGCTTGGCCCGCAGCCTGCAAGAGATTCCTGCAATTGCAGGCCTCAAGCGCGCCGATGGCACGCTGGATGCGGAGGCCTATCGGGCATTGGTCGGCAGCCAAGGCCTGACGCCAGAGGGCTTTGAAGCCAACGTGCGTCGTGATCTGTCGGTCAACCAAGTCATGGGTGGTGTGATGAGTACGGTGATCAGCACCGACGCACAAATCAAACTGGCCCTCGATCCGCTGTATCAGCGCCGTGAAATCCAGGTTGCACGCTTCAACCAGGCAGACTTTGCTTCGAAGGTGTCACCGACGGATGCTGACCTGGAAACTTATTACAAGGCGCACCCGGCGCTGTTCCAGCAACTGGAGCAAGCCGCGGTTGAATATCTGGTGCTCGATGTCGATAGCGTGCGTGCAGGCATTACGCTCAATGAAGATGATTTGCGTACTTATTACAAAGAAAACGTAGAGCGTCTGGCGGGCAAAGAAGAGCGTCGTGCGAGCCACATCCTGATCAATGCCTCAAAAGATGCGCCCGCTGCGGACCGTGAAAAGGCCAAGGCTCGCGCCACACAGTTGCTGGAGCAGGTGCGCAAGGCCCCCGCCACTTTTGGTGACGTCGCCAAGAAGTCGTCTGACGACACAGGCTCGGCAGCCCTGGGCGGTGACCTGAATTTCTTTGGCCGTGGTGCGATGGTCAAGCCGTTTGAAGATGCTGCTTTTGCGTTGAAGAAGGGCGAGATCAGTAACGTGGTCGAATCTGATTTTGGCTTCCATATCATCCAGCTCACGGACATCAAGACGCCGCGTCAACCAACGTTCGAAGAGCTGCGGCCATCCATGGAAACCGAGCTGAAGCAGCAGCAGGCCCAGCGCAAGTTTGCCGAAGTGGCCGAGACATTTACCAACGGTGTGTATGAACAGGCCGATAGCCTGCAGCCCGTGGCTGAGAAGTTGAAACTCAAGATCCAGACGGCAACGGGCGTCACCCGCACACCCGTTCCAGGCGCTGTGGGCCCGTTGGCCAATGGCAAGTTTCTGGAAGCCCTGTTTTCTTCAGACTCATTGCAGAACAAGCGCAACACTGAGGCTGTCGAAGTGGGTCCTAGCCAAATGGTGTCCGGTCGGGTGACCACCTACACGCCCGCCCGCACGTTGCCGCTGGAAGAAGTGCGCGCCCGTGTTCGCAGCCTGTACGTTGCAGAGAAGGCGGCTGAACTCGCGCGTGCTGAAGGCGAATCAAAGCTGACCGCTTGGAAGGCTGCTCCGGCATCTGCCGCAGGTTTGGCCGCGGCGGTAGAGATATCGCGTGAGCAGCCTCAGAACCTCCCTCGCCCTGTGGTTGACGCCGCATTGCGTGCGCCCGCTGACGCCTTGCCCGGATGGGTGGGTGTAGACCTGGGTGCCCAAGGTTATGCCGTCGTCAAGGTCAACCGGGTGGTTCCGCGCCAGGCGCCTGATGCAGCACGCGCAGTGCAAGAGCGCCAGCAATACCTGCAATGGTGGACCACAGCGGAAGGCATGGCTTACTATGAGATGCTCAAACAACGCTTCAAGGTCCAGATCAAGGCGCCACGTCCGACCAGCGCCACAGCGCAGGCTGCGGTAGAAAATTGAACGTTTTGGCTCTGGAGTGAAAATCCCGGGCTATAATACAAAGCTACGGTGGCTGTAGCTCAGTTGGTAGAGTCCAGGATTGTGATTCCTGTTGTCGTGGGTTCGAGCCCCATCAGCCACCCCAAATAAGTAAAAGCCTTGCAACGTTCTGCGTCGCAAGGCTTTTTGCTTTTCGCCGACTGGAAACTGACTGGATTTAAGTGCGCGTGTGCTTATTTTGTCGGCCATTTGAAGGGGTGTTGTCTGCTCAGGCCATGGCGCACCGCATACTGCGTGCTCTACCTTTCAGGAGCTTCAGATGAGCCTTGTGATTCGCGATGCGTCGCCCAGTGAAAAACGTGGCAACGCCATGTCCGCAGCCCTTGCCAAGGAGCAACTGGAGTATGCGGTCCAGATCGTGCAGGAGGTCCTGCCTAAAAGCGCAGGAGATGGTGCTTTGATCGGTGCGGTGATGCAGGCGATCGCGATGAACTACGCCGCCGTTCCCCAACCGAACCGTTAACGGAGTGGCAGAGAAGCCTCAGCATCGTTTTTGAATGGCGCTTGCTTGCGCTGAACAACGCTGTTGCGGCTCAGCAAGTGTTTTGCTCATGGCGCAAGATATTGAAAGCGACTGATGCAGGCGAGCAATCAAAATGTGCCTGGCCTGCCCGGAGGGACTCGAACCCCCGACCTATAGCTTAGAAGGCTATTGCTCTATCCAGTTGAGCTACGGGCAGATGGGCTTTCGGCTGTGGTGCCTACTCGCGGAGCGGAAGGGTACTTCCGCGGCTGCGTTGGGCGCAGTGCGTGGATCATACCCGGCCTGTGGCGCCGATCCTCCGGCTGTCCGCGCGATTTTGCGGTAGCGTAGGTGTTGAGGTTATAACGGGAGCGCGCACCCGCGCATCTATACCGCTCACTTCCATGCCACACAGCGTCACACTCATCCACACCATCGCCGCAGCGCTGGGACTGGCGCTTGCGCTGGGTTTTGTTGCTACGCGTTTGCGGCTTCCGGCGTTGGTGGGCTACCTTTTGGCGGGGGTGGTGCTGGGGCCCTTCACTCCGGGCTTTGTGGCCGACGCTGCCATGGCGAGCCAGTTGGCAGAAATAGGGGTCATGTTGCTGATGTTTGGCGTCGGCCTGCATTTTTCGTTCGGAGACCTGCTGGCGGTGCGCAAGATCGCGGTTCCTGGCGCGGTGGTCCAGATGATGGTTGCAACGGCATTGGGAATGGCCCTGGCCATGTGGTGGGGGTGGGGCTTGGGTGGCGCGCTGGTGTTTGGCCTGGCGCTTTCTGTGGCCAGCACAGTAGTGCTACTGAGAGCATTGGAGACGCTCGGCATTCTCGATACACACACCGGCCGCATTGCGGTGGGGTGGCTGGTGGTGGAGGACCTTGCCATGGTGTTGGTCCTGGTGTTGCTGCCGCCACTGGCGGGTTGGCTGGGCGGCACCACGGCTGAGGTAGATGGCGCGACGCTTTGGCAGACCCTGGGTTGGACCTTGCTTCAGGTCGGCGGGTTTGTAGCGCTGATGCTTTTGGTGGGGCGTCGCTTGTTTACTTGGGTTCTTTGGCAGGTTGCGCGCACAGGATCGCGTGAGTTGTTCACCCTGTGTGTGGTCGCTGCGGCCGTAGGCATTGCTTTTGGGTCGGCAGCCTTGTTTGGGGTGTCGTTCGCTTTGGGCGCTTTTTTTGCGGGCATGGTGATGCGCGAGTCGGAGTTCAGCCACCGTGCTGCCCAGGAGTCGCTTCCGCTGCGAGACGCTTTTGCCGTACTTTTTTTCGTGTCGGTCGGCATGTTGTTCAACCCTGCCGTGTTGTGGGACCGCCCCCTGCAAGTGATCGCGGTGGTGGCGATCATCATGGTAGGGAAGACATTGGCTGCCGCGGCACTCGTGCTCGCGTTTCGATACCCGCTCAACACCGCACTCACCGTGTCCGCCAGCTTGGCGCAGATCGGGGAGTTTTCGTTCATCCTGGTGGCGCTCGGGTCTTCGCTGGGGTTGCTGCCGCCCGAAGGGGCGAGCTTGGTGTTGGCCGGGGCACTCTTTTCCATGGCGCTCAATCCCTTGCTTTTTCATGCGATTGCACCGCTGCAGGCCTGGTTGCTCGCGCGGTCGGCGTTGGCCCGTCGGCTGGAGCAGCGCGATGACCCGCTGGCGGAGTTGCCGATGAGCACGGATTCGCGTTATCTCGCGCGGCAGGTAGTCCTGGTGGGTTATGGACGGGTGGGGCGTCGGGTAGCAAACGCTTTGGCGGCAAGCGACATTCCTTTTGTGGTCGCTGAGCAAAACCGCGAACTGGTGGAAACATTGCGCGCTGCGGGTATCGCCGCTGTTTTTGGCGATGCCACCGATCCAGCCGTGCTGATCCAGGCCCATATCGCACGGGCGGCGATGCTGGTGATCGCCACCCCAGACACCCTGAATGTGCGGCAGATCATTGAAACTGCCAAAACGCTGAACCCCGCCATAGAAACGGTGGTTCGCAGCCAGGGCGAGGAAGAAGCCCGTGTATTGCGGCAGGATTGGGACAGCACCGTGTTTGTCGCCGACGAAGCGCTGGCACAAGCGATGTCCAGGCATGTGCTGGAGCGTACGGAGGCGCGCTTGGCGCGGCACACTTCGCCAGCGCCGCTGCACGAGCGGGGCTGAAAATCTATATAAAAATGGCCTCTAGCGCTTGATGCATAAGCGCTGGTAGCTATTAATTTGATACTAAATCGACCTGTTCGGATTCAGTGCGCCTGTTGGGCGGTGGTCCGCACGTTGTCTGCCGTCTGACCGAACAAGACCTTGCGCAGCGCGCCGGTGAGCGTGCCGCAGCTACTGCTCAGCGCCAACCCTCGCTGCACCGCAGGCAGCGCCGCCCCAGTGCAGGGGGCCAACGCTTGAGACAGGCGCAACGCCTCCCCCCGGCGGAACACCAGCAAGCGCGCAGCAACGCGCCCGACAGGTCATCGCAAAACCTATTCGTTTTCTTCAAACACCAGGGACGGGGTAGACATGACCCGTGCTGTTTGCCCCAGCTCCTCAATCAAGCGGTTGGCAAAATAGCTGTTCTGCGTGTCGGGTTCCAGCGCTGCGACCGCCAAGTTGGCGCGTGGCTGGTTCAGCGGCACATAGAAGCTCCCGGCGGGAACGTCAATTGCGCTGCGAACCGGCGATACCTGCACACGCACAATCCCTGAGCCTCCGGCAATGGTGCCAATCACGTCCTGACGGTCGCCCGATTCGCGTGCAGTCTCGCGGTAGGTGTCGGCCAGTACGGAGCCGGACTCTGCGATGCGCAGCACCTGCAGTCCGAGCAGCTTGAGGCGTTCGACCGCGGTCGTTGAACTTGCTGCCAGCCAATAGCCGCAGGGCCGTGCACGTGTTTTCGTGGGGCGCAACGTCAATGACGAATTCCAGTCAACACGAATGGCCTTGTCTGCGCCCGTTTCGGGGTCCAGAAAGTCCAGATCGCGTTGGGTGGGGGTGGCCGCAGCTTCGATCACCACTTGATCGCGGCACGCCTGGGCGCTGATGTCCCGCACCACAAAAGACCGCACTTGCTCCAGATTGGCAGCCCGGTCTGCTGTGCTGCGCAGCGCGCTGGTGATGGCCGTGACCTGTGCGTGCACGCGCCGCTGAATGTGCATGCGACCGATACCTACACCGCGCGTTTCGATCAGGAGACTCACGGTGTTTTTGAGGCCGTTGACATTGCGTCCGGTGTCGGGCTGCGTGCCGCCCATCGAAATGCGCTTGTCGTCCGGGTTGGTCGACGTGGTGTAGTACCAGTCACTTGTCAGGCCTTGGCCTTTGAGCGCCGCCACCATGGGCTGGTGGTACCACTCCTGGGACGCTTTGGTCAGAAACTCTGGGTAGTTGGCTGTGGTGGTGTACTGCAACAACGCGTCATAGCGCTGGATGGCGTTGAATTTTTGCAGGTACCGGCCCACCACGGTGTATTCATGCGCGTCGACCACGAGGATGGGGCGGTAGTCGTTGACTACCTGGGCCAGGGCACGGGCTTCGGGGGTGTTCAGCAGCAGATGGTCGCGGTTCATGTCCACGCCATTGGCGGTGACCCGGGTGCTGGCGGCCGCACCGTCCGGGTTGGCACGGGGCACCACGATGACGTTGATGCGATCCAGCAGAGGCTCCAGCAGACCTTGCGTCAGCTCGCGGCTGACCACCAGCAGTGCTTCGCCACCCGCTGGTTCATCACCATGCTGCTGGCCGATCAGAACCACGGTCGGGCGACCGCTGGATTCCAGCGTTGCCGGGTCTGTGTTTGCCGCGCGTGTGGCCACCACACCCAGGATAGGTTCGCCGCGCTGCGACATCCCCAGGTTGAGCAGCTTGGTGCGCGTGGCGCCGGACTGGGCGGAGTCGGTGAGTGAGCGCAGCCATTGGCTTAACTCGGCATTGGTGGTGAACGCCCTGCGGTCTTGCCCCAGGCCCGGCGTGCTGTAGGCCATGGACGGGTCAGGAAACCGGGCTGCCACCGCTGCGCCATAGGGTGGCGCCATCGGCCCTTCGTTCTGCACCAACAAGGGTGCCGGAGGGGGCAAGGGGCTGGCTATAACCGCGGGTTGCGGTGGCTGCGGCGGCTGGCCCAGGGGTGTTGGTACAACCGTACCCTGCTGTGCGCGCGGCACCGGCGCGGGGGCGGTCGGCCGCTGGGCTGTTTGTGAGGATGGCCAGGGTGGGAGGGGGGTACTCGAACAAGCCGTCAGCAGCACTGCTGCCAGTACCGCAGTGGCTTTCCAGGGCAGGGGCCGTGACGGCGTGTGTGTTGCAGCTGAGGCCGGGGAGTTTGAAGGCCTGCGGCTGATGAAGGTTTGCATGGTCATGGTGGTTTCTGCCGATGGATGCCACGCGGGGCGGCGTTTGTTACGGGGATGTTACCTGCGTGTACCCACCTCGCCGTGTCAGCGTACATCCCGTTGCAAACCGGCGGTTGACAGAAATTCTCACCGGCCCGCCAAGCCCTAGAGGCCAATCTTGGTGGGGTTGCAGGCTACAACGCACCCGAAACAACTGGTGGAGGCGGGGCCTGCATTTGTACGCGCAGCAACGCCCGGACGAAGCCGTGGTCGGAGCGCGTGCGGTCCCGGCCTTCGTGCAAGTGGTCATTGAAATAGTCCACCCGGCGCACGTCGCCCACGCTGTTGCGCCCATTGGGCAAAAACTCTTCACTCACCAGGATTTGGTCCAGCACATAGGGCGCTCCCTGGTGAATGTGGGAGTAAGCCACGTCCTTCTTCAGCGCCATCTCGCCCTGCAGGTCGTAAGCATTGAACAGCGCTACGTCGCGGGCCGAGCGGTCGTACGCGATCTCGGTGGTCGCACAGATGAGCTGTGTGGTCACGCTGTCGGGCGTGTCGTTGAAGTCCCCCATCACCACCAGCGGCACGCTGGTGCGCTCCAGCAGGTCGATCACCAAGCAGCGCAGGGCCATGGCCTCAGCGCCACGCATCACCAGCGAGCGCAGGGAGGCAAGGGCTGCCACCTTGCGGTCATCCTTGTCCTCCAGCGCGCGGCCCTGCGCGTCTTGCAAAAACTTGGGGCGCTTGGATTTGAGGTGGGCGGTGAGCACGTTCACTGGCTGGCCGTGCTTCATGCGCAGTGTGGCCACCATGGGTGGGCGCTCAAAGCGCGTGTGCATCCCCAGGCCCGGAACTTCTACCTGGAAGGCTGGCGGAAAGTCGGCGAACGACTGCACGGCCTCTACTTTGAGCCGTGTGGCCATGCCTACGCGGGGCGTGCCCTGGGCGCCTTGGTGTGTGGCATCGTTCTCGGCGCCTGGCACCGAGACGAAGTCATACCGAAGACCGCTGTGTGAGAGCGCCTCCTTGAAGGCAGTTTCATCCCACACTTCCTGCACTGCCAGTACATCGGCATTCAGCATGCGAAACCGACCCCCCAGCCACTCCACCTTACGCTCGTATTCCGCACGGGTGTATGCATCCTGGTTGGGGTAGAACACGCGCCCGGCGTTGGCCAGATTGAGCACGTTGCAGGTGGCCACCATCAGGGTGGCCAGTGGCGGACGGGTGTCGAGAAGGTTGGGGCGCATGGGATGGGCGAAGAGCCCCGGTGCGGGCAGTGGCTGGAGGTAGGGCCATCCTAGCGGCTTTGTGTCGCGCGCCGTGGGATCCGGGTAGTCAAGCCATCGCAGGCGTTGCCATGGCCACTACTCCAGCGCGTCACCCTGCACTATCTGAGTCTCTGGTGTCCCGTGTGTCTTTCCGGCCAGTACGGCTCGCACCAATGCCCGCGCCACGTCTGCACCCGGTCGGGCGCGGTAGTTCGCAGGGATCACGGGGTCTAGCCACTGAAACGCCTTGATGGACAGCGACTCGGCCGGGCGTGCCGCCTGGCCCAGGGTCTGGCGTTCGCCCAGAAGCAGCGAGGGCCGCGCAATCACCAGCGTGGCAAAGCCCAGCTCTTGCAGAGCCTGTTCGACTTCGCCCTTGACGCGGTTATAGAAAATTCGTGAGTGGGCATTGGCGCCCATGGCGGTGACTACGCCGCAGCGCGTGGCGCCAGCGGCCCGCGCTGCGCGCGCTGTGGTCAGGACGGCATCGTGGTCCACGGCGCGAAACGCTTGCTGACTGCCTGCGGCTGCGATGGTGGTGCCGAGCGTAATGATCACGTCGTCCACACGGGGCAGGGCGGGAATACGGGGATTCGCAGCCAAGGCTGCGAAATCCACGGCATGCAGATGCAGCCGTGGGTGTGTGATGTCCGGCACACGCCGACCCTGGGCATGCAAGGCATGCACTTCGGGTGGTAGCGCCCCTTCGGGCGCCGTCTTTGCTGATGTTGGGTGGGTTGTCGCTTTTGGTGCTGACGAATCAGCGGCCAAAAGAGCCGCGAGAGCCGCCCGGCCCACGAGGCCCGTTGCCCCGGCCACCAGAACCACCCGTACCTCCGCCATAGCCGCCACCTCCCGAGTTGCCGCGATAACCGCCACCACCGCCGCCGCCACGGCGGCCACCGCCGCCCATGCTGTCCACGCTGGTGCGCATCGGATCTGGCTGGCCGCCGGCGGCATGGCCCGAGGCGCGATTGCCAGGGTTGCTGTGGCCCGATTGCGTGCCCAGATGGGCGTTCATGCGAGGCGGCTGCGAGTCGTCGTAGCGATTGCCGCCACCGCCACCGTCATATCCGCCGCCACCACCGCCACCGGAACGGCCGCGTGCAGGAGCCTGGCCACCGGCGCGTGCGCCGCCGCCCTGGCCGCCACCACCGGCACGGCCGCCGCGCGGGCCATTGCCACCGCCACCACCGCCGCCAGCACTTGCGCCGCCACCGGCACGTCCGCCACGGGCACCGCCGCCGCCACCATTGCCGCCGCCTGCACGGGGGCCGCGTTCACCGCCGCCACCACCAGCGCTAGCACCGGCACCCTGACCGGCCTTGTTGGTGCGGATGCGGTCCATCATTTCGCTGCGGGCGGCCTTGGCGGCGGCCTGCATCACGTCACGGCTTGGAGGCTTGCCTGCGCCACCCCAGATGGTCTGGCGGCCCATGGCAATGGGCTCGGCCTTCTCGCCAGCGTCGGGGCCGAAGCCTTCGATGATCTGGACCGGAATCTGCTGCTTGGTGAAGCGCTCGATGTCCATCATGAAGCCTTCTTCGTCCATGCAGACCAGGCTCACGGCTTCACCGGTGGCGCCAGCACGGCCGGTGCGGCCAATGCGGTGCACGTAGTCTTCGGAGACGTTGGGGATTTCATAGTTGACGACATGTGGCAAGTCATCAATGTCGATACCGCGCGCTGCGATGTCGGTGGCCACGAGGGCGCGGATGTCGCCACTCTTGAAACCAGCCAGGGCCTGTGTGCGGGCGCTTTGGCTCTTGTTGCCATGCAGGGCCATGGCTTGCACGCCATTTTTGGTCAAAAATTCGGCCACGTTGTTGGCGCCGAACTTGGTGCGGGTGAACACCAGCACCTGGCTCCAGTTGTGCTGCTGGATGATGTGCAGCAGCACTTGTTTCTTCTTGCCACGGCCCACAGGGTGGATCACCTGGGTGATGCGCTGCACTGTGGTGTTGCTGGGCGTGACCTGGATGCTCTGGGGGTTCTTGAGCAGGGTGTTGGCCAGGTCGCGGATTTCATCGCTGAAGGTGGCCGAGAACAGCAGGCTCTGCTTTTCGCGGGGCACCAGGGCCAATACCTTCTTCACGTCGTGGATGAAGCCCATGTCCAGCATGCGGTCGGCTTCATCGAGCACCAGCACCTGCACGGTCGACAGGTCCAAGAAACCCTGTTGCTGCAGGTCCAGCAGGCGGCCCGGAGTGGCCACGAGAATGTCCACGCCGCGCTTGACGCGATCAATCTGTGGGTTCATGCCAACACCGCCGAACACGACGGTGGAGTTGATGTCGAGGTATTTGCCGTACTCGCGTACGGATTCTTCTACCTGAGCGGCCAGTTCACGCGTAGGGGTCAGCACCAGAGCGCGGATGCCCTTGCCGCCAAATTTGTTCTTGGGCGCAGCGCTTTGCGAGAGGCGGTGCAGCATGGGCAGGGTGAACGCGGCGGTCTTGCCGGTCCCGGTCTGCGCGCCTGCTAGCAGGTCATGGCCTGCCAGCACGGCTGGAATGGCCTGTGCCTGAATGGGTGTGGGGGTTTCGTAGCCCGTTTCGTGCACGGCCTTCAGGATGGCAGGAGCCAGATTCAGTTCGTCAAATGTCATGTCGTTGGATGCGCCCGTCCGGGACGCTGGGTATCGGCCTGTCGTAGCAACCGGGTGGGTTGCCGAGCCAGTCTAAGGCTGATGAGGTTCAAAGGTGGGAGCCCGGAATTTGCTTCCTTCGTCCCCAGCAGTGTGCTGATGTGACGGGCAACTGGAGCCCGCAACGGAAGATATTGTCGCATGGCCCGATAATCACGGTTTGCGCGCAGAATTTCTTCTGCCCACTTTCGCAGGTTTAAGACACAAGCAAATGGCCCAATACGTATTTTCCATGAACCGCGTCGGCAAGATCGTGCCGCCCAAGCGCCAGATTCTTAAAGACATTTCCCTGAGTTTCTTCCCGGGCGCCAAGATCGGTGTGTTGGGCACGAACGGCTCTGGCAAGTCCACCTTGCTCAAGATCATGGCCGGTGTGGATAAGGAAATTGAAGGCGAAGCCATCCCCATGGCGGGTCTGAACATCGGCTACCTGCCCCAGGAGCCCCAGCTCGACCCAGAGCAGACAGTTCGGGAAAGCGTGGAAGCGGCCATGGGCCGTGTGTTCACCGCCAAGGCCCGCTTGGAAGAGGTGTACACCGCCTACGGTGAAGAAAACGCCGATTTCGACGCCTTGGCCGCCGAGCAGGCCGAGCTCGAAGCCATCATCGCTACCGCCGGGACTGACTCGGAGCACCAGCTTGAAATCGCTGCCGACGCTCTGCGCCTGCCCCCATGGGATGCCAAGGTCGGCCTGCTGTCCGGCGGTGAAAAGCGCCGCGTAGCCCTGTGCCGCCTGCTGCTGTCCAAGCCCGACATGCTGCTGCTCGACGAACCCACCAACCACTTGGACGCCGAATCCGTGGATTGGCTGGAGCAATTTCTGCAGCGCTACTCGGGCACCGTGGTGGCCATCACCCATGACCGCTACTTCCTCGACAATGCGGCCGAGTGGATCCTGGAACTGGACCGTGGCTCCGGCATTCCCTACAAGGGCAACTACAGCGACTGGCTGACCCAGAAGCAGGCCCGCCTGGAGCAGGAGCAAAAGGGCGAAGAATCGCGCGCCAAGGCCCTTAAGAAGGAGCTGGAATGGTCGCGCCAGAACCCCAAGGCCCGCCAGGCCAAGAGCAAGGCCCGCCTGGCCCGCTTTGAGGAACTGTCGGACTTCGAGTACCAAAAACGCAACGAAACCAACGAAATCTTTATCCCCGTGGCTGACCGCTTGGGCCATGAAGTGATCGAGTTTGAAAACGTCACTAAGTCCTTTGGTGATCGCGTGCTCATCGACAACCTGAGCTTCAAGGTGCCCGCTGGCGCCATCGTCGGCATCATCGGCCCCAACGGCGCCGGTAAATCCACACTGTTCCGCATGATCGCGGGCAAGCAGGCACCCGACAGCGGCACCGTCAAGATTGGCTCCACCGTAAAGATGGCCTTTGTCGATCAAAACCGCGACGATTTGGCCAATGAAAAGACGGTGTGGGAGGACGTCTCGGGTGGCCTCGATATCCTGAACGTGGGCAAGTTCCAGATGGCCAGCCGTGCATACTGTGGCCGCTTCAATTTCAATGGAGGCGACCAGCAAAAGCGCGTCGGCTCGCTGTCCGGTGGTGAGCGGGGCCGTCTGCACTTGGCTAAAACCCTGATTGCGGGCGGCAACGTCCTGATGCTTGATGAGCCGTCGAACGATCTGGACGTGGAAACCCTGCGGGCCCTGGAAGATGCGTTGCTCGAATTCGCTGGGTCCATCATGGTCATCAGCCATGATCGCTGGTTCCTTGACCGCATCGCCACGCACATCCTGGCCTGCGAAGGCGACAGCCAGTGGACGTTTTTTGACGGCAATTACCAGGAATACGAAGCGGACAAGAAAAAGCGCCTGGGTGAAGAGGGTGCTAAACCCAAGCGGATGCGGTTCAAAGCGCTCAAATAAGGCGTCAGGTCAAGTAGCATTGCAGCCGGAAGTTTTTTTCTTTCCATCCCCACCATGTCCCAGACAGCGCCTCGTCCGAAAGCCATTTTCCGCGCCTGTGTTGTCAACGCTGTGCGTGGCGGCGAGGCGCTCATGGGGGAACTGGTCAAGGTCACGCAAGGGGCCCTCACAGGGGAAGAGTCCAACAACCGCAATATCCAGCAACGCAACCTGATCAGCGACAGCCTGCGTTTTCTGAACCAGCACGAGGCAGCGCTGGTCAAGGGCTACCCCATGGCGCTGCTGGAGATCTTTGCGGAGGGGCCCGCCGCTTCTAAAGGGCGGACGGCCGATGACACCGGCATGGATTTTGGCGAACTCTCCCTCATGGATGAGAGTGAGATGCAAGCCCAGGTGGAGCTTTCCAAAGCCCAGCAGTCGGCCTTGCATGCCACCGATGCAGTGTTGGCAGAACTCAACACCCTAGTGAGTGCCGCGCAGGGGTTGCGCAGCGTGCAGCCCGAGCGCAACCCGTTGCGCCCCGAAAGTTACATCCGGGCATTGCAGCAGGTCGTGGGCGAAACAGGCGTGTCGCCCGAGGTGCGCCAGCTCTGGATGCAGCACATGCGCGATCTGCTCGGCAAGCTGCTGGTCGAGGAGTACAAAAAAACCGCAGCCAGCTTGCGTGAACATGGTGTACAGCCCGTGGGGTATGCCGTGCTGGGCACGCCCGCTGGGGCGAGCGGCGGTGGCGGGCGCGGTGGGCAAGGCAGTGGTTACGGTGGCACGGGATACGGCGGAGGCTATGGTGGCCCCAGTGGGCCGGGCACGGGCTACGGAGGGGGTTACTCCGGCTATGGCCC
>NZ_JBKBTV010000034.1:0-51618 GCF_046291265.1 Acidovorax sp. | reverse complement strand
ATCAGGTCTTCCAGGCCCTCGATGTAGGGCTTCTCCCAGTCGTGGCGCCAGTCGTGGATCTTGCGAGCCGCGGGGTGGATGGAGAAGTTCATCGAACCCATGTTGAGTGAGCACATCTCGGGCTGTGCCTTGAGCGGGTAGGCCAGCCGCTCTTCCAGCGTCATGCGCGTGCTGCCGCCGGTGGTGATGTTGATCACGGCATCGGTGGCAGCGCGGATGCGCGGCACGAACTGGTCGAACACTGCCGGGTCGGCCGTGGGGCTGCCGTCGGCCGGGTTGCGCGCGTGCAGGTGCAGGATGGCCGCGCCTGCCTGGGCTGCCTCGATGGCTTGCTGGGCAATCGCATCGGGCGTGAGCGGCAGGTAAGGCGACATGCTGGGCGTGTGCACTGAGCCCGTGACGGCGCAGGAGATGATGACTTTGTTCTGGGTCGAATCCATGGTGTATTGCTTTACTTCTTGGGATTGGTTGTGTTTGGCGTGGGTTAAACCGCCAGCCAGTCGGCCAGCAGTTGCTCATCGGCCATCAGTGCCTGGGGAGTGCCCTCAAACACGATGCGCCCGTGCCCCATCACGCAGACGCGGGTGGACACCTTGAGCGCAATGGCCAGCTTTTGCTCGACCAGCACCACCGAGACACCGCGGCGGTGCATGTCGCGGATGCAGTCGGCCACTGCAGCAACGATCTTGGGGGCCAGGCCTTCGGTAGGCTCGTCAATCAGCAACACCAGGGGGTTGCCCAGCAGCGACCGGCAGATGGTCAGCATCTGTTGCTCGCCACCCGACAGGCTGCCCGCCTTGGTGTTACGCCGCTCCTTCAGGCGCGGGAAGTAGTCGAACATTTGATCGATGGTCCAGGTCACCGCGCCGGACACAGTGGACTGCTCACCCATGCGCAGGTTTTCGTCCACGGTAAGGTTGGTGAACACCTCGCGTTCTTCGGGCACATAGGCCAGCCCGGCGCGGCAGATGGTGTAGGGCCGCTGCCCCGTCAGCGCACGCCCCTGCAAGTGCACGCTGCCGCCCGTGGGGGGCACCAGGCCCATGAGTGCCTTCATGGTGGTGGATCGGCCCGAGCCGTTGCGCCCCAGCAGGCTGACGACTTCGCCCTGCTTCACGTCAAACGTGACGCCGTGCAAGATGTGGCTCTTGCCGTAGTGGGCGTGCAGCTGGTCCACGCTCAGCAGCGCGGGCTGTGCGTTCATGGCGGGCCTCATGCTGCCACCTCCTCACCCAGATACGCTTCCTTGACGGCTGCGTTGTCGCGGATCTCGTCGGGCGTCCCCGTGGCAATCACCTGGCCGTACACCAGCACGCTGATGCGGTCGCTGATAGAGAACACCACCTGCATGTCGTGCTCGACGATGAGCAGCGCCCTGCCCCGCGTCACCTCGCAGATCAACTCGGCGGTGTAGGCGGTTTCTTCGTTGGACATGCCCGCCATGGGCTCGTCTAGCAGGATGGCCTTGGGGTCGCTGGCCAGCGTCATGGCGATCTCCAGCGAACGCTGCTCGGAGTACGACAGCTCGGCGGCCATCATGGCCGCCTTGGACTGCAGGCGCACCTGCTCCAGCAGGCGCTCGGTCTGCTCGCGCAGACCCGCCGCGTTGTCGATAAAGCGCCAGAAGGTGTACTGCAACCCGTGCGATCGCATGACAGCCAGGCGCAGGTTCTCGAACACCGAAAGCTTGGGAAAGATGTTGGTGATCTGGAACGAACGCGCAAGTCCACGGCGGTTGATGGCCTGGGGCGTCTGGCCGTCGATGCGCTGGCCGTTGAAGACGATCTCGCCCGCGGTGGGCTTGAGGTTGCCGGAGATCAGATGGAACAAGGTGGACTTGCCCGCCCCGTTCGGGCCGATGAGCGCATGACGCTCGTCGCGGCGCAGGTCCAGATCGACGCCGCGAATGATCTGCGTGGGGCCAAACGACTTGGTGAGGCCTTGAAGGGTAAGGATGGATTCGGTCATGCAGACTCCTTCGCGGAGACAGTGGCGGTGGCGGTGGCAGTGGGGACTGGGGAAGTCTCCACGGCGGGGCTGGCAGCGCTTTCGCGTTCGTCCAGCAGCCCTTGCAGGCGCCGCCGCGCGAGGTAGGCCAGTGCGCCACCCACACTCAGCAGCACCACGGGAACCAGCCAGGTGGTGATGGCCGCCGGGGCCCAGTCGACCCCGTACAGCGGGATGGCGGGCCAGGGGGCCGATGGATCGGCGCCCAGCATGGCGCGGTAGTCCCGCGAGAACAGGCGCCGCAGCACCTCGACCACAAAGGCGGTGCCTGCGGCCAGCAGCATGGTGGCAGCGACAAAGCTGGCCACCAGCGGCAGCAGGCGCCATGGGCCAAACCTGCGCCACAACATCGCTGTGCCGCTGAACAGGCCCGCCAGCCCCTGCGGCATGAACATCATCACCACCACGAACAAGATGCCCTGGTACAGCAGCCAGGACTGGGTGAGGTCAGACACCGCATAGCCAAAGAACGTCATCAGCGCCGCACCGAGCGCAGGGCCCAGGAAGGTGCCCACGCCACCGATGTAGGTGTTGAGCACGGCGGCGGCCGACAGGGTGCTTTCGAACAGAACGTAGTTGGCCGCCTCGTTGTTGATGACCTGCAGGCCGCCCGCAATGCCCGAGAACATGGCCGAGACGGTGAACACCAGCACGCTCAGCTTGTGCACGTCGTAGCCCAAGAAGGCCAGCCGGTGTCGGTTCTCGCGCAGGCCCAGGGCCAGGCGCCCAAGTGGCGTGCGGGTGTACAGGTACAGCAGCCCCAGCGACGCCAGCACCCACACGAGCGTGAGGTAGTACACCTCGGCGGTGGAGCCGAACGTGAGCCCCATCGACGGCATGCGCATGCTGGAGACACCCGCCTCTCCACCGAATACGCTCTTGATGTGCGGTGCAATGGAGTGCAGCAGCTCGGCAATGGCCAGCGTGATCATGGCGAAATAGGTGCCCGTGCGCTGGGTGGAGAACCACCCCGCAATCACGCCCACCACCAGCCCGCCCAGGGCGCCGGCCAGCGGCAGCAAAGGGGTGGGTACGATGCCGGCGCCGCCCAACGCGTTCATGGCGTGCACGGTGGCAAAGGCACCCACGCCAAAGTACGCGGCGTGGCCGAACGACAGCATGCCCGCCTGGCCGCACACCACGTTGAAGGCCGAGGCAAACAGCGCGGCGATCAGCATCTGGATGGCGGCGTTGAGCAGCCCCGTGGACAGCAGGAAAGGCAAGCCCGCCAGAATGGCGGCGCCCAGGCACAGGGTGCCGATGAGAAGGATGCGTGTGTGCATGGTGTGGGTTACGTTCATGGACATCGCATCAGGCCTTCTCGCCCATCAGGCCCGAGGGCCGGATCAGCAGCACCAACAGCATCAGCGCAAACGGCAAGGTGGCCGCCAGGCTGGACAGCTTGAGCGTGAGCAGCCCGCCCACCCCTTCAGCCCAGTCCCGCGCACCCACCACGGCCAGCAGGTCGGCCAGGCTGGCGTCGATGGCCACGGCCAGCGACGTGATCACGCCGATCAGCAGCGAGGCCAGCATGGCGCCTTCGAGCGACCCCAGACCGCCCACCACCACCACGACGAAAACCATCACGCCCAGCTCCAGCGCCATGTTGGGGTTGGTGGTGTAGAAAGCCCCGGCCACCGCACCGGCCAGGCCCGCCAGCGCCGCGCCCACGCCGAACACGCTCATGAACACCAGCGGCACGTTGTGCCCCAGGGCCTCCGCCATGTGGGGCTTGTAGATGGCCGACCGCACCACGATGCCCACACGGGTGCGGGTGAGCAGCAGGTAGATGACCACAAACATGACCACCGCCACCACCCCCATGAAGACGCGGTACGCCGGGTAGCTGGCCGAGCCGATGGTGAAGGCCGCAAAGTCCAGCCCCGAAGGGATGCGGTAGTTGACCGGGAAGTTGCCGAAAAACAGCTTGATCAGCTCGGCAATGATGAACGACAGCCCGAAGGTGAGCAGCAGTTCGTGCGCGTGGCCGTGGTGGTGCACGCGGCGCAGAAAATACTTTTCCACCACCACGCCCACCAGCCCCACCAGCACGGTGGCGGCGACCAGCGCCAGAGGGAAGCCCAGCACATCGGTCAGGGTGTAGGCAAAGTAAGCCCCCAGCATGTAGAACGATGCGTGGGCGAAGTTGAGCACGCCCATCATCCCGAAGATGAGCGTGAGCCCGGCCGAGACCATGAACAGCAACAAGCCGTAGATGGTTCCGTTGAGCAACGAAACGATGAGGGTGTCCATACGTGTGGGGGCGTGGGCAAAAAGCGGGAAAAAAGCGGGCAAAAGGCGGCCACAGCGGGTGCGTGAGCGCACTCGCCGGGAGCCAGGAACAACGAAGGCTGGTTGCAGGGCGCCCCGCCAGGGGGCGCCTTCAACGTCAGCGCGTCACTTCAATTCACGTCATGTGATGTCACGAGGGGCGCTGCATCTTGCAGCTCGCCTGCGCAGGCGTGGCGGCCTCTTGCGCCGTGAACAGCTTGACGGGCTTGAAACCCATGTCCGTGCCATCCACCTTGAACTTGGCGTCCTTGGTCACCGTGGACACCACCACGGGCAGCAGCGCCTGGTGGTCTTCGGCCCGCATGCTGATCTCGCCGATGGGGGTGGTGATCTTGGCGGTCTCCAGCGCGCGCGCAAACGCATTCACGTTGAACTTGCCACCATCCGGTTTCACGCGGCCCAGTGCGTCGCCCACCATGAGCAGGCCGAACACGGTTTGCGGGTCGGTGGCCACGGGGGCGCTGCCCGTCTTGGCGCGGTAGTCGTTGACGAACTTCTCGCCCTCGGCGCCGCCCGATTCGGCATTGAAGGTGTGCGCAATGAAGTGGCCCACGGCCAGGTCACCTGCGTTGGCAATGTTGCCCGGCTGGTCCAGAAAGATGGTGCCAAAGCGGGTTTTGAGGCCCGCGGCGCGGGTGGCCTTCATCAGCAGCAGCAGGTCGTTGGACCAGTTGCCGGTGATCACCGTGTCGGCCTTGGCGGCTCCGATCTTGGCCACATAGGGGGCGAAATCCTGAATGCGATTGACGTCGTGCAGCGTCTTTTCGACCACCTGGTAGCCGCCTGCGGACGCGTTGTCCACCGTGGCCTGTTCCATGTCCTGGCCCCAGGAATAGTTCTGGTTGATGGCGTAGACCCGCGTGCCCAGCGTGCCAGCGCCCTTCATGGCCTGCACCAGCGCCTTGGTGCGCACCTGGGCGTTGCCGCTGAAGCGGAAGTGGTGGAAGTGGCACTTCTCGCCCGTCAGTTCCAGGGCCTCGGCACCCACGTTGATGTAGACGATCTCCTTGCCAGCATTGCGCAGGTTGTGTTTGCGCACGTCTTCGGTCAGCTGCCCGCCCACCGCCGACGATGCGCCCTGCACGATGATGTGCACGCCATCGGAAATCGCCGTCTTGAGCTTGTCGGCGGCGCCGGTCGGGCCGCCCTGGTTGTCGTACTCCACCAGTTGCACCGGCTGCCCGTTCCAGCCGCCCTGGGCGTTGATGCGGTCCACCGCATAGCGGGCTGCCGTGCGGTACATCAGGCCCGACGCCGCCTGGGGGCCGGACAGCGTTTCGATCACGCCGATCTTGACAGTCTGTGCCGACACGGCACCGCTGGCGGCCATGCAGGCTGCGGCAATGGCGGTCACGCCGAGGGTTTGGATCATCTTCATACAGTCTCCTTTTGTTGATATGGGGCGTACCGGAAT
Organism: Acidovorax sp.; assembly: GCF_046291265.1. Taxonomy (GTDB): domain Bacteria; phylum Pseudomonadota; class Gammaproteobacteria; order Burkholderiales; family Burkholderiaceae_C; genus Acidovorax. The sequence goes on along the minus strand of NZ_JBKBTV010000034.1, from coordinate 45,905 downwards.
ACGGGCGCGTTACAGGTACTCAAGATTTCCGTCCACGCTGATGGCCTGGCCGGTGATGTTTCGAGCGGCTGGGGAGCAAAGGAACAGCGCGGTGGCCGCCACGTCTTCGGGCGTCACCATGCGGCGCAGCGAAATCTTGCGGATGTATTCGTCGCGCATCGCCTCCACGCTGACACCGGTGGTGCTGGCGCGCGCTGCGATCACGCCGCTCATGCGCTCGCCCTCTACCGTGCCGGGCAGGATGGCGTTGACGCGCACCCCTGCAGGCCCCAGTTCGACCGCCAGCGATTTCATGAGCCCCACCACGCCCCATTTGGTGGACGCATAAGGTGTGCGGTAGGCATAACCCAGCCGCCCTGCCACCGAACTCATGGCCACGATGGACGGGCTATGGGGCGACTGACGCAGCAGCGGCACGGCGCGCCGCGCAAAGAGAAACTGGCTGTTCAGGTTGACGTCCATGGTGCGCTGCCACTGGGCGGCGCTGATGTCTTCGATGGGCCCGGTGGGCCCGGCAATGCCGGCGTTGTTGACCAGTACATCCAGGCCGCCAAAACTGCCCACCACGTCTTCAAAAACCAGGTCCACATCGCGTTCAACCGACGCATCCGCCACGCTGGCGGTGACGCCCGGCAGCGCGGCCACCAGGCGGTCAATGGCCGCGCGGTCAATGTCACAGATGTGAACGCTGGCCCCGGCCTCGCTGAAGGCGCGTGCGATGGCGGCGCCGATGCCGCTGGCGCCTGCGGTCACCAGCACGCGCAGGCCGGGCTGGGGAATCAAAGAATTCAGGATGCTCATAAAACAAGAGGCTGTTGCGTTGCAGGTGCTGTGGCGGATGGCGGAGGCTGGCGGCACCAAAGGCTGCGGAGCCTTCATCGCCCCGCCCTTTGGCGCACACCCAGACTGTCTCTGAGTTGGTGATGCATCGCTATGTGACGCGAGCACACTGGGGCCCCTGGACTGATGTGCGCGTCACACTCCGTAGAAACCCGAGCCAACCTACAAAACGAGGGACAAACGCACCGCGCAGGCCTCACACTGCGGGCCCTGGGCGCCAACACGAGCGCCTTTTTCGGAACATCCGTACTACCCCGTGGAGACTGCGCGCATGACCCGTGCTGTGAGTGGCGTTGACACCGATGCGAGTGACCGCATTGGCGAGGAATTGATCGAGCTGTTGCACCGGGCCGACTCCGCCGACGACCTGTCGGCCTGCATGGCCCGTGTCGAAGGGCTGCCTGATGACATGCGGCGCAAACCAGACCTTCTGGAACTGGTGCGCATGGCCATGGCCATCCGCAACCGGCTGGATGTGCAGCACCAGCGCGAGAGCGGCATGCTGGCGGTGATCGAATCTGCCCGCGATCTGTCGAGTCGCCTGGACCTGCCCGAGCTGCTGCGCATGGTGGTGTCACGCGCGCGCCGCCTGCTCGGGTCGCAGGTGGCGTGGCTGTCGGCCTACGACGCCAGCCTGGACGCCTTTCATGTGCTGACGGCAGACGGCGCGCTGGCCCGCGGCACGGGCGAGATGCTGGCGGGGCGCGACCTGGGCATCGTGAGCGTGGTGATGAAAACGCGGCTGCCGTTCACTACGGCCGACTACCTGCACGACACGCGTTTTCCGCACGACCCACAGCTCGATGTCACCTTTCGCGAAGAAGGCATTGCCGCCGTGGTGGGCGTGCCCCTGCTGTGGGAGGACGAAGTGATCGGCCTGCTGTTTGTGGCCGACCGCTACCACCGCACCCACACCACGCACAACATCTCCATCCTCAGCACGCTGGCCACGCACGCGGCCGTGGCCATCAAAAACGCGATGGCTTTTGAGCAGACCCACGCGGCCCTTCGCAGTGCCGAGTTGGCCCACACGCAGCTTGCGCAGCACGCCCAGGGCGTGCAGGCCGCTGCCGAAGCGCATGACCAGATGACCTCGCTGCTGGCCAAGGGTGCCACGCTGGCCACCATCTGCCAGTCGGTGGCCGAGATCATGGAAGGCGAAGTGCTGGTGCTCGACGAGGTGGGGCAGACCATTGGCAAGGGCGTGGCCGATGGCTACGCAGGACCGGGCGCCACCGCATACCACCCGCATGGCGACCACAGCGAAGCGCTGACCCGGGCCCTGGGCGAAAGCCGCCGCATCGGCCGTTCGGTGATGGCATATGAGGCCGCCGGAGAAACCTGCCGCCTCAACGCCGTGATTGGCGGCAACGACGTGCTGGGCACCATGCTGCTGTTTCGCACCGATCCGCTCGACGGACTGGCCGTGCGCACCTACGAGCGGTGCGCGAGCATCGTCGGCATCGTGCTGCTGTCGCGCGAACGCACGGAGGCATCGCAAAGCCGCGACCTGTCGAGCCTTTTGCGGGGTTTGCTGTCGCCCCGCCAGGACGATCTGCACCTGCTGAGCGACCGTGCCGACCGGTTTGGCGTGGCACTGTCACGCCCCACATCGCTGCTGCTGCTGGAAACCCGCGCCACCGAGGCCAGCTACCTGCTGCGGCGCCTTCGATCCACGCCGTTGCTGCCACACACCTTGTTTGACGAGATCGACGGCGTGCTGACCATCCTGTGCGCGACCACGCGGGCCGACGACGTGCGCCGCATCCTCGAAGACGCAGCCCGGCAGCATTTTGGGGCGGCGTATCTGGGTGTGCTGTCGCGACCGATCCCGCAGCCGTCTGAGATCCCTGCGCTGTACTCGTCGCTGCGGCGCGCGCTGCCCGTGCTGGCACGCATTGGCATGCGGGGACACATCGTGGGGCAAAACGAGCTGGCGCTGTACTCCACCTTGTTTGAAACGCACGACCAGGCCAGCCTGCATGCGTACCTGAAAAGCACCATCGGCGCCCTGATAGCGAACGACGAGAAGCGGGGCTCCGAACTGGTCGCCACCTTGCTTGCGTACTTTGACTGCAACCAGAACGCCAAGGCCGCGGCAGAGCGGCTGGGCATCCACGTCAACACGATGCGGCAAAGGCTGACCACCGCAGAGGGACTGGCGGGCCACTGGGGCAACGCCCTGCGCGCGCTGGAGATCCACGTCGCCTTGCGGCTGTGGGTGCTCAGTGGTGGGGCGAAGGACGGGGTTCAGAGCACCACGCTGGCATTGACTGCGGGCGGGGAGCCCGCGGCAGATGGAACGTGATGAGTGAAGCGGGAGAGACGAGGGGCTGAAGGCTTGAAGTCTGTCGCAGCACCCTTCTCTGCAAAATATCAAGCCTTTTAGGCCTCTAGCGCTTATTGGATAAGCGCTAGCAGCTATTAATTTAGAAGCATTCAGCTATTCACGGAACAACCGCACGATCACGCTTTGCAGCCACTGGTTGCCAGGGTCGCTCTCAAACCGGCGGCTCCAATGCAGCGACACGGTGAAGTCGCGCAGCGGTAGCGCGGGTTCGATGATGGTGTAACCCGCGTCGGCCGCAAACGTTTGGGCAATGTTGCGCGGCATGACCACGGCCAGGTCGGTGCCGCGCACGATGGAGGGCAGCGCCATGAAATGCTCGGCGGTAAGGCGCAGGCGGTCTTGCAGCTGCAGCATCTCCAGGATGCGCAAGGTGTCTGAATGCGTGCGCACGGCCACAAACTCCAGTTGCCGCAGGTCACGCAGCAAAGCAGGGCCGCTGCGCTTGCGCAGGCTGAACGGGTGGCCCGAGCGCAGCAGCACGATGTAGCGGTCTTTGAGCAACTGCACCCGGCGGGTGTCTTTCACGGTGGGCAAAAAACCAAACGCAAAGTCGATGCGCCCACTGTCGAGCATGGCGGCGATGTCGCTGCGGGGCACGGGCAAGGTTTCCAGCCGCACGCCTGGCGCCTGCTTTTGAAGCGCCTGCATCAAAGCAGGCAAAAAGCGCCCTTCTCCGATATCGCTCATGTGGATGCGAAACACCTTGCGCGATTGCAGCGGGTCGAACAGTGCGGATTCGTTGAGCGCTTCTTCGAGCAAACCCAGCGCGCTGCGCACGGCGTCTGCCAGCCGGTCGGCCTTGGGGGTGGGCTGCACACCGCCGCCTGCGCGCACAAACAAGGGGTCTTTGATCAGCAGGCGCAGCCGCGTGAGGGCCTGGCTGGCTGCGGGCTGGGTCAAGTCCAGCAGGTCGGCCGCCCGGCTGACGTTGCGCGTGCGGTAGACCGCGTCGAACAGGCGCAGCAGGTTGAGGTCGATGTCCTTGATATGCATTGAATGAATACCGCTTAGTCGCTTCATTGTATTGATGGATGAAGCGTGGCCGCCGAAGATCGGAATCCGTCCCTCAGCACCCACCTTCTCCATGACCCAGGCCCCTTCGTCAAGCGCTGCGACTGCCGCACACCCCGCTTCATCCGCCCGCCTCACCGTGCGCGAGGTGGTGCTGGAGCTGCTGCGTGGCTTTCAGATCAACACCATTTTTGGCAACCCGGGCTCCACCGAGCTGCCGCTGTTTCTGGACTTTCCCAGCGACTTTCGCTACATCCTGGGCCTGCAAGAGGCGGTGGTGGTGGGCATGGCCGATGGCTACGCGCAGGCTACGCACAACGCCGCATTTGTGAACCTGCACTCTGCCGCGGGCGTGGGCCATGCCATGGGCAATATCTTTACCGCGCACAAGAACCGCACGCCCATGGTGATCACGGCGGGGCAGCAGGCGCGGTCCATCCTGCCCTTCGACCCGTTCCTGTTTTCTGGCCAGGCCACCGAGCTGCCCAAGCCATACGTGAAGTGGAGCGTGGAGCCCGCCCGCGCAGAGGACGTGCCGCTGGCCATTGCCCGCGCCTACTACATCGCCATGCAGCAGCCGCGCGGGCCGGTGCTGGTGTCGATCCCGGCGGACGACTGGGACAAGCCCTGCGAGCCCCTGAAGGCCCGCATGGTCAGCACCGAGACGCGGCCTGAACCGCGTGTGCTGGATGCGATTGGCACCGCACTCGACGCCGCACAGCGGCCGGTGTTTGTGGTGGGTGCTGCGGTCGACCGCGATGGCGCGTGGGACGACCTGGTGACCTTGGCCGAGCGGCACAACGCGGCGGTGTGGATTGCGCCGATGTCCGGGCGCTGCGGCTTTCCGCAAAACCACCGCCTGTTTGCCGGGGTGCTGCCCGCCATGCGCGAGAAGATCGTGGCGCTGCTGGCAGGCCACGACCTGGTCTTTGCGCTGGGTGCCGCGGCCTTCACGTACCACGTAGAGGGCTTTGGCCCCCATGTGCCACCCGGCGCCCAACTGGTGCAGCTGATTGAAGACCCCACCACCGCCGCGTGGACACCCGAAGGCACGTCTGCCGTGGGCGGCATTCGTCTGGGCGTGCTGGACCTGCTGGCACGCCCTGCCCCGCCGCCACGCGCCCTGCCCCCACCCCGCGCAGCACGCCCGCGTGCCGAGCCCACAGGCCCGCTGATGAGCGTGGCGTATGTGATGCAGACGCTGGCCGAGGTGCGCGACCCCGCCTCCATCGTGGTGGAAGAAGCCCCCAGCTCGCGCGCTGCCATGCAGGCCCACCTGCCCATCGTGCAGAGCGAAACCTTCTACACCATGTGCAGCGGCGGCCTGGGCTACGCCATGCCCGCCGCTGTGGGGGTGGCATTGGCCAAGCCCGAGTGCAAGGTGATCGGGCTGATTGGAGATGGGTCGGCCATGTACTCCATCCAGGCGCTGTGGAGTGCGGCGCAGCTGCAGCTGCCCATCACCTTCATCATCCTCAAGAACCGGCGCTACGCGGCGCTGCAAGAGTTTGCGCCCACCTTCGGGTTCCATGAAGGCGACAAGCTGGAAGGCACCGATCTGCCGGACCTCGACTTCCTGGCACTGGCCCGCGGCCAGGGGTGCGAGGCGGTGCATGTGAGCGAAGCTGCCCAATTGCACCAGGTTCTGCGCGACGCGCTGGCCAGCCCACGCGCCATCCTGGTGGAGGTGGATGTGGCCTGACAGCGCCTGCCGCCAATCACTGGCCCTTCACCCTCACATTCACCCTCAGCTACGCTGACATCAACCATCACAAGACCCGGCACACCCGGGCCCCCGCTTTCAAGGAGACACACCATGCCATCTGCCCAACACAACAACCACAGCCACAACACCCCACTCCACCAACCCCGCCGACCGCAACACCTGCGCAACGCCCTGGCGCTGGCCTGCGCGGCTTGCGCGCTTGCAATGCCTGTCGCCGCCGTGGCAGACACCTGGCCCAGCAAGCCGATCAAGGTCATCGTCAACTTCCCTGCGGGCGGCGCGGCCGACCAGATTGCACGCGCCGTGTCACAGCCGCTGCAAACCGCGCTGGGACAGCCGGTGGTTGTTGAAAACCGGGGTGGCGCGGGCGGCAACATTGGGGGAGACGCCGCGGCCAAATCGCCTGCGGACGGCTACACGCTGCTGCTGAGTTCGGGCGGAATGGTGTCGGTCAACCCGCACCTGTATCCCAAGATGCCGTTCGACCCGGTCAAGGACCTGACGCCTGTGGCGGCGGCAGCGCGCGTGCTGGTGTTTCTGGAGGTGAAACCGACACTGCCGGTCAACACCATTCAGGATTTTTTGGCCCACCTCAAGGCCAACCCCGGCAAGCTCACGTTTGGCAGCCCCGGCAATGGCAGCTCGCCACATCTGGCGGCAGAAATGATGAAAGCCCAGGCCAACGTGTTTGCGGTGCATGTGCCGTATCGGGGCGCAGCGCCCGCCATGCAGGATTTGCTGGGCGGACAGGTGGATTTCATGTTCGACCCGGGCATTGGGCTGCAGCATGTGAAGGCGGGCAAGCTCAAGCTGTTGGCCGTGGGCAGCGCCAAACGCTCGCCGCTGTTCCCGGACGTGCCCACGCTGGATGAAGCCGGCCTCAAAGGGTTTGACGCCGACACTTTGTTCGGTTTTTATGCGCCTGCGGGCACCCCGGCTGACGTGGTGACCCGCCTTAACCGCGAAATCAACAAGGCCCTGGCAACCCCCGCGGTGCAGGAGCGCATCAACGCACTGGGCGGCGTGCCAGCGCCCATGTCGCCTGCGGAGTTCAACAGCCGCGCCACCGCAGACAGCGCACGGTTTGGCGCACTCATCAAGGCACGCAACATTCAAAGCGATTGACCACGCGCGGCACGGCAGGGTGAAAACACGCTTGGCGTTGTCTGCGCCCGCAGTGACAATGGCACCCGCCATGACTACGCCATCCCCCTCCAACGACCCCACCGCCGCGCTGCCCGAACCCTTCGATCCGGACTCGACCACCGCGTTTCAGCGCCGCATGGAGCGAGCGCCCGAGTGGTTCTGCTCGTTTTTGGCAGGCAACAGCCGCGAAAAAAGCCGCCTCAAGCGCGAGATGGCGACGATGAAGGGGTCGGTGGTGTGGCTGGTGCAGCAGCGCCGCCAAGGCAACTGGGACGCCACCGAGCGCGCCCATTTGCGCGATGTGATGCGATCGGCATCGTCCGTCAGCCCCTATCTGTTCATCTGGGTGATTCCGGGCTCGATGCTGTTGTTGCCGTTCATGGCCTGGTTTCTGGACAAACAACGCAAACGCCGCGAGCGCAAACTGCAGCGCCCTTGAACAGGCGCTGCGGGCGCAAACTCAGGCCCAATTACTCGACAGCGTCACCAGCAAGCCCGTGCCGACGAGACTAGCCTGCCACCGCAAGGCCGTGGACCACGACGGCACGTGCTGCTCTACCCTCAGATACAGCCAACGCCCAGCGGCCAGTGAGAGCACAAACGCCAGCAACATTCCTATCGCATTGACCACGGGCGAGTCAGGCCACAGGATACCCACCACGGCGTTGACCAGCAGGCACACCGCAAAGTGCACCAGAAACACGGAATACGCCATCTGCCCCAACCGCACCAGCGGACCCCAGGGTGCTGCCTCGCTCCATGACCGCACCCGTGCAGAACGCAGCGCAAACACCAGGCACAGCGCTGTGACCAGCGCCACCGCCACGCGGCCGCGGTAGTCCAGCGCCAGCGCAGCGCCGCCCAGCAGGGCGATGGCCGCCAGCCACCCATGCGGGCTGGGCGCACGCACGGCCCAGTACGCCAGCATGCCCAGGCCATACGCGCCAAAAAAGTACAGCGCCCACATGTCGAAACCGGCCATGCGGTTAAAGAACCAGAGCGACGCCGCGACGCCAAGCACGATCAACGCACGGGCCAGGACAGCGCCATGCTGCTGCGCCCACACGCCAGGCAGTGCGCGCACGCCCGCCCACACCAGCACGCTCAGAGTGAACAGCTGAAAGTCGATGGCCACGTACCAGACCCCGGCTGACAGTGCGTCTTCGCCCACGATGTCTTGCAGCAGCAAGGCATTGGCCAGCAACTGCGCCAGCGTGGGCTCATCTGGCACCGAGGGGTGAACCATCCACAAGCGCACGAGCGCGGCCACCACCACGGTAAACACCAGCGCCACTGCGTAGGGCACCACCAGGCGCACAAAACGTTTGGCGATGGCGTTGCCTGCATGGTCAAACCGCGCCACGCCCAGCGGCGCCAAACTGGCGGCCGCCAGATAACCGCCCACCACCAGAAACACCTGCACGGCCATGCGCCCAAAGTCATACAGCCAGGCCATGAGCTCCGGGGCCAGAGGCTGGGCAATGTCCGACATGGGCCCGTAAAAAGCCAGGTGGTGCCAGACGATGGTGATACACGCCAAGCCCTTGACCATGTCGATCAGCGGCGTGCGAGAGGTGGCAGAAGACATGCGGAGTTGTCAGGAAGGATGGGGCCAGGCTCCGGCTCATCCAAACAGGGCGAGCGGGCCAAAAGCCTTCTATTGTCGTCGGGGCGGGCTTTTTGCGGGAGTCTCGGACGCGTCGATTTGTCGGCTCCCGTAGACGCACTCAATCCTATCCATCCCTACACAACATCCTGAATTTTCAGTAATTACTGGAAATTCAGGAAATAACGCGCACAATCGGTGCCCATATGACCTACGTCAACCAACTGCCACCCCTCAACCGCCAGTTCGTGGCCCATTTCGGCGAGATGGGCAGCCGCTGGGGCATCAACCGCACCGTCGGCCAGATGTATGCCCTGATCTTTCTGTCACCGCGCGCGCTCAACGCCGACGAGATCGCCGAAACGCTGGAGTTTTCGCGGTCCAACGTGAGCATGGGGCTGAAGGAGCTGCAGGCCTGGCCTCTCGTCAAGCTCAGCCACCCGCCGGGGGACCGGCGTGAATACTTTGAGGCGCCCAAGGATGTCTGGGAGATCTTTCGCGTGCTGGCCGAAGAGCGACGCCGCCGCGAGATTGAACCCACGCTGTCCATGCTGCGCATGGCTTTGCTCGAAGAACCGACCTCCGACCAAGAGCGCTACGCCCAGGAGCGCATGCGCGAGATGCACGAGCTGATTGACCGATTGATGACCTGGTTTGATGATGTGCAGCGCCTGGCTCCCGAAACGGCCATGCAGCTGATGGGCATGGGCACCGCCGTGACACGGGTGCTCGAGTTCAAAGACCGATTGACCGGCAAAAGCGCCGGTACCGCCAAGAGCAACAATCAAGGAGCCTGAGCCATGGACGCCTTCATGCTGTCGCGAATCCAGTTCGCCGCCAACATCAGCTTTCACATCCTGTTCCCCACCATCACGATTGCGCTGTGCTGGTTTCTGGTGTTCTTCCGTTTGCGCTACACCGCGACGCGCGGCACGCCAGCGGCACTGGGCTGGGAGCAGGCGTACTACTTCTGGACCAAAGTGTTCGCGCTGACCTTTGGGCTGGGTGTGGTGTCGGGCATCACCATGAGTTTTCAGTTCGGCACCAACTGGCCGGGCTTCATGGAGCATGTGGGCAACATCGCCGGGCCGTTGCTGGGCTACGAGGTGTTGACCGCGTTTTTTCTGGAGGCCAGTTTTCTGGGCATCATGCTGTTCGGCCGGGGCCGCGTGTCAGAGCGTGTGCACCTGATTGCGACACTGATGGTGGCTTTTGGCACCACGTTGTCGGCGTTCTGGATCCTGAGTTTGAACTCGTGGATGCAGACGCCTGCAGGCCACGAGATCATCGATGGCAAATTCCATGCGGTGGACTGGCTGGCGATTGTGTTCAACCCGTCGTTTCCCTATCGCCTGGGGCATAAGCTGCTGGCGTCTGCCCTGACCGCAGGCTTCTTGATTGCGGGTGTGAGCGCTTGGCAACTCATCAAGGGCACGGCGACAGACGGCACACGCAAGGCACTGCGCACCGCCATCTCGGCCGTAGCCCTGGTGATCCCGCTACAGATCTTCATGGGCGACCTGCATGGTCTGAACACGCTGAAGCACCAGCCCGCCAAGATCGCTGCCATTGAAGGCATCTGGCATACCGAAAAGGGCGCACCCCTCACGCTGTTTGGCCTGCCCAACGAGAAGGAAGGCCGCACCGACTACGCGCTGCAGATCCCCAAGTTCGCCAGCCTGATCCTCGCGCATGACATCAACGCCGAGCTCAAAGGATTGAATGAGTTTCCAGGCGCCCACCCCCCCGTGGCGCCGGTGTTCTGGGGATTTCGCGTGATGGTGGGCGTGGGCATGCTGATGCTGGCGGTGGCCTGGGTAGGGGCATTTGTGGTTTACAGACGCCGCAAGCAAGACCTGGCCACCCTGCCCCGTCCGCTGCTCTATACGCTGGTGGGCATGACGTTCTCGGGCTGGGTGGCCACGCTGGCAGGTTGGTATGTGACGGAAATCGGCAGACAGCCCTACCTGGTCTACGGACTGTTCAAAACCGCTGATGCCGTGGCCGCACACGCTCCCGCCATGGTGGCGACCACGCTGGTGGCGTATCTCACGGTGTACGTGCTGCTGCTGGTGGCCTATGTGGGCGTGATCAAGTACATGTCCGAGCATCCCACCATGCCCGTGCCCGCAGTGCCGCCCCCATCGCCACAGCCCCTGACACAACGCCCATCGGTCTGAGACGGACCCCGTTCAAAGGAGTACCCCATGGACTTGACTCTCGCCAACACCCTTCCGCTCGCGTTCATGGCCATCATGGGCCTGGCCCTGCTGGCGTATGTGATCCTGGACGGCTACGACCTGGGCGTGGGCATTCTTTTGCCTTTTGCCAGCGATGCAGAAAAGGACGTGATGGTGTCCAGCATCGGTCCGTTCTGGGACGCCAACGAGACCTGGCTGGTGCTGGGCGTGGGCGTACTGCTGATCTGCTTTCCGATGGCGCATGGCATTGTGCTGACAGCCCTGTACCTGCCCGTGGCGGTGATGCTGCTGGGCCTCACGCTGCGGGGTGTGGCGTTTGACTTTCGGGTGAAGGCGCGCGACTCGCACAAGGCCACGTGGAACCGTTTGTTTGCGGGGGGATCGCTGGTGACCTCCATGGCACAGGGTTGGATGCTGGGTGCGTATGTCACCGGCTTTCAAAACGACGCCTGGGGCCTGCTGTTTTCTGCAGGCATTGCACTCACCTTGCCTGCCGCCTACGCCATGCTGGGCGTAGGCTGGTTGCTGATGAAGACCGATGGCGACCTGCAACACAAGGCGGCGCAGTGGGGCCAGCGCGTGTTGTGGCCCATGGGCCTGGCGCTTTCGGGCATCTCGCTGGCCACGCCGCTGGTCAGCCAAACCGTGTTTGCCAAGTGGTTTGTGTTGCCTGAGCTGTTTGCGTTGCTGCCGATTCCGCTGGCCTGCATAGCGGCGTTTTTTGCCATCCGCCACGTACTGGCCACCCAGCGCGTGGTGCAGGCGGGCTATGGCTGGATCGTGTTTGTGGCCACCGTGGTGATTTTTGTGCTGGCCTTTTTTGGCCTGGCCTACAGCATCTATCCCTATATCGTGATTGACCGGCTGACCGTGTGGGACGCAGCCAGCGCGACCGAGTCGTTGGTGGTCATCGGTGTCGGCGTGGCGATCACGCTGCCTGTGATCATCATCTACACCATCTTCATGTACCGCGTGTTCTGGGGCAAGGCACGCGAGCTGACGTACGGGCTGTAAGCGGAGCGCAATCAACGCCGCAGGAGCTCAATATCTCAGGCTGCCTTCTGCGTCCACGATGGCCAGTTCGACATAGGTAGAGCCGTTGTGGTTCTTGGGCGAATACTTCACGTTGAATCGCCCGAACGAGATTTCGCCCGCGTCTTCCATGGACTTGGTGAAAGACTCGGTCGTCAGGTTGTGCCCGGTGCGGCGCAGGCCCTCCACCAGCAGCCGCGCATGCACAAACCCCTCAAACTGCGAGGCAGAAGGCTGGGCCGCCGGTGATTTGGCGCGCAGCAGGCTCAAGTATTCGGCCACCACCGGAATGGTGGTGTTGCGCAGCGACGGCATGATCTGCGCCAGGATGATGCCGCGCGCCTTGTCTTTCAGTTCGCGGTTGATCACGTCCAGACTTGCCACCGAAAAGCCATAGTACGCAGGCCGCGCGGCCGTCAACTGAACAGCCTTGATGTAGTGGGTAAAGGTCGCGCCCGCCGTGGCCACAATCACCGCCTGCGGCTGGGCCTTTTCGGTGGCCGCGGCTGCCGCGGCAAAGTCGGGCTTCTGGGGGTCTACCTTGATTTCGGCGATGAAGGGCAGCTTTTCATCTTCCGACGCCTTCTTCAACTCGCCCGCCAGGGTTTTGCCCAGCCCGTCGTCCTGGTAGAACACCGCCACGCGGCTCATGCCCTGTTGGCGCAACTGCGAGACGATCTTGCTGGCCTCGTTGGCGTAGCCCGCGCGCACATGAAACACCTGCGGGTTGAAGGTTTCGCGAAACACCGATGCGCCCGTGACCGGGCCAAACATCAGCGTGCGGTGCTCTTTGATCAGCGGCAGGATGGCCGCCGTCTGGGCGGTGCCGGTGCTGTTGTAGATCATGAAGACCTTGTCGGTCTCCAGCAGCTGGCGCGTGTTTTCGACCGCTTTCTTGGCGTCAAAAGCGTCGTCCAGCGTGGTGTAACGAATCATGCGGCCATGCACACCGCCCTGGGCGTTGACGGCGTCGAACATCAGCCGCGAGCCCTCGCCGTACTGCACGGTTTGCGCCCCCAGCGGCCCCGAAAGCACGGCCGACGCCCCGAGCCGAATCTCGTCGGCGGTCACCCCCTCATTGCGGGCCTGGACCCCACCGCTGGCGCACAGGGCGGCGAACAGCAGCACAAAAGAACGAAACATGACAGACCCACCTTGCAAAAATGCGCTGACCCAAGGGCCAAAGTCCACGCGCTTTGGTTATGGTTCATCACTATTATCTGCAGCCACTGCGGCGGGTTGATGGGGGTTTGCCCTTGTATCAGGGGCGCCAAAAACAACTTCGCCCGCGATGCGTATAAGGCACTCGCGGGCGAAAGGATGTGGGCAATGAGCCACCGCAACACCGTCTGCGACGGCTCAGTGGCTTCCGTCGTGACGCGGCTTTAAAGCTTGAGGCGGGCGCGGGCGGCTTCGTATTCTCTGCGCAGCTTGGCCACCATCTCGGCGGTGCTGGTCACCGCGTTGATCGCGCCAATGCCCTGGCCGCAGCCCCAGATGTCTTTCCAGGCCTTCTTGGAGTCGCCGCCGAAGTTCATCTTGCTGGGGTCGGACTCGGGCAGGTTGTCGGGATCCATGCCCGCCGCGCGGATCGAGGGGGCCAGATAGTTGCCGTGCACACCGGTAAAGAGGTTGCTGTAGACGATGTCGTCGGAGCTGCCGGCGACGATGGCCTGCTTGTACTCGTCGCTGGCACGCGCTTCGTGCGTGGCGATGAAGGCCGAGCCGATATAGCCAAAATCGGCCCCCATGGCCTGCGCAGCCAGCACCGCGTCGCCGCTGGCGATGGACCCACTCAAAGCGATGGGGCCGTCAAACCATTGGCGGATCTCCTGGATCAACGCAAACGGGCTCTTCACGCCTGCATGGCCTCCGGCACCGGCCGCCACGGCCACCAGCCCGTCTGCGCCCTTTTCAATCGCCTTGTGGGCAAACTTGTTGTTGATGATGTCGTGCAGCACGATGCCGCCCCAGGCATGCACGGCCTGGTTCACGTCTTCGCGGGCGCCCAGGCTGGTGATGATGATCGGCACCTTGTACTTGGCGCAGACCTGCATGTCGTGGTCCAGCCGGTCGTTGCTCTTGTGCACGATCTGGTTGATGGCGAAGGGCGCGGCGGGCTTGTCGGGGTTGGCCTTGTTATAGGCCGCCAGGGTTTCGGTGATCTCGGCCAGCCATTCGTCGAGCAGCTCGGCAGGGCGGGCGTTGAGCGCAGGCATGGAGCCCACCACACCGGCCTTGCACTGCTCGATCACGAGCTTGGGGTTGCTGATGATGAACAGCGGCGAGCCAATGACGGGCAGCGACAGGTTTTGCAACACGGGAGGCAGTTTGGACATGGGAACAACTTCCAGGACAGGTTTTTAGATGAAATATGGCTCTAGCGCTTATCTATCAAGCGCTAGTAGCTATCATTTTTATATCAAGAGGCCTTTGCAATGCGAGGCCTCGTCTCCTCACAGCACACTCAACAATCTTCAGAACGATTCCAGCGCCAGCTCGGTCACGCTGGCCGCCCCTTCCACAATGGAGTCGCGCAGGCCGGGGGCCTTCACCAGAATGTGATCGGCGTAGAACTGGGCCGTGGTGATTTTTGCGCGCATGAAGGCGGCGTCCTGTCCCTTGTGCAACAGGTCCTGCGCCACCAGCAGGCTGCGCGCCAACTGCCAGCCCGCCACCACATTGCCCGCCAGCATCAGGTAGGGCACGCTGCCCGCAAACACGGCGTTGGGCTGGGCCTTGGTGCTACCCGCCACAAAGTCGATCACATCGAGCAGCGCCTTGCGCGCAGCCGTCAGGCGCTTGGCCACGGCCAGGGCGGCAGGGGTGCCGCTGGCCAGCAGGTCAGCCTCGGTCTTTTCGATCTGCGCGGCAATGCCCTTGGCCGTCTGACCACCATCGCGCGCCGTCTTGCGGCCCACGAGGTCGTTGGCCTGGATGGCGGTGGTGCCTTCGTAGATGGTCAGGATCTTGGCGTCGCGGTAGTACTGGGCGGCGCCTGTCTCTTCGATGAAGCCCATGCCGCCGTGCACCTGCACGCCCAGGCTGGTCACTTCCAGGCTGGTCTCGGTGCTGTAGCCCTTGACCAGCGGCACCATGAACTCATAGAACGCCTGGTTTTGCTTGCGCGTGTCGGCGTCCGGGTGGTGGTGGGCAGCGTCAAACGCCGCCGCGGCCACGGTGGCCATGGCGCGGCAGCCTTCCACGGTGGCGCGCATGGTCATGAGCATGCGCTTCACATCGGGGTGGTGAATGATGGCCGCGCTGGCGTTGATGCTGCCGTCCACAGGGCGGCTTTGCACGCGGTCTTTGGCGTACTGCACGGCCTTCTGGTAGGCGCGCTCGGAGATCGCGATGCCCTGCATGCCCACGGCGTAGCGGGCCGCGTTCATCATGATGAACATGTATTCGAGGCCCCGGTTTTCCTGGCCGACGAGGTAACCGATGGCGCCGCCGTTGTCGCCAAACTGCAGCACGGCCGTGGGCGAGGCCTTGATGCCCAGCTTGTGCTCGATGCTCACGCAGTGGGCGTCATTGCGGGCGCCGAGGCTGCCATCTTGGTTGACCATGAACTTGGGCACCACAAACAGGCTGATGCCCTTGACGCCCTCTGGCGCGCCCTGCACACGGGCCAGCACCAAGTGCACGATGTTCTCTGCCATGTCGTGCTCACCGTAGGTGATGAAAATCTTGGTGCCAAAAATCTTGTAGCTGCCATCGGGCTGCGGATCGGCCTTGGTGCGCACCAGTGCCAGATCGGAACCGGCCTGGGGCTCGGTCAGGTTCATGGTGCCGGTCCATTGGCCGGTCACCAGCTTTTCGAGGTAGGTGGCCTTGAGTTCGTCGCTGCCTGCGGTGAGCAGCGCCTCGATGGCGCCATCGGTCAGCAGCGGGCACAGCGCAAAACTCATGTTGGCGCTGTTGCACATCTCGATGCAGGCGGCACCGATGGTCTTGGGCAGGCCCTGGCCGCCAAAGTCGGCGGGGTGTTGCAAGCCTTGCCAGCCGCCTTCGCCGTATTGGCGAAAGGCTTCCTTGAAACCTGGGGTGGTGGTGACCACACCGTCTTTCCAGCTCGAAGGGTTCTTGTCGCCCTCGAAGTTCAGCGGAGCCAGCACACCCTCGTTGAACTTGGCGCACTCTTCCAGCACGGCAGCCGCCGTGTCCAGGCCTGCGTCTTCAAAGCCGGGGATTTGGGCGATCTGTTCAATGTTGGCCAGGTGTTCAATGGCGAACAGCATGTCCTTGACGGGGGCGGTGTAGCTCATGGGTGTCTCCGGGAAATTTCGTCAAAAAAAAGGCATCGCAAGCGATGCCTTTGTATGCACAGGGGCGTTCTTACAGAGCCTTGACCAGTTCTGGCACGGCCGTGAACAGGTCGGCTTCCAGGCCGTAGTCGGCCACGCTGAAGATCGGTGCCTCAGGGTCCTTGTTGATCGCCACGATCACCTTGGAGTCCTTCATGCCGGCCAAATGCTGAATAGCGCCGGAGATGCCCGCTGCGATGTACAGCTGCGGCGCCACGATCTTGCCGGTCTGGCCCACTTGCCAGTCGTTGGGGGCGTAGCCCGCGTCCACCGCGGCGCGGCTGGCGCCCAGGGCAGCGCCCAGCTTGTCGGCCAGGGGGGTCATGATTTCGTCGAACTTTTCTTTGCTGCCCAGCGCCCGGCCACCAGAGACAATGATCTTGGCGGCGGTCAGTTCGGGCCGGTCGCTCTTGGCGATTTCGCTGCCGACGAAGGTACTCTTGCCTGCATCAGCCGTGGCTGCTGCGGTTTCGACAGCGGCGGAACCACCCGTGGCGGCTGCGGCGTCAAAGCCGGTGGTGCGCACGGTGATGATCTTGACGCTGTCGGCGCTTTGCACGGTGGCAATGGCGTTGCCAGCGTAGATGGGGCGTTCAAAGGTGTCGGCGGCAATCACCTTGGTGATGTCGCTGATCTGGGCCACGTCCAGTTTGGCGGCCACGCGGGGGGCGACGTTCTTGCCGCTGGCGGTGGCGGGGAACAGGATGTGGCTGTAGTTGCTGGCGATGGCGAGCACTTGTGCGGCAACGTTTTCTGCCAAGCCATGTTCGAGGCCAGGGGCATCTGCGTGGATGACCTTGGCGACACCGGCGATCTGGCCAGCGGCTGCAGCGGCGGCTGCGGCGTTGTGGCCCGCCACCAGCACGTGCACATCACCACCGCAGGCGATGGCGGCCGTCACGGTGTTGAGCGTTGCGCCCTTGATGGACGCGTTGTTGTGTTCAGCAATAACGAGGGTGGTCATTTCTTGTTCTCCTTAGATGACTTTGGCTTCGTTCTTGAGCTTGTCGACCAGGGCGGCGACATCGGCCACCTTGACGCCAGCACCGCGCTTGGCAGGCTCGGTGACCTTCAGGGTCTTGAGGCGAGGCGCCACATCCACACCGAGGTCTTCAGGCTTGACGATGTCCAGCTGCTTCTTCTTGGCCTTCATGATGTTGGGCAAGGTGACGTAGCGGGGCTCGTTCAGGCGCAGGTCGGTGGTGATGACGGCGGGCAGCGTCAGGGACAGGGTCTCCAGGCCGCCATCCACTTCGCGGGTCACGCTGACCTTGTCGGCCGACAGCTCCACCTTGTTGGCGAACGTGGCCTGGGGCAGGTCTGCCAGGGCCGCCAGCATCTGGCCGGTCTGGTTGGCGTCGTCGTCGATGGCTTGTTTGCCCAGGATCACGAGGCCGGGCTGCTCTTTGTCGACCAGGGCCTTGAGGATCTTGGCGACGGCCAGCGGCTGCAGCTCGACGTCGGTTTCCACCAGGATGGCGCGGTCAGCGCCGATGGCCATGGCGGTGCGCAGGGTTTCCTGGCACTGCGTCACGCCGCAGGAGACTGCGATGACTTCGGTCACCAGGCCTTTTTCTTTCAGGCGCACGGCCTCTTCAACGGCGATTTCGTCAAAGGGGTTCATGCTCATCTTCACGTTCGCGATGTCCACACCCGTGTTGTCCGACTTGACGCGGACCTTCACGTTGTAGTCCACCACGCGCTTGACAGGGACCAAAACCTTCATTGCTGCGGCTCCTAATAGAGTTGGTTGAATTGACGTTTACGTAAACTGGAACATTCTATGCCGCACTGCAACGGGAAAGCGTTACGGCCCGATACCCAAAGGGCATCCACAAAAAAGCACGATCGTTCTTTTTCGAGATTATAGGCGAGTGACCCGTACCCCTGTCTAGAGCAAGCTGTCACATTGGGTTGGTGCATTGCGCATGCTGTGTGCCAACCTCAGTTGGTAGGGGGTAACTCAGTGTCGGCAGCAGTGCCCGCAGGATGGCTCTGCACATGCACCACGCGATGCGGGTAGGGAATCTCGATCTGGTGCGCGCGCAGCGACTGCAACACCGCGATGTTGATGGCCGACCGCAGGCCGAGCGAACCATTTTCGGGGTCGGCAATCCAGAAGCCCAGGGTGAACTCCAGCCCATCGGCCCCAAACGCGGACAAGGCCGCGCTGGGCGAAGGGTCTCGCAGCACGCGGGGACTGGCGAGCGCCGCCTCAGACAGCAGTCGGCCCACCAGATCGACATCGCTGTCATATGCCACGCTGACCACGGTAGACATCCACACACGAGGGTCTGAGAGCGACAGGTTTTCGACCCGCTGCGTGATGAGCAGCTCATTGGGCACGATGGATTCGCGCCCAGACGGCGAACGGATCACCGTGTAGCGGGCGTTGATTTGCGTGATGCGCCCTTCAAAGACATCGAGCTTGACGTTGTCGCCAATGCGCATGCTGCGCTCCGCCAGGATCACAAAGCCGCTCACATAGTTGGCCGCCAGCTTCTGCAAACCAAAGCCAATCCCCACGCCCACCGCACCGCCCAGCACCGACAGCGCGGTCAGGTCGATCCCGACCGCGGACAGCGCCATGATCAGACCCACAAACACCAGCAAGGCCCGCACGGCGTTGCTCACCGCTTTGCGCAATGACAGCTCGCTGCCGGTGACAGAGCGCAACAAACGGGATTCGATGGCCGCCGAGATCCACAGCGCCACCAGCAACACCGCCCCTGCGGTGAGTGCCCCTTCGATCATGGTGCGCACCGAGAGGGTCGAGGCCCCTACCTTCCAGGTGATCTTGTCGAGTTCATCCAGCACGCGCGGCAGCAGACCCGTCACCCACAACACCATCGCCAGCCAGGCCAGCCAGGAGATGGATCGCTCGATAGGTCGCACCCAGGCGGAATCCGGAAGCGCCACCTGCAGCACCTTGACACCGATGCGAATGACAACCAGCGACATGAGCACCGGTATCACCAGCTTGAACGCTGCCAGCGGGACCCAGGCCACCAACAGGGTGCGTGCAAGATACCCCAGGCCCAGCAACAGGATGGGGAACAGCGCCCCATCCACCCCGCGAGCACCAAACAGAATAGAGCGCGAATCGCCCTGCCCCAACCCGCGCCCCAGTGCCGTCACCACGCCCCAGGCCAGGAGCACGCACACCACCAGCGCACCCAACTCGATGAGCACCGTGGGTTGCGCAAACGCTTGAAACCAGCTGCTCACGTCATCAAGCATGGCCGTGCTATTGGCAAACCCCGCCATCAGTGATTCTTCCAGGCGGGTTGGCGTTTTTCGGCAAAGGCGCGGGCGCCCTCCTGCGCGGCCTCATCCATCATGTTGGTGGCCATGGCCTGACCCGCCAGTTGGTAGGCCGCATCCATGCCCAGCTCGCGCTGCTGGTAGACCAGCGCCTTGCCCATGGCGACAGCGACACGCGGTTTTTGCAAGATGGACACCACCAGCTTTTCGACCTCGGCATCCAGCGCGTCGGCGGGCACCACACGGTTCACCAGACCCTGCGCGAGCGCGGTGGGCGCATCGATGAAATCCCCCGTGAGCAGCATCTCCATGGCGCGCTTGGCAGGTACGTTGCGCACCAGCGGCACGCTGGGTGTGGCACAGAACAAGCCGTAGTGGATGCCGCTGGTGGCAAAACTGGCACTGTCGGCGGCCACGGCCAGATCGCACTGCGCCACCAGCTGGCAACCGGCCGCTGTGGCCATACCCTGCACCCGCGCGATCACGGGCACAGGCAACTTGTGGATCGTCAGCATCATGCGGCTGCATTGCGCAAACAGCTTTTGGTAATACGCCAGCTCAGGGTTCGCCGCCATGTCCTTGAGGTTGTGCCCCGCGCAGAAGGCCTTGCCCGCAGCGGCCAACACCACTACACGCACGGCTTCATCACGGCCAGCATCTTCCAGCGCCTGCTGCAGGGCAGAAAGCATCTCGTGGCCCAGCGCGTTGAAGCGTGCCGGGTCGTTCAAGGTCAGAGTGACCACGCCGCGCACATCGCGGGTGATCTGCAGCAGGTCATCGGCATTCGTCTTCATGATTTCTCCAGTGTTCTGCACTGCGCAGTACCGCCGCAACCGGCGTGCCTCCAGGCCAGTGCCACCGTGGAACCGGCTTTGCCAGGCCACGGGTGGCGTCCCCCTGGGGGAAGACGCCGCAGGCGGCTCAGGGGGGCTTACAAGTCCGCCAGCACGCGCACATGCGCTTCCACACTGCGCGCCAGCGGACCCATCACGTACCCCCCCTCCAGGCACGACACGATGCGGCCTTTGGAAAAGCGGCGCGCCACATCCTTCACACGCTGGGTGATCCAGGCATAGTCGTGCTCGGTCAGGCCCAGCTGGCCCATGTCATCCTCGCGGTGGCCGTCAAAGCCCGCGCTGACAAAAATCATTTCCGGCTTGAAGGCTTCCAGGCGGGGCATCCAGCTCATCTCGATGATCTCGCGGATGTCCATGCCGCGGGTGTATGCCGCCACGGGCACGTTCACCATGTTGGGAGCCGGATCCTGGTCGCCGCTGTAGGGGTAAAACGGGTGCTGAAAGATGCTGACCATCAGGGCGCGCGGGTCGTTGGCCAGAATGTCCTCGGTGCCATTGCCGTGGTGCACATCAAAATCGACCACCGCCACCCGCTGCAGGTTGTAGCGCTGCAACGCATATTTGGCGGCCACCGCTACGTTATTGAAAAAACAAAAACCCATGGCCTTGTCACGGCAGGCATGGTGACCCGGGGGGCGGACCGAACAAAACGCGTTCTCCACCTCGCCCGCCATAACGGCGTCGGTAGCGGCCAGTGCCGCCCCGGCTGCGCGCAGGGACGCCTTCCAGGTATGGGCGTTGATGGAGGTGTCGGTGTCAATTTGCGCGTAACTGGGGCCACCCGCCATGATTTCTTCGTTCAGGCGATCTGACATGCCGCGCAGTGCTGCAATGTGCATGCGGCCGTGGGCCAGTTCGATGTCGGCCAGCGATGCTTCGGGGGCCTCATACCGCTCCAGCGCATCGGCAACACCGGTGATCAGCAAGCGGTCTTCAATGGCGTCCAGCCGTTCGGGGCATTCGGGGTGGCCCGGGCCCATCTCGTGCTTCCAACAATCTCGATGGGTGAAATAGCCCGTCTTGCTCACAGTCAATCCCCGTGTCTCGTATTTTTCGGATAACGTCGCGCCATGAATGCACAGCACAAGATCAAATCTTTACTGGATCAGCTTAACACGGTGATCGTGGGCAAAAACGCCCAGGTACAGGACTGCGTAGCCTGCCTTCTGGCAGGCGGACACCTGCTCATCGAAGACGTTCCGGGGGTGGGTAAAACCACGTTGGCCCATGCCCTGTCGCGCACTTTTGGCCTGCAGTTCTCGCGGGTGCAGTTCACGGCCGACCTGATGCCCAGCGACCTGACCGGGGTGTCGGTGTACGAACGCGGCAAGGAAGCTTTTGTGTTCCACCCTGGCCCGGTGTTTGCCCAGGTGCTGCTGGCCGACGAAATCAACCGCGCCAGCCCCAAGACGCAAAGCGCGCTGCTCGAAGCCATGGAGGAAAAGCAGGTCTCGGTGGAAGGTGAGACGCGCGCACTGCCCCACCCATTTTTCGTGATTGCCACGCAGAATCCGCACGACCAGCTGGGCACGTTTGCGTTGCCCGAGTCCCAGCTTGACCGCTTCTTGATGCGCATTTCCATCGGCTACCCCGACCGCGCTGCCGAGCGCGTGCTGCTGGCCGGGGCCGACCGCCGCGACATGGTCGACAGCATGTTGCCCCTGCTGTCAGACGAAGAGCTGGCCGAGCTGCAGCGCCAGGTGCAGGCTATCCACACGGCCGACCCGCTGCTCAACTATGTGCAGGATCTCATCGCCGCGACACGCTCAGGTCGTTGGTTTCTGCAGGGCCTGTCGCCGCGCGCGGGCATTGCGCTGGTGCGCGCTGCCAAGGCCCAGGCCCTTATCAGCGGCCGCGACTACGTGGCGCCCGACGACGTGCAGGCGGTCCTGCCCCAGACCATAGCCCACCGCCTGGTACCCGTAGGCGATGCCGGGCGCGGCGCGGTGGAACAGGTGCGCGCCATGGTCGAATCGGTGCCCCTCCCCTGACACGGGCAGAGCCAATTGCCCATGGCCACTGCCGCATCGAACCCAGCGCCCGCAACGCGCACAGCACCCTCCACATCCGCAAGGCGTCTGCGCGCAGCCATCGCGTCGCTCAACCCGCTCACACCCATCCGCAAGCGTTTTGAGGGCTGGTGGATGGCGCGCCGCCCGCTGAGCGACACGCTGACATTGACCCAGCGCAACGTCTACATCCTGCCCACCGGCTCGGGGTGGATGCTGGCGCTGACGCTGCTGATCCTGCTGGTGGCTTCCATCAACTACCAGCTCAACTTGGGCTATCTGCTGACCTTTTTGTTGGCGGGCAGCGCTGTCGTGGGCATGCACATCTGCCACGCCACCCTGCGTGGGATCACACTGCATTTAAAGGCGCCCGATCCGCATTTCATGGGAACCAGCGCAACGTTTGAGGTGCAGGTGTCCAGCGACCGCAAGACACCGCGTTACGGCATTGGCCTGGCGGTGCACGGAACAACAGGCACACCCCATCACTGGGCCTGGACCGACGTTCCTGCCCAAGGGCAAGCCAGTTTGCACGTGGCGTTTGCGCCAGAGCGGCGCGGGCTGCACCGCATTCCCACACTGACAGCGGAAACGCGGTTTCCGCTGGGCACCTTCCGCGTATGGACCTACTGGCGCCCAGCGGCCCAGGTGTTGGTGTATCCCGCGCCCGAGATCCCGTCGCCCCCGTTGCCAGCGGGCGAGCCGCGTGGCGGGGGCACGGGCAGCGCACCTTCCCAGGGCATCGGCGAATTCGACGGGGTACGGGCCTATCGCCGTGGCGACCCGCTCAAGCTGGTGGTCTGGAAAAAAGCGGCCAAGTCACTGGGCACCGGCACGGACGATCTGGTCAGCCGAGACTCGCAACAGGCCCAGCGCCATGAACTCTGGCTAGACCCGATCCTCGCGTCCCTCCCCGACCCCGAGGCCCGCATCTCTCGCCTGACGGCCTGGGTGCTGCAGGCCGACCGGCTGGGACTGGACTACGGCCTGCGCTTGCCCGGGTTGGAGATTGCGCCGGACACCGGGGCGGCCCACCGTCGGCGCTGCCTGGAAGCACTGGCCCTGTGCTGAACCTTTGCCCATGAACTGCCATCCACTCACACAGCGCACGCGCCGCTGCGCCTCGACCACCCGGAAACCCGTCGCTCCATGAGCCTGCGCCAGACCCTTGCCTCTCTGCCGCGCGATGCGCGGGACACCGTGTTTCTGCTGTTCGTCACGGCCTGGGTGATTGCGCCCCAGGCGACCAACCTGCCCGGCTGGGCCGCGGCCATGGCGGGCGGCATGCTGCTGTGGCGCGGCTGGATGGCCTTCAAGGGACGCCCGCTGCCGGGGCGCTGGCTGCTTACGGCGTTGGTCATCGTGGCCGTGGCGGGCACGCTCTTTACACACCGCACCGTTCTGGGGCGGGATGCGGGCGTCACGCTCATGGTGATGATGCTCGCGTTCAAGACGCTGGAGCTGCGCGCCCGGCGCGATGCCATGGTGGTGTTTTTCCTGGGCTTCTTCACGATGCTCAGCAATTTTTTCTTCTCGCAGTCTCTGCTGACCGCTGCCGCCATGCTGGTGGCACTTCTGGGACTGCTCATGGCGCTGGTCAATGCCCACATGCCGGTGGGGCGCCCGCCGCTTGCGCAGACCTTCCGGATCGCCGGGACCATGGCGCTGCTGGGTGCGCCCATCATGGTGGCGCTGTTCATGCTGTTCCCGCGCATGTCGCCACTGTGGGGCATGCCCGGAGAAAACCTCACCGGGCGCAGCGGACTGTCAGGCACGATGAAGATCGGCGACATGGCAGAGATCGCGCTCGACGAGCGGATAGCCATTCGCCTGCGGTTTGAAGGGGCCGAGGCCGACGTCCCACCCCAATCGGCGTTGTACTTCCGCGGGCCGGTCATGGCCGCGTTTGACGGCAGGCAATGGCAGGCCGAGCCGTTTCGCGAGGACAGCCCCTGGGCCGCCCGTGTCGCCGTGCCCGCCAATCTGCAGGTCACCGGCCCCGCAGTGCGCTACGAAGTCACTCTGGAGCCCCAGCGACAGCCCTGGCTGATGGTGCTGGAAGCCACTCCTGACGCTCCCCAGCTCTCCAACATGCAGGCCTACATGACCCAGGACCTGCAGTGGATGACCACGCGCCCCATTACTGACGTGCTGCGGTACAAGGCCGTGAGCTACCCGGAATTTCGCCACGGCCCCCAACAATCCGTTCGCCAGCTGCGCGTTTACACCGAGTTGCCTCCCGGCTTCAACCCCCGCACGCTGGAGCTGGCCGCGCAAATGCGTGCCGACCCCGCACTGGCGAACGCCAGCACCGACGTCCTGGTCAACGCCGTGTTGCAGCGCCTGCGCACCGGCGGCTACAACTACTCGCTAGATCCCGGCGTTTTTGGCGAACACACGGCCGACGAGTTCTGGTTTGACCGCAAGGAAGGTTTTTGCGAGCACATTTCTTCCGCCTTTGTCGTGCTGATGCGCGCCATGGATGTGCCTTCGCGCATCGTCACTGGCTACCAGGGCGGCGAACGACATCCCGTGGACGGCTATTGGACCGTGCGCAATGCCGACGCCCATGCCTGGGCCGAGGTCTGGATCGAAGGGCGCGGCTGGGTGCGAGTGGACCCCACTGGCGCTGTCTCGCCCGGCCGCGTGGGCGCCTTCCAGCGCTTGCGTCCGCCCCAGGGCGCGTTCGCAAATGCCATGGGCACCATCAGCCCCGGCATGGTGCAAAACCTTCGCGCCGTGTGGGAGGCCGTGAACAACAGCTGGAGCCAGTGGGTGCTGAACTACAGCCAAAGCCGCCAGTTCGACCTGCTCAAGGCCTTGGGCTTTGAATCCCCCAGCTGGCAAGACCTGACCACGGTGCTTGGCATTCTGGTCGGGATCGCGGCGGGCGGCGGCGGCCTGTGGACGCTGTGGGAGCGCAGCCAGCACGACCCGTGGCTGCGCTTGCTGGCACGCACGCGCCAGCGCCTTGCGCGCGCTGGCCTTCAGCTCCCCGACACATTGCCACCACGCGCCATGGCAGAGCGGGTACGGGCACAATTCGGCGCGCCTGCCCAGGGCGTGGCCGATTGGCTGCTGCGCCTGGAGCAAATGCGCTACGCCCCTCAGCCCGCTACCGAACTGCCCCATCTGCGGCGCGAGTTTCGCAACCTGCCCTGGCCGACCACGACCACCGCACCCAAAACCTGAACACTGGACATGCCGAAGATTTTTCGAAGGATCGCAACAGCTATTACATTGATAGCTGCTTGCACAATACCAATAAGCGCTAGCGCCCAAAAACACTCTAAAAACTCTGCGCAGAGTGACAGCACCCATAGCGGCATCGGAAAAAGCCGCAACGCCAACAAGACAGCCGCATCCGACAAGCCCCAGGTCCTGTACGCCACCCGCGCCGACGCAATGCAGTTTGCCGACGACCTGGCCACGCGCCGCGATCTGGACCGCGAATGGGTGCGCCAGGCCATCGGGCAGGCCCGGTTTTTGTCGCAAGTGCCGCGTCTCATGCTGCCGCCCCCCAAGGGCACGGCCAAAAACTGGCGTGTGTACCGTAGCCGCTTCATCGATCCCATTCGCATCCGGGCGGGTGTGCGTTTTTGGCAGGAGCACCGGGCTGCGCTGGAGCGCGCCGAACGCGAGTACGGCGTGCCCGCCGAAATCATCGTGGGCATCATCGGCGTGGAGACGATCTACGGGCAGCAAATGGGAACCTTCCGCGTGATGGACGCGCTGGCCACGTTGGCGTTTGATTTCCCGGCCGCCCACCCCCGCGCCAAAGAACGCACCGAGTTTTTCCGCCGCGAGCTGGAGCAGTTTCTGAGCCTGACGAACCGCAGCAACACCGACCCCTTTGCACTGCGCGGCAGCTATGCGGGTGCCATGGGCCTCGGCCAGTTCATGCCGTCGAGCTGGGTGCGCTACGCCGTGGACTTCGATGGCGATGGACGGGTGGACCTGTTCAACAGCCCCGTCGATGCCATTGGCTCGGTGGCCAACTACTTCATCGGCCACGGCTGGACGCCCGGCATGCACACCCACTTTGGCGTGCAGTTCGATGCCAGTCGCCTGCAACTGGATGACTTGCTGCTGCCGGACATCCTGCCGACCTTCAGTGCGGCCAACATGCAAGCCCAGGGCGCCCTGTTGGATGCTGCAGGGTTGCAGCACCCAGGGCCGCTGGCGCTGGTCGAGCTGCAAAACGGCGGTGACGCGCCCAGCTATGTGGCGGGCACCGAGAACTTTTACGCCATCACGCGCTACAACTGGTCCAGCTACTACGCAATGGCGGTGATCGAACTGGGCCGCGAGGTGGCTGCAGCGCGAGAGCGGTGACCCGCCAACGAAATCACAGCGGCATTGCGGGCGAGGTAGAGAGATAGACAGGCGCTTTGTCCCCGTCCAAGCAAGGCAGCGTCAGCCAGTCCACAATCGTGCGCTTCGACCGCTGGCGTGACACCGTCACCTCAGTGGCCCGCCTCTTTCTGACCGCCACCCTATGCCTGCACCACCTTCGACAACCCCTGCCGTGGACGCCATCGTGCGCGTACGCGGTGTCAGCAAAACCTATGCGGGCGGCTTTCAAGCGCTGAAGAACATCGACCTGGATATCCGCCGGGGCGAAATATTTGCCCTGCTCGGCCCCAATGGCGCGGGCAAAACCACGCTCATCAGTGTGATCTGCGGCATGAGCAATGCCACCGAAGGCAGCATTACTGCCGACGGCCACGACACTGTGCGCGACTACCGCGCCGCCCGCGCATCGATTGGCCTGGTGCCGCAAGAACTGCACACCGACTCGTTCGAAACCGTGTGGGCCACGGTCAACTTCAGCCGGGGCTTGTTCGGCAAGGCGCCCAACCCGGGCTTTATCGAAAAGATCCTCAAGGACCTGTCGCTCTGGGACAAGAAGGACAGCAAGATCCTGGCGCTGTCGGGTGGCATGAAACGCCGTGTGCTGATCGCCAAGGCGCTGTCGCACGAGCCCAAAATACTGTTTCTTGACGAGCCCAGTGCTGGTGTCGACGTGGAGCTGCGCCATGACATGTGGCGCCTGGTGCGCGAGCTGCGCGACGCCGGTACCACAATCATCCTCACCACCCACTACATCGAAGAGGCCGAAGACATGGCCGACCGCATCGGCGTGATCCGCAAGGGCGAGCTGATCGTGGTGGAAGACAAGGACGTGCTGATGCGCAAGCTCGGCAAAAAGCAGCTCACGCTGACCCTGCAGCAGCCGATGGACCATGTGCCCGATGCTCTGGCGCGCTGGCCACTCGTGCTGAGCCAGGGCGGCACTGCACTGACCTACACCTTCGACACCCAGCAAGAGGACACGGGCATCGCCGCCCTCTTGCGCGCCCTGGCTGAGCACGGCATCGACTTCAAGGACCTGCATTCCAGCGAAAGCTCGCTCGAAGACATCTTTGTAAGCCTGGTGCACCAGGACACCCCTGAACAGAAAGCACCCCAAGCATGAACGGCCTGAACTGGCATGGCGTCAGCGCCATTTACCGCTTTGAGATGCACCGCGCGTTTCGCACCTGGATGCAAAGTCTGATTGCCCCCGTACTCACCACGGCGCTCTACTTCATCGTCTTTGGCTCCGCCATCGGCTCGCGCATGGGCGACATCGGCGGTGTGAGCTACGGCGCCTACATCATTCCCGGCCTGCTGATGCTGTCGCTGTTGTCCGAAAGCATTTCCAACTCGGCCTTCGGCATCTACATGCCCAAATGGTCGGGCACCATCTATGAGCTGCTCAGCGCCCCGGTGAACTGGGTGGAAGTGCTGCTGGGCTACGTGGGCGCAGCGGCCAGCAAATCACTGCTGGTGTCGGTACTCATCCTCACCACTGCGCGATTTTTTGTGCCCTACGAAGTGGCGCACCCCGTGTGGATGGTGGGTTTTCTGGTGCTTACAGCTGTCACCTTCTGCCTGTTCGGTTTCATCATTGGCCTGTGGGCAGACAGCTTTCAGAAACTGCAGGTCATCCCGCTGCTGATCGTCACGCCGCTGACTTTCTTAGGCGGCGCGTTCTACAGCATCAGCATGTTGCCGCCGCTGTGGCAAACCGTGTCGCTGTTCAACCCCGTGGTCTACCTGATCAGCGGACTGCGCTGGGCGTTTTACGGCCAGGCTGATGTCCACATCGGCGTGAGCGCGGGGATGACGCTGGTGTTCATGACCCTGTGCCTGGTGGTCGTCTGGTGGGTGTTCAAGACGGGGCACCGCATCCGGCGTTGATGGAGAGCCGCCCGCATCAGCGGGCGCCGTTCAATAGCGCTGCATATTGCAACTGTGCGGCTGCTGCGCCTTGGCCGCCGTGATCTGCCGCACTACGCGAAAGCCATAGCCCGAGCCTTCCACGTCGAACTTCACACCCGGCGCGCCCTTCTTGTCCATCACCCCCACGGCCAGCGCCTGCTGAAACTGGTGGTCGGCTGCGCGCATGCTCCCGCCCTGTCCGGCCAGCTCCACCTGGGCAGACTCCATCTGGCGCGCAATGGCCAGCACATCGGTGCTGCCAGCGCGCTCGATGGATTGCGCCAGCGCCTCGATCATGAGCTGCATGCGCATGTGCACGTAGTCGTCCTGCGGGCGAGGAAAGCGTGTGCGAAACGATTGGTAAAAGCCTTCGCTCTGGGCGCCCGGAACATTGGGTAGCCAGTCTGCTACTGCCACCACCTTGCCAATGCCCGCGTCGCCCATGGCGGCAGGCGCTCCCAAAGCATTGCCATAGAACGTATAGAAGCTGCCTTCATAGCCCACCTCGCGCGCAGACTTGACCAGCAGCGTCAAATCATTGCCCCAGTTGCCCGTTACCACGGCCTGCGCGCCGCTGTTTTTGATCTTCACGGCGTACGGCGCAAAGTCCTTCACGCGACCCACCGGGTGGAGTTCATCGCCCACCACAGCCACATCCGGGCGCTGTGACGCCAACTGTTTTTTGGCCTCGCGCAGCACAGCCTGACCAAAACTGTAGTCTTGCCCGATTAGGTAGACGCTCTTGATGGCCTTGTCTTCGCGCATCACTTCCATCAGCGCGGCCATGCGCATGTCGGCATGGGCGTCGAAGCGAAAGTGCCAGAAGCTGCACTTCTCGTTCGTGAGGATCGGATCCACCGCCGAGTAGTTGAGAAACAGCACGCGCTTGCCGGGCTCGCGCTCGTTGTGTTTGTTGATGGCCTCGATCAGCACCGCGGCAGTGGCCGAGGAATTACCCTGCAGGATGACCTGCGCGCCATCATCGATGGCGGCACGCAGGGCCGACAGCGCCTCTTCGTTCTGGCCCTTGCTGTCATAGCGCTCCAGCGCCAGCAGCCGGGCGCCGCCCGCACTGGCAGGCAGCGAGACGCCGCCGCGTGCATTCACGCGCTCCAACGCCCAGTAAATGTTGCGGTAAACCGCTTCTCCTGTGTTGGCAAATGCGCCCGACAGGCTCTCGATCAATGCGACCTTGACAGGCTTGGCCTGGGCCACCGCAGCCGCAGGCGCCGCGCCTTGCGACCACGCAGCAGACACTGGTGCAAGGGCCAAAACCAGTGCGGCAGCGACCGCAAAAACAGATGGACGTAATGCCGCTGCGCCTGTTTTCAAGCCCACGGAGCGCAATTTATTCATGCCATTTTTCCCTTGAAATGCGACATAGCCGTACACACCTCTTTGGCATGCGGCGACCACGTCGAGAGCCGCGCAGTGTATAGGAGTTACCCATGATCTTCACCCCCGTAATCCGTCGCGCCGCCTACGCTCAAGCCCCCCGCTCCGCCGATCTTGCGCTGCAGCGTTTTCTGATGGGCGCTCTTGCAGAGCCCACCGCAACACGCTCCGCCGGTTGCACCGTGACCCAGGACGAAAAGTCCACTACCTTGCAACTGGATGTGCCGGGTCTTGCCCGCGACCAATTGCAGATCAGCATTGAAGGCGCTGTGGTGCGTCTGCAAAGCGTGGAAGGCGCGCCACGCCAAGTACAACGCGCCTGGGAGCTGGCCACCGACATTGACGCCGCCAACAGCACTGCAAAACTGGAAAACGGCGTGTTGACATTGACCTTGGTTCGCCTGGAGCCGGTGAGCAAGGCCACCTCATTGAGCATTCAGTAAGCAGGAACTGCGGCGAGTCGGAGTGCTGCCGCTTTGTCGAAGCGGCAGCGCACTACTCATCCCTGCATCACGAGCTGGCGATTTCAATCGCCGTCAGGGTCAATGGCCATAAGCGCGCAATCCCAGCAGCAACAGCACAGATAAAAGCAGCACCAACGACACGGTCTGCCAAAACAGCACCGGATTGCGCTCCACCAGGGGTGGCGCGCGCAGGCGCTGGAACTGCGCACCGGGCGATTGCAGGTCGTACAGGAACTCGGACACCGCCTCCTGGCGTTTGAATGCCTCAGGTTGCAGGGCCTTTTGCAGCACGCCATCGAGCCAGGCGGGCAGCTCGGGCCGCAGGTGGCGCACGGGCACGTAGCGCAACTGCTTGAATTGGGCCGGTGAGCGCAGGCGCACCACCTGCAGGCCATAGGGCAGCTGGCCGGTGAGCATCTGGTAGGTGAGGACTGCCAGCGAGAACAGGTCCGAGCGCGCATCCCCCTCGCCACCCACGAAATACTCGGGTGCGGTGTACTGCAGCGTGCCGGCAATGCTATCCGCGCGTGCGCCGGAGGTGCCCTCGGCAAGGCCCGCCACATGCACCGACCCGAAATCGATGAGCTTCACGGTGCCGCTGCGGTCGATCAGCAGGTTCTCGGGTCGGAGGTCCTGGTGCAGCATCTCGCGCGCATGGAAGGCCTGCAGGCCCTTGCCGATCTGGGCGACGAGGCTGCGCACGGCATCCAGGTCCGGCAAGGGGTGGTCGGTCATCCACTGGGCCAGGGTCTGCCCATCCACGAACTCCATGGCCACATGGACATGCTGGCGTGGCCGCTCGCTGCCTGCGGCCCGCAGCACGTGCGGGCTGTGGATGCGCCGTGCCACCCATTCCTCCAGCACAAAGCGGTCCAGATAGTCCTTCTCGGCGGCCAGGTCCACCGACGGGGTCTTGATCACCACCTGCTGGCCCGTGGTGTCGTCCACGGCCAGATGCACGTGGCTGCGCGAGCTCGCATGCAGCTCGCGCACGATGGTGTAGCCCTCGAAGCCCATGCGCGGCGCGAGCGGCGGCGGCAGGGCCAGCCCCTCGCGCTGCGGCGGCAGGTGCGCCAATGCCCGGTCCTCGGGCAGCGCGTCGATGCGCAGCAACTGCACCGTCAGGTCGTCGGTGGCCCCGCGCGCCTGTGCCGCAGCGACCAGCGCCCGCGCGGCTGCATCCAGGTCATCAGTGTGCGCAATGGCGGCATGCACGGCCGCCACATCCAGGTGCGTGTACGCCCCGTCGGTGGCCAGCAGGTAGACATCGCCCACTTCGGCCGGCAGGCTGCGGTAGTCGATCTCGACGTTGGGCCCCATGCCCAGCGCCCGGCCCAGGAAGGATTCGACCGAGGACAGGTGCACGCGGTGGTCCTCGGTCAGTTGCTCCAGCGCCATGGCGTGCACGCGGTAAATGCGCGCATCGCCCACGTGCAGCAGGTGCACCTCGCGGCCCTTGAGGATGAGGGCGCTGAAGGTGGTGACATAGCCCCGGTCCTTGTCGAAGCGCGCATGGCTGCGCATGGTCTGCGCATGCAGCCAGGCATTGGTGGCGCCCAGCACACGCTGGGCCGAGCGGCGCACCGACCAGGCCTCGGAAGTGGCGTAATAGTCGTCGAGAAAGCCGCGCACCGCCGCCGCGCTGGCCTCCTGGCTCACGGCGCTGGAGCCTATGCCGTCGGCCAGCGCCAGCGCGATGCCCTTGGTTCCGCGCTGCGGCCCCGTGGGCAACATGGCACCGTGGAAGTCCTGGTTGACTCCCTTGTGCCCGGCCTCGGAATGCTGGCCGAGAGTGACGCGCAAGGCGTGCATGGCCAACGCTCAGGCAATCTTGCGCTTGGGCGCGGTCTTGTAGTGCGTGGAGTACAGCATGGCGCCCACAAAGGTCAGGCCGCCCACCAGGTTGCCGATCACGGTGGGGATTTCATTCCAGACCAGGTAGTCCATGATCGTGAAGTTGCCACCGAGCAGCAGGCCCGAGGGGAACAGGAACATGTTGACGATGCTGTGCTCGAAACCCATGTAGAAGAACAGGGCGATGGGGATCCACATGCCGATGGCCTTGCCCGACACCGAGGTGGACATCATGGCCGCCACCACGCCGGTGGACACCATCCAGTTGCACATGACGCCACGGATGAACAGGGTCAGCATGCCGGCGGCGCCGTGCGCGGAGTAACCCACCGTGCGACCCTCGCCAATGTGGCCGATTTGCACCCCGACTGCATTGGGCGCCTCGCTAAAACCGAAGGTAAAAATGATGGCCATGAACACCGCCACCATGAAGGCCCCCGCGAAGTTGCCGCAGAACACCAGCGTCCAGTTGCGGAAAACGCCACGCCAGGTGGCGCCAGGACGCTTGTCGAGCACGGCCAGCGGGGCCAGCGTGAACACACCGGTCAGCAGGTCATAACCCAGCAGGTACAGCAGGATGAAGCAGCCTGGGAAGAGCATTGCACCCAGCAGCGGGTTGCCGGTGTTCACTGTGACAGTGACAGCGAAGGCGGCGCCCAGTGCCAGCATGGCGCCGGCCATGAAGGAGCGGATCAGCGTGTCGCGGGTGGACATGAGGAGCTTGGATTCACCGGAATCGACCATCTTGGTCACGAACTCGGCGGGGGCAAGGTAGGCCATTGAACTTCCTTTGGAACGGGGAGACTGATGTGCGCCCCCAAGTGGTCCACCCGGGGAAAAGCGCAAAGAGAGGAGGAAAGAGAAAACGGCGTCCGCTGCGCCCCCATGCAGATGGGGAACGCAATGGACGCCGTTATCCTCGGATGCGCGATTCCTGGGCCTGCGGGCAACCGCAGGCGGTGGATGGCAGGCCGCCGTTAGCCCACCATCCAGTGGACTCCATGCAAGTTCCGTACCCTCGTTGGGGCGGCCGACGGTCCTTTGTGTCCCGCATTCCGTGCATACGGCAAGTCTTCGGCGCAGGAATGGCTTCAAGGCGGTGCACGCAAGGCACCAGCATGGATCAGGCGGGCTTGTCGCCCTTGCGGTCGGGGTGGGCGAACGCCAGGTCCGGCAGGGACAGCGTGGCCTCGGCCACGTCGAGCAGGCGGCGGTTCTGATCCATCGAGGTTTTTTGCAGCACGCGGAAGGCAACCTCCTCGTTCATGCCCAGGCGGGCCATCAGCACGCCCTTGGCGCGCTCGATCACCTTGCGCTCGTTGAGCGTGCGACGCGCCGCTTCAAGCTCGGCCTCCATGCTGGCCATGCGCGCCGACTGGGCCTGCAGCAGCTCGAGCAGCGATGCCGATTCACCGGCATGCGCGCTGGCGGCCTGCTCGGACACGACCTCGGGTGCGATGGCGATGTCGAAGAAGCGGTCCACCGCGTGCGTGCGCTGCGGCGGGTTGTCGCGCAGGCCGCGCAGCAGGCCCCTGGAATCCTGCAGGTCCTGCTGGGCTTCGAGGATGCGGGCCGCGCAGTCCTCGCGCAGGCGCTGCACCAGCTCGACCTGCAGCAGCCACAGCGCGTTGATGCGCTCGGTGGACACGTCGAACCAGGCGTCGCTCAGGTTGCTGTCCAGCGCGGCGCCGGGGCGGGCCACGCACAGCGTGCGCCGCAGGCGCTCCAGCTGGGCCATGCCCGGGGCCAGTTGCTGCTGCTCCCAGCGCGTGCGCAGGGCCGGGTCGGCAAATTCGGAAAATACGCGCAGGCTGCGCTCCTGCGCATCGATCAGGTGCAGCACGCGCTGCTGGTGCGCATCGCTGCCCAGCCCCGAGGCGAAGAGCAAAGCGCCCATGGCCCGCTCCTGCCCCGCCTCTTCCTGCGCCTGCACCAGATGCACCAGGGCCACGAGCTGGCGCGAGACGCTGGGCAGCCCGGCCGCATCGGCCACGTGGAAAACCAGCTCGATCAGGCCGGCGATCAGGTGACTGAACGCGGCAATCGAATCGTGGGCGGTCATCGCCTGCTTGTCGATCTGGCTGCGCAGCGCGGGCAGCGCGTCGAGGCCCAGCAGTGCCCAGGCCATCAGCGACAAGGCCTTGGCCGTGGCGCCCTGCGCGGGCTCCACATGCTGGGCGAACTCGGCGCGCAGCTTGGCCTCCAGCGCCACGACCTCCAGCACGGTGCGGCCGCGCAGGTCGGCAAAGCGCTGGGCCTTGGAGGCCAGGTAGACGCCCGAAGCGCCGCGCTCGCGCTGCAGGCCCTCGATCAGTTGCCCGACCACGTCCACCAGCGCAGCCCGGTTGGCCAGGTGGCGTACCGCATCGATCTCGAGCTGGCGCGAGCGCAGCACGAGGCTGGAAACGGACAGGGGCGCGGCGGCCAGATCGGGCATGCGGTGACTCCGGGATTCAGGATACGCAGATGCTAACCCCGCCGGACGCCTCCCAAAGCGTTCAAGCGACTGCTACGCTGATGCGCCCGCCCTCGGCGCGCACCCCGTGCGCCCGCACCGAATGCTCGGGCGCCTCCAGGCATTCGCCGGTGCGCAGGTCGAAATGGTTCTTGTACAGCGGCGAGGCGACCACGACGCGCTCGCCCAGGTTGCCGATGAGCCCGCGCGACAGCACGCTGGCACCCGACTTGGGGTCCACGTTGTCGATGGCAAAGAACTGGTCGCTGCCGGTGCGGAACACGGCCACGTGGCGGTCGGCCACCAGCGCGCAGACGCCGGTGCTGGGCAGGATGTCGTCGACCGCGCAGATGTCGGTCCAGGCAAGGGGGTCGGTGCGGCTGTTCATGGGAAGTGCGCTCATGGTGTTCTCGTCCTTCTTCTTCAAGCGGCCTGGCGGATGGGGATGATCTTGGCGGGGCTGCGTTCGTCGGCGCGCGCCGGGCGGATCTGGCCACGCTCCTCGACGAAGAGCACGTTCTCGTCAGCCTTGTCGCTGTTGACGAAGGAGCGAAAGCGCTTGCGCGTCTCGGGGTCGGTGATGGCCGTCTTCCACTCGCACTGGTAGGTGTCCGCCACGTGCTGCATCTGGGCTTCGAGCTCGGCGCACAGGCCCAGGCTGTCCTTGATCAGCACGTCGGTGAGGTAGGCCAGGCCGCCTTCGAGGTTCTCGCGCCAGGTGCTGGTGCGCTGCAGCCGGTCGGCCGTGCGCACGTAGAACATCAGCACCCGGTCGATCATGCGCACCAGGTCTTCCTTGGACAGGTCGGACGCGAACAGCTCGGCGTGGCGCGGCTTCATGCCGCCGTTGCCGCAGATGTAGAGGTTCCAGCCCTTTTCGGTAGCGATGATGCCGATGTCCTTGCCCTGCGCCTCGGCGCATTCGCGCGTGCAGCCCGACACGCCGAACTTGATCTTGTGCGGCGAGCGCAGGCCCTTGTAGCGGTGCTCCAACTCCACGGCCAGGCCCACGCTGTCGCCCACGCCATAGCGGCACCAGGTCGAACCCACGCAGCTCTTGACCGTGCGCAGCGATTTGCCGTAGGCATGGCCGGACTCGAAACCGGCGGCGATCAGTTCCTCCCAGATGGTGGGCAGTTGCTCCACGCGCGCGCCGAACAGGTCCACGCGCTGGCCGCCCGTGACCTTGGTGTACAGGCCGTACTTCTTGGCCACCTGGCCCACGGCGATCAGGCCGTCGGGCGTGACCTCGCCGCCGGGCATGCGCGGCACCACCGAGTAGGTGCCGTCCTTCTGGATGTTGCCCAGGTAGTAGTCGTTGCTGTCCTGCAGGCCGGCCAACTCCTTCTTGAGCACGAACTCGTTCCAGCAAGAGGCGAACACGCTGGCCGCCACGGGCTTGCAGATATCGCAGCCCATGCCCTTGCCATGCCGGGCCATGAGGTCCTCAAAGCTCTTGATGTTGCCCACGCGCACCAGGTGGTAGATCTCCTGGCGCGAGTACGCGAAGTGCTCGCAGATGTGGTTGTTCACGGCCATGCCGCGGCGCGCCATTTCGGCCTTCATGACCTGGGTGACCAGGGGCACGCAGCCGCCGCAAGTGGCGCCGGCCTTGGTGCAGGCCTTCATCTCGGCGATGGTGCAGGCGCCATTGCCCACGGCTTCGCAGATGCCGCCCTTGGTGACGTTGTTGCACGAGCAGATCTGCGCCGTATCGGGCAGCGCGTCCACGCCCAGGCCGGGCTTGGCCTTGCCGTCGCTGGACGGGAAGATCAGGAACTCGGGGTCCTCGGGCAGCGCGATGCCGTTGAGCGCCATCTGCAGCAGCGTGCCGTATTCGGTGGCGTCGCCGATGAGCACGGCGCCCAGCAGCTGCTTGCCGTCTTCGCTGATGACGATCTTCTTGTAGACCTGGCGGCGCTCGTCCACGTACTGGCAGGTGCGGCTGTGCGGCGTTTTCGCATGCGCATCGCCGATGCTGGCCACGTCCACGCCCATGAGCTTGAGCTTGGTGCTCATGTCCGCGCCGACAAAGGCCGCGTCGGTATCGCCCGCGATGTGGCGGGCCGCCACGCGGGCCATGTCGTAGCCGGGGGCCACGAGGCCGAAGGTTTGCTCGTTCCACGAGGCGCATTCGCCGATGGCGTACACATCGTGGTCGCTGGTGCGGCAGGCGCTGTCGATGGCCACGCCGCCGCGCGGCCCGACCGCCAGCAGCGACTGGCGGGCCAGGTCGTCACGCGGGCGGATGCCGGCGGAGAAGACGATCATGTCGGTCTCCAGGTACGTGCCGTCGGCAAACACCATGCGGTGGCGTGCACGGGCGCCATCGGTGATCTCCTGCGTGTTGCGGCCGGTGTGCACCTGCACGCCCAACTCCTCGATCTTGGCGCGCAGCACGCGGCCGCCGCCCTCGTCCACCTGCACGGCCATGAGCCGGGGGGCGAACTCGACCACATGGGTTTCCAGGCCCATGTCGCGCAGCGCCTTGGCGCATTCCAGGCCCAGCAGGCCACCGCCCACGACCACGCCGGTCTTGGACTTGGCGCCCGAGGCCTGCATGGCCTCCAGGTCTTCGATGGTGCGGTAGACGAAGCAGTGGTCACGGTCACGCCCCGGCACCTGCGGCACGAAGGGGTTGGAGCCGGTGGCCAGCACCAGCTTGTCGTAGGGCAGCACCTCGCCATCGGCCGTGGTCACGGTGCGGGTGCGGCGGTCCACCGACGCGGCCCGAGCGGCCAGGCGCAGCGTGAAGCCGGTGCGCTCGAAGAAGCCGGGCTCGACCAGCGAGAGCTCGTCGGCCGAGGTGCCGCTGAAGAAGGCGGACAGGTGCACCCGGTCGTAGGCGGCGCGCGGCTCCTCGCACAGCACGGTGACTTCGACGCCGGTGATGCCGGTCTCGGCCAGGCTTTCGAGGAACTTGTGGCCGACCATGCCGTGGCCAATGAGAACGATTTTCATGCTTGCTCATCCTGCAAGGACCCGGGGAACCAGTTCGAGGGGTGCAGGATGTGCCATGCCTTGCGGCACAACGCACCCTCCGCGGAACCACGGGCGTGGGTTGGAACTACCAGGCAGCCCGCTGCGACGCTGCGGCTTGCCCGGGTGTTCCGCCATCATTAGCGGAGGGGTTGTTATCAGTGCGCAGGCAGCTTTACCGGCGGACAGCCTTTGTCCAGCAATAAACATGCCGACTTGTTTTCAGGCATTTGCGCCTGCGTGGCGCCAAGAAAGCGCGTGGCCGTGCCCCACCGAGGGCGCCGCCCCGGGAAACGCGCATCGCTGCGGTGCAGCACATCACCAAATTGGGGCGTGACCTGGCGCAGGCGTGGACAAAGCCCATGCATTGCGCAGAGGCGTCCACCGCCCCCCCTATTTCATGCGCAATTGCGGGTCCACAGCATCGGAGCCCCCCCAAAACAGCTCAGTGCTCCAACAGTGCCAGCGCAGCCTCGCCACAGGTGCGCACACGGTACTCACTGGGACTGCATCCCACATGCGCACGAAAGGCACGGCTGAAATGGGCGCTGTTACTGAAGCCCCAGGAAAGCGCAATGTCGGTGACGGAGCGCTGGGCATGCGCAGGATGGCGCAGGTCGCGCAGGCAGGCCTCCAGGCGGCGGCGCTGGATCATGGCAGCCAGCGTTTCTTCCTCATCGGCTACCGCGTTGTAAAGGTGTCGCTTGCTGCAGTTCAACGCCTGGGCCATGCGGTCGATGGTGAGATCAGGATCACCCAAGTGACGGTCCACGTACTGGCTGATGCGGTCGCGCAGGGCTTCGCGCTGCGACAACATGCTGTGCTGGCCATTGCGCTCCAGCAGCGACAGCTGCACCAAGTGCGTGATCACATCGGCCACGCCGTCTGCGGCGGCGTCGGACATGGTGGGCAGCTCGGAGAAAGCGGCACGCATCGTGTCCCAGGCCAGGCGCGACACACCCGAAGTGCCCGAAAAACGCTGCACCATGAGGTCGTCCAGCTTGAGCTTGCGCTCCGGCAACTGCTCCTTGGGGATCATCAGCACCATCTGGCGCACAGCCTCGGGATTGCTCACGGCGTAGGCGCGGGTGGTGTCGTACACGCTCCACTCACCCGGAGAGAGCCATACCTTTCGCCCGTTCTGCTCGAAGCAGGCGCGCCCTTCAAGCTGCGCCACGACTTTGATGTAGGCGCGATCGCTGCCGCGAATAAGGCTGGGGGTGCGCACCACGCGGTGGCGGCTCACATTGAGCTGACACAGGTTGACGTAACCCGCCTGGCCCGAGGTGATGTGGCCTGCAAAGGCCTCATCGCCAAACGCATCCGACTCCAGCCCGCCAATGAGCCGCCACACCGCGTCGCCCCACAGGTTCAGGCGGTCGCGCGGAGCCACGGTGTCGGTCGATACCTCGGTCAGTGGATGGGCCATGGTGTCTCCAAGGGGTTGCGCGGACCAGATCGTTATGCCGCTGAATTATCGGCCGCACAGGTATCCCGTGCCGCCCGAGGAAATCCGGGTAAACCCGCTGCCACCTGCACGCTCGGACAAGTGTTTTGTGCACGCTCAGCGCAGCACGAAACGACACGCCTGCCTACGATCCGGGGACGGCCTGCACCACGTGGGCTCACATCTGAGGAGACACCAAATGACGCAGCATCAACCATCCAAGCGGCAGTGGATCAAAGGGGCCGCCGCCACCGTCGGCACGCTGGCCGTGGCGCCCCAACTGTGGGCCCAAGGCAGTGGCAGCAACCCCGTGCGCATCGGCTACGCCATCGCCCGCACCGGCCCCTGGGCTGCAGGCGCGCAGGTTAGCCAGGAGCCCAACTACCTGCTGTGGGCCGAACAGGTCAACGCCGCAGGCGGCCTCAGCGTGAAGGGTGCCAAACGCCCCGTCGAACTCATAGGTTACGACGACCGCAGCGAAACCGAAACCTGCGTGCGCACCTACGAAAAGCTCATGGGCAGCGACAAGGTGGACCTGATCCTGCCGCCCTGGGGCTCGGGCGCCAACTTCGCCATCGCGCCGCTGGCCAACCGCTTTGGCTACCCGCTGCTGGCGCCCACGGCGCTGTCGCGCAAGCTGATTGATATGAACCTGCCCTACTTCTTCTCGCTGCTGCAGCAGCCCGACAAGATGATGGGTGCACTGGTAGACATGCTGGTGGCCAACAACGTGAAGACCATTGCCATCGTCTACATGGACGACCTGTTTGGCTTGGAGAATTTTGCGGCACTGAACGCCGCGCTCAAAAAGACCACCATCCAGGTGGTGGAGCGCAAAAGCTACCCGCTGGGCGTGAAGGACCTGGCGCCCGTGCTGCGTGGCATCAAAGACCAGAACCCTGACGCCTTCATCGGCATCACCTACCCGCCCGACACCATCCTGGCGAGCCGCCAGGCGCGCGAAGTGGGCCTGAACCCAAAGTTTTTCTACGCATCGGTGGGCACTGCTTTCCAGCTCTACAAGAACGTGATGCAAGCCAACACCGAAGGCGTGATCGGCATGGGATCGTGGAGCGTGAAGACCAGCCCCGAAGCCAAAGCGTATTTCGACGCCCATGTGAAGAAGTTCAACAAGGAGCCGGACCGCTGGGCCAGCGGCCACTCGTGGGCCGCGCTGCAGATCCTGCAGCAGGCGGTGGAAAAAGCGGGCCTGGACCGCAAGGCACTGCGCGAGCACATCGCCAAGAACGAGTTCAAGACCATCCTGGGCGGCATCCGCTTTGCGGGCAGCGAAAACGCCTCCATCCCCGGCACCGTGAGCCAGTGGCAAGGCAGCGACTTCGAAGTGGTATGGCCCAAGGACCGCGCCACTGCCCAGCTCAACACCAGCAAGCCCGCCTGGAAATAACCCCTTCGGAACCTGCACTGTGTCTTTGACTTCCTGGGCCGAACTGCTCGCCAGTGGCCTCATTACCGGCGGCATCTATGCGCTGGTGGCCATGGGCCTCAATCTTCAATACGGGCTGATGCGCATCATGAACATCTCGCATGGCGAGTTCCTGATGCTCGGTGCCTTCCTGACCTGGTGGGCGCACACGGCCTGGGGCTGGTCGCCGCTGCTGCTCATGCCGCTGGCCTTCGTTGCGCTGTTCGTGCTGGGCGTGGCGGTGCATGCGCTGTGCTTCAAGCGCCTGGCAGCGCGCGCGCCGAACGTGGACGTGTTCGAGGCGCGCAGCCTGATGGTGGGCTTCGGCCTGATGTTCCTGGTGCAGAACACCGCCCTGCTGATCTGGGGCGGCGATCTGCGCGGGTATGAATACCTGGCCGACCCGGTGCAAATCGCGGGCATGCGCTTCACCGAAAACAAGCTGGTGCTGTTTGGCGTGGCGCTGGCGCTGTCGGCCGCGCTGATCGCCCTGCTCAAGCTCACCTTGCTGGGCAAGGCCGTGCGGGCGCTGATGCAGTCGCCCACCGGGGCGCAGCTGGTGGGCATCAACACCCGGCGCCTGCACCCGATGATGTTCGGCATCGGCCTGGGCCTCTCGGGCGTGGCGGGTGCCCTGCTGTCGATGACCTACGAGATCTCCCCCTCGATGGGCGAGCCCTACACCGTGACCGCACTGATCGTGATCACGCTGGGCGGCTTCGGCAGCCTGGCGGGTAGCCTGGCCGG
Source organism: Acidovorax sp. (assembly GCF_046291265.1). Lineage (GTDB taxonomy): Bacteria > Pseudomonadota > Gammaproteobacteria > Burkholderiales > Burkholderiaceae_C > Acidovorax. The sequence continues at coordinate 4,522 of NZ_JBKBTV010000034.1, read as the reverse complement.
CGGCCTGCTGCTCGGTGTGGTCGAAGCCCTGGGCATGCACTTCAGCAGCCCGTCTCTCAAGATGCTGCTGAGCTATGCGGTGTTCATCGGCGTGCTGATCTGGCGCCCCAACGGACTGTTCTCGAAAAAATGACTTCTCTACATTCCAACAAGTCTTGGCTGGCGCTGGCTGCGGGGGTGGCGGTCGTCGCCACCCTGCCGTGGATGGTGTCGGAGTTCATGGCCTCCGTGCTGCTCAGCTGCCTGATGTACATCGCGTTGGCCACGAGCTGGTCACTGTTCTGCGGCGCCACGCGCTACCTGTCTCTGGCCACATCCGCCTTCTTTGGCATTGGCGCGTACACCAGCGCCACGCTGCTGGCGGTGCTGCCTTGGCCGCTGGTGATTTTGAGCGGCGCGCTCATTGCCACCGTAGTTGCGGTGGTGATGGGGGCGGCAGTGCTTCACCTGCGCGGCACCTACTTTGCCGTGCTCACCTTCGGCATGACCGAGCTGATCCGCCACGCCGTGACGTTTGTTGAAAAGCAGGTCTCAGGCACGGTGGGCCGCGTGCTGACGGTGGTACCCAGCAACGAAACGGTGTACCTCACGGTGCTGCTGATCGCCGCGGCGGCCATTGCCACCTCCATCGCCATCAAACGCAGCCGTTTCGGCCTGGCGCTCTCGGGCATCGGTGCCGACGAGCAGCGTGCTCAAACCCTGGGCGTAGACACGCGCCTGGCCAAGATCGCAGGCTTCGGCATCACGGCCGCCTTTGCAGGCGCCGTGGGCGCAGCGATGGCCGTGCGCTGGACTTACATCGAACCCGCTGCGGTGTTCAGCCCCTTCATCGGCTTCCAGACCGTGCTGATCGCACTGATCGGCGGTGCTGCCAGCATTGGCGGCCCGGTGCTCGCGGCCATCGTGTTCAGCCTGCTGGCCGAAACGCTGCGCTTGCAACTGCCCTATGGCTACATGATGGTGCTGGGCCTGCTGCTGATCCTGTGCGTGATGTACCTGCCCAACGGCCTGGCCACACTGTGGCAACGGCGCAAGCCCGCTGCGGAGGCACACCATGGCTGAAGCACTGTTGACCATCGACAGCGTGACCGTGCGCTTTGGCGGCCTGACAGCCGTGGATGGCGTGAGCGCCACGCTGCACACCGGCGAACTCATCGGCATCATCGGACCCAACGGCGCGGGCAAGACCACGTTCTTTAACGCCATCTCAGGCGTGCAGCCGCCCACCTCGGGCACGCTGCACTGCGGTGGAGACGACCTGACCGGCAAGGGCCCACACCACTACGCGGCGCACGGTATCGCACGCACCTTCCAGACCCCCCGCGTGTTCCCCGAGATGACGGTGCGCGACAACGTGCGTTTTGGCATGCAGTTCGCAGGCCGCCACCGCCAGGGCCCGATGGGCCTGCGCAACGAAGACGAGATCCTGGAGATGCTGGGCCTCACGGCCCTGGCGCAGCGCCCCGCCGCCGACGTCACACCGTCGCAGCAGCGGCTGCTGGAGATCGGCATGGCCCTGGGTACACGCCCACGTCTGCTGCTGCTCGACGAGGTTGCGGCCGGACTGACCGAGGCCGAGGTCGACGCCATGGCCCAGCGCATCCGCCGCCTGCGTGACGACTATGGCCTGACGGTGGTGTGGATCGAACACGCGGTGACCACCCTGCTCAAGTACGTGGAACGGGTGCTGGTGCTGCACCAGGGCCGCAAGATCGCCGACGGCACACCCGCCGAAGTGGTGCGCGACCCGCAGGTGATCGAGGCCTACCTGGGTGACGAGATGGGCAGCACCGCCGAACAAGGAGCCACAGCATGAGCGGCGCACACCTCCAAGTCCAGAACCTGACCACGGGCTACCACGGCTTTCAGGTGCTGCAGGACCTGTCGCTCGAAGCAGCACCCGGCATCACGGTCATCGTCGGCCCCAACGGTGCGGGCAAGACCACGCTGCTCAAAGCGCTGGCGGGCCTGCTGCCACGCCAGGGCACGGTGCTGCTGGATGGCCAGAAGGTGCCTGCCACGAACGCGACTGCTTGTGTACAGCGCGGCCTGGCCCTGGTAGCCGAGGGCCGCCAGTTGTTCCCGCAGATGACAGTGACCGAGAACCTGGAGCTGGGTGGTTGGCTGGTGCCCTCGCGCACGCGCACAGAGCGCCTGGCCCAGGCCTTCGAAGACTTCCCGCGCCTCAAGGAGCGCGCGCAACAGCTTGCGGGCACCATGAGCGGCGGCGAGCAGCAGATGGTAGCCGTGGCCCGCGCCATGATGAGCGGACCGCGCCTGCTGATGTTGGACGAACCCTCGCTGGGCCTGGCCCCGCGCATGGTGGACGAGCTGCTGACCATTGTTCAGCGCATTGCCGCGCAAGGCGTAACGGTGCTGATGGTGGAGCAGAACGTGCGCAAAGCGCTGCAGATCGCGCAGCGTGGTTATGTGCTGGAACGCGGACGCATTGTGGCGTCGGGAGATGCGATCACCCTTCTTCAATCCGATGTCGTTCGGCAAGACTATTTGGGCGTCGCCTGAACTTCCATCCCCTCTTCTTTTACCGTCTTCTTTTCATTTTCTTCTTGTTGTTGTCAGGAGTTACTAAATGACCGCGATTTCCATGCTGATCAACGGTGCCAGCGTCCAAGCCACCGGCGGCACCACGTTTGAGCGCCGCAACCCCCTGGACGGCTCCGTCGCCACCACCGCGCCCGCCGCTACCGTAGCGGATGCTGTGGCCGCTGCCGACGCAGCCGCCAAGGCCTTCCCCGCCTGGTCGGCCCTGGGCCCCAACGCGCGCCGCGCACTGCTGCTGAAGGCCGCCCACGCGCTCGAATCCAAGACAGAAGCCTTTGCTGCAGCGATGGCCGCAGAAACGGGCGCATCCGGCATGTGGGCCGGCTTCAACGTGCACCTGGCCGCTGGCTTGCTGCAAGAAGCCGCCGCTTTGACCACGCAAATTGCCGGTGAAGTGATCCCGTCCGACGTACCCGGCAGCCTGGCCATGGGTGTGCGCCAGGCCGCAGGCGTGGTGCTGGGCATTGCGCCGTGGAACGCGCCTGTCATCCTGGGCGTGCGTGCCATCGCCACGCCGCTGGCGTGCGGCAACACGGTGATCCTGAAGGGATCGGAACTGTGCCCCGCCACGCACGGCCTGATCATCGAAGCACTGCAGGAAGCCGGTTTGCCCCCGGGCGTGGTGAACTTCGTGACCAATGCGCCCGCCGATGCCGGTGCCGTGGTCGAGGCCATCGTGGCCCACCCAGCCGTGCGCCGCGTCAACTTCACAGGCTCCACCAAGGTGGGCCGCATCGTCGCGCAGACCTGCGCCAAATACCTCAAACCCGTGGTGCTGGAGCTGGGCGGCAAGGCGCCACTGGTGGTGCTGGACGATGCCGATGTGGACGCTGCGGTGGACGGCGCCGTGTTTGGCGCGTTTGCCAACTCGGGCCAGATCTGCATGTCCACCGAACGCATCGTGGTGGACAGCAGCATTGCCGACGCCTTCGTGGCCAAGCTGGGCGCCCGCGCCGCAGCCCTGCCACTTGGCGACCCGCGCAAGGGCCCGGTGGTGCTCGGATCGGTGGTGGACATGTCGACGGTGACGCGCTGCAACGCCCTCATCGACGACGCTTTGGCCCAGGGCGCCACGCTGGTGTGCGGCGGCAAGGCCGAGAACACGCTGATGCCCGCGACCGTGCTGGACCATGTGACACCAGACATGCTGATCTACCGCGAGGAATCGTTTGCCCCAGTGAAACCCATCGTGCGCGTGAACGGCGTGGAGGAAGCGATTGCTTGCGCCAACGACAACGAGTTCGGTTTGTCGGCTGCCGTGTTCGGGCGGGACATTGCGCGTGCCTGGAATGTGGCGGCGCGGATCGAGTCGGGGATCTGCCACATCAACGGGCCGACGGTGCACGACGAAGGGCAGATGCCGTTCGGGGGGGTGAAGAGTTCGGGCTACGGCCGCTTCGGCGGCATGGCCGGGGTGCGCGAGTTCACCGAGTTGCGCTGGATCACGGTGCAGACAACGGCGCGGCACTATCCGTTCTGATTTTTTGGTGTTTTTAGGCTCTAGCGCTTGTCCTATAAGCGCTAGCAGCTATCTTTTTTGTACTATTAAGTCTCAACCACCTGTTCGGACTTAGCTTGTTGAAGCCGGGACGCTGATCTAGTCACATGCTTGGTTGAAGGGCGGAGGCCGGGGTGTGCGCCCGGCGGCGCAGTAACTTTCTCTTGCTTCGCCAAGAGAAAGTCACCAAAGAGAAGGCGACCCTACACGCTGCGTCCCCACACGCCCTTGCGGGCGTGAGGGGAAACCTGCGGTGCTCGCGTCCAGCGGGGTCTCGCTCGAACTCGCTCCACTGCGTTGCGCTCAGACAATCGCGATCCCTGATCCGCTGGCCGCTGCGCTCCTCGGCGCATCCTGAAGGGAACCCAAGGGGATCGGACATCCACACGGGCCATTGCTTCGCTGCGCTGCGCTCGGCCCCGAGCGCGCGGGCGCAAGCGCCACGCGCTGCGCAGCCTGGGC
>NZ_JBKBTV010000033.1:0-52655 GCF_046291265.1 Acidovorax sp. | reverse complement strand
GATCATCTCGGGTGGCTCCAATATTTATCCGCGCGAGGTGGAGGAGGTGCTGCTGCAACACCCGCAGGTGGGCGAGGTGGCCGTGGTGGGGCAGCGGGATGCGGAGTGGGGTGAGGTGGTGATTGCGTTCCTCGTCGCGGGCGAGGGCGGGGTGGTGGAGGATGCAGCCCTGGATGCGTTGTGCCTGGAGCACATCGCGCGGTTCAAACGGCCCAAAGAATACCGGTGGGTGGGGGCGCTGCCGAAGAACAGTTATGGGAAGGTGTTGAAGACGGAGTTGCGGGGGTAGGTGCGCTTTCGGTGCTAGGCACGCACGCCATGATTACTCTGTGGGTCTTGCAGCAGCGGACCAGGAGCCGTCTTGAGCCAGTGCCGCTTCAAAGTCCGCCAAAGGCTAGCAAGCGTGTTGAAGCTGACCAGACGCGGGGTTGGCGCGCCGGTAAGCGTTTGTCCAGTTCCTCTCAGGGTGACGCTAAAACCCGAAGACATCGGCATTGACGCCTTGGAACCTAGCCATGGACATAGGTGATAATGAGAGTCATTCCTATTGTTGATGCATCCACGGTCGCAACTGCATCAACCAGGCGCCACTGCGCCAAGGGAATTCATCTACTCATGTAACCCTGTCCCACTCGTGCTAGAGCGCTACTACAGCGAATTGCTGAACTTCCTATCTCGCTCCGTGGGTGACCGCCATACTGCGGCTGACTTGACGCAGGAGAGCTACGCACGCGTGTTGGCTGCGCAGCAGGCGGGGCAAGCAGTGCGTGATCCACGCGCGCTGCTGTACCGCATTGCCCGCAATCTTGTGATTGACCAGCACCGTAGTTCAGAGGTGCGCGCTCAGGCAGGTGAAACCGCGATGGACGATCGGGAAGGCGGGCTAGACAGCTTGGCGGGTCCAAGGTCGATGGAGCCCGATGCCATCCTCTCCTCGCGCGAAGGCATGGCAGGCATGATTGCTACCATCGAAAAGTTGCCACCACGCTGCCGCGAGGCCTTCATTCTTTACAAATTCGATGGTCTTGCGTACGCAGAGATTGCTGAACGGATGGGCATTTCTACGCGCACGGTGGAAATGCAGCTGCAGATCGCAATGCAGGCCTGCTGGGGTTGCCTTGACGAGGCCGAAGGAAAAGCCATTGCCGATTCAAAACGCAATCGAAAGGTGCGCACGGGTCACTGACAGATTGGTTGGGGGGGGATGAATTTCCATGCCCAGTACCGGATTCTTGACGGGTCGTACGTCTACATAAGAAGAGAAGAGAGAAAGTCTTTTGCCCATGATCTTTCCCGTACCCCCATCGCCGGAAGATGCGTCAGGCCTGCGTAGGGATGTGCTCGACTGGTTTATTCGCCGGCATCGGGGTGAATGGGGCGGGGCTGAGGAGGCCGCGTTTCAGGATTGGCTGGCAGCAGATACCGCCCATCGGGAGACCTATGCGGACTGGGAGTCCAACTGGAAAGCGCTTGATTTGATGCCCGCGGAAACGGTGTCATTGCTGCGCCGCAATCTACAAAGAGACAAAGACCAGCAAGCTGTGAATGCGGACGTTCAATCGCTGCCACGGCGGCGGTCCAACATCGTTGGCAGTCCTCTTCGTCGTTTCATAGTTCCCTTGTTTGCTGCCGCATCCTTCGCCGTCGTGACCGCCGGTTCTGGGGTTGTGGCCTGGAATCTATGGCAGGCGCGCCCCGATTTTGTACAAGCCTACAGCACCCCTCGTGGAGAGCAAACCGAAGTTTTGCTGCCAGATGGCAGCCGCCTGAAATTGGACACTGCCACACGTTTGGAGGTGGCTTACTACCGTCAGCGCCGCGAAGTAAAACTTCTGGAAGGCCAGGCGGTGTTTGGTGTTCAGGCTGATGCCAAACGCCCGTTTCACGTACTGGCGGGTCCGGTGGATGTTGCGGTGGTCGGTACGCGATTTTCGGTGCGCTACACCCCCAGCTTGCCAGAGGGTTCGGGTGTGCGTGTGTCGGTGGAGGAAGGGAGAGTACGTGTCGCGCCGCTGGATGATCGCGCCCCGGCAGGTGCTGTTCATGGGGCCCCCGAGGGGGCCGTTTACCTCACCGCAGGCCAACAGGTGTTTGCGGATGCCCAGGGCGCATTGGCACCTGTGATGCCGGTGCCCAATGAAGGTATCGCTCCCTGGCGCAAAAACCGTATCAGCTTCGTCAACACCCCGTTGGTGCAAGCGCTTGCCGAGCTGGAGCGCTACGGCAGTACCGGATTGAGGGTGAGGGATCCTGCGGTAGGCGCTTTGCGCCTGACCGGAACATTTGATCCGAGGGACGCCCAGACGCTGCAGCGCGTATTGCCTGGCGCACTTCCTGTGCGGCTCCAGCAAGTGGGCGGTGTTACAGAGGTGGTGCTGGTTCGGTGAGCCTGGTCTGGGTTCAAAAAAATAAGCTGCAGGGCTACCGTATTTCCGATGAATGGAACGTCTACCTAAGTAGGAAGCATTTGCATTGACTACTTTGGAGAATTTTCATGCGTCGCCAGAATCTTCGGCCGGCACCCGTTGCCTTCGCTATTGCCCTACTGTTGGGGGCTCAAGCCGTTTACGCGCAGGGCACAGGTACGGAAGGGGTCGGCAGCGCTCCCGTTCAGATCAGCATCAGTGCACAGCCTTTGGCGGAAGCGCTCAACGATTGGGCGCGGCAGACGCGCATCCAGTTGATCGTTCAGCAGAGTCTGGTTGTCGGTAAGACGGCACCCGCCGTCGCAGGTTACCTGGCCCCGATGCACGCCTTGGAAAGATTACTGGCAGGCAGCGGACTGGCTGGCAGCATCGAGGGCAGCGCGGTCATTGTCAAAGCCGGGCAGGTGGTGGCAGAGCCAGCCACCAACACGCTGGGCGAAGTGCGCATATCCAGCAGCGCGGCAGAACCTAGCTATCGCGAGGAGGAGGCAAGCGGTGCCACCAAAATCTCTGCGCCACTGCGTGATCTTCCCGTCTCGATCCAGGTTCTGCCCCGTGCGGTGATCGACGATCAGAGTGCGATTCGGACCGAAGACGTCGTTCTGAATGCAAGCGGCATCAACATTGGCGCTCCATCCACCAGGTCTGGGGACAATCTCATTTTTCGTGGCTTCTCCACCAGCGAGTTTCTTCGCGATGGCATGCCGGACCGGCGCCGCTCCATGCGCGATATGGCCAACATTGAGCAGATTGAGGTCCTCAAAGGACCTGCTTCCGTTCTCTATGGCCGTATCGAACCAGGCGGAACGCTCAACTACGTCACCAAACGCCCGCTCTATGTGAAGCGTTATGAAGCAGCAATGCGGGTAGACAACTATGGCCTGGTGCGCCCGAGTGTGGACCTTTCAACCGTGTCCGAGGGTGGTGCGGTGGGCGTACGGCTCAACGCTGCCTTGGAGCATGGCGGCAACTATCGGGACTATTCGTTTTCAAACAGGAAGTTTGTTTCCGGCGCAGTCGGCTGGCGGCTCACGCGAGATACCGACATGTCGTTTGAGCTCGAATCGTTGGAAGACCGCCGCTCCAACGGAGACGACATGGGCATCCCCTTTTATCGCGGTGCTCCCGCACCCATCCCGCTGTCACGTTTGCTCAGTGAGCCAGAACACTATCGCGATACATCGGACCGGCTGTTCGGCTACACGATCAATCATCGGCTGGACTCCACCTGGAAGTTCAAACACGCATTGCGCTACACAACCCAGACGACTAAGTTGATCAAGGACAACCTGAACAGCAGGAGCGTGAGCAATCTGTTCGTGTCAAACGTGGACCCGGTTACCGGAAAAATTGGTCGAAACTTTGCGGAACAGAACACGGACCGGGACACTTTGACGGCTCAAGCCGAGTTGGTCGGCGATCTGCGTTTGTTCTCGATGCGCCATCAGGTGCTGTTCGGTGCTGAATCGGACCGCATCGAGAGCACCGACAACAACTGGTCTGCCAATGCTGGCGTTGCGTCGAATGACCTTGATATTTTTAACCCCGTCTACGGACGGCTGTCGCGCCAGGGCTTGAGGCAGACCTCGTTGAGCGACAGCGCCATAACCGCGAACGCGCTGTATTTTCAAGACCTGATTGATCTGGCACCCCAATGGAAAGCGTTGATCGGCGCACGGTACGACCGTGCTCGCAACACCAGCGCCAATCGCCTCAATGGCAGTTCGGCAGCAGCAGAGTCTTCAGCGGTATCGCCACGTGCGGGCATCGTTTGGCAGCCTACGACGGCTTTGTCGATGTATGGGAGCTACAGCGAGTCTTTTGTCCCGGTGATCGGTCAGGATTTCTTCGGCTCCCTGTTCAAGCCGACGACCGGGAAACAGGTGGAGCTGGGTGTCAAGTCGGATTGGTTTGACGGCAAGCTGTCTGCGAGCGCGGCGATCTTCAGTATCAAGAAGGGAAATGTCAGCGCCCCTGATCCGGACCACGATGGCTTCAACATCCAGACGGGCGAGATCACCAGTGACGGGATCGAATTTGACATTGCAGGTTCGCCCTTGCGCGGGATGAACGTGATCGCCAACCTGTCGGTGATCGATGCACGCATTTCAAAAGAAACCCGTGCCTCTCTGATTGGCGTACGGCCCTCCAATACTGCTGAGAAAACAGCGCGCCTCTGGGTCAGCTACGAATTGCAAGACGCAGCGTTGCGCGGCTGGGGTGGCGGTTTTGGCGGAACCTATGTGGGTGACCGCGTCAACAGCAACAGTCAGCGTGATTTTCATACCGTGCCCAGCTATGTACGTTGGGATGCGGGCATCTGGTATCGCGCTGCGAATTGGAGGATTGCTCTGAAGCTGGAAAACGTGACCGACAAGGTTTACTACGTCTCCAGCAACAACCTGGTCCTGTCCCCTGGCGCGCCACGCAACCTGTCCGTCACCGCCTCGTACCGGTTCTGAGCACAGCGATGGAACCGAACGCGGTCATGGGCGCTGAACGACGGCGCATGCATCCGGGACTCGTGCTATCGCTGCGGGTGATCGGTGCGGTGTTTGGGGGCTATGCATTCAGTGCCGCATGGGTGGCCTTTGCCGCGACTGCGCTGCCCATGGCAACGGGAATCGCCCGCAGCGAGGCTGTTCTGTTGTCGAGCATGCTGGGGTTTCTGGTCTACCTCGTGGTGCTGATCTGGGCCTTTGCCGAGGGTTCCGTGTGGCGCGTGTGGGGCTTGTGCGCAGGCGGCAGCGTGTTGGCAGTGGCTCTGACCTTTCTGGTCAAGGCACGCTGGTAGTAGCAAGACAAAAGAGTACGGAAGGCCAGCAATGGAGTCTACGTTTCGCAAATCAATGGCATGGCTGCACACATGGTCCGGCATCGTGATCGGGGGCCTGCTGTTCGCTATCTTCTGGACCGGCACACTCTCTGTGTTCGACCGTGAAATAGATCGCTGGATGGCCCCGGTGACCCGGTTGGAAATGCCGTCAGACCCGGTGTCCCTTGATACGTCCTTCCGTCCCATGGCCGAACAGATGGCAGCGGGCTCGGCGCAGTGGACCTTCTCCATGCCGACGGATCGCGTTCCCATGCTCAGGCTGTCCTGGCGTGATGCGGCGGACAAGAATGTCTCTCGCTACTTCAACGCCTCGACCGGCGCCGAGCTGCCCGCCACAGGAACCTATGCGGGTACCGGCTTCATCTACCCGTTTCACTATCGGTTGAACATACGGTTCATGGATATTGGCTACTGGATCGTCGGCTTTGCGACGATGGCAATGCTGGTGGCTATCGTCTCCGGCGTCGTGATCCACAAGAAGATCTGCACGGACTTCTTTACGTTCCGGCCCCGAAAGCAGATCCAGCGCGCCTCGTTGGACCTGCACAACCTCACCAGCGTGCTGCCATTGCCGTTCCACTTTTTGATCGGTCTGTCGGGGCTCTTCATCCTTTTCGCCATTTACTTCCCGAGTGGCTGGCAGGTTGCGTATGACGGTGACAGGAGGGCCTTCAACGCCCAGGCGTCCGACACGTTCCAGCGGTCCAAGAGTGGGCAGGCGGGCTCGCTGGGGTCGCTCGATGGGATGATGGCGCAGGCGCGCCTGGAATGGGGTGGAGGGCAGGTGTCCCAGGTGCGTGTGCAGCACCAGGGTGATGCCAACGGCTATGTGGAGGTGCGCCGATCCATCGCTGACCGCGTGACCCAAAACTCGCAAACCATCTATTTCGATGCAGCCACCGGCAAGGTGCTTGCCCGCAGCGAGATCAAGCCGGTGAAGACGGCGCTGAGCTTTCTCACCGGGTTGCACGAGATCCAGTTCCGGCATTGGACGCTGCGCTGGCTGTACTTCCTGGCAGGCTTGTCCGGTTGCGTCATGATTGCCACGGGCTTCGTCTTCTGGATTGAGTCGCGCCGTGCCCGCCATGCCAAGAAGGGACTGGCAGGGGTGCGTTGGGTGGAGGCACTCGCAGTTTTCAGCGTTCCTGGAGTCATCGCAGCCACCTTCGTTTTTTTCGTCATCAATCGGCTGTTGCCCGAGGGGGCGAACTTGGCAAACTATGGCCGCGCCGACCTCGAAGTGTGGGGCTTTTGCCTGGCCTGGTTGATTGCACTGGGGCACGCAGGTATGCGCGGCCAAGCCGCTTGGCGTGAACAGACCTGGTGCGTGGCGGGCCTGGGCCTGCTGGCCGTTGTCCTCAACGGGGTCACTACCGGGCAGCATTTGCTGTTGAGCTTCGCGCAGGGTGTGTGGGCCGTCGGCTTCATGGATGTCCTGCTGCTGGTGGCGTCGGCGATTGCGGCGCTGACTGCGATGCATTTGTCTCGCAAGGCCAGACAGGTCTCCGTGGCGCGTTCAGCCAATGGTGCGACGAGAACGCCAGCCGCGGCGCCCAAAGCGGTGAATATCCCACTCCATACCGCACTGGATGCGGGTGAACGCCCGCTCTGATATGCAAAGTGCATTCCTGATGTGTACGGCATGGCTTGTGGGCCTGCTGGGTTTTGCGCTGCTGTCACTGAGCCAAGAGCGGCACTTCGAGTCCGTCTTTTCCGGCGGCATTCCTACGCACTCCGAGACCCGCAGGCTGCGGGCAATAGGTTTCCTGCTTGTCGGGCTCGAACTTGGCGTCTGCATTGCCAGCGAAGGGGCCGGGTTTGGCAGCCTGCTCTGGATGGTATTGATCTCTGCTGACGCGGCAATCGTTGCCTTGGTGCTCGCATGGAAACCGCATTGGCTGCGCCCTCTGCGCATTCTGAGATCGGGGTCTGCTAGGGGTCGAACCTGAAATGCATCACACCGGTACACCCGGCAGCGACACGGGCATGGCACCACGCTTACCATGCAGCATTTCTTCTTGCTGGAACCCCCATGCCCACCACCCTCAAGATCGATTTCGTCTCCGATGTTTCCTGCCCCTGGTGCGTCATCGGCCTCAAGGCTCTGGAGCAGGCGGCCGACCGCCTGAAGGGCGAAGTGGCCCTGGACATGCACTTTCAGCCTTTCGAGCTGAACCCGCAGATGGGCCCCGAGGGCCAGGACATCACCGAGCATCTGCAGGAAAAGTATGGCTCCACGCCCGAGCAGCTCGACCGCAACCGCGAGGCCATTGCTGCGCGTGGCGCGGACTTGGGGTTCACCTTTGGCAAAGGCAAACGCAGCCGCGTCTACAACACCTTCGACGCGCACCGGCTGCTGCACTGGGCCGAAGAAAAGGGCCTGCAGCCGCAGCTCAAGCATGCGCTGTTCAAAACCTATTTCACCGATGGGCAAGACCCCAGCAACCACGACGTGCTGGTGCGCGTGGCCGGTGAGATGGGGCTGCATGCGGACGAAGCGCGTGAACTATTGGCGTCGGACCGTTTTGCCGAAGAGGTGCGCGAGCGTGAGCAGTTGTATTTGCAAAACGGCATCCACTCGGTGCCCGCCATCATCATCAACGAGCGCCACCTGATTCAAGGCGGCCAGCCGGTGGAGGTGTTTGAGCAGGCGCTGCGGCAGATTGCGGCGCAGGGCTGAATGGCTATTGATCCGGCTTCAATCCACTCGAACCGTTCACGCTGAGCTTGTCGAAGCGCTGCGCAAGGCTTCGACAAGCTCAGCCCGAACGGTTAGTTCAAGTTCACCGATGCCGACTCAAATGTTATGAATTTGATAGCTGCTAGCGCTTGATGGATAAGCGCTAGGAGTCTGGGCGGCAGAAGCCCTGTGCTGTGATGAATGCTGGCACGAAGCCTGCTGTGCATAAGCATGAGCACCAGCTACGTTCCTTACCACCCCGAGCAACAGCAACTGCTGCCGCCAGCCCTGCAAGACTGGCTCCCGCAGGGCCACCTGGCGTACTTCATCAGCGACACCGTAGATAGCCTGGACTTGAGCGCCTTTCACGCGCGCTACGCCCGTGGTGGCCCGCGCAACCAGCCCCTGCACCCGGCCATGATGGTCAAGGTCCTGATCTACGCCTATGCCACGGGCGTCTTCAGCTCTCGCAAGATCGCCAGGAAGCTGCATGAAGACATCGCCTTTCGGGTGCTGGGAGCGCACAACTTCCCGGCCCACCGCACCATTCGCGACTTCCGTGCCCAGCACCTGGTGGAATTCACCGAACTGTTCACCCAAGTCGTGCGTCTGGCCCGCGAGATGGGTCTGGTCAAGCTGGGCACCATCGCCGTGGACGGCACCAAGGTCAAAGCCAACGCCAGCCGCCACAAAGCCATGAGCTACGCCCGCATGCAAAGCACCGAAGCCGAACTCAAGGCCCAGATAGCTGCATTGCTGCACAAAGCAGCCCACACCGATGAGGCCGAGAAGAACGAGCCCGATCTGGACATCCCGGCAGAGCTGGAGCGCAGGCAAGCCCGGCTGCAGGCGATTGTTGCAGCCAAAGCGCGTCTGCAGGAGCGCCAAGCCCAAGCCGACACACAGCGAGGCCGCAGCCAGGGCGATGAGCGCAAGCCCCAGGGCAAAGAAGGCAAACCCAAAGGAGGCCGCCCCTACGAACGCGACTTCGGCATCCCAGAGCCCAAGGCCCAAAGCGGCTTCACAGACCCCGACAGCCGCATCATGAAGCGCGCAGGCGGAGGCTTTGATTACAGCTACAACGCCCAGACTGCAGTGGACGAGAGTCATCACATCATCGTGGCCGCCGAGGTGGTGAGCAGCAGCACAGACGTGCAGCAACTGCCCATGGTGCTGGATGCGGTGCAAACCCATACCGGTGCGCAGCCAGCACAGGTTCTGGCTGATGCGGGCTACCGAAGTGAAGCGGTGATGGCAAATCTGACCCAAACGCACCCCGATACCGAACTGGTGATTGCGCTGGGGCGCGAGGGCAGGACACGGGCTGCGCCCAAAGACGCCAAGCGCTACCCGCACACGGTAGCCATGGCGGCCAAGTTGCAAACCAAGCAGAGCCAAGGGGACTACAGAAAGCGCAAATGGATCGCCGAGCCGCCCAACGGCTGGATCAAGAACGTGCTGGGGTTCCGCCAGTTCAGCATGCGCGGTTTGGAGAAGGCAAAAGCCGAGTTCAGGCTGGTTTGCATGGCGCTTAACCTGCGCAGGATGGGGGCGATGAGGGCCGTTTGAGGGGGGAAATGCAGTGGAATGTGTCAACTACGACTTCTGCGCGTGACTTGCTCACTTCAACCACGTCATAAAGATCGGCGGTGGTGAACGTGTCCACCACCGCCTGCGTCCCTAAAGGCCGCTGGTGGCGTCCGCAGCTTGATCTGAATGTTCTGGTGCCCAGACTCCTAGAGGCTATTTTTACCAATAAAAGGGGGCTGCATGCAGCCCCCTTTTATCGTCTGCTACGACTTGGTCGCAGTCGCAGTCGTGATCGCGTGCGCTAGCCTCACTTGCGCAGCGGTATCGCCATCGCCCGGTCCACCGGCACGGCGGTCACGCTGTTCTGGGGTGATCCGTCGATGAGTTTTTCGGAGTAGGTGAGGTAAATCAGTGTGTTGCGCGCCGGGTCGACCATGCGCACGATGCGCAGGCGTTTGAACAGGATGGACATGCGTTCGCTGAACACTTCTTCCTGCTTCTTGAGCGGCTCGGGGAAGCTGATGGGGCCGACCTGGCGGCAGGCAATCGAGGCTTCGGCGCGGTCTTCGGCCAGGCCCAGCGTGCCTTTGATGCCGCCGACGCGCGCCCGCGAGACGTAGCAGGTCACACCCGCCACGCCGGGGTCGTCATAAGCCTCCACGACGATGTCGTGGTCGCGGCCGATCCATTGGAACGCGGTGTCCACGGTGCCGATCTTCTCGCTGGCGGCGTGGGCCGCTCCCGCCACGGTGAGGGCCGCTGCGGTGAGGAGCACAGCGCTGGTCAAGCGGGTCAAAGTGCTGAACATGTTCATGCGGTGGTTCCGGCTTCGGTGCAGCGCTGAGCCAGGTGCGCCAGCGCTTCTTCCACCTGGTCCACCAGCACCAGGCACAGGTCGCCGGGTTGCAGGCGAGCGAGGGCGGTGTCGATGGCGATGAACTCGCCCCGGATTTCTTCAACGTGCGTGGTACGCGATGCGCCCGCCAGGCCTTCGCGCAGCAGCGCCATCACCTCGCCATCGGCGCGGCCGCGCTGGGCAGCGTCCTGGTACAGGATCACGTCGTCGAAAGCGCCGCCCAGGATCACGGTCTGGTCGCGGATGTCCTCGTCGCGGCGGTCGCCCGCGCCGCTGATGACCACGCTGCGGCGCTTGCCGGGCAGCGCGTCCACGGCCGCTACCAGCGCGCGCATGGCGTCGGGGTTGTGGCCATAGTCGGCAATCACCGTGGCGCCACGGTAATCCATGATGTTGAAGCGGCCGGGGGCGTTGTCGCTGTCGTTCACAAAGCCCGACAGCCCGCGGCGAATGGTCTGCCACGGCAGGCCAGCGCCCCACACGGCGGCGACGGACGCCATGACGTTCTCGACCTGAAAACCGATCTTGCCGTTGCGCGTGATGGGCACATCGCGCAGGTGAATCGTTTCGCGCCACGAGCCTTCGGACGCCACGATGGAGTCGCCATCCACATACACGGTGCGGTGGCCTTGCGCGCGGTGCGTGGCCATCACGGGGTGGTGGCGGTCGCTGGCAAAGAAGATGATCTTGCCCGGGCACGCAGGCGCCATGGCGGCCACGATGGGGTCGGCGGCGTTCAGCACGCCGTAGCCCGTGGTGGCCACGTTCTGCACGATCACGCGCTTCAGTACCGCCAGGTCCTCTACCGTGGTGATGTAGTTCAGCCCCAGGTGGTCGCCCGCGCCAATGTTGGTGACCACGGCCACCTGGCAGCGGTCAAAACCCAGGCCTTCGCGCAGGATGCCGCCGCGCGCGGTCTCGAACACGGCTGCATCGACCTCGGGGTGCAGCAGCACGTTGCGGGCGCTCTTGGGGCCGCTGCAGTCGCCGCTGTCGATCTGGCGGCCGTTCACATACACGCCGTCGGTGTTGGTCATGCCCACGCGCAGGCCCTGCGCAGTGAACAGGTGGGCGATGAGGCGCGCGGTGGTGGTCTTGCCGTTGGTGCCGGTGACGGCCACGGTGGGGATGCGGCCGTCGTCGCCATGGGCATACAGCTTGTCGACCATGGCCTGGCCCACGTTGCGGGGCTTGCCGTAGCTGGGCGCCAGGTGCATGCGCAGGCCGGGGGCTGCGTTCACTTCCACAAAACCGCCGCCTTGTTCTTCGAGTGGGCGCAGCACGGTCTCGGCGACCATGTCCACGCCGCAGATGTGCAGGCCCACCATTTGCGCGGCTGCAATAGCGCGCGCGGCGACTTCGGGGTGCACGTCGTCGGTCACATCGGTGGCGGTGCCGCCGGTGGACAGGTTGGCGTTGTTGCGCAGGATGACGCGCTGGCCCTTGGTCGGCACGGAGTCGGCGGTGAGGTCCTGCATGGCCAGCCGTGCAATGGCGATGTCATCCAGACGGATCTTGGTGAGCGAGGTGGCGTGGCCCTCGCCCCGGCGCGGGTCCAGGTTGACCAGATCCACCAGCTCGCGCACCGTGTGCTGGCCGTCGCCCAGCACCTGGGGCGGCTCGCGGCGGGCGGCGGCGACCAGTTGGTCGCCCACCACCAGCAGGCGAAAGTCATGGCCGGGCAAAAAGCGCTCGACCATCACAGTGCCGTGCTCTTCGGCGTTTTTGTAGGCTTCTTCCAGCTGCGCGCGGTCGGTGATGTTCACCGTGACGCCTTTGCCCTGGTTGCCATCCTGGGGCTTCACCACCACCGGCAAGCCCACTTTGAGGGCGACTTCCCAGGCTTCATCCATCGATTCAACGGGTTTGCCCAGGGGCACGGGCACACCGGCCGCGTGCAACAGGCGTTTGGTCAGGTCTTTGTCCTGGCCGATGGACTCGGCCACGGCGCTGGTCGAATCGATTTCGGCGGCCTGAATGCGGCGTTGTTTGGAGCCCCAGCCAAACTGCACCAGGCTGCCGCGTGTGAGGCGACGGTACGGGATGCCCCGTGCCACGGCCGCGTCGACGATGGAGCCCGTGCTGGGGCCCAGGCGTTCGTCTTCGTCCAGTTCGCGCAGGTTGGCGATCACCGCATCGGCGTCGAAGCTGCCGTTGCCGAGCGCGGCCTGGATGAGTTGCTGTGCGTTTTCAAAGGCCTGGCGGCCCACGGCCTCTTCGCTGTATTCGACCACCACCTGGTACACACCGGCGTCGGTGGTGGCGGTGGTGCGCGCAAAGGTCACGGGGCAACCCGCTTGCGCCTGCAGCGCCAGTGCGGCGGTTTGCAGCACGTGGGCCAGCGAGATGTCGGTGTCGCCGCCTTCGGGGTGCAGCACGCCGATGGCGGGGAACAGGGCGCGCAGCCTGGCTTCAAAGCCGTCGATCTGCGCCATGGCGCGTTCCGATTCGGCGCAGGCCACCACGGCCTCGATGGCCATGTGGCGGCTCCAGAGGTTGGGGCCACGCAGGGCCCGGGTGCGGGATACATCCATGGAAATGTCTCTTTCAGTGGTCGATCGGGGCTTGTGGCGCCCGTTCAAATCAAGTCGTTCGCTTGGGGGCGGAATCAATCAATCAGGAGGGCAGGCCTGCAGGTGCGGGCAGGTCGGGCTCAAAGGTCTTGATGCCTGCGCCGATCAGGTCGGGGGCAATGTCCAGTGCCCAGGCGGTGCCAATGGCGGCCAGCAGGGCGTCGGTGTCGGGCACCACGGCGTTGCGGCCGAAGGTCAGGTCCGTCAGCGAGCCCAGCACGTGTTCTGCCGTGCCCGTGGCCAGCACCACATGGCCGTTTTTCACGACCACGGCGCGTCCGTTGTCCGTGGCGCGGTGTTCCACGATGACGGGCAGCGTGGCGTCTTGCGCGTAAAGCACCACAGCGCCGTCCGACAGTGGGGCCAGGTCGGCCACTTGCGGGATGGCGGCATTGAGCACCGCAGCACCTTCCGACAGCACCACGTCCACCTGGGTGCGCATCACCTTGGTCATCTGGTCCTGCTCGTGCACATCAAACTCGGCCAGCGTTTCCACGCCGTCCATGTCGGTCACCACGCCCACCTGGCAGCGGTCGTAGGCCAGGCCGTCGCGCAGGATGGTGCGCGCGTCGCTTTCGATGACGGCAGCCTGCACCGTCTTGTTCATCAGCAGGCGGTGCGCGGCCTCCCAGTGGGCGCAGTCGGTGGATTCGACCTGGCGGCGGTCCAGGAACAACCCTTCGCGGCAGGCCAGGCCGGTGTGGTGTCCGCTGAGGTGCAGCAACCAGGCCACCACACGCGCGATGGTGGCGGTACCGCGCGTGCCCGCCACGCCCACCAGCGGAATGCGGCCTGCCTGGCCTTCGTCGTCTTCCGCGGGGAAAAGGTGCTCCGCAATCGCTTGGCCCACGGGGCGCGGTGCGCCGACAGCGGGTTTCAGGTGCATCAGCAGGCCGGGGCCTGCATTGACTTCGACGATGGCGCCACCTTGGGCGTGCAGCGGCTTGGAAATGTCCTTGGCCACCATGTCGATACCGGCAATATCAAGTCCCACCACCTTGGCGGCCAACTGCGCGATGTAGGCCACTTCAGGATGCACGTCATCCGTGCAATCAACGGCCACGTTGCCGTTGCGTTGCACCACCACCTGGCGTCCCGAGGCGGGTATCGAGTCGGCGTCCAGATCCTGGCGCTTCAGTTCAAGCTGCACCTTGGTGTCAGTGGCCAGGTCGATGATTTCGAGCGGGTACTCTTCTTCGTAGCCCCGGCGTGGGTCGGAGTTGAGCTGGGTGTCGACGAGTTCCTTGACGGTGGACCGGCCATTGCCGGTGATGCTGACCACCTCGCCACGCGCCGCAGCCACCACCTTGCCATTGACCACCAGCAGACGGTGCTCGTCGCCGGGGATGAAGCTCTCCACCATCACGTCGCTGCCCTCGGGGTAGGCCACGTGGTAGGCCGCCTTGATGTCCTCTTCCTTGCGCAGGTCCAGCGTCACGCCGCGGCCGTGGTTGCCGTCTGACGGCTTGACCACCACCGGCAGGCCGATGTCCTGCGCGGCTTCCCACGCTTCTTCGGGGCTGTTGACCACTTGGCCTTCCGGGATCGGTACACCGCACGACTTGAGCAGGCTTTTGGTCAGATCCTTGTCGCTGGCGATGCCTTCGGCAATGGCGCTGGTGAATTCGGTCTCGGCCGTCCAGATGCGGCGCTGGCTGGCGCCGTAACCCAGTTGCACCAGATTGCCGTCGTTCAGGCGGATGTGCGGAATGCCGCGGTCGGTGGCGGCGGTGACGATGCAGGCGGTGCTGGGGCCGAGGTACTGGTCGTCCACCTCGGTGCGCACGCGCGCCACGGCGGCCTGAACGTCAAACGGTTCGTCGTTGATGGCCGCCATGATGAGCGCATGGCCCTGGGCCAGCGCCACGCGCGCCACGCTTTCGTCGCGCGCCCGGAACACCATGCGGTATACGCCGCGCTGGCTGGTGCTGCGGGTCTGTCCGAAGCCGGTGGGCATGCCCGCCAGGTTCAAGAGCTCAATCACGATGTGCTCCAGCACGTGGCCACACCAAGTGCCTTCCTGCAGGCGCTGCAGGAACCCGCCACGCTCACCCACGCCGCAGTGGTGCTCGATCAGCGCTGGCAACCAGGCGGTAAGACGGTCATTGAATCCGGGCAGCAGGTGGGAGGGGTGGTCCTCCAGCGCTCCCAGGTCCAGCCAGACTTCCAGCACCGGCCGGTACGTCCAGATGTTGGGGCCCCGCAAGTAGTTGATACGAAGCAGTTGGATATCGTTGTGTTTCGCCATGGATTGCAGCGGGTAGTTTCCGGCGTTGCGGGAAAGGTGATTTTTGTGGACCGTGATTTTGCGCCTGTCGCGGCGTCGGCAGACAGTGTCAGCGAAATGACGTCTGCAGACGTTACAGGACGATGCTTTTGCACCGTGGCGTGCAGTATCGGGGAGAATTCGCCCTTTCGCGAGACCGGTCACCGCTGGCTGCCGGGGGCGGAAAAACCAACCAAAAATGCAACATCACCATTCTGTGGACGCCTCGGGTGTCTTTTCTGGCCCCGTGGGGGCCGATCTGCGGGCCATGCTCGCACCCAAAGAGAACGTGCTGGCGGCGCTGCAGGTTGACCTGAGCACCGATTTGCGGTTTGCCGCCGGTTGGGTGGTGGTGACGTCCGAGCGCTTGCTGGCCCGTGATACAGGCGCCACCGAGTGGCGGGGCTGGCCGCTGAGCGGCGGCCTTGCGCTGCGCCAGCAAGACCATGGCGGTGTCGGGTCGCTGGAGCTGCACAACCCCGCAGCCCGCCTCGCCCTGTGGCGATTTACCCTGGCCCACCATGCCCAGGCGCTGCGCCTGGTGCAGCGGTTTGAACAGCAAAGCGCCCGTGGCGATGCAAGCGCAGAAGACGAGGCTGACGACCCGGCCTGCCCCGTCTGCCACACCCCGCTGCCGCCCGACACCGACGAATGCCCCGCCTGCGCCCGCGCGCAGCCGCCGCAAACCTCCACCTGGGTGCTGCTGCGCCTGTGGCGTTTTGCGCGGCCGTACCGAAAGCAACTGGCTGCTGGTTTTGCCCTCACCTTGGCGTCCACTGCCGCCACGCTGGTGCCGCCGTACCTCACCATCCCGCTGATGGACGACATCCTGATCCCGTTCCAGAACGGGGAGAAGATCGAATCCAGCCTGGTGCTGCTGTACCTGAGCGGTCTGCTCGCCTCGGCGCTGGCCGCTTGGGGCCTCTCCTGGGCGCGCACCTACATCCTGGCGCTGGTGTCCGAGCGCATTGGCGCCGACCTGCGCACCACCACCTACGAGCACCTGCTGCGCCTGTCGCTCGACTATTTCGGCGGCAAGCGCACCGGCGATCTCATGGCGCGCATCGGCTCGGAGACCGACCGCATCAACGTTTTCCTGTCGTTGCATGCCCTGGATTTCGTGACCGACGTGCTCATGATCATGATGACGGCGGCCATCCTGTTCTCCATCAACCCCTGGCTGGCCCTGGTTACCCTGGTACCGCTGCCCTTCATCGCCTGGATGATCCACACCGTGCGCGACCGCCTGCGCACCGGCTTCGAGAAGATCGACCGCGTCTGGTCCGAGGTGACCAACGTGCTGGCCGATACCATCCCCGGCATCCGCGTGGTCAAGGCCTTCGCGCAAGAAAAGCGGGAAGCCCAGCGCTTTCGCGATGCCAACCAGCACAACCTGGAAGTCAACGACAAGCTCAACAAGACCTGGTCGCTGTTCACTCCCACGGTGTCGCTGCTCACCGAAATCGGCCTGCTCGTGGTCTGGGGCTTCGGCATCTGGCTGGTCTCGCGCAACCAGATCACGGTGGGGGTGCTTACGGCGTTCATTGCCTACATCGGGCGCTTTTACAGCCGGCTCGACTCCATGAGCCGCATCGTTTCGGTCACGCAAAAGGCGGCGGCCGGTGCCAAGCGCATTTTCGACATCCTGGACCACGTGAGCAACGTGCCCGACCCGGCCCAGCCGGTCAAGGTGGACAAGGTGCAGGGCGCCATCAGCATGCAGGGGGTGGGCTTTCGGTATGGCAGCCGCGCAGTCATCAAGGGGTTGGATCTGGAGATTCGCCCCGGCGAAATGATCGGCCTCGTGGGCCACAGCGGCTCGGGCAAGAGCACGCTGGTCAACCTGATCAGCCGCTTTTACGATGTGAGTGATGGCTCCATTCAGGTGGACGGCATCGACATTCGCCGCTTTGCCGTGGCCGACTACCGCCGCCACATCGGCTTGGTGCTGCAAGAGCCCTTCTTGTTCTTTGGCACCATCGCCGAGAACATTGCCTATGGCAAACCCGATGCCACTCGCGAAGAGATCGTGGCAGCAGCGCGGGCAGCCCATGCCCACGAATTCATCCTGCGCCTGCCCCATGGCTACGACTCGCTGGTGGGCGAACGCGGCCAGGGCCTGTCGGGCGGCGAGCGCCAGCGCATCAGCATTGCCCGCGCGCTGCTGATTGATCCGCGCATCCTGATCCTCGACGAGGCCACTTCCGCCGTCGACACCGAGACGGAAAAGGAAATCCAGAAGGCGCTGGACAACCTGGTGCAGGGCCGCACCACCATCGCCATTGCCCACCGCCTGTCCACCCTGCGCAAGGCCGACCGCCTGGTGGTGATGGACCGCGGCGAAGTGGTGGAAGTCGGCCCGCACGACGAACTCATGGAAAAACAGGGCGCCTATTGGCGACTGTATGAAGCCCAGGCGCGCCGCGCCGAAGAGGACGCCCAGGCCGCCGGCGTGATCATCGACAGCAGCCTGCTGCACCCGGCCCACCCCGCCGGTCATTCCTGAGACGCCGTGAACAAGCCTGCCATGAACGCATCCACCCTTCCTGTTTCGCCCTCTCCCGCCTTTGGTTTGGAGCGCAACCCGCACGGCCGCCTGGTGGCAACGCTGCCCGACGGCACGGTGCACGAAGGTGTCACACCCGTGCGTGCTTTTCCGATTGCGGCGCCCGCCGACGGGTTGTCGCTGGTGGGCTCGGACGGGCATGAGTTGCTGTGGATCCCTCGACTCGATCAGATAACGGGCCCCGTGCGGCAACTGATCGAAGAAGAGCTGGATGTGCGCGAGTTTGTACCCACTATCCAGAAAATCGTTGCGGTTTCTAGCTTCTCTACCCCCAGCACATGGGAGGTCGAGACCGACAGGGGCCCCGCCCGCCTTGTCCTCAAGGCCGAAGAAGACATCCGCCGCCTGGGTGGCCGCACCCACCTTCTGATTGCCGGGGGCGACGGCGTGCAGTTTCGGGTGCGCGACACCACCGCGCTTGACCGGCACTCGCGCCGGTTGCTGGAGCGCTTTCTCTGACCTGTAGCGTGGGCTGAGCGACGGCGCGCTGTCTTGGCTCGGTGTGGTGGCGATGGATAGGTCGATCACATCTTTTTTGACTTCTGCAGGCCCCCCGTACAGGGGTTGAATCGTTGCTAAATGTTGACACTTCGCATGCGCCTCGTCGCAGGCGCGTCCCTGCTTGGTCGCGCTGACATGCGCAATCGCGCGTGATTGGACACATTGCTGTCACCACTTGGCAGATTTCGATGTAAATCGACCGATTTGATAAGGGTAAACCCTAAATTTCGGTCGATCCCCGAAAAAGACCTAAATTTCCCCTTCTTTTTGCCGTTATGAATGTACGAAGAGGGTGAAAAAGCCTCAGCACACTCATTAACCATTGGGCCAATGTCATGCAAATGCCACCTGTCGACCGATCGCCGAGTTGGCGTCCTCAGGGCGCTGATTTGTATTCCACTGGCGCCTCTGGCGCTCCTCCGGTGCGTCCCATCAACGCGCCAAACCCCGTAGAGTCCATGGACCGACTCGGTGAAGGGGCCGTCGTGAAAGCGCCCGACAAACCGTCCGCGCCGGACACGCCCAACCGCGACTGGACCGAGGTCAAAAAGAAGGAAACCGTGGAGGAGCCGCCCGAGCCCCCCAAGGAGCCTATCTACAAGCAGTTGCTGGAGTTCATCCAGTCCATGTGGCGCGCCAGCGGCAGCGCCATCGAGATTGCACAGGACGTGAGCAAGATGACGCTGCAGGAGCGCATGGCGCAGCAGGTCAAAAACGAGCCGCTGACCTATAGCGATCCCAAGGTCAAGCGCACGGGCGGTTTGTAAACCAGGCGTCTTGGCGCGGCGGCTCACTGACTACGTCATCTGTCTCGGGGGTCGACTTCGTGCCGCCAATACCAATAGCAATAGTGTGTGAGCGCTCCTGAAAATATAGCTGCTAGCGCTTGATGGATAAGCGCTAGAGGCATATTTCATTCATATTTTCTCTACCAGTTCACTACCCACCGCTTCTCGGCGTCGTGGATGGGTTCAGCGACTCCAAGTTTAGGCTGCTCAGCGCTGTGGGCCCGAGGCCGCAGGAGCAGCGGGTTTGGTCGCCGCTGCCTCAGCCGCCGCTTGCTCAGCCCGCTTGCGGTCGCGTTCGGCGCGGTATTTGACGGCAAATACCTGGACCTCTGCATACGACACATAACCGTCGCGGTTGGTGTCTGCATCGTCAAACGCAGCGGCCAGGCGGGGGAACAGTTTGACTTCGGTGCGGCTCAGTTGGTTGTCGCCGTTGAAGTCCAGCATCTTGAACTCGCGCATCGCCTTGATCTCGCCTTTGCTCAGCGGGGCCTGGGGCGTTGGGGCGGCTGAAGCATTGGGCGCACTGGCGGCACGGGCGGGTTTGGCTGCAGGTGCCGGAGCCGGGGCTGGAGCAGGTGTCTGCGCCCATGCGCTGCCGCAAGCCAATGCCCAGCAGGTCACCAGGCCTGCGAGTGAAATTCTTGTACGCAAAACGTGTTTTCCTTCGGTGCGGGGACCGCGATGGTTGCACAGTTGGGTGGTTGCGGGAGCATTGCAACCGGGGCTTTGCAGGCTTTCACGCAGCGTTGCAAGGCTTTGCAGAACTTTTCGCAGCGGCCCATATTTTCTCGGTGGCCCCGGTGCCGCCCCTCGGCGCTGCGCTCAGTCGCCGGTGACCTGCGACGGGTTGGAAACACCGCTGTTCACATGCCCCGCAGGTACATGGCGGGCTGCCGACGTGGCGTGGCCGGTCTGGTCGTCGAAGAAAAAATCTGGTTCGAACTCGCGCAGAAACGGGCCTTTTTCCAGGCCGCCCAGAAACATGGCCTCGTCCACCGCCAGGTTCCACTTCATCAGCGTGTTGATCGCACGTTCGTGCGCGGGCGCGCTGCGTGCGGTGACGAGCGCGGTGCGCAGGCGCATGCCCGACACATCGGCCTGCTGCTGCAACTGGTGCAATGCAGCCAGCAGCGGCTTGAAGGGGCCGCCCGACAGGGGCAGCGCTGCTTTGTTGATCTCGTGCGTCTGGAACGCGGCGAGGCCTTCGGCTTGGTACACGCGCTCCGCCTCGTCGGAAAAAAGAACGGCGTCACCGTCAAACGCAATGCGCAGCTCTTTGGGGTAGTTCACGCCCGCAGCGGCTGAATCCGTGAGCACGCGCGCGGCCGGAAAGCCCAGTGCCAGCGCCTCACTCACATCCTTTTCATTGGCCGATAGAAACAGGTGCGCGCCCAAGGGGCGCAGGTATTTGAACGGGTCGCGCCCTTGTGTGAAGACGCCTCGCTCCAGCGGCAGGCCTGCGTTGTGGGCCGAGTGGAAGATGCGCAGCGCGCTGACAGGGTCGTTGCGCGACAGGATGACCACCTCGACCGGTCGGGCCTGGGGTGTGTTGAAGGCCAGCAGCTTGTTCACCAGCGGAAACGCCACGCCCGGCTTGGCAGGCACATGCAGCCGCTGCTGTTGCAGTTCCATGTAGGGACGCGGGTCCAGCGGGTCGAAGATACGGTTCTCTTCTTCAAAATTGAACAGGGCGCGCGAGGAGATCGCCACCACCAGCTTGTCGTCCAGAGTCACAGCCATAGAGTCACTTCACAAACTGGTTCAGTTGAATGATCGGCAGCAGCACCGCCAGCACGATCATCATCACGATCAGGCCCATCGCCACGATGAGCAGCGGCTCCAGGATGGTCGCCAGTTGCATCGCGCGGCGCTGCACTTCGGTGGACAACTGCTTGGCCGCGCGCTGCAGCATCACCGGCAATTGCCCGGTCTGTTCGCCCAGGCGCGCAAACATCGACAGCAGCCCCGGAAAGCGCTTTTTCTGCGCCAGTGCCGAGGCCAGGGGCGCCCCTTCACGCACTAGCACCAGCGCATCGAGCGCGTCGGCCCGCAGGGCGCGGTTGTTCAGGGTTTCGGCAGCGGCCTGAAGGGCTTTCAAGATGGGAACGCCCGCGCCCGCCAGCATGGCCAGCGTGCTCGCAAACCGGGCGGCGTTGTAGCCGCGCGCCAGTTTGCCGACCAGCGGCAGGTTGAGCCAGGCAGCATCAAACCGTTCGCGGAAATGTTCGATGGTCAGTGCCCAACGCCCGCCCACCGCAATCAGGACCGTGGCGATCAGCATGACCCAGCCGTAATTGCGGACAAAAGCGCTGATGCCCAACATGGCCACCGTTAAAAACGGCAGCGCCCGCTTGCTGCCCGCAAACACGCTCGCCACCTGGGGCACCACATACCCCACCAGGAACAGCACGATGACGATGGCCACCATGGTGACGATGGCGGGGTACAACGCGGCGCCCACCAGCTTGGCTTTGAGGGCCTGGCGTTCTTCGAGGTCATCGGCCAGGCGATCCAGCACCAGGCCCAGGTTGCCGCTGTGCTCGCCTGCACCGATCACGGCGCAGTAGATGTCCGAAAACTCGCGCGGGTGCTGCGACAAGGCGCGTGCAAACGTGGCACCCGCGTTGACCTCGGCGCGCAGGGCGGCCACGAGGTGGCGCTGCCGTTCGTCGTCGGCCTCTTCCGACAACGCCGTGAGCGCGCGCTCCAAAGGCAGACCCGAAGACACCAGCCCCGCAATCTGCCGCGTCCAGATGGCCAAGGCCGTGGCACCAAACACGGGGCGGGTGAACAGCCGCTGGCTGAGCCCGGCCGAGCTGCCATCCAGCGACTGGCCGGTCTGCACCAACTCGACCGCCAGCGGCACCAGGGCTTGCGCCCGCAGCAGGCTCCGTGCGGATTTTGCGGTGTCGGCCTCCATGAGGCCCTTGCGGGTCTGGCCCTGGGCGTCCAGGGCTTCAAAGGAAAAAGCGGGCATGCGGGCGTGGGTGGTGAAGAGGAGGCAGCGGCAGCGTGGGCGTCATGTCAGGGAATCACACAACAAACAGGCAGTGCGGGTGACGAAGCCCGCAAACCGTGATGGTAGCCGCTACCCATTGCTCGGGTGACGCACGCCAGTACCCCGGCCCAAGGCATGACCCAAGGCATGACCCAAGGCATGACCCAGGTCAAGGTGCCGACGCACCGGGCGCGCAGAATAAAAACGGATCTGTGGCATCGGGTTGCAGGCGGTCTGATCAACAAGGAGTCTTTCATGCTGAAAAACAAGGTGGCATTGGTAACGGGTGCGTCGTCGGGCATCGGGCGCGCGATTGCGCTGGTGTGGGCGCGCGAGGGCGCCAAGGTGGTGGTGTCTGACGTGAACGTGGCTGCGGGGGAAGAAACCGCGGCCCTGGTGCGCGCCGCCGGGGGCGATGCGATTTTTGTGGCGGCGGACGTCGGCAAGCCACAGGACTGCGAAGCGTTGGTCAACCACACTGTTGCCCACTACGGCCGCCTGGACGTGGCCTGCAACAACGCAGGCATCGGTGGCCCGCAAGCGCCCACGGCCGACTACCCGCTGGACGGCTGGGCGCAAGTCATCAACATCAACCTGTCGGGCGTGTTCTACGGCATGAAGTACCAGATTGCCGCCATGCTCAAGAACGGCGGCGGTTCCATCATCAACATGGCCTCCATCCTGGGCTCCGTGGGGTTTGCCACCGCGTCTGCCTACACCGCCGCCAAACATGGGGTGGTGGGGTTGACCAAGGCGGCGGCCATCGAATACAGCGCCCAGGGCGTGCGCGTCAACTCCGTCGGGCCGGCGTTTATTCACACGCCCATGATCAGCGGGCTGGCTCAGGACGCTGGCCTCAATGCAATGCTGGTGGGTGCGCACCCCATCGGTCGACTGGGGCAGCCGGAAGAGGTCGCCGAGCTGGTGACCTGGCTGGCGTCGGACAAGGCGTCGTTTGTGACCGGCGCTTACTACCCGGTGGACGGCGGCTATCTGGCGCGATGAAGCGATGGCGTGATGGCGGGATGACGCGCCAGCAGTTCACCGCCCTTTGCGGGTTCAGGTGGCCACAGCTTCGCCACCGGCCGTGAGCGCGGCGTGCGCCTGGGCCGCAATGTCCAACGAGCGCAGGCGCAGCGCCGGGTCGTAGACATCGGTCACCAGCATCAGCTCGTCCGCCCCCGTGGCCTCGGCGAGGTGCGCCAGGCCCGCACGCACCGTGTCGGGCCCGCCGATCACCGCCGCCGCCAGAAAGTCGCCAATGGCTGCGCGCTCCTGTGGTTGCAGGCGCGCGGTGTAGTTTTCGATGGGGGGCAGCAGGCGGCGGCGGTCGCCCGTCAAAATGCCCAGCACCCGCTGGTAGGTGCTGCTGGCCAGATAGTCCGCCTCGTCGTCCGTCGGCGCTGCAATCAAAGGCACGCCAATCGCCACATAAGGCTTGGGCCAAGCGGCAGAAGGGCGGTACAGGTTGCGGTACAGGTCGATGGCCTGGTGCAACAGGCGCGGCGCAAAGTGCGAGGCAAAGGCATAGGGCAGCCCGCGTTCCGCCGCCAATTGCGCCGAAAACAGGCTGGAGCCCAGCAGCCAGATCGGCACATTGGTGCCCGCACCGGGCATGGCGATCAGGCGCTGGTTGGGCTCGGCGGGCGCCAGCAGTCGCTGCAACTCGGCCACGTCTTGCGGAAAATCGTCTGCTGTCTCCACCCGGCTGCGGCGCAGCGCGCGCATGGTGGCTTGGTCGGTGCCCGGCGCGCGACCCAGGCCCAGGTCGATGCGGCCGGGGTACAGCTCGGCCAGCGTGCCAAAGGCCTCGGCCACGACCAGCGGGGCATGGTTGGGCAGCATCACGCCGCCCGAGCCGACGCGGATGCGCGAAGTGCCACCGGCAATGTGACCCACCAGCACGGCGGTGGCCGAGCTGGCAATGCCCGCCATGTTGTGGTGCTCGGCCAGCCAATAGCGGGCAAAACCGAGCTTTTCAGCATGTTGCGCAGTGCGCAAGGCAATCTGCAGGGCATCAGCCACGGTTCCGCCTTCGCGAACGGAAACCAGGTCAAGCATCGAAAGGGCGGGGCGGGGGGCGGTGGTGGTCATGGGCGCATTGTCTGGCTGCGGCTGCTTTTGTGCAGGCCGGCAGCGCAGAGCTGGCAGCGGCAGCAGGGTCGTCTGCAGCGGTTTTCACCAGTTGGTGATTTTTTGGTAGCCAAAACCCGCAAGCCCCCACAAAATGTTTCAAAGCTTTTCTGTGGGTGCCTGCACGGCGCCCGGCGCAACAGGCTGCAAAAGGGATCAAACATGGGTTTTTTCAGTCGTTTGTTCAAGATCAAGGAGCAGGATCCTGACAGCCAGGACACCACCTGGGCCATGGAAGACAACGGCAGCGAACTGGTGCTGGACGCCGACTACGCGGCCACGCTGATGACCGAGATCGACATTGACGCTGCCATTGCCAGCCACGAAGGCTGGCGCTTGCAGCTGCAGGACATGGTCAACCGCCGCTCCGAAGAGGTGATGCGGCCCGAACGCATTTGCCATGACGACCGCTGTGACCTGGGCCGCTGGCTGTATGGCACGGGGCGCGTGCGGCTGGGGCATTACCCCGCTTTTGACATGCTGGTGGCGCGGCACAAATACTTTCACCAGCAGGCGGCCGAAGTGGTCACGCTGTTCCAGGCGGGCGAGCAGCAAAAGGCCGTGCAATTGCTCAACAGCAGCTGCCGCCATGCATCCAATCAGGTGCTGCTGCTTCTCAAAGAACTCAAGCGCGGCCTGGGGCGCTGAGAGGCAGAAGCAGAAACAGAGACCGCTGCGGTAGCGGGCCGCAGACCGGTTTGGCTTTCCGCGCGAGCCTCTCTATCCCATCGCATCGGCAGCTCTTAGATTACTCATCTATTGATAGCTATCAGCGCTTTATGGATAAGCGCTAGAGGCACTTTTCGCCTTAAATTTTCTTTCGGCCGCCTTGGCAGCGCCTGCGCTTCGCGTTGCCGCCGGGTTCAGACCGCTGCTGTCCCACCCCGCGTCCAGCATCGGCACACAGGTCTTACATCTGCAGACATGCCGCACCCCCGGAAACAGGGGTTTGCGTGGCTATATTTCGGCGCACTTGAGAACCAATGCTTGCAGACGGTTGCTCAATAAAACAAAGCATTCACAAAACCAACCACTGATAGATAGAGAGAGAGGGAACCCCAGATGGACCGCCGTAAATTGTTGACGCTCGTGACCTTGGCTTCTGGCGTGAGCGCCGTATCCCCCGTGTGGGCCCAGTTCGACCTGGGCAAGATGCTGGACGCAGGCAAAGACCTGGCCAAATCCGAATCGCTGACCGACGAAGAGGTGAAGTCGGCCTTTGACCAGATGGCCGCCGAAAGCGACCGCCAAAACCGCATCGCCCCCGCAGGCAGCCCCTACGCCTCGCGCCTGACCAAACTCACCTCAGGCCTGGGCACGTATGACGGCCTGAAGATGAACTTCAAGGTCTACCTCACCCCCGACATCAACGCCTTCGCCATGGCCAACGGCACCATCCGCGTGTACTCCGGCCTCATGGACAAGTTCACCGACGACGAAGTGCGCTACGTCATCGGCCACGAAATCGGCCACGTCAAAAAAGGCCACAGCAAAGCCCGCATCCAGGCCGCCCTGCGCACCAGTGCCCTGCGCAACGCCGTGTCGGCCAGCAACAGCCGCGCTGGCGCCATTGCCGACTCGCAACTGGGTGAGCTGTTTGAAAAAGTGGTGCGCGCCCAGCACTCGCAAAGCAACGAACGCGAGGCTGATGACTACGCGATGGGTTTCATGAAGGCCAAGCGTTACCAACCGGGCGCCTGTGTGACCGCGCTGGAAAAGCTGGCCGCTATGTCGGGCAGCGAATCGACCAGCTTCTTGTCGACCCATCCGTCGCCCAAGGAGCGGGCGGAGCGGATGAAGACGCAAGTGGCTTGAACCAAAGAGTTTGGATCACCCCATGGCGACGCAAGAAGAACAGCAATATCTCTACAGCCCAGTCGTTCAAGTCGCGGTAGAGGGCAGCTATGCGGTCGGCGCGACGCAAAGCTGGGATGCATTCATGCGCAAGAGCTATGACCAAGCCAACCAAGCCATATCGCGCCAAGCCAATGCGTTGCTGTTGCGTGGGAACGTTACTGCGCAGGAAGCCCGCGCACTTGTAGAGGGGCAACGGAATGCACTGGTCATGCAAATGCGCCAGCGGCTCAGTCCATGGGGGCGCATCTACTCGGAACTGTTGAAGCCATCCAGCAGCTTGCCGACCCTGGATCAGCTTGTTGCACGCAAAGGCAGCATTGAAGCGGTGCTGACCAGCGTGGGTAAAAGCCGTAGTTCGGTTAACCGCTTCGCAGCCACCGTGCGGGGCGCTGGCCCGGCCGCCATCATCATTCAAATCTCTCTGTCGGGGGTCATCATCTCCCAAGCTGCTCCGCAAGATCGCTCGCGCGTTGCATCCGGACAGGCGGGGGCTATCGTGGGCGGTGCTGCTGGGGGTGCGGGAGGCGCTTGGGCTGGCTGTCTTGCAGGTGCCGCGTTGTTGTCTCCGAGCCTGATTTTGCCCGTCATAGGCGAGCTTGGTACCGGCGGCGGTTGTCTTATCGGCGGGATTGTGGGCGCATTTGGTTTTGGGGCAGCGGGTGCCGCTGTGGGTGAAAAGGCTGGCACCAAAACATATGATTTTGTTACCCGCATGGAATGGAAACTTGGCTGATGGACTGGGTTGACCGGATCAATCGCTATTTTTTGGACGCCATCGCCAAGCGGCGTGCGCGTGGATATCCTTCTTCGAGCCCAACGCTGGTGCCCCTGTCGCCTGCGCTAATCGATCAATTGGCGCGTCTTGACCTGGCTTCTCACGCAGGGTTCATCGGCGAAACCTGGGTCTTGTGGGGGGCATTGTTCGATGGCACACACGTTGCAATCAGCGAAGCCGATCCTGGCTGGCAAGCGATGCGCAGTGCGCTTGAGCAAAGTGGGCGGGTGCATGTAGCCTTGCATGAGGCTGAACTCCGCTTTTTGGCTGATTCGCGCCGACAGCCGATTTGCCTTATTGGCGATGCGAAGTCGCAAGCAAGCACGTGACGGTGTACAAGAAACCATGCCCCGCCGTAAATCTAGGCAGCCGACTGGAGGATCAATGACAAACCCTTCGAGCGTGTTGATGGATAGTGGTCGTGCCGAGTGGGCAGCGAGCTGCGTTGGTGATGCACTACCGCCATTTGGACAGTCCGCGAGTAAGGGCTGCTTAAGCTGGCTCATGCGTTGCGGTGTTGCGCTGACTTTGGCTGTGGTGGTGAATATCGCCGACTTGGCTGCCGAGCCGCTCTCTGGAATGGAACAAGCAAAAGTCACCCCCAATCCCTTGACCGCAGAAGAGCAAGATGGCATGGCCCACGCCATGGCGATGACGCCCTATGCGCTTGTAGTGGTGCACACCCGCATCACCATTGAGCCCATCCCCAGCGGGCGCCCGCCGCCCAAGCTTCGTCGGCGCGGAGAAATTCCCACAGCGACAGAGGAGCGCCACATTTACGAGGCGCGGGTGCTGGAGACGTTGCGCGGCCCCGCCATGAAGCGAGTCCGGTATGAAGTGGTGGTTGACAGTGGCGACAGCTTTGCCGTGTCTACAACGCCAGCGATTGTGATGCTCTGCCGCGGCCCGCGTGGTTTCTATTGGGGCGGAGTGGGGGCGTACTTTGAGGCGTCCCACGAATCGGTAGTGCTGGCGCGGAAGCTGGCGAAAGACATTGCTTCAAAACCAATCGCCAAGTTTGAGTACTGCGATTGAGAGGTTGAATGCGAAGGACTCGTGGAGTACAAAACCGTGCCGCCACCGCGCCGGAGGCGGCGGCTCACTCTGTTGTCAATAACTCCGCCCACCCTTGTACATCGCATGCTGCCGCCGGTTCAGCGTCGCGGCCTCGCCCAACCGCGCCATGGCCGCCCCCGCATGCGCGTGCGTGATCGCCATGCCCAGGCCATCCGCCGCGTCGGTGCCCGGCAGGCCCGGTAGGCTGAGCAGGCGGCGCACCATTTCCTGCACTTGGCTTTTGGCCGCGCGGCCGTGGCCGACCACGGCTTTTTTCATTTGCAGCGCGGTGTATTCGGCCACCGGCAGGTTGCTGGCCACCAGGGCGGTGATGCAGGCGCCGCGTGCCTGGCCCAGCAGCAGGGTGGACTGCGGGTTCACGTTGACGAACACGATCTCGACCGAGGCCACGTCGGGCTCGTAGCGGGCTGCGACCTCGGAGATGCCGTCAAACAAAATCTTCAGGCGCCCCGGCAGGTCGCCCAGCGACAGCGTGGTGGTGCGGATGGTGCCGCTGGCCACGTAGCTGAGCTTGTGACCGTCCATGTCCACCACGCCAAAGCCGGTGGTCTGCAGGCCAGGGTCAATACCTAAGATGCGCATTTGCTCACTATTTAATAGCTGTTAGCGCTTTACCATCAAGCGCTAGCGGCCAATTTGGCTTAAAAATTGCCTGCCGACCGGTCACAGGCCAAAGTACCAGCGCACCGAATGAAAGAACACGGGTGCCGCAAAACACAGCGCATCCACCCGGTCGAGCAAGCCACCCGCGCCGGTGACCGACATGCCCTGCATGCCCCAACTCTTGATGCCGCGGTCGCGCTTCAAAGCCTTCATCACTAGGTGCCCCAGGCTGCCTGCGACACAGGCCAGCAGCGCCATGCCCAGCGCCTGGCCGGGTTTGAACGGGGTGATGAACGACAGCAGGCCACCGGCCAGGCCACCCGCCGCCACACCCGCCAGCCAGCTCGTCCACTGAAAGCTCTGGCTCACTTGCGGCGCGACGGGCTTGTGTGGAAAACGCCGCCCCAGCAGGTGTTGCACCAGCATGCAGGTCTGCACCACAAACACCAGGAAGAAAACGAGGAACGCGCCCTTGTCGCGGTAGCCCGGAAAGTCCAGCAGCAGCAGCGCGGGCACATGGCTCATGCCGTACACGCAGACCATGATGCCCCACTGCAGCTTGGCGTTTCGCTCCAGAAAACGCTGTGGGTCATTCGCCAGCGCGCTCACCACGGGCAGGGCCAGAAACACGTAGACCGGGATGAACACTGTGAACAGGTCAAAGTGTTTGGTACCCACGATCCAGAACTGCAGCGGCAGCACCACAAAAAACGCCAGCACCAGACTCCGGTGGTCGCCACGCCGCGTGGGCGATAGCGTGATGAACTCGCGCAGCGCAAAAAAGCCCACGATGGCGAACAGCACGGTGGCTACCGTGTCGCCCAGCACCCAGCCAATCCAGAAGACGGACGCCATCATCCAGGATGTTTTGAGCAGCCCCCAGAAACGCTTGGCTTCCAGGACGCGGGCTTCGGACTCGGGGTCGTCGCTGGCGTGTTCGCGCAGATTGCGCACAAAGGCCCAGATGGTGACGATGGACAGGATGCCAAACATCACCAGGAACAGGGCGCCGACCTGTTGGGTGGCAGTCAAATTGCGGAGGAAGTTGTTCATGTTCAGACTTCCCTGAGCGCGATGACTGCACGGCGCGCGCGGTCGAGGAAGGGGCGGCGTTCTTCGCCCGGTTCCAGCTGCACCGGCGCCCCGAAGGTCACTGAACACAGTATGGGCACTGGCACCACTTCGCCCTTGGGCATCACGCGCTGCACGTTGTTGATCCAGGCGGGCACCAGCACCACTTGCGGAAACATCTGCGCCAGCTTGAACAGGCCCGACTTGAACGGCTGCGGCTCGTCGCCATGGCCGCGCGTGCCTTCGGGAAAGATCACGATCGAGTCGCCGCTTTCCAACGCACGCACCAGCGGCGCCAGCGGGTCGGACTCGGGCAGGGCGGCGCGCAGTGCCTCAGGGCTGGGCGCGCGGGGCGGTGCGTCGGGTGAGGGGTCGGGGCCGCCCGCCATGGCGGTGTCCGCGCTGGCAGAGGCGGCGGCTGCCGCGTCCAGCCCACCGGCTGGTTCAGCCGCCACAGGCGCCGGGGCGCGCGCAGGCGTGGCCTGGCGGTCCACATACACGGCGTTGAACACGGCGGTGGTGATCCACTGGCGGAACGGCGTCTTGGTCCAGTAGTCCTTGGCCGCTATGGGCCGCGTGATGCTGCGCAGCTCTTCCGGCAGCGCCGCCCAGATGAGCACCATGTCGGCATGGCTCTGGTGGTTGGCGAAATAGATGCGCTGCTCGGCCTTGGGCGGGCAGCCATACCAGCGGGCCTGGGAACCGGTCAGAAACCGCACGATCCCCAGCAAAAGGAAACTCATCAACTTGGCAAGCATGGCGGGGATGATACGTGGCGGTGCTGGCTGGTTCAGTTTGATTGGCGCCATCCGCTCATGTTCTGCTTTGGGCCCTTAGGCGACCTTGAGCGATACTTCCTTTCCCGTCTGCATACATTGCGTAGCATCCAAAAATGATTGACCAACCCAGGGCAGGGAAAATAGCCGGTGAAGCGTTTGACCAGTGGCAGGCGGGTCATCATGAGCAGTCGGAGCTTCTGTATCAACAAGCCATTTCCCTGGCAGACCCGAAACACTTCGGCCTATCGGCTTATTACGGCGAGTACGCGTGCGTGTTGAACGAACTCGGGAAGCATGGTCAAGCAACTGTACAGCTGGAGAAGTCACTAGCGGCTGTGCTTGCTCAAGGAAACATGGCGGGGTCACCCACCGCAATCATGGCCCGCTACTTTCTCGCAGAGCAACTGCTTCATCATGGAGCGCCTGAGCGTGCATTGGAAACTCTGGGTCCATCCATTGACAGTGCCCCAAAAGATTGGCTCACGCGTGTTGTTGAAGCGCACGTACTTTTTGCACTTAATCGAAGAAGTGAGGCAAAAATTGCAGCCACTCTGGCCATTTCAAATGCACCCACACCCGAAAAGGCCGAGGTGCTCCAACTGAACCTCGGGCGAGTTCTTGGTACCCAGGATTCCTAGCCCTTCCGTCGAGCGGGCGTCCACGGGCTATAGCCACCTCACAGGCTACAAGGTCTGAATTCGTTAGGTGTCAATGTCACGAATCGCGTCAGTTCCAGCGTCGTTCCTCAACTTGGATCTTGAGTTGGAGTCGTCCTCAGACCTAGCTCCCTTGGCAGAGGAGTTCGAGCATCGAGTCTTCATCCTCCTTTGCGGGCGAGTTCCTGCTGGGTTCAGACTCTCGGTTGAACCCCTCATCGGCGGTGCGCTGCACGTTAGTCCTGGCGCCTGTACGGAACACTTCTTGGACCTGCTGGAAGGACTCTCCCCGGAAGGAACCGGCATTCTGCAAAGTTGTACAGCCCGAGTCTTCGACTACGGTTTCGACGGCGGGCTGGAGGCAAACCCCATTCACACCGATCTCGGCGCCTCTCATCTGGCCCGCATGGCTGCATTGGGAATTGACCTTCGGATCACAACCTACCCCTACAGAGCTGCTGAACCCTAAGAAGAGTGCGGTGAACTGTCGAATGGGAAAGCACCGTGCGGTTGATGTCTAACATCGATGGCAATCGAAGCGGACGTCCGATTGGCTTGCTTTCGCCTCCCTGCTGTTCGCCAGTCATTTAGGCATCCGCTTTCGTTAGCCACTGGCTACTTCTGGCCGAGTGCCGCTTCGTCCGTAGGCAACATCGGGGGCCTCAGCCGGGAAATCTAACTTCATTTGAGAGAGGCTATCGCGAAGATGCTTTGCCTCGTGAGGCAACCGCTGCTCGAAGTCGGTCCAACCGGCGAAGCACAGGCGACGAGGCATATGCACTAATCCGGTTATGGCGTCCCAGAACGCGTCCCAGTTTCGGCCATACCATGTCGGGAAACCCAGCGCAGTCATCAAGAGTTGATGAAGCTCATGCGAGTTTGAGACCGTTCGAAGATCGATTCGCACTTCATCGGCTACCTCCATCACTCTGCCTTTCATCTCAACTGGGCCCGAACTGTCAACGTCCGCTCTTGGACGAATTCGCCCACTCTGCACTTGCTGCCACCACACTACATGGAACGGTCCTGATCCTTCATCATGCGCCCCGCGGTCAAGGCAACTCCGCACTCCCCATCCGCCCCAGAATCGTCCGCGTCCTCCCCGCCAGATACGCAGACCCCGGCGCCTTCTCAAACCGCTTGGGCGCAGGCAGCATCACCGCCAGCCGCGCGGCCTCGCTCGCGCTGAGCTTGCTGGCACTTTTGCGGAAATAGTGCTGCGCCGCCGCCTCGGCGCCAAACACGCCTTCGCCCCATTCCACGCTGTTCAGATAAATCTCCAGGATGCGCTGCTTGCTCAGCAGTTGCTCCAGCAGCAGCGTGAGCACAAACTCCTGTCCCTTGCGCAGCAGGGTGCGTTCGCCGGACAGCAGCAGGTTCTTGGCCAGTTGTTGCGTGATGGTGGAGCCGCCGCGGATTTTGGCTGCGCGCACGGGGCGGTCGGGGGCGCGGGCCTGGGCTTTGCTGGCCAGGGCTTCGGCTTTGGCGTTGCGCTCCCAGGCTTTTTCGATGGCGTTCCAGTCCACGCCGTCGTGGGTCACAAAGCTGTCGTCTTCCGACGCGATGACGGCGCGTTTGAGCTGGTCGGAGATGCTGGCGTAGGGCATCCACTGTTGGCGCCAGCGCACCTGGCCGGTGGTGGACAGCTGGGTCCAGGCTTCGGATCGCTGAAAGCTGGTGGATTCGGGGTCGATCACGGTCATGGCCGCAATGCGCAGCACAAAAAACAGCTGCAGGGCCACAAAGGCCAAGACCACCCAACCCAACCAGCGCAACACGGCTTTCATGGCGGAATGCTCCTGGGGTCAGGCA
The DNA here is from genome assembly GCF_046291265.1 of Acidovorax sp. Classification (GTDB taxonomy): domain Bacteria; phylum Pseudomonadota; class Gammaproteobacteria; order Burkholderiales; family Burkholderiaceae_C; genus Acidovorax. The sequence goes on along the minus strand of NZ_JBKBTV010000033.1, from coordinate 19,869 downwards.
GAGGCTTGTTGCTGCATTTCGCGCAGCACCTGGGCCGAGGGAGGGCGCACGCCGCGCCACAGCAAAAAGGCTTCGGCTGCCTGCTCTACCAGCATGCCCAGGCCGTCGCGTGGCACGGCGCCGTGGCGCTGGGCCCAGTCCAGAAAACCCTGGGCCGCGGGGCCGTACATCATGTCGTAGGCCAGGCAACCCGGGCGCAGCACGCTGGCGGGCACCGGCACATCGGCACCGGTCAGGCTGCTGGCTGTGGCATTGATAATTACGTCGAAATTGGCCTCTAGCGCTTGTGGAATAAGCGCTAGTAGCTCTGAATTTTGTAGCGTTGCAAGTGCGAAGTGCGATTGCACCAGGGCCTCTGCCTTGGCCAGCGTGCGGTTGGCCACGGTGATGTGCCGCACGCCCGCCAGCAGCAGCGGGCCCAACACCCCGGCGGCGGCGCCACCCGCGCCCACCAGCAGCACGTCGCGCCCGGCCAGCGATACGCCCGCGTTGCGCGTGATGTCGGCCACCAGGCCCAGGCCGTCGGTGTTGTCGGCGTAGAGGCTGCCGTCCGCGCGGAAGGTCAGCGTGTTGGCCGCGCCCGCCAGCTGCACGCGCTCGCTGCGTTCGGTGGCAAGGCCCGGTGCATCGGTCTTGAACGGCACGGTGACGTTGCAGCCGCGCCCACCCTGGGCCACGAAGTCGCGCACGCCCTGGGCAAAACCGTCCATGGGCACCAGGCGGCGCTCATACGCGATGGACTCGCCGGTCAGTTCGGCAAAACGCGCGTGAATGGCGGGCGAGCGGCTGTGCGCCACGGGGTTGCCCATCACGCAGTAAAGATCGGGGGGGTGGCTCATGGTCAAGGTTCTTGGGGTGCGAGAGAGCAGCCCCGGGTAGCTCTTATAACGATCTGCGATTTAGCCAGCGAATGCGCTATTTACATTTATCACTGGGCAAAATGGGAAAGAGTCGGTTGTTTGAATTCCGTTGGCAGGTGATTTATGCATCAGGCTGGACAACGATCCACGTGGCTGTGAAATCTGGATCCACAACCTCTTCCCCTGTACTGCGAAGACGATAGGTCCCCGGCGCAGCAGCGTTGAATACATGTGTCGCCGGCGGCAGCCACTTCACCTCGCCGCATCGAGAACCTTGCAACTGCAGCTCGATCCCTACACCGGCTTCAGCAGAGGTGACAAAGCCAAAAAACTGCTCTTGGCGTTTTGTGCTCCCTCTTTTGTCTTCGATTGTCATTCCGACCAATACACACTTTCCGATGAGCCCAAGTGCGAACTCGGCGTCAAAGGACGGGCGGCCGTCGTCAAAGCTGGGCGTGTGCTGCATTGCCGGTCACCTCACAGTGGTTTCCAGCGTCTGGTCGCGCGTGAACTTGAAGCGCGCCACCATGGCGATCTGGTCGGCCTTCTGGCGCATGTCGGTGTTGAACGTGCCAAACGGCCCGGCTGCGCGCGCGATGGCTTCGGCGCGGCGGTCCAGCGTGAGGTTGCCCGAGCCCTGCACCACCTCGGTCTCCAGCACGCTGCCGTCGTGGTTGACGGTGACGATCATGGTCAGCTCGCCATACAGCTTGCGCCCGCCTTGTTCGGGGAAATTCTCGGTGCCCTTGTCTTCTACCTTGCGGCGCAGCGCGTCGTAATAGATGGCGTACGCCTCCTCGCGTGTGGCGGGGCTGATGTAGCGCTTCTTGGGGCGCGAGTTTTCTTCGTTGATGCGCTTTTCAATCTCGGCCAGCAGCTTGACGAGCTGGCGGCGCTTTTCCTGCTCTGAGACTTGTTCGGCGCTCTGGCTGGGCTTGCGCGGGTCGGGCGCGGGCATGGTGGCCAGCTGCTTGCGCAACTGGGCCAGCAGTTGGGCCTGCTGCTCTTGCATCGCATCCATCTTGCGCTGCTGTTCTTCAAAGTCGTCGCCAATGGCCGTCAGCGCTGAGTACGGCAGCGGGCTGGTGGCCCGGCCTTTTTCTGCTTCGCCGCCGCCCGCCAGGCTGGCCTGGGCAATCGCCTGGGCTTTGTCAGGGCGCTCGTTGGACTTGGCGTTGACCAGGATGACTTCGAGCGGCGTGTCCTGGAACACGCGGTTGAAGCTCACCGGGTCGACAAAACGCACGGTGATGAGCGCGGCATGCACGGCCACCGAGATGCCCAGCGCCAGCTGCAGCGTGCTGAAGGTGCGGAGGAAGGAGGGCAGTTTCATCGCCGGCAATTATCAGAGGGGGTTAGGGTGCAGTGGCTGCCGCAGGGGATTCGGCAGGCGCCTCGTTCACATCCACCGCAATGGCGATCGGGCCCGCCACGGTGTCGTCGTCTTCCGCCTCTGAATCTTCCACCGGGCCGTCATCGCTGGTGTCGGCTGGGTCATCCAGGCGCTCGATCACGGTGCCGTGGATGTCCAGCGTGATCTCGTCCACCTCGCCCAGCTTGACTTTGAGGCGCGCGCCGCGTGGCAGGTTTTGCGCGCCCAGCACCGGGAAGACCAGCGGAATGTCGTCTGCCCGCACCAAAAAGCTGCCGCCGGGGCCTTCCTTGAAGACGGTGGCGTTCAGCTCGGTGATGCCGTTTTGCTCTACATATTTGAGCGTCCAGAAGCGTTCCATGCCGCCCTGGTAGCCGTTGTAGGCGCTGTAGGCGGCGTCAAAGCTGCTGATGATGGAGAACAGGTCCGCATCCTTGGGCTTGAAGGGTGCCGCCAGCGCCGCAGTTTTGCCGTGGCGTGCGCAGGCAATGATCTGCCACTGGTTGACCAAGTCGGTATAGCGGCGCAGGGGCGAGGTGGCCCATGAATAGGCTTTGACGCCGATGCCTGCGTGCGGCAGCGCCTTGGTGCCCATGCGCACCTTCACGCCCGGCGCCATGCTGGCCTGGCTGCGGTAGATGCCGGGCACGCCGTGGTCGGCCAGCATCAGGCCCCAGGTGCTGTTGGCCACGATGGCGGCTTCGGCCACGATCAAATCCAGCGGGGCGCCGCGTTGGCGGGTGGTGATCTGTACTTGCTCGGAGCCATTGGGCTCGCCCCGGTCGTTGCCGACCAAGCGGAAGTTGTAGTCCGGGCGGTTGAAGTTCTCGGGCTTGCCACGAACCACTTCGCGCTGCGCCTTGAGGCTTTTGGCCAGGCGGTGCAAAAATGATAGCTGCTCGCGCAGATCCAGCAAGCGCTGAGGGGTGTTTTCGACCTGAACTTCGGGGTCGGTCAGCCACGCCTCGGTCACGATGTGGTCCAGCTGGTCGTGGCGCAGGTTGGCCACCACAGGCACCCGTTCGAGTTTGGTCTCGGTGCCGGTGATCTCCAGCGTGGCTTCGTTCACGGTCACATACAGCGACACGGCGGGGTTGGCGCGGCCTTCGTCCAGCGTGTAGATCTGCACCACCTCGTCGGGCAGCATGGTGATCTTGTAGCCTGGCATGTAGACGGTGGACAGCCGGTTGCGGCCCAGCTGGTCCAGTGGCGAGCCCGGCACGATGGCCAGGCCGGGCGCTGCAATATGAATGCCCAGCACCACGGTGCCCGTGCCCAGGCCCTGAACGGACAGCGCATCGTCGATTTCAGTGGTCTGCGAATCGTCGATGGAGTAGGCCTGGACCGTGGCCAGGGGCAGGTCGTCCGGGGGCTGGGGTGCGGTGAGCGCCGGAAACCCGGTTCCCTTGGGGAAGTTGTCGAACAAAAAGCGCTTCCAGTGGAACTGGTAGCTTGAATCGATGGCACCGGCCTTTTGCAGCAGATCCAGCGGCGCGGTGTGTGTGGCGCGGCTGGCCTCGACCACGGCCTTGTATTCGGGCGCGTTCTTGTCCGGCTTGAACAAAATTTTGTAGAGCTGGTCGCGGATGGGCTGCGGGCATTCGCCGCGTCCGAGGGCTGCGGCCCAGTCGTCGATCTGCGCCAGCACGGCCTTTTTCTTCTCGATGGCGGCCAGGGCCTGCTGCAGGATCTCTGCCGAAGCCTTTTTGAACCGCCCCTTGCCCGCGCGGCGGAAGTAGTGGGGTGCGTCGTACAGGCGGAACAGCGCGCCGGCCTGCTGGACCAGCGTGGCGTTCTCGGAGAAGTAGTCCCGCGCCAGGTCGGCAAAGCCGAACTCGTCCTCGGGCGCGAACTCCCAGGCCAGGTCCAGCTCAATGGTCTCGGCCACGGCCTGGGCCTGGGCGATCAGCTCGGCGGGGGCCGGTTTCTCGAATTTCAGGAGGATGTTGGCGGACTTGACCTTGACCCGTTTGCCCGAATCGAGCTCGACCTGGGCCGATGTATCAGCTTCCGACAGGATACGACCGGCCATGAACTTGCCGGCTTCTTCAAACAATGCATGCATGGCGGGGATTGTCCCATGGGCGGCGGTGGCGTCCGGGCGCGGGCAGGCGCTGGCGCCAGACCCTATGATTCCGGGCTACCCATGACTGACTTTTTCCGTTGAGATGCCGTTGATTTCTGCGCCGTTGTGCCTCCTGGCGGTGGCGCTGCCCTTCCTTTTTGCGTACACCGATTCCCCCATCTCCAACTTCTGGCCGCTGGTGACATCTTGGGTGTGTGGCGCGGTGCTGCTGGCGGTGGGGGCGTGGTCGGCAGGAGGTGCGTACCCAGGGCGTGCACGCGCAGTAGGGGCCGAAAGCTGGGGTCGGCTGTTGGCCGGGGGCCTGGTGCTGGCGGCCGTGGTGTCCAGCGGCATCGGGCTGGTGCAGTACGCGGCGGGCGACGTGGGCTGGGGGCCGTGGATTCATCCCTCGCAGCCCGGGCAAGCCCCGGGCAACCTGCGCCAGCGCAACCAGCAGGCCACACTGCTGGCCCTGGGGGCGTGGGCGCTGTTGTGGTTTGCGCTGCATGGTTGGGCACGACTGCGGGAGGGGTTCCGAGCAGGCTCCATCAGCCCTGCCACCGCGCGCGGCCAGTCTTGGGTTTCAGTCCACTGGCTGGCGATTTTGCTACTGGCAATCCTTGCCGCGGCGGGCGCCGCCACGGCTTCACGCACGGGCGCTGTGCAGTGGCTGTTGGTGGTGGGCTTGCTGGTGCTGTGGCAGCGCACCGGCGCCGGGCCTGCGCTGCGGCTGGCGTTGTGGGGCGCGGGCCTGTATTTGGTGGCGGCCTGGGTGCTGCCAGAGCTGCTGTGGCGGTTTCAGGGCGTTCATTCCGATGCGCTGTTCCACCGGTTCACCGACGATTCGGACCCCTGCACCAGTCGGCGCGCGCTGTGGTCCAACATGTTCACCCTGATTGCGCAGAAGCCTTGGGTGGGCTGGGGTTGGGGCGAGCTGGACTACGCGCACTACGTCACGCTGTTTCCGGGCGAGCGCTTTTGTGTGCTGCTGGACAACGCGCACAACCTGCCATTGCATCTGGCGGTAGAACTGGGGTTGCCTGCCGCCGTGTTGTTGTGCGGGGCTTTTGGGGTGTGGTGCCTGGCGTCGCTGCCTTGGCGTGAGGACCGGCCAGAGCGCCAGTTGGCCTGGGGCGTGTTGGCCATCATCGGGTTGCACAGCCTGCTGGAATACCCGCTTTGGTATGGGCCGTTTCAGATCGCCGCTCTTTTTGCAATGGCCTTGCTGTTGTGGCCGCAGTCGCCCTTGCGCGCGCGGGGGGCTGCACCCGCTTTGATTTTGGGCGCGGGAGCCGTCCTGGTATGGGCCGTTTGTGGCTTGGCGGCGTGGGACTATTTCCGGGTGAGCCAGCTCTACAAAGCGAACACCGATCGCGCGGCTGCGTACCGGGACAACGTGCAGTCGAAGGTGACGCAGTCCTTGTTGTTCTCCAACCAGCTGGAGTTTGCGCAATTGACCACAACGGGTTTGACCCGGGAGAACGCGCAGCGCGTGAACCAGCAGGCCAAACACTTGCTGCACTATTCCCCGGAGCCGCGCGTCATCCAGGCGGTGATCGAAAGCGCCGTGATGTTGGGCAAAGACGATGAAGCGGCCTTTCATATGAAGCGCTACCGCATCGCTTATCCGAAAGACTACGCCCGGTGGATGGCTCCGGCGGGTGGCAAGGCGTCTGCCGAGGTCCGATGACACGGCGAGCGTTTGGATTACTATAATTTTGGTAGCTGTCAGCGCTTTATGGGCAAGCGCTAGAGGCCAAAAACACTCAAAATTATGGCGGCTGCAGCGGCCGGGGTTGCCGTTAGCGTCCGCTGCTCAGGCGAGGTCCAGAAACTCCGCCACCGTCGGCAGATACTCGCTGAAGTTGCTGAGCGCGTGGTCGCCGCCCTCTTGCACCCGTTGCCGCGCCTGTGGATAGCGCCCGGCCATTTCCCGCCAGTCCAGCACTTCATCGCCCTGCGCAATGATGACCAGCTCCGGTGCTGCGGGGGGCTGGGTGTGCGTACCCAGCGTCTGCAGCTCGCCGATGTATTCCGGCAGAAAGAAAAACCGTTCGGTGGGGTTTTGCCAGGTGGTCTGCTCGCCGATGTAGCGCGCGAGGTCGCGGGCAGGGTGAACAGCCGGGTTCAGCATCACGCTTGGGCAGTGGGTTTGTTGGGCCACCCAACTGGCGTAAAAGCCCCCCAGTGACGACCCCACCACCGCCATCGTGGGGTGTGGCCAACGGGCAACACCTTGCATCACCAGCGCCATGGCGGCGCGGGGAGAGGGCGGCAACTGCGGGCACCAGAAAGTCACGTCCGGATGGTGCTGTGCGACGTACGCGGCCATCTGCCGGGCCTTGGCCGACTGCGGCGACGAGCGAAAACCGTGCAGGTACAGAAGGTGCGTGGTGGTCATGCGGGTCATGCGGACACGGGAGGGTGACAAAGTGAAGGGGGCAGGGCAATCACTGCTCTGGGCGGTGTGGCACAGGCATAAGATACGCAACACAAGGGCTCCACGCCGTGCGGCGCCCTGTTTTGCCACCGCAGCCATGACCGATTTTGCCCCGCTTTCTACCGCCAAACGCTGGGCGTTGGGGGCCAGCGAGAAGCCCCCCACCTCCCTCGGTCGGTTTGAACTGAAAAAACTCCTGGGGCGCGGTGCCCAGGCCACCGTCTGGCTGGCGCTGGACCCGCGGTTGCAGCGCGAGGTGGCCATCAAACTCATGCGCCCCATGCAAGACCAGGACCCGTCGGTGCTGGAACAGTGGCTGCGCGAGGCCCGCCATGTGGGGCGCCTGGCCCACCCGTACATCGTGCCGGTGTTTGAAGCCGACGTGCAGGGACGGCAGCCGTACATCGTCTTTGAGTACGTGCCGGGCAAGACGCTGGCAGAGCACCTGGCCCAGCAAGGGCGCTGTACCCCGCACGATGCGGTGGCGTTGATGGTGGATGTGCTCGATGGCCTGCAGGCGGCGCACCAGGCGGGCATCGTTCACCGTGATCTCAAACCCTCCAACATCATGATTGACGCCCAGCGCCACGCGCGGGTCATGGACTTTGGCATGGCCGCGCCCGTGCAGGCGACGCCCGATGCCCACCTGGCCAGTGGCACGCCCGCTTACCTGGCCCCGGAGGCCGCGGCGGGAGCGGCTCCGGCGCCCTCGATGGATGTGTATTCCGCAGCGCTGGTGCTGATCGAGTTGCTGACCGGCCAACCGCTCATTCACCAGAAGGACACCTGGCAGGCCCTGTATCGCATTGCCAATGAAGACCTGGCGCTGCCCGAGGACCTGGGGCAGGGGGTGGATGACGGCCTGCGGGCCATCTTGCAGCGCGCCATGGCGCGTGACCCCGGCCAACGGTATGCCTCGGCGGGGGATTTTCGGGATGCACTGCGTGCGTGGGCGGCGCCCGCCAGCGCCCCGTCTGCATCGAGCAATGCGACACTGGATTTTTTGCTGCGGCGCATGCGGCACAAGAGCGACTTTCCGGCGCTGTCGGACTCGGTGGCGCGCATCCAGCGGGTGGCCAATTCCGAAGACGACAGCATCAGCGATCTGACCCACGAAATCTTGAAGGACGTGGCGCTGACCAACAAGCTGCTGCGCCTGGTCAACAGCGTGCACTACGCCCATGCCAGCCGCGGCACCATCAGCACCGTGTCGCGTGCGGTGAGCCTGGTGGGCTTCAACGCGGTGCGCAACATGGCGCTCAGCCTGGTGCTGCTGGACCACATGCAGGACAAGGCCCATGCCAGCCAGATGCGCGAGGAGTTCTTGCGCGCCATGATGGCCGGGTCGGTCGCGGCCGAATTGTGCGGCGCTGGCCAGGCGGCCGAAGAAGCTTTCATTGGCGCCATGTTCCAGAATCTGGGGCGCATGTTGTGCGAGTTCTATTTTCCGGAAGAAGCCCTGCAGGTCCGCAGCCTCGTCGCCGCGGGGCGGATGGAGGGGGGCGAGGAATCCGCGTCTGTGCAGGTGCTGGGCTTGGGGTTTGAAGATCTTGGGGTGGGGGTCGCCCGTGTCTGGGGCTTGCCGGAGAGTCTGCAGCGCTGCATGCGCAAACCGATGGGGTCGCCCATGCAGCGGGCGCCGGAGCAGGGGGTAGAACGCTTGCGTTGGGCAGCCATGGCGGCCAACGAAGTGGCCAGCACCCTGTTGTTCAGCCAGGCCGCCCAGATCGAATCGCATCTGGTGCAAATCGGTACCCGCTACGCGCGCACGCTGGCGCTGTCTGCCGAGTCCATTGCCGAGGCCACTTTGCGGGCCCGCCACAAGCTGGTGGCACTGGCCGAGGCGCTGGACCTGCGGGTGGAGCCCGGCACGCCTGCCGCCCGATTGCTGAAACTGCCCGCCCCAGAAGGTGCTTCGGCCACGCCGGAAGATGCGCTGAAATCGCACGAGTTGCGCGCCAGCGAGACACAGCCCCTGCCCGCGGTGCTTGCATCGCAGGCCGGTGGCGCGGTGTCCGTTGCCCAGGTCAACGAGGTACTGGCGGCGGGCATTCAGGACATCACCAACGCCATGGTCGAGAGCTTTCAGCTCAACGACGTGTTGCGCATGATTCTGGAAACCATGTTCCGGGCGCTCGGATTCAGGCGCATGGTGTTTTGCCTGCGCGACGCCAAAACCGAGGTGCTGACGGGCCGTTTTGGCCTTGGTGAGGGCAGTGAGGCCGCGGTGCGGGCGATGAAGGTGCCACTCAAGGCGCAGGGCGATCTGTTCGCCGCCGTGTGTTTGCGCGGTGCCGATACGCTGATCAATGACGCCACCGAGCCGCGCATGCAGGCGCGTTTGCCCGAGTGGTACCGCTCGGGGCTCAATGCCCCGTCATTCTTGCTTTTGCCCTTGCAAATCAAGGGGCAGCCCTTTGCGCTGATTTATGCCGACCAGTCCACCGCGGGGGGAATTGTGGTGGACGACAAAGCCCTGGGCCTGCTGCGCACCTTGCGCAATCAGGCGGTGATGGCCTTTAGGCAGGCGGGTTGACCGCGGGGGCTGGGCTGAGGGGCCGATAATTGCGGGATGTCCGCCGTTTTTGAAAAGCCCACCCTTTCGCAGCGTTTTGCCCCTTTGTTTCGGGGTTTCGACCTGCCGCTCCTCGTGGTGGTGTTGCTCCTGGCGAGCGCGGGGCTGGTGGCCATGTATTCGTCGGGCTATGACCACGGAACCCGCTTTTCGGACCATGGGCGCAACATGCTCATCGCGGGCGCCATTCTGTTCATGGTGGCCCAGGTGCCCCCGCAGAAGATCATGGTGTTTGCAGTACCTTTGTACATAGCCGGGGTGGCGCTGCTGGTGGCGGTCGCGATATTTGGCATCACCAAGAAGGGCGCCCAGCGCTGGATCAATGTGGGCATCGTCATTCAGCCCAGCGAGATCTTGAAGATTGCCATGCCCTTGATGCTGGCCTGGTGGTTTCAAAAGCGCGAAGGCACGCTGCGTCCCCTGGACTTTGTTGCTGCGGGGCTGTTGCTGGCGATACCCGTGGGGCTGATCATGAAACAGCCCGATCTGGGCACCTCATTGCTGGTGCTGGCTGCGGGTTTGTCGGTGATCTTTTTTGCGGGCCTGTCGTGGAAGCTGGTGCTGCCGCCGGTGGTGATTGGCGGGATCGGCATCGCTACCTTGGTGCTTTTGGGAGACCCGCTGTGTGCCGATGGCGTGCGGTGGGCGGTGCTGCACGACTACCAGCAGCAGCGTATTTGCACCCTGCTGGATCCCACGCGCGACCCGTTGGGCAAAGGGTTTCACATCATCCAGGGCATGATCGCCATCGGATCGGGGGGCATGTGGGGCAAGGGCTTCATGGCCGGTACGCAGACGCACCTGGAGTTCATTCCTGAGCGCACCACCGATTTCATCTTTGCCGCGTTCTCCGAAGAGTTCGGGCTGGCGGGCAATCTTTTCCTGGTGGCGTGTTTCTTGATGCTGGTCTGGCGCGGGCTGGCGATTGCCGCGGGTGCCAACAGCCTCTTTGGGCGCCTGATGGCGGGGGCGGTGTCCATGATCTTCTTCACCTACGCGTTTGTGAACATGGGCATGGTCAGCGGCATCCTGCCGGTGGTGGGTGTGCCTTTGCCTTTTATCAGCTATGGAGGCACGGCGATGGTGACGCTGGGGCTGGCGCTGGGCATCTTGATGTCGGTGGCGCGCGCGCAGAATCAGGACTCCAAAGACGCCCGACCTGCGCTTTAGGGTTTCTGCGGGGGCGTTGCTTCAGGCGCCACAACGGGGTACAAAACGAGAGGCCAACTGTGCCTTGGCCTCAACCGGAGGGCTCCCCTATGGCGGCGAAGTTCGAGCTGAAGAAGTCGAAGAACGACAAGTTTGTTTTCAATTTGCTGGCCACCAACGGCCAGATTGTTCTGACAAGCGAAATGTACGAGTCCAAGGCCAGTGCGCTGAACGGCATTGAATCCGTGCGCAAAAACGCACCCGATGATGGCCGGTTCGGTCGCCTCAGCGCCAAGGACGGGTCGCCTTACTTCACGCTCAAGGCGGGCAATGGACAGGTCATTGGCCAGAGCCAGATGTATTCAGGGGCCAAGTCGAGGGATGCGGGCATCGAGTCGGTGCAGACCCATGCGGTTGCGGCGGCCATTGACGACCAGACGAACGCCTGACACCACGAAGCGGCGGTGATCTTGTTTGCTGTGGGGGACGGGTTGGTTGCAAGGGGTCATACGCCCCTTGCCTCAACCGGGCATGGCCGCACGCCTAAAATGCCCGGATGACTTTCCGCTCCACCACTGCCGCGCCCCAGCGTGCGGCCACCAGCCAGCGCATTGATGTTGCCCGCGAACTGCTGCTGACCCCCTTCGGGCTCGACGAAAGCCATCTGGCCCGCGCGCTGGCCGAGATCCGCACCCACCAGGTGGACGACGCCGACCTGTACTTCCAGTACACACGCAGCGAGGGGTGGAGCCTGGAAGAGGGCATCGTCAAGACCGGCTCCTTCAGCATCGACCAAGGTGTGGGCGTGCGTGCAGTGAGCGGAGAGAAAACGGCCTTTGCCTACTCGGACGACATCTCCGAAGCTTCGTTGCTGGATGCAGCACGCACCGTACGGTCTATTTCGTCGGTAGCGCAGGCAGGTAAAGTGCGAGTAGCTCCTAAAAAGGTAGCTGCAGGCCGCAGTCTTTATCCCGGTGTGGACCCCATTGCATCGCTGGACAGCACGGCCAAAGTGGCGCTCCTGGAAAAACTGGAGCAGCGCGCCCGCGCCAAGGACCCGCGCGTGGCGCAAGTGATGGCCGGGCTGGCCAGCGAGTACGACGTGGTACTGGTCGCCCGGGCTGACGGCACGCTGGCCGCCGATGTGCGCCCCTTGGTGCGCCTGTCGATCACCGTCATCGCCGAGCAGAACGGCCGCCGCGAGGTGGGTTCGGCAGGGGGCGGCGGGCGTTTTGGCCTGGCCTACTTCGACGACGAGCAGATGGGCAAGTATGTGGACGAGGCGGTGAATGCGGCCTTGGTCAACCTCGAATCGCGTCCCGCTCCGGCAGGCGAGATGACGGTGGTTCTTGGTTCGGGTTGGCCCGGTATCTTGCTGCACGAGGCCATTGGCCACGGACTGGAAGGCGACTTCAACCGCAAGGGGTCGAGCGCCTTCAGCGGCCGCATCGGCCAGCGCGTGGCAGCCAAGGGCGTGACGGTGCTGGACGATGGCACCATCGCGGACCGCCGGGGCTCGCTCAATGTGGACGACGAAGGCCATGCCAGCCAGCGCAATGTGCTGATCGAGGACGGCATCCTCAAGGGCTACATCCAGGATTCGCTCAACGCGCGCCTGATGGGCGTGGCGCCCACCGGCAACGGCCGCCGCGAAAGCTACGCGCACATCCCCATGCCGCGCATGACCAACACCTACATGTTGGGTGGCGACAAAGACCCGGCCGAGATCGTCGCCAGCATCAAGAAGGGCCTGTACGCCAGCAACTTTGGCGGTGGGCAGGTGGACATCACCTCGGGCAAATTTGTGTTCTCTGCCAGCGAAGCCTACTGGGTGGAAAACGGCAAGATCCAGTACCCCGTGAAGGGCGCCACCATCATCGGCAGCGGCCCCGAATCGCTCAAGAAGGTCACCATGATCGGCAACGACATGCGACTGGACAGTGGCGTGGGTACTTGCGGCAAAGAAGGGCAGAGCGTGCCTGTGGGCGTGGGTCAGCCCACCTTGCGCATTGAAGGCCTGACGGTGGGTGGCACGGCCTGATCCCCGCGTTGGCCAGCAAGTGTGGGGTGCTATCACCATTCGCGTTTTCACCCCCTTTTCAACGCTTGCACCGCGCGGGAGGCGGCGCACAATCGGCAGCACCATGCCTGCCACGCGCCCCAGTCAGTTGCTGACCCTTCAGTCGTTTGGCGACATCAGCCGCTTTCTGCGCGAAGGCGTGGCCGATGAAGACTCGCGCCAGTTGCGGGACAGCCTGGGTGCCTTGTCGACGCAGATCGACGAAGCCGTGCGCATCCGTCGCACCAGCACCGACACCACCGCCATTGCCCGCCGCGTGACCACCTTGTCGCATTGCGCACGCGAACACCAGCTGTTTCTGACGGGCCTGGGCTCTGCCTGGCATGCACTGTACGAATTTGGCGCGTACCAACGCGCGTTGCGGGAACTGCGCAACGCCATTGCGGACTGGCAGCAAATGCTGGAACGCCGCAGCACCAAAGAGAGCGCGAGTTTTGACCAGTTTGAGCTGCTGGCCTGGCGCACGTTGGGCGAGGCTCTGTTGCTCATCGATATGTACGAGCACCAGAGCGATCCGCCGAGCGATTTGCAGGATGCAACGCCTCCACGCAGGCTGTCGGCGTTGCAAAGACTGCGTGCCTGGTTTCGCAGCCTGGGGCGCTGAGAGGGTGTTGGCCGCACGCGTGGCCCCCTGTTTTGTCGTGCAATCGCAACAGCGGCAGCTTGCTGCACCGCCGCACTCCTGTGCTACATTGGCCGCCATGCAAGTTCGCAGCGCGTTTTATTTTTGGTTTTTTATCTCGGTCCCCGGCGGATGAGAGGAAAACGCGCAAGCACACACAACCTCCCCATACCAACCGCCGCAGCTGCAAAGCCCGGCGGTTTTTTGTTTTCTGCCCTCCCGTTTTTCCATCATCCAACCCCACACCACGAGGAAGCAACCATGACGTCCCTTACCAACCCCACCAGCGATGCCTGGTACCGCAGCGTCGAGAAAACCAGCCAGACCGACGACGAACGTATCAAGGACATCACCGTGTTGCCTCCTCCCGAACATCTGATCCGCTTCTTCCCGATTGGCGGCACGCCGGTCGAGACGCTGATCACCCAGACCCGCAAAAACATCCACAACATCATGGCGGGCACCGATGACCGTCTGCTGGTCGTGATTGGCCCTTGCTCCATCCACGACCCCGCCGCAGCGCTCGAATACGCCCGCCGCCTCAAGGCGGCGCGCGAGCAGTACAAGGACACGCTGGAGATCGTGATGCGCGTGTACTTCGAAAAGCCCCGCACCACGGTGGGATGGAAGGGCCTCATCAACGACCCCTACCTGGATGAAACCTACCGCATCGACGAAGGCCTGCGCATCGCACGCCAGCTGCTCATCGACATCAATCGCCTGGGCATGCCCGCGGGCAGCGAGTTCCTGGACGTGATCTCGCCCCAGTACATTGGCGACCTCATCAGCTGGGGCGCCATCGGGGCCCGCACCACCGAAAGCCAGGTGCACCGCGAACTGGCCTCGGGCCTCTCAGCCCCCATCGGCTTCAAGAACGGCACGGACGGCAACATCCGCATCGCCACCGACGCCATCCAGTCGGCCAGCCGCGGCCACCACTTTCTGTCGGTGCACAAGAACGGCCAGGTCGCCATCGTCAACACCAATGGCAACAAGGACTGCCACGTGATTTTGCGCGGCGGTAAAACGCCCAATTACGACGCCGAGAGCGTGGCCGCGGCCTGCAAAGACCTCGAAGCCGCCAAGCTGCCCGCCACGCTGATGGTCGACTGCAGCCACGCCAACAGCAGCAAGCAGCACCAAAAGCAGATGGACGTGGCGCGCGACGTGGCCGGACAGGTCGCCGGTGGCTCGCGCAGCGTCTTCGGCCTGATGATCGAAAGCCACCTGACGGCTGGTGCGCAGAAGTTCACGCCAGGCAAGGACGACGCCGCGGCGCTGACCTACGGCCTGAGCATCACGGATGCGTGCCTGGGCTGGGACGATTCGCTGCAGTCGCTGGCCGAGCTGTCGGCTGCGGTGCAGGCGCGGCGCAGCCGCTGAGGGCCTAAACTGGTCGGCGTGACTGGCGCTGCGGCACCCTTCGGGGAGAGCCGCAGCGCCGCACCAGAACCCACGCACGAAACACGAAAGGCGATCCCATCATGCACAGCGAAGTGTCGGTCCGGCTGGCCGGGCATCAGGAGTTCCGTTTTGACCTAGAGGGCGCCGAGCCCATGGGGCATGAAGAGGGGCGGCGCTGGCTGGACGACCAGTTCACCAGTCTCGACTGCGAGCCCTTGCGCGCCAGTGGCAAGGTGCTGCTAGCCGACAAGGTGCTGACCGTGGCGCGCGCCGCCGGTGCCTCGTTGATGGCCGACCCGGCTTGGTCCCGCGACTTTGCACGTGCCGCCAGTGCGGCCCTGGCCAAGCCGGTGGTGCGTGTGGACGTCCCCGGCATGGCCGTGACGTTTTAGGTTCCCCCTGAGGCGCTTCGCGCCATCCCCCTGAGGGGGACGCCCCCAGCGCGGCAGGGCGGCCCTTGCGCGGGGGCGCTGGCTCGGGCCGCGTGGGTATTTCAGGCTGGGAGTTTTTCAGAAAATCGAGATCAAGGCGGTGGGTCTATTGCCCCAGCGCCAGCAGCAGGCGCGCATGCACGCCGCCAAACCCGCCATTGCTCATGCACACGATGTGGTCCCCAGGGCGCGCTGCCTGGGTGACCTGGGCCACCAGGGTATCGATGTCCGCCGCGGTTTGCGCGCGCTGGCCGGGGCCCACGCCCATCGGGGCCAGGGCCTGTGCAGCGTCCCAATCCAATCCGGCCGTGTGGCACAACGCGAGGTCGGCAGGCTCCAGCGCCCAGGGCAGCTGGCTCTTCATGGCGCCCAGTTTCATGGTGTTGCTGCGCGGCTCGAACACCGCGAGGATGCGCGCGCTGGTGCCCAGGCTGCGGCGCAGGCCGTCCAGCGTGGTGCGCAGGGCCGTGGGGTGGTGGGCAAAGTCGTCGTACACCGCAATGCCGCCGACCGTGCCGCGCAGCTCCATGCGGCGCTTTACGTTCTGAAACGTTGCCAGTGCGGCCGCGGCCTGCCGGGGGCTCACGCCCACATGGTGCGCGGCGGCAATGGCGGCGAGGGCGTTGAGCTGGTTGTGGACGCCGGTCAGCGCCCATTCCACACGCGCCACGGGTTGACCTTGGTGCAGCACATCAAATGCCTGGGGCTCGCCCTGTGCTGCAAAGTCGCTCACCGTGGCGCCAAAGCTTGTCACCTCGCTCCAGCAACCGGTGTGCAGAACCCTCGCCAGACTTTCTTCCAGCCCGTTGGTGACCACGCGACCGGACGGTGGCACGGTGCGCACGAGGTGGTGAAACTGTCGCTCGATCGCGGCCAGGTCGTCAAAGATGTCGGCGTGGTCAAACTCCAGGTTGTTGAGCACGGCGGTGCGGGGCCGGTAGTGCACAAACTTGCTGCGTTTGTCGAAGAAGGCGGTGTCGTATTCGTCTGCCTCGATCACAAACAGGGGCGCAGCACCGAGTGGGGCGGTGGATGGCGCGGGACGCTGCGGTGTACCTAGCCGGGCCGAAACGCCAAAGTTCAGCGGTACCCCGCCGATCAGAAAACCGGGCTGTTGACCTGCGCATTCCAGAATCCACGCCAGCATTGATGTGGTGGTGGTCTTGCCATGGGTGCCCGCCACTGCCAGCACGTGGCGGCCTTGCAGCACATGCTCGGCCAGCCACTGCGGCCCGCTGGTGTAAGGGGCGCCAGCGTCCAAAATTGCTTCCATCAGCGGAAATTTGGGGGAGCCGTCCGGCAGCCTTGCACGGCTGACCACGTTGCCGACCACGAACATGTCCGGCTTCAGCGCCAGCTGGTCTGCACCAAAACCCTCGATCAGGTCGATGCCCAGAGCCCTGAGCTGGTCGCTCATGGGAGGGTAGACGCCTGCGTCGCACCCGGTGACCTTGTGGCCCGCCTCGCGCGCGAGTGCCGCCAAGCCTCCCATGAACGTGCCGCAGATGCCCAGTATGTGTATATGCATGGGCGCAGATTCTAAGCCTGCCGCGAGGCCGTTGAATTTGATGCCAAATTGGCCTCTAGCGCTTATTGGATAAGCGCTAGCAGCTATTAAAAGCGTAGTGTGGGACGAACACTTGCTTTAGCACCCTCAGGGGGCATGGGGTGAAGCCATGGTCCCTGCCGCGCGACCAAGCCACAATGCAGCCTCCTGTCTTCGCATCGATTGCCATGCACACACCTTTGAGCGACGAAATCGCCCACACCACGGCCCGGCTGGTGGTGGAAGAAGGGCTTGAATGGGGCCCGGCCAAACGCCGTGCGTTGCGCGAGATGGGCCTGCCGCCCCGCACGCCGCTGCCGGACAACGACCGTGTCGAAGCCGCGGTCCGTGAATACATCCAGATCTTCTGCGCCGACACGCAGCCCCGCGAGTTGCGTGCCCTGCGGCAACTGGCATTGGTGTGGATGGTGCGCATGGCGGTATTTCGCCCCCATTTGGCGGGGGCTGTGTGGCACGGCACGGCCACCCGTTTGTCTGATGTTTACCTGCAATTGTTTTGTGATGACTCCAAATCTGCAGAAATAGCGCTGATCGATCACCATGTGGATTACGAACCCCGCACGGTGCCGGGCTTTCACGGCCACTCGGTTGAGGCCTTGAGCCTGAGCAGTAAATCGCCCGAACTCAATGAGATGATCGGTGTGCACCTGATGATTTATGACCTGGATGACCTGCGGGGCGCGTTGCGACCCGATTCCAAAGGCCGCACCCCCCGCGGCGACCTGACCGCCGTGCGCCGCCTGCTTCAAGAAACCCTCGACGATGACGAACCCCGCTGAACTCCCTGAATCCCAAGCCGCTGTCGCACCGTCGGCCCCGTCGCCCGCCCGCCGCCGTCTGCTGTACGCGGGGGTTGCCGGTGCTGCGGCACTGGGCGGAGCCGGGCTGGCGTGGTGGAAGTTTCAGCCACATACCATGGAGGCTGGGGCTGAGCAGGCGCTGTGGGGCATGGAGTTTGACCAACCCGATGGTGGTGCGCTGGCCCTGAAGTCGTTTGCAGGCAAACCGCTGCTGCTGAACTTTTGGGCCACCTGGTGCCCGCCTTGCGTTGAAGAGTTGCCTATGCTCAATGCGTTTTACCGTGAACATGCCGCCAAAGGCTGGCAAGTGCTGGGATTGGCGATTGACCAGCCCTCTGCGGTTCGCAAGTTTCTGGCGCGCATTCCATTGGAGTTTCCGGTGGGCCTGGCAGGTTTGGGCGGCACGGACTTGGGCCGCTCGCTGGGCAATCTGACGGGTGGCCTGCCGTTTACAGTGGTGTTGGGTGCCGAGGGGCGCGTGCTGCACCGTAAAATGGGACAGGTGACGCCGCAAGATTTGGCGTTATGGTCAGCGTTGCGATGACCGTTCTGGTCGGTTGTCCAGCGCGATACTCCGGTAGCAATGGCGCTATCTTCACGCTTTGACCCTGCTGGAGTTCATGAAAAATATCCGGGGATGGCTGCGTTAGGGTGAAATTAGAGTAAATTCGCGCCCTATTCAGTTTTATAGCCGTTGGAGCTTCCATGGATCTGCGAAAACTCAAAACCCTGATCGATCTCGTCTCCGAATCGAACGTTTCCGAACTCGAAATCACGGAGGCCGAGGGCAAGGTCCGCATCGTCAAGAGCGGTGGCAACGTGGTTCAGCAGTATGTGCCCGCGCCCATGCAGGCGCCAGCCCCGGCCCCCGCCGGTGCTCCCGTGGCCGAACTGCCCGCTCCGCCAGCCGCCGCACCTGCAGGCCACATCGTCAAGTCGCCGATGGTTGGCACCTTCTACCGCTCGTCCAGCCCAGGCGCCAAGGCGTTTGTCGAGATTGGCAGCCAGGTCAAGGAAGGCGAGACCATCTGCATCATCGAGGCCATGAAAATCCTCAACGAGATCGAAGCGGACAAGTCCGGCACGGTCACCCGCATCCTGGGCGAAAACGGCCAGGCGGTCGAATACGGACAACCGCTGTTCGTCATCGAATGACAGAGAACAACCCCCTGAGCGGCTTCGCCGCTTCCCCCTTCTCTCGCTTCGCGGGAAGCGGGACGAGGCCAGCGCGGCGGGGCGGCCCTTGCGCGGCCTCCGCTGGTGCGGCGGCGCGCCAGTTTCATGTGTCGCGAGCAGCGCGATGCATTGTGGATATGCAATATGTTTAAAAAAATCCTGGTCGCAAATCGCGGAGAGATCGCCCTTCGCATTCAGCGCGCGTGTCACGAGCTGGGCGTGAAGGCCGTGATGGTCTACTCCGAGGCCGACCGCGACGCCAAATACGTGAAGCTGGCTGAAGAGGCGGTGTGCATCGGCCCCGCGCCGTCGCCCCTCTCCTACCTCAACATGCCCGCCATCATTTCGGCGGCTGAAGTGACCGATGCCGAGGCCATTCACCCCGGCTACGGCTTCCTGTCGGAAAACGCGGATTTCGCCGAGCGCGTGGAAAAGAGCGGCTTCCAGTTCATTGGCCCGACGCCCGACAACATTCGCACGATGGGCGACAAGGTGTCGGCCAAGCAGTCCATGATCAAGGCGGGCGTGCCCTGCGTGCCCGGCTCTGAGGGCGAACTGCCCGACGACCCGGTCCAGATTCGCCGCATCGCCAAGGCCGTGGGCTACCCCGTGATCATCAAGGCCGCAGGCGGCGGCGGTGGTCGGGGCATGCGCGTGGTGCACACCGAGGCCGCGCTGGTCAATGCGGTGCAGATGACCAAGGCCGAGGCGGGCGCGGCGTTTGGCAATCCTGCGGTCTACATGGAAAAGTTTCTGCAGAACCCGCGCCACATTGAAATCCAGGTGCTGGCCGACAAGCACCGCAATGCGGTGTACCTGGGTGAGCGCGATTGTTCCATGCAGCGCCGCCACCAGAAGGTGATTGAAGAGGCGCCAGCGCCGGGCATTCCCCGCAAGCTGATCGAGAAGATTGGCGAGCGTTGCGTGGCAGCCTGCAAGAAGATCGGCTACCGCGGTGCGGGCACGTTTGAGTTCCTGTATGAAAACGGCGAGTTCTATTTCATCGAAATGAACACCCGCGTGCAGGTGGAGCACCCTGTGACCGAATGGATCACGGGCGTCGACATCGTGCGCACGCAGATCATGGTGGCGGCAGGCGAAAAATTGCCCTTCACCCAGCGCCAGATCGAGATCCGTGGCCACGCCATCGAGTGCCGCATCAACGCCGAAGACGCCTACAAGTTCACCCCATCGCCAGGGCGTATCACCACCTGGCATCCGCCGGGCGGCCCGGGCGTGCGTGTGGATTCGCATGCGTATACCAACTACTTCGTGCCGCCGAACTACGACTCGATGATCGGCAAGATCATCGTGCACGGCGACACGCG
>NZ_JBKBTV010000032.1:0-53096 GCF_046291265.1 Acidovorax sp. | reverse complement strand
TCGCGTTCTACGCCCCGCTTCGTCTGCCCTGCGGCCCCCTCCCGCACGCCAGCGCTGCCGCCGGTCACCCAAGCCGAAATCGACGCTTCCGGGGTGTCATGGACAACCTTCCGACCTGGTGAGTGCTATGGCATAAGAACGGGTCGGTCCGCCACTTGCTTGAGTGCATCTGACTGGCCACCCGAATGCCGCTCGGTGGCTGTTAACCGCATCGTCTGTCCTGATGCTCCTTACAGGACGGCAACGCTGCCGCCAGTCACCCAAGCCGACATCAACGCTTCCGGGGTGCCATGGACAACCTTCCGACCTGGTGAGTGCTACGGGCTGAGAACGGGTCGTCAGGCCACCTGCTTGAACGCATCCGATTGGCCACCCCAATGCCGCTCGTTGTCTGTTGACCGCATCGTGTGCCCTGATACTCTTTCCGTGACAGCCGCGCTGCCGCCGGTCACCCAACCCGAGATCAATGCTTCCGGGGTGCCATGGATAACTTTCCGACCTGGCGATTGCTATCAACTACAAACGGGTCGCGACAACACTTGCTTGAACGCATCCGATTGGCCACCCGAATGCCGCTCGCTGTCGGTTGACCAAATCGTCTGCCCCGATCCTCTCGCTGGCAAGCCGACGCCGCCTTTGGTCGCTGGCGGAAAACAGTTGGATTGCGAGACCCTCGCCAAGCTGCTGCTCAGCATCATGCAAACCGGTAACCTGAAGGACGCAGCCGTTCAGAAGGAAATTGCAGCCTTGCAGGCTCAGCAAAAGGTCAACGGCTGCACCAAGTAGCTAGGCGCACGCTGCGCGGCGGGGCAACAGCTCACACCATCGTCTTGCGCAGCCACTCGGCAAACGCCGCACATTCCCACCGGTCCATGGTTCCGGTGCGCCAGCACAGGTAGTGCGCGTGCGGGCTCGCGGTGTCGTTGGCGTACAGGCGGACCAGCGTGCCGTTTTCCAGCCAGGGCGCGCCCAGCTTCATCCGGACCAACGCCACGCCCATGCCAGCGGCAGCACCATCGCACATCAGGCCGATGTCGTTGAACTGCGAGCCTTCGCTGGGCTCGGCCCAGTCGAGGCCCGTGGCGGCAAACCAGGTGCGCCAGGGCTCCAGCGGGCTGCGCAGCAGGGGCACGCCCTCCAGGTCTTCCGGGCGTTCAAACGGCCCGTGCTCGCGCACAAACGCAGGTGAAGCCAGGGGCGTGACCACATCGCGCGCAATTTCGACATGCTCCACATCGGCATAGTGGCCCGCGCCAAAACGCACCATCAGGTCGGCGTCCTCGGCCACCACGTCCAGGAGCGGAATGGACACCTGCAGTGCCAGATCGATCTCGGGGTAGGCCTCGGTGAACTGCCGCAGGCGCGGGATGAGGATGGTGCGCGCAAACGTGGGGGTGACCGCCAGCTTGAGCCGCCGCCGCCCGGGCGCTGCCGCCTGACCCGGGAACCGCTGCAGCGCACCCAGCCCTTCGCGCACATGGGCCAGGTAAGCGCTGCCTTCGGTGGTCAGCGAAAAATCCGCGCGGCCAAACAGCCGCACGCCCAGGATCTGTTCGAGCTGCTTGACGCGGTGGCTGACCGCGCTGGGCGTGACGCACAACTCGTCGGCGGTTTGCGTCACGCTGCGCAAGCGGGCCAGGGCTTCAAATGTCAGCAGGCACTGGATGGGCGGAATGCGCCGCGCCGCACTGCTGAGGAAGGAGGACTGAGCGGCGGTGGCCATGGTGGGTGGCGGATGGGCTATCGAAAAACCACGGTCTTGTGGCCGTTCAACACCACCCGGTGCTCGCTGTGCCACTTCACGGCGCGGGCCAGCACCTGGCTTTCGGTGTCGCGGCCGCGGGCGGTCAGGTCTTCCACTGTGTCGGTGTGGTCGGCGCGGGCCACGTCCTGCTCGATGATCGGGCCTTCGTCCAGGTCGGCTGTGACGTAGTGGGCGGTGGCGCCAATCAGCTTCACGCCGCGGTCATGCGCCTGGTAATACGGTTTGGCGCCCTTGAAGCTGGGCAGAAAGCTGTGGTGGATGTTGATGGCCCGTCCGGCCAATGCTTGACACAGATCAAGAGATAACACCTGCATGTAGCGCGCCAGCACCACCAGTTCAGCCCCTTCGGCCTCGATAATCTCCAGCTGCTTGGCCTCGGCCTGGGGCTTGGTGGCTGCCGTCACGGGGATGTGGTGGAACGGCACGTTGTAGCTGGCCGCCAGCTGATAAAAGTCGCGGTGGTTGCTGACGATGGCGCGGATGTCGATGGGCAGCAGGCCACTTTTCCAGCGAAACAGCAGGTCGTTCAGGCAGTGGCCTTCTTTGCTGACCATGAGCACGGTTTTCATGGGGGAGGCCGTGGCGTGCAGGGTCCAGCGCATCTGGTGCGGCTCTGCAAACGCGGTCAGGCGGGCCTTCAGGGTGGCGTGGTCGTGCTGGTCGCAAGCAAATTGCACGCGCATGAAGAACAGGCCCGTGGCGTGGTCGTTGTACTGCGCGGCTTCTTCGATGTTGCCGCCGTGCTCCAGCAGAAAGCCGGAGACAGCGTGCACCAGCCCCAGGCGGTCGGGGCAGGACAGGGTAAGGATGTAGGCGGTGGTCATAGCGGTGCGATTGTCGCAGCATGGCCTCGGCGTCAATGGAACGGGGTTTTGATGATCAATCCAGCTGAAGCGCCGGGTTTAGCCCCTTGGCGGGGAATGCTCCTGTACTTGGGGATTGGTGTGGGCTGGGTGTTTGCGGGCGACGCGGTGCTCGCGCACTGGGTCTCCGATCCCGAGTGGCTGACCAGGATCCAGACCTGGAAAGGCTGGGCTTTTGTGCTGGTGACCAGTGCCCTGGCCTGGTGGCTGTTGCGCCGGGTGGGGCATGCCGAGAGGCTGCGGCAAGCCGTGGCGCGCGAGCTGTCGCAGATCGTGCGCTACGCACCGGCGGGGGTGGCGCGGCTGGCGCTGGACGGCCAGATTCTGTGGGCCAATGACCGGATGGGCGAACTGCTGGGCATGCCCGTGTCGCGCCTGCTGACGCTTCGGGTGCGTGACGTCTCGCCGCTCCACGATCTGGATGAGACCCGTGTCCAGCTCTCGCGCCTGGTGGCAGGCGAAATCGACGACTACGTGAGCCAGCGCGAGTGCCTGCGGCACGACGGGAAAACGGTGCCCGTGCTGTGCACCGTGACGATGGTGCCGGCCGCAGAAGGCAAGCCGGTGCACTTGATCTGCCTGTTGCAAGACCTCCACGAAATCACGGTGGCCCGCGCCGCGCTGGAGCAAAGTGAAGCGCGCCAGCGGCTTGCCGCCACGGTGGTGGACAACACCATGGAAGGCGTGGTGGTGACCGATGCGCAAAGCCGCATCCTGTCGGCCAACGCTGCGGTCACGCGCCTGCTGGGTTACACCGAGGCAGAGTTGCTCGGTAAAACGCCCCGCATCTTCAAATCGGGCCGGCACGACAAGGGTTTTTACGACGCGATGTGGGGCACCGTGCTGCACACGGGCCATTGGCAAGGCGAGATCTGGAACCGCCGCAAGAATGGCGAGGTGTTCCCCGAGCACATGTCCCTGTCGGTGGTGCGTGACCCTGCGGGCGACATCACGCACTACGTGTGCATGTTCACCGACATTTCCGAAGAAAAAGCGCAGCAGCGCCAGTTGGAATACATGGCGCACAACGATGCGCTGACCGGCCTTTGCAACCGCACCTGGTTCGGCCACCAACTGGAGCTGGCCGTGCAGGAGGCCAGCTCCAGCGGCGAGCACATTGCCGTGCTGCTGCTCAACCTGGACCGGTTCAAGGACGTGAACGATAGCTACGGCCACGCCACGGGCGACGAGGTGCTCAAACACATTGCGCGCCAGGTGTTGTCGGCCCTGCGGCCGGGCGATGTGCTGGGCCGTCTGGCGGGCGACGAGCTGGCCGTGGTGGCGCGCAACCTGCGCCATTCCGACGGCGCCGCCGCCGTGGCCCGCCACCTGATCACTGCGGTGGCCCAGCCCTGGCACTCGCCCGACGGGTTTGAAGTGGTGGCGGGGGTGAGCGTGGGCATCTGCATGTACCCCGAACATGCCGCCACCGCCGATCTGCTGCTGCAAGGCGCGCACGCGGCTGTGTACGGCGCCAAGGCGCGGGGCCGGGGCGCGTGGTGCTTTTTTCACGAGGCCATGACACAGGCCGCCCGCGAGCGGTTGGCGCTGGAGTCGCGCCTGCGCCTGGCCCTGGCGCAGGGCCATCTGCAGATGTACTACCAGCCCCAGGTGGACATTGCCAGCGGCCGCATCGTGGGCGCCGAGGCGCTGGTGCGCTGGAACGACCCGGTGGAGGGGCTGATATCGCCCGCGCGTTTCATCCCGGTGGCTGAGACCTCAGGGGTTATCGGCCCGCTGGGCGAATGGGTGGTGCACGAGGTGTGTCGCCAGGGCCAGCAGTGGCGCGCAGCGGGTCTGCCGGACCTGACGCTGGCCGTCAACGTGTCGCCGCGGCAGTTCCATCTGACCGATCTGGCGGGTTGCGCGGCGGCAGCGCTCGCCGAGTCCGGCTTTCCTGCCGAATTGCTGGAGCTGGAGATCACCGAGTCTGCCCTGGCTGAGCGCACCGACGAAGCCCGCCTGGTGCTGATGCGCCTGCAGGCGCTGGGCCTGCGCATTGCGGTGGACGACTTTGGCACCGGCTATTCGTCGCTGGCGCAGCTCAAGCGTTTTCCCATCGACGTGCTCAAGATCGACCAGGGTTTCATCCGCGACATTCCGCAAAGCGAGGACGACATGGCCATCAGCGCCGCCATCATCGCCATGGGGCACAGCATGGGGATGTCGGTGCTGGCCGAGGGCGTGGAGACCGAGGGGCAGCTGGCGTTTTTGCGTGCGCGGGGGTGCGACACGTACCAGGGCTACCTGTGCAGCCGCCCGGTGCCCGCTGATGACTTCGCGGCGCTGCTGGGGGCGCGGGCCGCGGCAGCGTAGTTGGCGCCCCCTGGGGGTTGATAAGAGGCAGGGGTTTGTTTGCTACTTGTGCGCCGACGGTTAACTACTGAGGCGCCGACGGCGCCGGGGCGCGCGGCGCCCACTGCTTGCGCAGCTCGGCACAGTGGTCCTTGGCTGGCGGGGCGGGGGTGGAGACAACAGCATCTGCATCAGAATTGATAGCTGGTAGCGCTTGTCCTGCCTGCGCTAGAGCCACTTTTGACACTAAATTTTGCGGCCAGTGCGTGGGCACGCCCAGGCTGCGCAACACGTGCCCGCCCCCGGCCACCAGCACCACGGTCTGGCCAGGGCGCAAGGCCGATTGAGCGGTTTGGGCCATGCTGGCGTCGCGTGCGATCTGGATGCGCGCCATGGGCGCAATCTGGGTTTCGGGCAGCAGGCCGCAGTGCCCGTCGCGCAGGGCGGTGTACTGGCGCTGCAGCGCGGGGGCGGGCAGGTGCTGGTCCCACGCCGTTTCGCCCATGGCCGCACGCATGCGGCTGCGCGGCAGGTTGCCACCCAGCACCGGCACGCCTGCGCCCACGGCGGCCATCACCACGGGGCCATAGGCCTTCCAGGGCCAGGCAGTGTCGTTCCATCCCAAGGCCTTTTGCACCTCGGCCTCGGTAGCGCCGGGCCGCAGGCCGGCGGTGGTGTGACCGCGTTCGGCCATCTCCAGCACCACCGCGGCGAGCTGGTTGCGCCCGGCAAGCCACACCACGGCTTCGCGCTGCAGGCGCTGGTGGTCGGCGGCGTCGTGCTGCTCGCCCAGCAGCAGCACATCGGCGGGCAGCAGGGTTTGCAGGCGGTCGGGCCAGGGGGCTGTTGCGTCATGGGCGGCAGTCATGCCAGCGCAGCCCGACAAGGTCAGAAGGCAGGCGAGCGCTGTGGCGCCCAGCAAGCGGAAAGTCGGTGGTGGCGCCTCGCGGGCTGGGCGCTGCTGCCAGGCAGTGGACAGGGGAAAAAGATGCATGGCGCCATGCTACGCGCATCGTTCCACCCGCTGCGTGCGGCGCGACGGGATTCTGCCCGCCACCATTGCGCCGCGCCCGGCACGAGGTTCATACTGTGCGGCACTGCCGTCGCATTTACCCGCTGTGCGGACCGGTGTGCTGCCTGAGCCCACAGGCTGCCCTGTCTGGCGCATGGGTGTTGGTACGGCTCAGGCCGGGCTTTGATGAACCACTCTTGACCGAGCGCAAGGCCGCCACCCTGTGGACACCAAATCATCGGAACCCATGAAGCGCGAACCTCACTCCTCCCTGCCCCCCGCCAGCACCATCCAGCCCATCAGCCTGGACGTGCTGCGCGAGAAATACCTCAAATCCGGCGAAACCACGGTGGAGCAGCTCTACCAGCGCGTGGCCCGGGCCCTTGCCTCGGTCGAAAAGCCAGAGCTGCGTGACAAGTACGAAGCGCTGTTCCTGGCGAATCTGAAAGCGGGCGCCATCGGTGCGGGCCGCATCATGAGCGCCGCAGGCACCGATATCCAGGCCACGCTGATCAACTGCTTTGTGCAGCCGGTGGGCGACTGCATCCAGGGCGTGGACGAGGAAGGTTTCCCAGGCATCTACGAGGCCCTGCGCGAGGCCGCCGAAACCATGCGCCGCGGCGGCGGTGTGGGCTACGACTTCTCGCGCATTCGCCCCAAGGGTGCGCGGGTCAAGGCCACGGCGTCGATGGCCTCGGGCCCGTGCAGCTACATGAACGTGTTTGACCAGTCGTGCTCCACGGTAGAGAGCGCAGGCGCACGCCGCGGCGCCCAGATGGGCGTGCTGCGCATCGACCACCCCGATGTGCACGAGTTCATCACCGCCAAGCGCACACCGGGCCGCTGGAACAACTTCAATGTATCGGTCGGTGTGTCTGACGAATTCATCCACGCAGTACAGAACAACGCGCAGTGGGAACTGGTGCACAAGGCGAGGCCGGGCGATGCTCTGCTGTCGCAGGGCGCCCGCCAGCGTGCAGACGGGCAGTGGGTGTACGCCACGGTGCCCGCACGCGAGCTGTGGGACACGATCATGAAGTCGGCCTACGACTTTGCGGAGCCCGGCATCCTGTTCCTGGGGCGTATCAATGAGGACAAC
The DNA here is from genome assembly GCF_046291265.1 of Acidovorax sp. Lineage (GTDB taxonomy): Bacteria > Pseudomonadota > Gammaproteobacteria > Burkholderiales > Burkholderiaceae_C > Acidovorax. Next base: position 46,062 of record NZ_JBKBTV010000032.1, on the reverse strand, counting down.
AACCTGCATTACTGCGAGGAAATTGCGGCGACCAACCCGTGCGTGACGGCGGACACCCGATTGGCCACTCAATATGGGTTGGTTCAGATCGGGGACCTGTGCTCTCGCCGAGTGCCACTTGAGGTCACGGTAGACCGCCGTGCGTTAGGGCAGGACGGCCGGGGCATTGAGACCCGACCAGCGAAGGCGGCTTTCATGACGGCCCGCGAAGCCGAGGTGTTCAAGGTCATCACGGAAGACGGATACGAAATCAAGGCCACGGCATGGCACGATTTCTACACGCCCCGCGGCAAGATCAAGCTGTCGGAACTGATGGTGGGCGACGAGCTGTGGGTGCAGTCGGGCAAGGGACAGTTTGGGCAGCAAGGCAGCGAAGAGCTGGGTGTTCTGCTGGGGCTGATCACGGGGGACGGCCATTTCACCCACCGGGGAAAAGGCCTGGAAGTCGTTTGCGTCAACCTTTGGAATCAGGAGCGCGAGCTTGCTGATCGGGTGGCCATCACAGTCAATAGCATGATTGCGGGCTTGGCACGTTCGCCAAGGCGCTACCAAGTGGCACCCGTGGCCGTGGCAGAGCGCAATCATGTCTTCATTCGCTCCGTGCTGTTGGCGCGTGCCTTAGCAAGCTGGGGCTTCACGCGTGCCACCAAGCTCCGGGTGCCGGAGGTAGTCTGGCAAGGCAGCGAAGCCTGTGTGAAGGCCTATCTGCGGGCCCTTTTCCAGACCGACGGCACGGTCAATATTTCCGGCGCCAGAGAGAGCTGCTCCATCCGCCTGAGCTCCAGCTACCCGCAACTGCTCAAGGACGTGCAGGTGCTGTTGGTCAACTTGGGTGTCTTCAGCCGGGTGCGCCTCCGTCGGGAGGCCGGGTTCAAGAACATGCCTGACGGAAAAGGCGGGCAGGCTGAATACGCCTGCAAGGAGCAGTACGAACTCATCATTGACGGCGAATCCCGCGAGCGATTCATGGATGAGGTCGGCTTTCTGCTCGACTACAAGACAGCCCGGTACCGCGAATGGGTGGCCGACAAGGTGCTGAGAAAGACACAGCGGTTTGCCAGTCGGATCGTGGAGATTGCGGATGCAGGCAGGGAGGCCGTGTTCGATACGACCCAGGCCGACTGCAATACCGTCATATTCAATGGACTGGTCACAGGGCAGTGCGGCGAACAGCCCTTGCCCTCCTACGGCTGCTGCGACCTCGGCCCCATCATCCTGACCCGCTTTGTGCAGCACCCCTTTGGTGTCGGCGGCGAGGCAGCGTTTGATTTTGATGCCTTCACCCAAGCCGTCGCGCTGCAGGTGCGCGCGCTCGACAACGTGCTGGACGTGACCTATTGGCCGCTGCCGCAGCAGCGCGACGAGGCCATGGCCAAGCGGCGCATTGGGGTGGGGTTTACCGGCATGGGCAACACGCTGGCCATGCTGTGTGTGCGCTACGACCTGCCCGAGGGCCGCACCATGGCGGCACGCATTGCCGAATGCATGCGTGATGCGGCGTATGCGGCTTCGGTAGCGCTGGCGCAGGAGAAGGGGGCGTTCCCCAAGTTCGACAGCATCGGCTACCTGGCGGAGGGCACCTTTGCCAGCCGCCTGCCCGAGTCGCTGAAGGCCGCCATCCACCAGCACGGCATCCGCAACAGCCACTTGCTCTCCATCGCGCCTACGGGCACGGTGAGCCTGGCCTTTGCTGACAATGCCTCCAACGGTATCGAGCCGCCGTTTTCGTGGATGTACAAGCGCAAGAAGCGCGAGTCTGATGGCAGCACCAGCGAATACGCGGTAGAGGACCATGCTTGGCGCCTGTACCGCGAACTGGGGGGCGATGTGGATGCGCTGCCCGCGTATTTCGTCTCGGCCCTGGCCATGCCCGCCGAAGGCCACATCGCCATGATGGAGGCGGTGCAGCCTTTTGTGGACACCGCCATTTCCAAGACAGTGAACATCCCGGCGGACTACCCCTACGAAGACTTCAAGGATCTGTACCTGCAGGCCTGGCGCGCCAAGCTCAAGGGGCTGGCCACCTACCGGCCCAACGCCATCCTGGGGTCGGTGCTGGAGACTCATGCAGTGCCAGATTCAGCGCCCGCTGCGGCGCCGGTGGCGCATCCGGTGGATCCCATGCGCACCGTCATCGAAAGCCGCCCGCAGGGCGGCCTCTCCGCCGTGGCCGAAAAGCTCGAATACTGGACGCAGGAGGGGCATAAGACGCTGTACCTCATCGTGTCCTTCCTGCCCGTGCCCACCGGGGTCGGCAGCGGCACGGTAGACCGCGCCATCGAGTTTTTCATGCCCGTGGGGCAAAGCGGCGAGTCGCAGCAGTGGATCACCTCCAGCATGCGCATGCTGTCGCTGGCGGCGCGTGGCGGTTTTCTGGAGCGGGCTTTGAGCGACATGCGCAAGGTGGCCTGGGACCGGGGCCCCGTGCGCCTGGGCACCCACCGCAAGGACGACGGCGCGGTGGTGCCCATGTGGCATGACTCCGAGGTGGCGGCGATGGCCTATGCCATCCAGAACATTCTGGCGCGCCGCGTGGCCGACCCCGTGCAGCAGCAACTGCCGTTGGACGAACCCGCGCCGCCGCCACTGCCCGTGCCGCAAGCCATGGCGGGCAAGAAGTGCAGCGAGTGCGGTGCCCACGCGGTGATCCGCAAGGATGGTTGTGACTACTGCACACAGTGTGGGCACCTGGGAGCGTGCGGCTGACGTGCTGCGCACCTGCACCACATCCGTTGCAAGCAGCACAGCGTATCGATTCAAGGAGCCCCATGCCATGACCGTGATCCCCTGGCCTCGCAAGATCCGCGCGGTGGGCAACACTGCTCAGGTGGGTTCACGGCGTCCTGCGGCGGCCTCGGAGCGGAACGCTGCAGACGATCTGGCCGACATGGCAGCCACGCTGATCGAGTCGCGCCAGACCCATTTGCCCAAGCGGTTGGGGGCGCCGGCGCCCAATCCCGCGCAACTGGCGAACATCCTTAGTGCGGCAGCGCATGCGCCCGACCACCGTCAGCTGCTGCCCTGGCGGTTTGTGCTGTTACCCGAGGCGTCGCGGCCCCAGCTGGCCGAGGCGTTTGCCGCCGCGCTGCGCGAGCGTGACGACGCTGCCACCGAAGTGCAACAGACCCAGGCGCGTGAGAAGGCCTACCGCGCCCCGTTGCTGTTGCTGGTGGTGGTCGACGGCGAGCGCGGCGACCCCGAAGTCGACCTGCACGAGCGCCTGGCCTCCGCTGGCTGTGCGGTGCAGAACATGATGCTCATGGCGACGGCGCAAGGCTTTGGCTCGGCGTTGACCAGCGGCAAGGCGCTCAAGGCAGAGGCACTGCGCGGGTTGTTTGGGCTGGCACCATCGGAGCTGGCGCTGTGCTTCTTGAGCATCGGCACCGTCCTCTCGCGCAAATCGGCGCGGCCCCGCCCCGCTGCGCAGGCCTATGTGAGCACGCTGGACGCCGAGCGCGGCGTTGTGCCAGGGTTCTGAGCACCAGACGTCAACCCGCCCAACCCACCTGTCGAACTGGCCATCGGCTCATTGGCTGCGCCACAGCCTTACCGCTCCCATGCCCGCATTCAACTCCCCAACCGTCCACCACATTCCCGGATTCAGCGCGCCCGCTGCGGGGTTTGACGACCCCTTCGCCATGCTGCAAGCCTGCCACGAGCGGGTGCAGCGCACCCTGGCCCTGCTGGCGCGCCTTCGCGCGCATGTGCTGCAGCATGGCGCCGATAACAACGCCCGCCAGGCTGCGCGCGATGTGCTGCGGTATTTCGACATCGCCGCACCGCTGCACCACCAGGACGAAGAGCTGCACGTGTTTCCGCTGCTGATGGCCGGTGCGTCTGCCGAGGTGCAGGCGCTGGTGCAGCGTTTGCGCACCGACCACGCCCACATGACGGCCGACTGGGCTGCAGCGCGGGCGCCGCTGCAGGCGTTGGTGGACTGGGTGCCGGATGGAGATGTTGGCGATGGTGGCGGCCTCAACCCCACGGTTTTCAGCCCGGACGACAGCGCCGCACTGGACCGCTTTGCCATCCGCTACGCCGACCACATGCAGGCCGAAGAGGGCGTTGCCTACCCCGCTGCCCTGCAGTTGCTGCCGCCCGAAAGCTTGTCCGCCATGGGGCGTGAGATGGCGGCACGGCGGGGCGCGCGTTAGGTTGCTATAAATAGTAGAGCTGCTAGCGCTTATGGAATAAGCGCTAGAGGCAAATTTGACTCATATTTTGATGCTGAGGTGTGCATTGGGGTGCGTCGCGCCTCAGATGCTGTGGCTGCAACCGCTTCCCTCTGGCGATGCCAGCCATGCCACCTGGGCAGTACCCAGGCAGCCGCAGCAAGTGGGCAGGGGCGCGATACTTGGCGGCTTCTGATGCCACGCTGGGCTGCACGCTCCGTCTGTGCCTTGTGTCTCGTTCTCCGCAACCCCTCATCCCCGCTCCCGCCCGCGCATGCGCCTGACTTTTGCCCTTCGCACCCTCGCCACCCTTGCGCTGGCCTGGGCCGCCGCCGCAGCCTGCGTCGCGCTGAACACACCGTTGCCCTGGATGATTGGCCCCTTGCTGGCCACCTCCGTCGTGTCCATTCTGGGCGGGCCCACCGAAAGCTGGGGCCCGTTGCGCAATGCCGGGCAGTGGACCATCGGCGCCGCGCTGGGCCTGTACTTCACCCCCCAGGTGGTGGCGCTGGTGGGCGGCCTGTGGTGGGCGATTGCGCTGGGCATTGTGTGGGCGCTGGTGCTGGGCTGGTTGTTTGGCGCCTGGCTGTACCGGGTGCATGCACCGCGCATGCACGGCGTGCCCGCGCCCATGATGCGCGCCACCAGTTATTTTGCGGGGGCGATTGGCGCGGCGTCCGAGATGACACTGCTGTCCGAACGCGAAAACGCCCGCACCGACCTGGTGGCCGCCAGCCACAGCCTGCGCCTGCTGATCGTCACGGTGACCATCCCGTTTGCGTTGCAGTGGAGCGGCCTGCACGGCCTGGACATCCTGCCGCCCACGCTGCGGGTGGTGGACTGGCCCGGGCTGGCGCTGATGGCGTTGCTGACCGGCGCCGGTGCATTGCTGATGGACCGCCTGGGTCGCGCCAACCCCTGGTTCATGGGTGCCATGCTGGTGTCGATGGGCATCACCATGGCCGGATACAGCCTGTCTGCCGTGCCGCAGTGGCTGGTGAATGCCGCTCAGCTGGTGATCGGCGTGAGCCTGGGCGTGCGCTTTCGTAAAGAGTTCTTGCACACCGCGCCCCGCTGGCTGGCGTCGGTGGCCGTGGGCACGCTGGGGCTGATGGGCATCTGCGCGCTGTTTGCGGCGCTGCTGGCCTGGGCCACCGGGCTGCCCTGGGTCACGTTACTCTTGGGTACGTCCCCCGGCGGCATCACCGAAATGGCCATTACCGCCAAGGTGCTGCAACTGGGGGTGCCGGTGGTTACCGCGTTTCAGGTGTGCCGGTTGATTGCGGTGCTGATGCTGGTGGACCCGCTGTACCGGTGGATCTACCCGCCGCAGGAGAATTCGGCAGGCCGTTGAACCCAGCGCGGCGCTACCGTCCGTGCGCCCGTGCACCCGTGGAACCAGCTTTGCCGTGCCACCGGGGTTTCCTCCAGGGGCGCAGCGCTTCAGGGTGATCAATGCACGACGACAGGGTTCTGCGCCAAGCCAGCGTACCGGTCCAGCGCATCTTCCACTTCTTCCTGGGTGGGCGTGTCGCGTTGCCAGGCCAGGATCTGCTCCTGGAACATCTCGGCCCATGAGCCGTCCAGATACACCTCTTTGCCGGAGCGTTTGTCCACGATTTCGAAACCGTGGCGTGCGAGCTGGGGAATGGCGGGGGCGGTGTCGTTGAGCACCTGGGTGCTCTTTTTCTCCACGGCGTCGGGCAGCATGTGGACCACCACGAAGGATTCTGAGTCGTAGAGCATGTGCATCGTGTTCCCCTGGTTGATTAGAAAATCAGATGACAGCAGTCACGCAGAGTTCAAGCCCCGGGGGTGGCTTGCGGTAAACCCTTGCAGCGGCGTGGCGTGGTGTCTGACCGCCTGGCCAGGGCTCCCGCCGCGTTTGCGCGCCTGCTGCATTGCAGTATTTCACGAAAACCGGAGCGCGCCGGGTTCGTGGGGCTTTATTACCGGGGTGGCGCTCTGGCGCAACACTGATCTGCATCCGGAGGAGTGAGTGAAGGGTATTCGCCGTTGGCCGCCCCAAGGCAAAACGCGGCCCCTATTGGGAGCAGTGACCTATGCAACGGCGGAGCGGGGGAGGGGCAGTTCTTTCAGGGCGCGCTGCTGCTGCGCAGTTGCAGGTCTGCAAAGTCCCCATTGGCCTGCGTAAGCCGGATGCGTACCGGCAGATAACCCAGCGCTGGCGCCACCCACAGTTCGGCTTTCTGGTCGTAGTCCTTGCGGGGCAGGCGCTGCAGCTTGAGGGTCGCCGTGGCGCCTGCGGGCAGGTCCAGTGTTTCGGGGGCTTCCACGCTAAACGTCCAGCGGTCGGCGCTGCGGGCGCTCACCGTGGTCAGCGTGACCTGGGTGCCGGGCACAAAACGGCCCGGGTCGGCAGCCAGCAGGGCGCCCAGCTGGATGAACACGCTCAGCCGGTCTTGCGCTCCCGGGCCCACGGGGGCTTCCGGGGTGTTGGCGCTGAAGGTGACCCGGCCTTTGGCGTAGTCGAAATGGGCGGCTTGTTCGCTGCGCGCGCGGTCAGAAAACCGCTCGGGCAAAAGGCCTTGCGCACTGATCTGCCCCACGCTGTTTTGCGACCGTGAGCCCACCAAAAACGCGCTGACCTCCTGCCGGGCCTGATAACGGCTGCCATCGTGTTGCCACAGCAGCTCTGCGCGTGCGCTGTAGGCAAATTTCTTGGCCTGTCCGCTCACATCAAAAATCAGCCGGGTGGGTGGTGGCAGGCGCACGGGGGGTGGCGCTGTGCTGGGCGCATGGCCGGTGCCCGCACCCGGCGGGGTGATGTCCACGGCCGCAGCGGGCTCGGAGGCGAGGGGCGGGGCCGATGCCGCCTGCACCGGGGCCGACGCTGCGGGTTCGGCTGGCGCTGCTGGCACTGTGCTCGGCTCCTCGGGCGGCACAACCGTTTCGCCGGGGGGCGCCAATGCCACATCGGTCGGCCCTTCAGCGCCCGCGTCCGGAGTGTCGTTCAGCGCGGGCACGGGCGTGGGGGCTGCGTCGTCAGCAGGAGGCGCTGGGCGCGCAGGTCGAGCCGGTGGTTTGGGGCGTGGGGGCTGCTTGGGGGGCACAGCAGACCGCGGTGCGGTGGGCGCGGCGGGGGTTGTAGTGGCAGGCGGCGGCGGTGCCGGTGCTGCAATGCTGCGGGTGCTGAACACGCGCCCCGAGGGCTCGGCCGGGCTGTCCCAGCTCAGCGGCACGCCGCTCAGCACGAGCCAGTGCAGGGCCAGCACCAGCGCGGTGATCAAAAAAAGCGCGCGCCGTGGCATCTACCTGCGTGCCGGGGCCGTCGTCATGTGCTGCCCGCGCCCAGGTCGCTTGACAACTGGGCCGCCGCAGCGCGCAGGGGCGCGTCGATGGCGCCGCCCCATTCAGGGTCGAAGGTGGCGATGGAGCCCAGCGTGGTGATGCCCAGCTCCAGGTGGCCGTCCGAGTCAAACACGGGCGCGCAAAACGCCACGATGCCGGGCAGCAAGGTGTCCACCACCCGCGCCGCACCGCGTTCCCGCACCTCGGCCAGCAGGGCGTTCACCTCTGCCATGGTGGCGGGCAGGTCGGTGCGCCGCATCTTCACGGCGCGGGCCAGCTCGTCCTTGAGCAGCGGCGCCACCACATCGGGCGCCATGTGCGCCGCAAAGCAGCGGCCAGTGGCCGACGACAGCAGCGGCATCACATCACCCAGGCGCAGATTGGCAGTGACGGCCTGCGGGGACTCCTCCCAGTGCACGATGGTCGGGCCGTGGTTGCCCCACACGGCCAGCGCCAGCGTGTGACCGATGCTTTCCATCAGCTCGGGCATGCGCTCGCGCGCCAGGCGCACGGCATCGAGCCGCGCCAGTGACGCCAGCCCCAGCTTGAGGGCGGCGGGCCCCAGGTCGTAGCGCGCGTTGCGCGGGTCCTGCGTGACCAGGCCCAGGCGCTGAAAGCTCACCAGATACCGGTGCGCCTTGGCTGCGCTCATGCCGGCCGAGGCCGCCACGTCCTTGAGCATCAGTGGCCCACGCGAGCGTGTCAGCCCCTCCAGCAGGGCAAACCCGACCTCGACCGATTGAATTCCTGCACGTTCTTTGTCCATGTGCACTAAAATTTGGGAGTTTTGTTTAGTTAAATCAATTTACCCAAGCGTAATTCGTGTTGGGTGAGCCTTCATCAACCCCTTGAGACAAAGGTCCTGCCACCATGAAACTCGCTACCTACAAAGACGGCTCGCGCGACGGCCAACTGGTTGTCGTCTCCCGCGACCTGGGCACAGCCCATTATGCGACCGGCATTGCCAGCAAGATGCAGCAGGTGCTGGACGACTGGGGCTTCCTGTCGCCCCAGCTGCAGGACCTGTACGACCAGCTCAACAGCGGCCGCGCACGCCACGCCTTCCCGTTTGACCCCAAGCAGTGCATGGCCCCGCTGCCCCGCGCTTATCAGTGGGCTGACGGCTCGGCGTATATCAACCACGTCGAACTGGTGCGAAAAGCGCGCAACTCCGAAGTGCCCGAAAGTTTCTACACCGACCCGCTGATGTACCAGGGCGGCAGCGATGACTTCATCGGCCCCTGCGACGACGTGGTGGTGCCCAGCGAAGCCATGGGCATCGACTTTGAGGCCGAGATCGCCGTCATCACCGGCGACGTGAAGATGGGCACCAACTCAGACCAAGCGCTCGACGGCATCCGCCTGGTGATGATTGCCAACGATGTGAGCCTGCGCAACCTGATCCCGGCCGAGCTGGCCAAGGGTTTCGGCTTCTTCCAATCCAAGCCCGCCACCGCCTTCAGCCCCGTGGCTGTCACGCTGGACGAGCTGGGTGACACCTGGGACCACGGCCGCGTCAACCTCACCGTGCAGTCCACCTGGAACGGCCGCAAGGTCGGCATGTGCGACGCGGGCCCCGAGATGACCTTCCACTTCGGTCAGCTGATCGCCCACGTCGCCAAGACGCGCAACCTGCGCGCTGGCTCCATCATTGGCAGCGGCACCGTCAGTAACAAAGGCGTGGAGAAGGACGGCCGCACCGAATGGCCCAAGGGCTACAGCTGCATCGCCGAAAAGCGCTGCATTGAGACGATTCAGGACGGCAAGCCCAGCACCGAGTTCATGAAGTTCGGCGACACGATCCGCATCGAGGTCAAGGGCAAGGACGGCGCCAGCATCTTTGGCGCCATTGACCAAGCGATTGCCGCACCCGAAGCCTGAGGCGGTGTGGGGTCGCTGAACCGCTGCATCGCAGGAAGGCAGGCCCCCCACGCACCCGCTCCACCCATCCGTTCGGGCTGAGCCCGTCGAAGCCTGGGCAGTGCGGTAGGCCGTCTTCGGCAACCACAAGGCGTGAAAGCGTAAAAACGCATCGATAGCAGTAAAAATTCAAGCAAAAACAGGCTCTAGCGCTTATTGGGTAAGCGCTAGCAGCTATTAATTTGATAGTTACATATAGGAGACAACCCATGCAACGCAGAACCCTCTTGTCCGCCCTGGCCGCCGCAGGCGCCACCGCCGCCGCCCCCTGGGCCGCTGCCCAGCAAGCCGCATGGCCCGACCAGCCCCTGCGCTGGGTCGTGCCTTACCCAGCCGGTGGTGGCACCGACGTGCTGGCCCGCACCGTGGCCGAAGCCATGCGCCAGACGCTGGGCCAGCAGATCATTGTGGACAACCGCCCCGGCGCCGCCACCAACATCGGCGGCCAAGCCGTAGCCACGGCCAAGCCCGACGGCAACACCTTCATGTCGGCCGACAACGCCATCCTGGCCTTCAACGAGCACCTGTTCACCAAGCTGCCGTTCAACCCCGACAAGGACTTCACCTACGTGGGCGGCATCAGCCGTTTCCCGCTGGCCTTGGTGGTGCACCCATCGTTCGAAGCCAAGACGGTGAAGGAATTCCTGGCCTACGCCCGCGCCAACCCCGGCAAGCTCAACTACGCATCGCCCGGCAACGGCTCGCCGCACCACCTGGCGATGGAGATGTTCAAGAACCGCACCAACACCTTCCTCACACACATCCCCTACCGCGGCGCAGCGCCTGCCATGCAGGATGTGATGGGCGGCCAGGTGCCGTGCATGTTCTTGGACCTGGCCGCTGGCCTGCCCGTCATCACCTCGGGCAAGGTGCGCGCACTGGCCATCGGCTCGTCCAAGCGCGTGGCCGCACTGCCCGACGTGCCCACGCTGGCCGAAGCCGGGGTGCCCAACACCGAGGTCTACGCGTTCCAGGGCATCCTGGCCCCGGCCGGTATGCCTGCCGCCATCACAGCGCGGCTGAACGGCGACCTGAACAAGGCCCTGCTCAACCCCGCCGTGGTCAAGCGCATGACCGACTTCGGCATGGAGCCATTGCCCGGCACGCCAGAACAGTTCCGTGCGATGGCGCGGTCTGAGTCCAAGCGTTGGGGGGAGATCATCAAGGCGGCGGGGGTGAAGCTGGATTGATCCGTTTTTTTCACCGATCTCGGCATAAAAAGAGCTGCTAGCGCTTGTCAATAAAGCGCTAGCAGCTCTTTTTTTGGGAGCAAGACGTTGTCTCTGGCGGAGTGGCTCAGTTCCACCCCTCCAGCACAAGCTTCCCCCGCGCCTTGCCGCTCTCAATCAGTGCATGCGCGCGCGTCAAGTTCTCGGCGTTGATGCTTCCAAACCGCTGGTCCAGCGTCGTGCGGATCAGCCCCGCGTCCACCAACTGCGCCACTTCGGTCAGCAGGCGGTGCTGGCCGATCATGTCGTCGGTGCCGAACAGCGCACGCGTGAACATCAGCTCCCAGTGCACCGACACCGACTTACGTTTGAACTTGGTGACGTCCAGCGTGGTGGGGTCATCGATCAGCCCGAACTGGCCCTGTGGCGCGATGGCTTCCACGATCTGGTCGAAGTGCGCGTCGGTCTGCGTGAGGCTCACGATGATGTCCACCGTGGGGTGGCCGATGCGGGCCAGCTCTTGCGTCAGCGGCAGGCTGTGGTCGATGACATGGTGGGCTCCCAGGTCGCGCACCCATTGCTGTGTTTCGGGCCGTGATGCGGTGCCGATCACGGTCAGGCTGGTCAGCCGTGCCGCCAGCTGCGTGAGGATGGAGCCCACGCCGCCGCTCGCGCCGATGATGAGCAGAGACTTGTTCGACGGCTGCTTGCCGGGCGCCACGCCCAGTCGGTCAAACAGCAGTTCCCACGCGGTGATGGTGGTCAGCGGCAGGGCGGCGGCTTCGGCAAAGTCCAGCGACTTTGGCGCGTGGCCCACGATGCGCTCGTCCACCAGGTGCAGCTCGCTGTTGGTGCCCTGGCGCGCGATGGAGCCTGCGTACCAGACGCGATCGCCGGGTTGGAACAGCGTCACCTCCGGGCCCACGGCGCGCACGATGCCGCTGGCGTCCCAGCCCAGCACCTTTTGGTCGGGGCCGTCGCCGCTGCGCGAGCTGCTTTTGCGCACCTTCGTGTCCACGGGGTTGACGGAGACCGCATGCACCTCCACCAGCAGGTCGCGGCCGGTGGCCACGGGGTCGGGCAGGGTGATGTCGAGCAGCGACTCGGGGTGGTCAAGGGGGTGGGCGGTTTGGTAGCCGATGGCTTTCATGGTGTGGTTCCTTGGGGGTGGACAGGGGATGGTGGACGAATGAAAAGGGGCGAGCGGATCACGCCATTGCGGCAAAGGCAGGCCGCGCGGCGGACGCATTGACGGGGCCGTAGTCGCTGTAGCCTTGTTCGTTGCCGCCGAACAAGGTGGCTGGGTCGAAGGTGGCCAGCGGCAATCCACCGGCGTAGCGCGCTGGCAAATCCGGGTTGGCGATAAACGGACGGCCAAAGGCCACGAGGTCGGCCATACCCGACGACAGGATCCGCTGCGCGCGATCGGGCGTGTATTTGCCCGCCACGATCACGCGGCCGCTGTAGGCTTTGCGCAGGGCCTGGCGGAAGTCATCAGGGATGCTGGGCGCGTCGTCCCAGTCGGCTTCGGCCAGGTGGATGTAGGCCAGACCCAGCGTATCCAACTGGCGCGCCAGGTGCAGCATGGTGGGGATGATCTCGGGGCAGTTCATGTTGCGCTGGGTGATGAACGGGGCCAGGCGCATGCCGGTGCGTTCGGCACCGGCCTCGCTGGCGACAGCGGCTGCCACTTCGCGGGCGAAGCGGGTGCGGTTGTCCATGGCACCGCCGTAGGCGTCTGTGCGGTGGTTGGAGGTGGTGCGCAGGAACTGGTCAATGAGGTAGCCATTGGCGCCGTGGATTTCTACGCCGTCAAAACCCGCCCGCATGGCGTTGGCGGCTGCGCGGCGAAAGTCATCGATCACGCCTGCGATTTCGGCGGTGTCGAGCGCCCTGGGCACTGGGCAATCGACCATGTGGCCTACGCCGTCATCACCCACCACCCACACCTTGGCCTCAGGCGACAAGGCTGACGGTGCCACCGGCAGGCCGTCAGGGTGGAAGCTGGGGTGCGACATTCGGCCCACGTGCCACAGCTGCAGCACCATGCGGCCACCTTCGGCGTGGACGGCGTCAGTCACCCTTCGCCAACCTTGTACCTGCGCCTCGGAGTAGATGCCGGGCGTGAAGCTGTAGCCCTGGCCCTGGGGCGAGATCTGCGTGGCTTCGCTCACGATCAACCCGGCACTGGCGCGCTGGGCGTAGTAGGCGGCCATCATTGCGTTGGGCACATCACCCGGCTGGGTGCTGCGGGCGCGGGTCATGGGGGCCATCACCATGCGGTTGGGCAGTGCCAGAGGCCCGAGTGGCAGAGGGGCAAAAAGAGACGGGGTGGAAGCGTTGGTCATGGTGGTTTTGTCGTGGTGTGGGGCGGATGGCTGATCAGGCCCCTATGGTCGCTTCGCCAGATTCATTGATAAATAGGCTGGCGATTGAATGAATATTCAAAGAAAATTTGAAAATCAACGTCCATACCATCCACTCAAAGCATGAAAAACCTGCAGGACCTCGACATCTTTGTGCGCACGGCCGACAGCGGAAGTCTGTCTGCCACGGCCCGGGCGTTGGACATGACTCCGGCGGCGGCGAGTGCCGCGCTCAAGCGGCTGGAGGCTGAATTGGGCGTGCTGCTGTTCGTGCGTTCCACCCGCAGCCTCCGGCTGACGCAAGAGGGCGCCTTGCTGCTGGAGCATGGTCGCCCCGCACTGGCTGCCCTGCATCAGGTGCAGGGGCAGTTGGCCGGTGGCCGCGCGGGCGAGTTGCGCGGCACGCTGCAACTAGCGGCGCCGTCGGACCTGGGGCGCAACGTGTTGTTGCCGTGGTTGGACGAGTTTCAGGCGCTGCATCCGGGCATCGACATCCGCCTGCAGCTGTCAGACCGCATGGCCAACGTCTACAGCGAGCCGGTGGACGCCGCCTTTCGCTACGGCGAGCCGCTGGATTCAAGTCTGGTGGCGCTGCCGCTGGCTGCGGAGCACCGGCGCGTGTTGTGCGCAGCCCCGGCCTACCTTGCGGCGCATGGCACGCCGCGCACGCCGCACGCACTTGCCGACCACCAGTGCCTGTGTTTCATGCTGGGCGAGGATGTGCACGACCGCTGGCGCTTTTGGGATGCTGCTGGCCAGGAGGCCCAGGTGCGGGTGTCCAGCCACAACGTCTCCAACGACGGCGACGTGGTGCGCCGCTGGGCCGTGATGGGCCGGGGCATTGCCTACAAATCATCGTTTGACGTGGTCAGCGATATGGCCGCCGGGCGACTGGTGGCGTTGTGCTCGGACTGGACCACCGAGGCAGTCCCGCTGTTCCTGGTGGCCCCCAGCCGCCGACAACTCACGCCGCTGGTGCGCGCGCTGCGCGACTTTGTGGTCGGTCGGTTGCAGGGGCTGGCGCGCGGCGGTTCAGAGTGTGTGGGCGACCCCCTCGGTGCAGGTGCGACCACGATCGGTTGACCCGGCCCATCAGTGTTGAAGTTGCTGTTGCCGCTACAGTCGGTCCACGCTTGGCCCGCCTTCGCGGCGCGACAGGTCCACCGCCCACCAGGAGACCGCTCTTTCCATGCCCGTACCCGCCGCCCCCGCCGAATGGACCGACGCATTGCGCCGCGCGCTGCCACTGGCTGCCCTGCAGCCCGGCGACGTGGACTACTTTCTGGTCAGCCCCGGCAGGCGCTATGTGGCGTGCACGACCCATGCCCTGCACTCGGTGCTGATCGACACGGCACAGCGGCGCTACGCCGTGCTGGCCGACTGGAGCGTGCGCGGGCTTGATGATGCCGCGGTCGAGCTGGAGTCGGACGAGACCCGCAGGCAGGCGTTTCCCGTCTATGCCGACCTGTGGCAACCGGCCTTCTCCGACCCGGCGTTGCCCTGGCAGGCTGCCCTGGAAGAGGCTGAGGGCTGATCGGTGGCCACCACCACCACAACTTCGGCGGCGGCGGCGCGCGTGCCGATGTCGGTCTGGGCGGGGCTGGGTGTGCTGGTCGTTGGCTTGGGCGTGTCGCTGGCCCTGCTCACCGGCTTTGGGCAGTCCATGGCCTGCGGTACGTTCGGGCTTGATTGCATCGCCGCGGCTTTTGGCATGGTGCTGTGCACCGTGTGTGCCTCGCTCGTCCTGCTGCTGCGGGGCCTGGTCACCATGCGCCGCAGCGGGGGCTTCTCCGTGGCCAAGGTGCTGACGGCGAGCATCGCTGGCGTCATCGCGCTGGCGATGGTGCTGCTGCTCGGGTTTGCGGTGCTGGTGGTGTTGCGGTAGGGGGGGCAGCCCCGCTCGCGCTGTTGCGCAGGCGACGGGTGCCCCGGCCCAGCGCGGGACACAATGCCGCACCCCACAGAAGGATTGCCATGCTGAATTTCGACTTCCACAACCCCACCCACATCGCCTTCGGCCAGGGCCGCATCGCCGACCTGGCCAAGCTCGTGCCCGCTGCGGCCAAGGTGCTCATCCTGGTGGGCGGCGCCAGCGCCGAGAAGACCGGCACGCTGGCTGAAGTGCGCGCCGCACTGGGTAGCCGCCAGCACGCCACCTTCAGCGGCATCGAGCCCAACCCGAGCTACGAGACCTCGATGAGAGCCGTAGCGCAGATCCGTGAGGGCGGGTTTGATTTTTTGCTGGCCGTGGGCGGCGGGTCGGTGATTGATGCGGTGAAGTTCATCGCCGCCGCCGTCCCGTTCGAGGGCGGCGACCCGTGGGCCATTCTGGAAAAACACGGCCGCAACATCACCGGCGCCCTGCCGTTTGGCGCCGTGCTCACGCTGCCCGCCACGGGCTCGGAGATGAACAACGGCGGCGTCATCACCCACCGCGCCAAGGGCGCCAAGCTGGCGTTTGGCAGCAAACACACCTACCCCGTGTTCTCGGTGCTCGACCCCACCAAGACCTACACCCTGCCGCCCCAGCAGCTGGCCAACGGCGTGGTCGATGCCTTCGTGCACACCGTGGAGCAGTACCTCACCTACCCCGTCAATGCGCCCGTGCAGGACCGTTTTGCCGAAGGCATTTTGCAGACGCTGATCGAGATCGGCCCGCGCCTGCTCACCGCCCCTGAGCCCGTGTACGACGACCGCGCCAACCTCATGTGGGCGGCCACCATGGCGCTCAACGGCCTCATCGGTGCGGGCGTGCCGCAGGACTGGGCCACGCACATGATCGGCCATGAGCTGACCGCGCTGCACGGCATCGACCACGCGCGCACGCTGGCCATCGTGCTGCCCGCCCTGCTGCACGAGCGCCGTGTGCCCAAGCGCGAAAAGCTTCTGCAATACGGCCAGCGCGTGTGGGGCATCACCACCGGCACGGACGACGAGCGCATCACCGCCGCCATCGAGCGCACGCGCGACTTTTTTGAAAGCATGGGCATCGCCACGCGCCTGTCGGGCTACGGCTTGGGCGCCGAAGTGGTGGACACCGTGGTGGCGCAGCTCGAAGCGCACGGCATGGTGCAGCTGGGCGAGCAGCGCGAGGTGACACCGGCCGTCAGCCGACGCATTCTCGAAGCCGCGCTGTAAGCCAACGCCGCGAATCCGCCGGAGCCGGGCCGGTATGCGGGAGATCGCTGGTACGGTGGTCGTTACCTGTTTGTGCAACACAAACCCCACCGACTGCATCATTTACCGAAAGCGATTTGTATGGCCCGCATCCTCATGGTTTTGACCTCCCACGACCAGTTGGGAGACACCGGCAAGAAGACCGGCTTCTGGCTGGAAGAATTTGCCGCCCCGTATTACGTGTTCAAAAATGCAGGCGCAGACATCACGCTCGCATCCCCCAAGGGCGGCCAGCCGCCGCTCGACCCCAAAAGCGATGACGCCGATGCGCAAACCGATGCCACCCGCCGCTTCAAGGGCGATGCGGCCGCGCAGAAAGAACTGGCCAACACTGTGCTGCTGTCCACCGTGAAGACCGAAGACTTTGACGCCGTGTTCTACCCCGGCGGCCACGGCCCTCTGTGGGATCTGGCGGAAGACGCACAGTCCATTGCGCTCATCGAAAAAATCTTTGCGGCGGGCAAGCCGCTGGCCCTGGTGTGCCACGCCCCCGGCGTGCTGCGCCACACCAAGGCGCCCGACGGGTCGCCACTGGTCAAAGGCAAAAAGGTCACGGGGTTCACCAATTCCGAAGAAGAGGCTGTGCAACTGACCAAGGTTGTGCCCTTCCTCGTGGAAGACATGCTCAAGTCCAATGGCGGCCACTATTCCAAGGGGGCCGACTGGGCGCCCTATGTGTTGACCGATGGCATGCTGATCACGGGGCAAAACCCGGCATCGTCGGAGCAGGGCGCGCACGCGCTGCTCAAGCTGCTGGGTTGAGGGCGGACATCCAAAAAGACAGGGGCTTCGGCCCCTTGTTCTTTTGCAATGCCGCGCAGTCTTTAGGTTGAAAATTCAAGCCAAAATGGCCTCTAGCGCTTGATGGTAAAGCGCTGTTAGCTATCAAAATAGTAGTGTTTTTGTGCAGCGCAAATCCCTGGCATCAGGCGGTTGCCGTCGCCTCTGCGGTCGATGTATCGCTCAGTTCCACCTCCACCAGGCAGTCGTAGAACGTCGGCGCACGCCCCAGGTCCGTCAGCGCCTGGCTGGTGACCTCGTTCACGTTCGTGCCATCGAGTCCCAGCTTTCGCCACCAGATGCCCAGGCCGTTAACCACGCCCGGGCGGGCGCGGCGCGAGACGGTGGCGTGGCACAGATAGCTGCCGCGGTCGTTGAACACGCGCACCACGGCGTCGTTGGCGATGCCGCGGGCTTCGGCGTCGTCGGGGTGAATCTCCAGCACCGGGCGGCCTTCGATGTTGCGCAGGCTCTGCACGTTCACGAAGGTGGAATTGAGGAAGTTGCGCGCGGGCGGCGAGATCATCGCCAGCGGGTGGCGTGCATCGGTGCCCTGCAGTTCATAGTTGGGCAGGTGGTCGGGCAGGCCGTCCAGGCCCTGCGCGGCCAGGCGGGCGCTGTAGAACTCGCACTTGCCGGACGGTGACGGAAAGTTGCCCTCAGCAAACAGCGCATCGGGGATGGCCAGCGTGGCAAAACCTTGCGATTCGAGCAACGCGTAGTCCACCGCATCGCCAAAGGCCTGGCGGCACAGCGCCTCGTCGCTGTCGGCAAAACACGGCTCGGTGAAACCCATGCGCGCGGCCAGGTCGCGGAAGATCTGGGCGTTGCTGCGGGCCTCGCCCAGCGGCGCAATGGCGGGGCGGTTGAGCAGCACGTCGGTGTGGCCGTAGGAGAGGTGAATGTCCCAGGCTTCGAGCTGCGTGGTGGCGGGCAGGATGTAGTCCGCATAGTCGGCCGTGTCGGTCTGAAAGTGCTCCAACACCACGGTGAAAAGGTCTTCGCGCGCAAAACCTTGCACCACCTTGCCCGACTCGGGCGCCACGGCCACGGGGTTGCTGTTGTAGACCACGATGGCCTCGACCTTGGGCCCGAAGGCAGGCGATGCCTCGCGCAGCAGGTCGTCGCCGATGGTGGACATGTTGATGGTGCGGGGCGTCTTGCCAGCGGGCATCAGGTCGGGCCGCTGCAGCACCGCACGCTGCGCGGGAAACTGCCCCGAGCTGGACAGCAACACGCCGCCCGCGCGGTGGCGCCAGGCGCCGGTAAGCGCAGGCAGGCAGGCCACGGCACGCACCGCGTTGCCCCCGCCGCGCACGCGCTGCATGCCGTAGTTCAGGCGGATGGCGGCGGGTTTTGTGGTGCCGTAGTCGCGCGCTAACTGGCGGATCTGCTCCACCGGCACGCCGCAGACCTCGGCCGCGCGCTCGGGCGGCCATTGCAGGGCGCGCTCGCGCAGCTGCTCCCAGCCCAGCGTGTGGCGGGCGATGTAGTCATGGTCCAGCCAGTCGTTGGCGATCAACTCGTGCATCAGCGCTAGGGCCAGCGCGGCATCGGTGCCCGGGCGCAGGGCAATGTGCTCGTGGCATTTGTCGGCCGTCTCGCTCTTGCGCGGATCGATGCACACCAGCTTGGCGCCGTTGCGCTTGGCTTGCTGGGCATAGCGCCAGAAATGCAGGTTGCTGCCAATCGAGTTGCTGCCCCAGATGATGATGAGCTGCGACTCGGCAAAAAACTCCACCTTCATGCCCACCTTGCCGCCCAGGGTCTGCACCAGCGCCTCGGCCCCGGCCGACGCGCAGATGGTGCGGTCGAGCTGCGATGCGCCCAGCTTGTGAAAGAACCGCCGGTCCATGCTCTCGCCCTGCACCATGCCCATGGTGCCGGCGTAGCTGTAAGGCAGCACGGCTTCTGGTGCGCGCGCGGCAATGGTTTTCAGGCGCTGCGCAATGTCGTTCAGCGCCTCGTCCCAGCTGACGGGGGTGAATTGCCCGCTGCCGATCTGTCCTTTTGGGCCAATGCGCTTGAGCGGCGTGAGCACGCGCTCAGGGTGGTAGCTGCGTTCGGTGTACTTGCTGACCTTGGCGCACAACACGCCGTCGGTGTGCGGGTGGGCGGGGTTGCCCTGTACGCGGGTGGCCACGCCGTTTTCTACGGTGGTGAGCAGGGCGCAGGTGTCTGGGCAGTCGTGGGGACAGGCTCCGCGCACCTGAATCGGCTCAGATAGAGGGGTATTTGCAGCAGAAGACGTGGGCATTTGGTAGGTTGATCGTTAAACTGGCAATCAGGGTTGGAACGGGTGTGCATATCTAGCACCCTTCCAAGGAGGCTGCCTACCGGCAGCGCAGAGGGATCGCCCTCGATTCACAAGAGCAGAGATTTCACCATGAACCAAGCGGTATTGGGACGTAGACAGTTTTCCGTGGGCCTGGGTGCCGCAGCGCTGGGGGGCTTTAACCTGGCGCATGCGCAAAGCGAAGGGCGCATTGTGTTGGGCCAGTCCGCAGCCTTCACCGGCCCTGCCGCGCAGTTGGGCGTGCAGTTCAACCTGGGCGCCAAGCTGTTTTTTGACCAGCTCAATGCCCAAGGCGGCGTGGGCAAGCGTTTGGTAGAAATCCGCACCATGGACGACGGCTACGAGCCCGACCGCTGTGCCGAAAACACCCGCAAGCTGATTGCCGACGATGTGTTTGCACTGTTTGGCTACATCGGCACCCCCACCAGCCTGGCGGCCATGCCCATCTTTACCAAAGAGCGTGTGCCGTTTTTTGGGCCGTTCACCGGTGCTGAGGCCCTGCGCCAGCCGTTCAACCGCCTCATCTTTCATGTGCGCGCTTCGTACTACGACGAAACCGCGCTCATCGTGCGCCAGCTCACCAACCTGGGCCTCAAGAA
This sequence comes from Acidovorax sp., assembly GCF_046291265.1. GTDB lineage: Bacteria > Pseudomonadota > Gammaproteobacteria > Burkholderiales > Burkholderiaceae_C > Acidovorax. Next base: position 26,271 of record NZ_JBKBTV010000032.1, on the reverse strand, counting down.
GATCGCGGTGTTCTATCAGAACGACGCGTATGGCAAGGCCGGACTCGATGGCGTGACCAAGGCCTTGACCGAACTCAAGCTGGCACCGGTGGCAACGGCTACGGTGGAGCGCAATTCAACCGACGTCAAAACCGCAGTGGAAAAGCTGGTGCCCGCCATGCCGGATGCCATCGTGCAGATTGCGGCCTACGCTGGCAGCGCGGCTTTTGTGCGCGCCGCGCGCAAGGCAGGCTTTGGCGGCACGTTCTACAACGTGTCGTTTGTGGGCACGCAGGCGCTGGCCGACGAGCTGGGCAAAGACGGCGCGGGCGTGGTGGTGTCACAGGTGGTGCCTTCGCCCTACCAGCCGTCACGCCAGATCACGCGCGAGTTTCTGGAGGCCATCAAGAAGGGTGGCGACAAGGTGCAGGCCAACTACTCCAGCATGGAGGGTTTCCTGGCGGCCCGTGTATTCACTGAAGGCCTGCGCCAGGCCCAGGGCAGCGGCAAACTCACGCGCGACAGCCTCATCACCGGCATTGAGTCCATTGGGAACCAGGTGATTTCGGGCTTCCCGGTGTCGTACAGCGGCACCAGCCACGCGGCGTCCAAGTTTGTGGAAATGTCGATGCTGACGGGCGACGGGCGCGTGCGGACCTGATCGCTCTGGTCTGCCACCGGGGCGCTTTCTGGCGGTGTGTCTCCTAGGGCCAATGCGGATGGCGTGCTCTCCACGCCGCTCCTATATTCGCGCCCACTGCGCCGCGTTCGGGGCAGGTCCGGGAGGCGGCGATGGTTGTCAAACACTCTGCAGCACGGTGGGGCCGCGCGCTGTGCGTGGTGCTGCTGTCGATGGGCGCATCCGTCGCGTGGGCGCAGGCAACGGCGGGTGTCGCTGCCGCAGCGCCCATCGTGCTCGGGCAGTCCGTGGCACTGACGGGGGCGGGCGCGGCGCTGGCGCTGCCCTTTCAGCAAGGCGCCAAGCTCCATTTCGACCGGGTGAATGCCGCCGGGGGTATCAGTGGCCGGCCTATCGAGCTGGTCACGCTGGATGACGCAGGCGTCCCCGAGCAGGCCGCCGCCAACACCCAGAAGCTGCTGGCGCAAAACCCGCTGGCGCTGTTTGGCTACTACGGCTCGCCGCAGGTCGCGGCCAGCTACAAGCTCATCAAGGACAGCGATGTGTTGTTGTTCGCCCCCATGGCGGGTGGCGACGAGTTCCGCGGCGCGGTCTACCCCAACGTGTTCACGCTGCGCCCCGGCTATTCCGAAGAAGCGATGGCCGTGATGCGCCATGCCGCTACGCTGGGCGCGCGCAAACTGGCCATCCTGCATGCGGCCGATAGCGACTCGATGGCGGCGCTGGAGTCGGCCGAGAACACGCTCAACGGCCTGGGTGCCAACCTGGTCTTCAAGGGCGCCATCACCGCGCCGGACAAGGCCTTGGCTGCCAAGCCTGAATCGCTGCTGGTGATTGGCGACGCGCGCAGTGCAGCCGCCGCCATCCGTGATCTGCGCGCGCAGGGTTTTCGTGGGCAGGTGTACGGGTTCTCCAACACCGGCGAAAGCCTGCTGGCCGACCTGCTGGGCAGTGCGGGCGCGGGTGTGGTGGTGGTGCGTGGCGTGCCCCGCAGCGACAACGCCCGTCTGGCCATCGTGCGCGACCTGCAGGCCGACGCTGCGGCGGGCAAACTGGGCAAGCCCAATGTGTACATGCTGGAGGGCTACATCGCCGCCCGAGTGATGACCGAGGCGCTGCGCCGCATGGGCAAGGACATCACACGCGCCCGCCTGCGCAAGACGCTGGAAACCATGGAAGAGCTGAACCTGGGCGGCTTTCGCGTGCACTTTGCGGGCGAGCGGGTGGCGTCACGGCTGCTGGAACTGGGCCTGATCGACGCCCAGGGACGGGTGCGGGAGTAGCTGGAGTAGCAGGGCCGCCGTCCGCCACCCCGCACTGCCTGTTGGTCAACCCAGCGTGCGGGTGCGCGCCAGCCCCTGCATGAATGCCTCGCACCGGGCCAGCTGGTCCAGGCTCACATATTCGTCAGGCTGGTGGGCCTGCTGAATGCTGCCTGGGCCACACACCACGGTAGAGATGCCTGCGTTCTTGAACAGACCCGCCTCGGTGCCAAACGCCACCAGCGTGGTGCCTGCTTCGCCGCTCAGCTCTTGCGCCAGGCGCGTCACGGGGTCGTCCTTGCTGCCCAGAAAGCTCGGGATCTCGCAGATGGTTTCAAAATCAAACCCCGCTGCGGGCGCCACCTTTTTCATGGCAGGCTCTAGCGATTTGGCGTAGGCCACCATCTCCGACTGCATCTGCTCCGCGTTGGCCGTGGGCAGGTCGCGAAACTCATAACGGAACTCCGCGTCGCGCGGCACCACGTTGTCGGCAATGCCGCCATGGAACTGGCCCACGCTGGTGGTGGAAAACGGCACGTCAAAGCCTTCAAACCGGGGCTCGTTCTTCTCGAATCCTTCGCCCATGTCGCGCAGACGGCTGACCACACGGGCGGCCATCTCAATGGCGTTGACCGATTGCGGCGTGAGGGACGAATGCGCCTCTTTGCCGCGCACGCAGCACTTGTAGCGGTACACACCCTTGTGCGCAATCGCAGGCACCATGCTGGTGGGCTCACCCACAATGCAGGCCAGCGGCTTGATGCCTTCGTCGCGCAGGTCGGCAATCAGCTCCTTCACGCCAAAGCAGCCGATCTCTTCTTCATAGCTGAACGCAAAGTGCAGCGCAAACGGGGCGTCGCTGTTCAAAAACTGTTCGGCGTGCGAGACGGCAATGCCGATGAACGCCTTCATGTCGGCACTGCCACGGCCATACAGGTTGCCGTCTTTCACCAAGGCGCTCAGCGGGTCCATCGTCCAGTCCTGCCCGTCCCATGGCACGGTGTCGGTGTGGCCCGACAGGATCACTCCGGCGGGTTTGCCCTCGCCCAGCGTGGCAAACAGGTTGGCCTTGGTTTTCTCGGCGTTGTAGGTCAGGCGGCTTTTGACGCCCAGCTTGGCCAGGATGTCGCGGATGAAGTGAATCAGCTCCAGGTTGGAGTTGTGGCTGACGGTGTTCATGCGCACCAGGGCTTGCGCAAGTTCGAGGGCGTAGGGTGAAATCATGGAGGGGTGTGATGAATAACCCGTGCTGACACGAGGGGCGGAGTCGGGCTAGACTGTCAGATCGTAAGGATACATATCATGAACGTTATTGACTCCATCGTCACCCAGGCGGCCAGTATTGCAGCGGTGCGCCGGGACATTCACGCCCACCCTGAGTTGTGCTTCGAAGAAGTGCGCACCGCCGACGTGGTGGCGCAAAAGCTCACCGAATGGGGCATTCCCATCCACCGCGGCCTGGGCAAGACCGGCGTGGTGGGCATCGTCAAGGGGCGTGACGGCGGCGCCAGCGGCCGGGCCATTGGCCTGCGCGCGGACATGGACGCCCTGCCCATGCAGGAGTTCAACACCTTCGCCCATGCCAGCGTCCACAAAGGCAAGATGCACGCCTGCGGCCACGACGGCCATGTGGCCATGTTGCTGGCGGCGGCGCAGCACTTTGCCAAGCACCGCAACTTTGATGGCACCGTGTACCTGATCTTTCAGCCCGCCGAAGAAGGTGGCGGCGGTGCCCGCGTGATGATCGAAGACGGCCTGTTCGAGCAGTTCCCCATGCAGGCCGTGTACGGCATGCACAACTGGCCCGGCATGCCGGTGGGCACGTTTGCCGTCAGCCCCGGCCCGGTGATGGCATCGACCAGCGAATTCAAGATCACCTTGCGTGGCAAGGGCGGCCACGCGGCGCTGCCACACACGGGCATCGACCCGGTGCCGATTGCCTGCCAGATGGTGCAGACCTTCCAGACCATCATCAGCCGCAACAAGAAGCCGGTGGACGCGGGCGTGATCTCGGTCACCATGATCCACGCGGGCGAGGCCACCAATGTGGTGCCCGACAGCGTCGAGCTGCAGGGCACGGTGCGCACCTTTACTGTGGAAGTGCTCGACATGATCGAAAAGCGCATGCGCCAGGTGGCAGAGCACACCTGCGCCGCGCACGACGCCACCTGCGAGTTCGAGTTCGACCGCAACTATCCGCCCACCATCAACTCGCCTGCCGAAGCCGAATTTGCGCGCAAGGTGATGATCGGCATCGTGGGTGAGGAGCGGGTGCTGGCCCAGGAGCCCACCATGGGGGGCGAAGACTTTGCCTACATGCTGCAGGCCAAACCGGGCGCCTACTGTTTCATCGCCAACGGCGACGGTACGCACCGCGAGATGGGCCATGGCGGCGGCCCCTGCATGCTGCACAACCCCAGCTACGATTTCAACGACGACCTGATCCCGCTGGGTGCCACGTACTGGGTCAAGCTGGCCGAAGAGTGGCTGGCACAGCCCACCACCTCGGCCTGACGCTTGTTGCCTTGACCCCACCCCGGGCGCACACCGCGCGTGCCCGGGTTTTCTTTTTTCCTCTCTCCCTCTTTTGTGAAAGCCCACGCCCATGACCGGACTCGTCGACGCCTTCTCGCCCAGCTACGCCCAGGCCCGCAAGAAGTTTCTGGAGGCCGCGGCCGCAGCAGGCCTGCCGATTGAATCGCATGCGCACCCGCTCAAGGGCCGCGACGGCGAAGACCTGGCGATGGACGTGGTACGGGACGGCCCGGTGGACGCCGACAAACTGCTCATCGTGAGCAGCGCCTGCCACGGTGTGGAGGGTTACTGCGGCAGCGGTGTGCAGGTGTTTGCGCTGCACGACGCCGAGTGGCGCGCCAAGGCGCATGCCGCGGGTGTGGCCACGCTCTACATCCATGCGCTCAACCCCTATGGTTTCTCGCACGTGCGCCGCTTCACGCACGAGAACGTGGACCTGAACCGCAACTTCCAGGATTTTTCCAAACCCCTGCCCGTGAACGAGGCGTACCGCGAGGTGCATCCCTTGTTGCTGCCCGAGCAATGGCCTCCGTCAGCAGACAACCAGGCTGCCGTGATGCAGTACATCGCGACCAAGGGTGAGGCCGCGTGGCAGGCGGCGATTTCGCAGGGTCAGCATGAGTTTGCGGACGGCATCTTTTTTGGCGGTACCGAGCCCACCTGGAGCAACCGCACGCTTCGCGGTGTGCTGCACAAGCATGGCGCCAGCGCCCGCAGCATCGCGTGGATCGACTTGCACACGGGCCTGGGCCCCAGCGGCCACGGCGAGCGCATCTATGCCGGCGAGGACGACGCGGTGTCCATCGCCCGCGCCCGCGCGTGGTGGGATGGCGGCGGGGCCACGCCAGTCACGTCGATCTATGACGGATCGTCCACCTCAGCATTTCTCACGGGCCTGATGTGGGGCGCTATCTATGACGAATGCCCACACGCCGAGACCACCGGCATCGCGATGGAGTACGGCACGGTGCCGGTGCTGGACGTGATGAACGCCGTCCGCGCCGAGCAATGGCTCAATCTGCACCCCGACACCCCCGCAGACAAGGCCGCGCAGATCAAGGCGCAGATGCTGGCCGCGTTCTACACCGACACGCCGGAGTGGAAGGGCCAGATCGTGAGCCAGGCGCGGCAGTCGATGTTTCAGGCCGTGGATGGGTTGGCAGCCTAAATTTGAATGAAAATGGCCTCTAGCGCTTGATGGATAAGCGCTAGTAGCTATCAAATTTGAGTATTTTGAGGGTTGCTCAGCCCCCGCCGCCGCCAACGGTCGCTGCGGGCTGCGGCGTTACCATCGCGCATCGCCGCCACCGAGTGAAGACATGCCCCCCAAGAGCGCCCCCCTGAAAGACAACACCAAAGCCGACGCCAAGCCCGTCAAAGGGGTGCGATTGCGCCCCGTGCCCGCCGTCAGCCGGTCTATCGCCATCCTGCGCTTGTTGGGGGACAACAAGGCCGGAATGGGGGTCAAGGCCATTGCCGACACGCTGGATCTGGTCCCCAGCACCTGCCTGCACATTCTGCGGGTGCTGGTGGCAGAAGAACTGGTGCATGTCGACCCGGCGTCGAAGCGGTATTCATTGGCGGGCGGAATGATTGCGCTGGCGCGCAGTGTGCTGGCGGGCAGCGGTTTTGCGCAATTGGCGCAGTCAGCGCTCGACAAGATTGCATCCACCTTCAGTGTGACCGCCATGGGGGTGGAGGTGACGCCCAAACAAAGCGTGGTGGTGCTGGCCCTGTCCAAGTCCAGCCAGCCGTTTCGGCTGCACACCGATGTGGGCAGCCAGTTCAATCACCTGGCCAGTGCCACCGGGCGCCTGATTGCTGCCTGCGGCGACGAGAACTGGACCCAGCTGCGCAAGAAGTTCCAGGCGATCCAGTGGGACAAAGCCCCATCGTTTGACACCTGGAAGGAAGAGGTCGAACTGGCGCGGGTGCAAGGCTGGAGCGTGGACCGCGACAACTTCATTGGCGGTCTCACGGTGGTGGCGGTACCCATTTTTGATGCGTCCCGCCGCTTGACCCACACGCTGGTGGCCGCGGGGTTGTCCAGCCAGCTCAACCCCGCCACCACCGTCAAGGTGGCCCAGGCCATGCAGTACGAGGCCAAGGCCGTTGCGGACCTGATGCTGGCCCGCGGCGGTTGATGTCCGCAGCGCTGCCGCTGCCGTTACCGCGGTTGCTGCAGCGCATGCCCACCCGCGCGGTGGGCCCGCGAGTGATCAGTCTGCCTTCAGCCCTGCCGCCTTGATCAGCGGCTGCCACTTGGTGCGCTCTGCCCGGGCGAAATCCGCCAGCTGTGCTGGTGTGCCGCCGGCCGGTTCAAAGCCCAGGTCCAGCAGCTTTTGCTGGGTTTCGGGCCGGGCGAGGGCCAAGTTCATGGCGGTATTGAGGCGGGCGATGATGGGTGCGGGAGTGCCTTTGGGCGCATACAAGCCGTTCCAGGCAATCACTTCAAAACCGCTGATGCCCTGGTCTGCCACGGGCTTCACGCCCGGAGCCAGGCTGCTGGGCTTGCTGGAGGTCACCCCGATGGCGCGCACCTTGCCCGCCGCCAGGTGCGGTCGCAGGGCGGTGGGTGTGTCCACCATCACCGGCAACTGTCCGCCCAGCACTTCGGTCATTGCGGTGCCCGAGCCTTTGTACGGAATGCCAAACAGGGCGGCGCTGGAGCGCTCCTTGAGCAGCTCTACCACCAGCCGCGCTGTGGTGCTGGGCATGGCGATATCGGCCGAGCGTGGGTTCTTTTGCACCGCGCCGAACAGGTCGGCCATGGATGTCAGGGAAGAGTTGGCGTGCACGGCGATCACCATGGGGAAGGTGCCCACCAGCGCCACCGGCTCAAAGTCCTTGTCCGGGTCAAACGCCAGTTTGGCGAAGAGGTACTGATTGAGCACGTGGGTGGCGTTGGTGCCCATGGTCAACGTGTAGCCATCCCCCGCAGCCTGGCCTGCCAGCTCGGTCCCCAGGTTTCCGCCAGCGCCCGGCCGGTTGTCCACGATGATCGGCTGGCCCAGGTCTTTGGACAGTTGTTCGGCCAGGTAGCGTGTGGCAATGTCGGTGCCCTGTCCCGCCGGGTAGGCCACCACGATGCGGATGGGCTTGTTGGGATAGGGCGGGGGTGAGGCGCCGGCCGGTAGCACGGCAGCGGCACACGCGAGGCTCAAGATGGCAGCGAACACTTTCATGATTGTCTCCTTATATAGGTATTGGTATCAAAGTCACGAGGGCGATGCGGGACAAGGCGCTGCGCCGGATGTGCGCAGGGTGGAAATCTCCTGTGTTGAAAAACCCAGGCGAACAAGGATGTCGCCGGAGTCTTGTGAAAAAGTGGGCGGGGCTGCGCCCGGCTGGTCGGGGGTGGCTGACAGGCGCATGGGGGCGCGCAAGCCGGTGTAGTTGCCTCGCCGCACCAGCATCTGGCGGTGCTCTGTGTGAGGGTGATTCAAGGCTTGGGGCAAGGAATTGACCACGCCTGCCGGTACGCCAGCGCGCATCAGTGACTCGCACAGTGGGCCGCCGCCCAGGCTGGCAATGGCGTTTTCGATCACCGCCTTGAGCTCGGCGCGGTGTGTGACCCGCGCCGCGTTGGTATGGAAACGTTCATCACTGACCAAGCCTTCTTGGCCAATGTGGCTGCAGAACTTTCGGAACTGTCCGTCGCTGACGATGCCGATAAACACCTCGCCATCGTTCGCGCGGAATTTCTCGTACGGTGCGATGTTGGGGTGTGCGCTGCCCAGCAGTTCAGGCGATTGGTGGGACGAAAACCAGTTGGAGGCATGCGGCAGCAGCAAGCTCATGGCCGTGTCGTACAGCGTGGCTTCTACCCGTTGCCCCAGCCCCGTTCGCTGGCGCGCCTGCAGTGCCAACAGAATGCCGGACAGCGCGACGTAGCCTGTGAGGTGGTCCACCACGGGCAGCCCTATGCGCGTGGCGCCGCTGGCAGGGTCACCGTTCACGCTCATCAGCCCACACAGCGCCTGCAGCACAGCGTCGTAGCCCGGCAGGCCACCCAGCGGGCCGTCCTGACCGAAGCCGGTGATGCTGCAGTAGACCAACTTCGGGTAACGTGCCGCCAGCGTCTGCTCGTAGCCCAGGCCCCACCTTTCCAGGGTGCCGGGCATGAAATTTTCAACCAGCACATCGGCCTCGCTGAGCAACCGGTGCAGCACCTCCTGGGCGTCGGGCATGGACAGGTCCAGGCTGATGGCCTGCTTGCCCCGGTTCAGGGCCGAGAAGTACGCCGCGCTCCCCGAGCTGTCAAACGGCGGGCCCAACCGGCGAGTTTCGTCCCCCGAAGGCGGCTCGACCTTGACGACTTCGGCGCCGTGGTCTGAAAGAATCTGGGTGCACAAAGGGCCTGCGAGAACCCGGGTCAGGTCAACAATTCGCAGGCCCTGCAGCGCACCACCGCTGGTGGTGCGCATGGCTCATTGGCCTCGGCTGGGCAAGATCACGATACCGGTGCCCAGCACCGACAGTTCGTCGTCCTGGTTGCGGGCCTCTTGCTCGATCTCGACCATGTGTTTGCCGTCTTCCACCCATTTGCGCGCCACTTTGCCCTTGATGAACAGCATGTCGCCCTCGGGGTTGTGGCGGCGGATTTTGCAGCTGGCCTTGTGCAGGAAGCCGGTGTCGCCCATCCAGTTGGTCAACTGGTGGGTGAGCCACGAGGTGCGCTCCGGGCCGTAGTCATAGGCGCCAGGGGCGCCGACTTCCAGCGCGAAGTCTTCTTCCCAGTGCACACGCTCTGGGCAGTCTGGAATGCCAAAACGGTTCTTGATGCCGACGCCAGGGTGCGCGTCGATGAGCTTCCAGGCCAGCTTGTTGGCGCGGATGTAGAGGCCGCCCCAGCCCTGGGCGTAGGCAATGAACCCGGTCACCGTCATCGGTCCCTTGAACATCACGGGCAGTGCCTCGCCTTCTTTCACATCTTCCCAATAGCGGGGTGTCGCACCGCGGATTTCCTCGTCGCGGTACAGCTTGTAGGCTTCCGCCAGCTCTTCATCGGTGTAACGGCGTGGCTCACGTGAACGCGCTTCCTTGTACTTGGTGCCGACTTCGCGGGCATGGTCGCGCTCGGTGCGAAAGCACCAGCTGTCGGCCTCGGCCACCTTGTCCCCCTGCTGGTTGAAGAAGTCCACGTGGTAAATCTGCTGCACGGCACGGCCCGCAAACTTGGTCTGGTGTTCGATCAGGTCCTTGAGATGGGCTTCTGTGCTGATCACGTCATTGCGGTGCACAGGCTTGTGCCAGGTCCAGTCGGCGCCCGACCACATAGCGTGCACGCCAGGCAGGCCGCCCACATAGCCCGACACGATGCGGCTGGTGGAGAACAGGAAGCTTGGCAACGCCACGAGGCCGCCGTAGTGCGATTTGGCCGCGTAGTCCGGATCGCACCACAGTGGGTTGTCGTCGCCAATGCCGTGTGCATAGTGGCGAATGTTGTCGCGGGTGGCTTCGTAGCACCATGGCTCGGCCGTCTGTCCGATCTTGATGCCAATGCGTTGTCGCAGCTCATCGAGCCCGCTCTCGGTGATCTTAGGGAAGCTGCGTTGGGTGGTTTCGGACATGGACAAGTCTCCTTGGTTGTAAAAGTAGGCCGGGGTGAAAAAGGGAGGGGGAATCAGGCGGTGGCCGCCGCAAGGCTTGCAAGCTCGCGCTCGCGAAGCACCTTGCGGTGGACTTTTCCTGCGGGGGTTTTGGGAAGCTCCGCCACGAAGGCCACGTGGCGCGGGTACTCGTGCTGGCTGAGCTTGGTGCGCACCAGCTCCTGGATCTCTTGGGCAAACGCCTCATCGGCGCCGCGGCTGCTCACGACAAAGGCCTTCACCACCTGGCCGCGCAGGGCGTCGGGCACTCCAATCACGGCGGCTTCCAGCACATCGGGGTGCATCAGCACCACGTTCTCGATCTCGACCGCGCTCATGGTCCAGCCCGCGGAAATGATCACGTCGTCCGCGCGGCCCCCATGGTAGAAATAGCCATCGGCATCGGTGCGCCCGAGGTCCTTGGTGGGCACCCAGCCGCTGCGGCGCCACACCATGAGTTGGCCGGTAACGCCCGGCGGGCAGACATTGCCTTCGGGGTCGTGCACCTCGACACGCGTGCCCGGAACGGCCTTGCCCAGCGAGCCACGCTTGACGATGAAGTCGGGAGCGCCGGGGTAGCTGACCAGCACGACGCCGATTTCGGTCGTGCCATACATGCTGCAAACCTCCAGGCCAAAGGTCTTCCAGATGTAGCGCGCCGTTTCGTCATCGATGGGCTCGCCTGTGAACGACAGCTTCTCGAAGCTGAAGCGGAAGTCGTCCGACTTGCCGCTGTTTCGCATCATGCGGTAGTGCGTAGCAGCGGCCGACATGTTGGTGAAGCGGTGCTCTGACAGCGCTTTCAACAAGCGCTCTGCATTGAACCGCCCGCTGTAGGCACCTACCGTCAGGCCCAGTGCCAGCGGGGCGAGCGTGCCGTGCCACAAGCCATGTCCCCAGGCGGGCGAAGAGGGGCAGAAGAATCGGTCTCCAGGGCGCAAACCCGTGCCATACAGCGCCGCCACCATCAAGGTGACCAGCGCGCGGTGGGTGTGTTTCACCGCCTCGGGCAACTCCCGGGTGGTGCCCGACGTGTACTGGAAAACCGCCAGGTCATCCGCCCGTGTCTGCACGGTGTAGCTTGCAGAAAACGCCTGCAGGCGCTCGGCAAAAGCGGCGTGGAACACGACGGTGGTGGTCTCGGTGATCGAGTGGGCGACATCGGCCTTTTGCTCGTTGGTGACCAGCAGGCGCGGCTGGCAGTCGTTCACACGCAAGCGGATGCCGTCGGGGCCAAACAGCGTGAACAGTGGCACCGCAATGGCGCCACGTTTGATGACGCCAAACATGGCTGTGTAGAACGCCCGTGAGGGCTCCAACATGATCGCGACGCGCTCGCCCGGCAACACGCCCTGCTGCTCCAGGTAGTTCGCAAAACGCGACGAATCGGCCGACAGCTCTGCATAAGTCAGCACCTCGTCTTCGCCAGTGGCATGCGCAACGATCAGCGCGTCGCGGCCCGACGCCGCATGCCGGTCCACACATTCGTGGGCAATGTTGCAGAACTCGCGATTGCCATCAAACAGCTCCCAAAGCCGGTCGGATGAAAAGAGCGCCTGGGCGTCCGCATAGCGCAGGGTGTCAGTCAGTCGTGTCATGTCTTTGGGTCTGCAGTGGTAGTGCTATGCAGTTTGTGTATTTTGAATTGTTTTGTCAATAAGCACTTTAAATTGTATTGGTACAAAAAATTGAAAGCAGCATCAAATCTGTTCCGGTGGTTTTGAGGGAGTGACTCCGTGCCTCTGATTCATTCCAGTCCGTCGGAGTGGTTTGAATACGCGCCGCGCATTGGGGTGTGGCGAAGAGCCCGCGCAGCAGCAACCGCACTGCGGCTGTGCGGTTGGATTCGCGATAACGGGGTTGTGTCTGGAGGCGTCGCGCTAACTTGCGCATGTGACTGAGCCGCCTGCGTGGGCGGCGCCTTAGTCACCTGGGAGCGGGCGTGTTGGTGCGCGCTGCGTTGCGATCAAATGCAGGGCGTTTTGGCGTCGCGCAGAGGTGCCCAAGCCGCCTGCGCTGCAACGCGGTCAGCGATGGTTGGAGAGAACTTTGAGAATGGCCTGCGCCATCAAAACGGGCGTGCCATCCACATCAATGGACCCGCGCAAGAAGACCGTGCCGCGCGTCCTGTGGGAGATGCTGGCACGCGCCTGCGCAAACTGCCCCGCCTCTACCGCACCCAGAAACTGGGTGTCCATCTGCACCGTCACGCAGGGCTGGCGGTCGCAGGCCTCCCAGGCCGTTGAGCTGATGGCATGGTCGAGCAAGGTCATCAATGCGCCCCCATGAACGCGGGCTGCAGGGTTCAGATGTTGCTGATCAAACAGCATTCCGTAGGCCCATCCATCAGACTCCCGCCGCGTCCACAAAGGCCCGGCGGTTTGAATGAAACCTGGCAGGGTGCGCTCTTGCCATCCGACGGATTGCAACTGGTGACGAAGTGCGGTTGTCATGGCGGGTGGCTCCTGGGGGTGGCGTTCGGGAAAAAAATTCTACATATGAAATCAGATTGCGTATGTACAAAATTTTTGCCGTCTACCAACGACTGGGAGATCGCAAAAAAATTCTTACAACCCCAGTTCCGTCAGCCCCGGATGTCCGTCCGGGCGGCGGCCCAGTGGCCAGAAAAACAACCGTTCCGCCGCGGCGATGGGAAGGTCATTGATGCTCGCGTGGCGCACGGCCATCAAGCCCGCATGGTTGAACTCCCCGTTCTCGTTGCCGTAGCTGCGAAACCATTGGCCTGCGTCGTCATGCCATTCGTAGGCAAACCGCACAGCAATGCGGTGGTCGCTGAAAGCCCAGAGTTCCTTGATCAGGCGGTAGTCCAACTCGCTTGCCCACTTGCGCTCCAGAAACTGCTGTGCGGCGGCACGCCCCACCGGAAACTCGGCGCGGTTGCGCCAACGGGTGTCTTCGCTGTAGGCCAGAGCCACACGGGCCGCGTCGCGCGAGTTCCAGCCGTCTTCGGCCAGGCGAACTTTCTGGATCGCAGTCTCCAGGGTGAAAGGGGGCGGGGGCGGGCGGCCTTCCATGGGCGTACCTCGGAGTGGTTTAGATGTAGACAGATCTGTCTATGTGTGCATCATAAAGGTATGTAGACCGACTTGTCTACAATGGCCGAATGATCCCTGCGCCTCAGCCCCCGGGCTGGAAAGACCAGCCCGCCCGCGACCGCCTGCTGCACACTGCACACGCGCTGTTCTACCGCGACGGTATTCGCGCCACGGGCATTGACCGCGTGATCGCCGAATCGGGTGTCACCAAGGTCACGTTCTACCGGCATTTCCCCAGCAAGAACGACCTGGTGTGTGCGTACCTGGAGTATCGGCACACGCGCTGGATCGCGTGGTTTTCCGCGGCCTTGTTGCGCCATGGTGGTGCTCATGAAGATCCGGGCCAGCGACTGGCTGCGTTGCCCCCCGCGCTGGCCGAATGGCTGGGTCGCGACGACTATCGCGGTTGCGCTTTCATCAACGGAGTGACCGAGCTGGGGGGCACGTTGCCCGAGGTGGTTGAGATCGCCCGGCGGCACAAGCGTGACATGACGGATTTGTTGGCTGCGCTATTGCCGCCCGCCCCTGCGCGCGAGCCGGATGCACAGGCGCTGACCCTCGTGGTGGAAGGCGCCATCGTGCGGGTGCAGATGGGTGAGCCGCTCAAGGATGTGTTGGCCGGTGTGGAGCGGCTGCTGCGGGGGATCGCCGCGGTCCAGAGCTGCTGAGCAAGCGACGCAAGCAGCAGGAGGCGATCACCGCTTCAGCTTGGCGCCTTGTGTGGCGCCGTGGCTGGTGTCCAGGTCGTACCGCTTTTCGCGCTCGACGTGGTCTTGCACGATGCGTTGGCCCAGCGCGTTGGCACGGCGCTCCAGCGTGGCGCATTCGGTCTCGGCGGGCAGTTGCGCAATGCCTTCGTCCACTGCGCGTGCGGCGTCGCGCCCAAACTTTACGTGGCCTTGTTCATGCTGCTTCAGTGCGGGCAGATAGCGGTCGAACTCGGCCTGCTGGCTGGGCGTGGCGCGCTGCAGCTCGGGCAGTTGCAGCTCTACATGCAGCCTCGTGGTCACTGCGGTGATGGTGCAGCGCCCCGACGTCTCCCGCCACCAGCGAAACGTCCAGCGCACATTCCAGCGCGTGTAGCCATGAAACCGCTGTCCATTGACGGTGATGGGTGTGGCCGCGTTGATTGCCTGCAGCAGGGGCTCGTCAGCCCGAGCGTGCACCGCGTAAGGCTTGGCGAGCAACTCTTCCTGCACCGCCGCCAGCGCCGTGCTGGAGGCGACCAAGGCGGCTGCCACAACGCCCAGGCGCGCTGCGGGCGTCAGCGCTGCGCCCATCGTGGTCATTCGCCCCAGGGCAGCATCAGCGTCAGCAGCGACAGCTGGTTGAACTCGGGCGCAAACGCATCGATGATCAGCTGCGGCTCGGGGCACAGCGTGGTGTCGGTGATCACGCCAAACTGCACGCCGCCGCCATAGCTCAGGATAGACACGCCCAGGCCAATGTCGCCCGACTGCGGCACCCAGAACATGCACTGCGTGACGCGCGCGCCGCACAGCGTGAGCTGCTCCTTGGGGCCGGGCACGTTGGTCATCACCGCTGTGGTCTTGCGGCCGAACAGGTTGAGCAATGCGTCTTGTGCGGGCTTGATCATCAGGCCCGCCACCGCCAGCATCGCAAACGCCAGGATGGGTTGGGTGCTGCCCTTTAGGGCATTCATGCGCTTGCGCACCTCGTACACCCGCTCGACCGGGTTGGCAACGCCGATGGGCAGCACCAGCGGCACCAGGCCAAAGCGGTTGCCCAGCTTCCACGCCTCTTCCATAGGGCGCAGGTTGACCGGGATCATCGCGCGGATCTCCTGGCCCGTGGGGTCGTCGCCCTGGCTGCGCAAATATCCACCGATGGCGCCCGCCACGCACGACAGCAGCACATCGTTGATGGAGCAGTTGAGTGCCTTGCCTATCGCCTTGACTTCCTCCAGAGGAATGGGCGGACACCACGCCACACGCTTGGCGCTGCCCGGCTGGCCTTTGAGGCGCGTGGGAGAGTCGTCGGGCATCAGTGCCAGCGCAGCGGCATCGCTGACCAGTTGGTACGCCACCCGCGCCATGTCCATGGTGCCAGCCAGCCCATGGTGCATGGTTTTCTCGGGGTCGCTCAGCATCTTGAACGACTTGGCGGCACCGTCCCCGGCCAGATCCAGCGCCTTCACAGTCATGTCGGTAAAGGGCTTGATGAGCGCGTCTGCAATCCAGTCCTCGGCCGTGGCGGCCTGCTCGCGCTCCTTGCGGGTGCGCTTGGGCGGCTCGGCACCGCCGTCTACGATGGTCATGGTCACGGAAATCAGCGCAATGCCGTCGGCAATGCAGTGGTGGATGCGCACGATGAGCGCGCTGCCGGGCTGGCCGTCGTCGCCCACAAAATCTTCGATCAGGTGCATCTGCCACAGCGGGCGGCGCTTGTCCAAAGGCTGCATTGCCAGTTCGCCCACTCGGTCTTGCAGCGCGCGCTGCATGCTGCGGCCCGCAGTGACGGGCAGCGTTTCGCGCAGGATGTGGGCGGCGATGTCAAAGTTGCGGTCTTCGACCCAGGTGGCACCTGCGGCGTCTTCCACCACCCGCTGGCGAAATCTTGGGTACTGCAGCAAGCGCTGCTGCACGCGTTCGCACAGGTCCGCCCAGGAGACCCCGGGCGACAGCGTCCACACGCCGTTGATCATCATGAGGTTGCTCTGCGAGTCCATGCGCAGCCAGGCGGTATCCACCTTGCTCATGCGCTCACCCGACAGGCCCAGCATGCCGGTGGCCGCGCGCCGCATGTTCTTTTGCACCACAGTGGCGGCCTTGCGGGCGGCGGGGGGCAGGGCCTGGGCGGCTTTGCGCGCCACGTCGGGAGCCTGCGCGCGCACCTTGCGCAAGATGGGGGCGGCGCTTTCTGCGGCTGTAGCAGGGGGGGATGAAATGCGGGTCACCATCAGATGTACACCTGTTGTGGTTGTTTTTGGGGGCTTGCCTCTATGGATGGCGCTACTTGGCGTGGCGCGCAGCCCGTAAGATACAACGCCGCAATCCCTTGCTGACACCGTTCTTTCCCTCCCCCATCTTCTTTCGTTTTCCATCCAAGGAGCAACCGACATGGCCGATCTGAACGCCACCTTCGAAGCCGCTGTGGCCAATTCCAAGAACCTCAGCGAGCGTCCAGACAACGCCACGCTGCTCAAGATTTACGCGTTGTACAAGCAGGCCACCACGGGCGACAACGCCGAAAAGAAGCCCAGCTTCACCGACATGGTGGGCCGCGCCAAGTGGGACGCCTGGGAAAAACTCAAGGGCACCGAGGCCGATGCGGCCAAGCAGCAGTACATCGACCTGATCGCCGAACTGAGCTGATCCGACCGCTGCTGTGTGTCATCTGGCCGCAGTGCCAGACATCAAAAAAAAGGCGACCCAGGTCGCCTTTTTGCGTTGCAGCGCAGTGATCTCAACGGCTTGCGGCGCCCTGCGCCCAGCCCTTGGGCAACCCCGCTTCAGGCGTCATCCCATAGATCGGCTCGCCCGGCAGCCCCGCCTGCAGTGGCTGGCGCGCCGCCATCAGCCGGTCCAGGTGGACCCCCGTGGCAATTCCCATGGCCTCGAACATGAACACCAGGTCTTCGGTCACCACATTCCCTGACGCGCCCGGCGCATACGGGCAGCCACCCAGCCCGCCCAGTGATGCGTCAAACGTTCGCACACCCACGTCATAGGCTGCGAGGCAGTTGGCCAGGCCCAGTCCCCGGGTGTTGTGCATGTGGGCCGCGCCCGCGCGGGTGCCCAGCTCGGCCTGCAAGCGGGTAAACAGGCGTCGCACCTGGGCCGGGTTGGCCATTCCGGTAGTGTCCGACAGCCCCACCTCGTCAGCGCCCGCCTCGGCGCACTGGGCGGCCAGCCACAGCACCTCGTCCTCGGGCACCTGACCTTGCAGCGTGCAGCCAAACGCTGTGGACAAGCCCACCTCCACCAGCACGCCGGGCGCCACGTCGTTGCGCCACTGCGCCACCGCACGCAGCTCGTCCACCATGGCCTCGCGCGTCTTGCGCACGTTGGCCAGCGAATGCGCAGCACTGGCAGAAACCGGCAGCGTGACCTTGTGCACACCTGCCGCAATGGCTGCCTGGGCGCCGCGCAGGTTGGGGGCCAGCGCCATCACCGTGACGCCCGGGTGGGTGAGCGCGTGGCGCACCACCTCGGCCACGTCGGCCATCTGTGGCAACAGGCGCGCGGGCACAAACGAGCCCACCTCAATCTCGCGCAGGCCCGCGGCCACCAGCGCGTCAATCCACAAGAGCTTGTGGGCGGTGGGCATGGTGGCTTTTACCGACTGCAGGCCGTCGCGCGGGCCCACTTCGCTGATGAGCACCGCGTCCAGCGGCGCTGGGATGGGGTCTGCGACCATGGCGCTAGTGCAATGTTTCATGCTTGATGGCACCAACAAAAAGGATGGATTTTTGGCACTGGCAAGGCGCAAACCGGAGCGATACCGTGTGTATCGCGAGGATTTGCAACGCTGCCAGAGGCGAAAAGACGCCTTTTTATGTGCCAGATAGCGTTAAACACTGCACTAGTCCTTCCACACCACGGCACTGGCCACCCCGGCGCGTGTGGTGCGAAACTGGTTGGCAGGGTGCGCCAGGTCGGGCAGGCCGAATGAGATGCCACACACCACGTTGCGGTCGGCGCCAATGCCCAACACCTCGCGCAACACGCCCAGGTACGCCGCCAGCGCTGCCTGCGCGATGGAACCCACCCCGAGGCTGTGCGCCGCGAGCATGAAGCTCGACACATAGGCGCCACAGTCCACCGCGCCATACACACCCAGCGCCTCGTCGCTGGTGACGATGGCCACGTGCGGGGCGCCAAACATGGCGAAGTTTTGTGCCGCCTGCTGGGCCGACGCTTCGCGGTCGCCCTTGGCGATGCCCAGCGCTTCGTACAGACCGTAGCCGCATTCACGGCGGCGCTCCTGGTACACCCCGCGGTATTCGCGCGGCCACGGCAGGTCGGGGGTGGGTGCAGAGGCGGCCACATGCGCCTGCAGCGCGCTGCGCAGGCGTTCCAGGGTGTTGCCGCTGGCGATGTGCAACTGCCAGGGCTGAGCGTTGCACCAGGATGCGGTGCGCTGTGCCGTGGCCAGCATGCGTTCGATAGTGGTGCGGGGCAGGGGCTGGGGCAGAAAGGCGCGGCAGCTGTAGCGCGTGTGGAGCAGCTCCGACAGCGTGTGGAACGCCGCGCTGTCTGCCACAGCAGCGGGCGCTGGGGCCAGAGCGGGATGGAGCGGGGCGGTGCCGGGCGCTGTCATGGTGCGCCCGTTCACGCCTTCTTGGCTTTGGGCGCAGGCTTTGCCGCGGCCTTCTTCGGTTCGCTGTCGGCCGCCTTCTCGGCTTTGTCGGGTTTGTCTTTCTTCTTGGCTGCGCTGGTGGACGCAGCCTTTTTGGCGGCAGGGTGCGGGGCGTTCAGCAGCGCGTCCAACTGCTCGCCAATTTCGGATTCGATGCGGTCCTTGAACGCGCCAAACAGAAAACCCAGCTGCGCCTTCATCTCGAACTGGTGGGCATCCACCAGAAGTGTGCCTTTGACACCCGAGCGGCTGAACGTCAGCGTGTCTTCGGTGTCGCCTTCTTCGTAGGTGCACTCCATGTCGAACTTTTCTTCGGCCTTCTCGGCCCACGAGAACGCAATCTTGCGGGCTTCCTTGAAGCCCAGTTGGTGGTCGCGGTGGATGTGGATGTCTGGCACGGGGCGTCTCCTTAGGGCGTGTTCTTGGGTGGCAGCAATGCGCGCAGGGTGTCATGGCGCTGCGGCAGCGGTTGTTGGGTCAGCTGTCGCACCGCATCATAAAACCGGGGCCAGTCGCGGCGCTCGCGCTCGAACAGGGCTTCAAACGCGGGCACCAATTCGTCGTAGGCGGCCTGGGCGGCAAAACTGGCGTTGTTGGCCTTGGCCACCCAGCGGTCGTAGCCCGCCACTTGCGCGGTGCTCGCCTGGGGCGCGCTGCCGTTCTGTGGCTGCAGCCAGCGTGTGCGCAGTGCGGCATAGTCTGCGTGAAACTGTTGCATTGCTTCTGTTTTCATAGCTGCTAGCGCTTGTACATCAAGCGCTAGAGCCTCTTTTTGCTCATAAACCGTGGCCAGCCGTGCCCGCGTGGCCCGTGTCAGCGCGCGAAAGGCGCTGCGCCGCGCCTCGCTGGTGGCAAAGGCGTCGCGCGCCTCGGGCGTAGATTGTGTGGACAGCCACTGCGCAATGCCGATGCGCTCGACCGCCGTGGCAAAAGATTCGTTGAACAACGTGTCGTCTTTGGCGTAGACCACCTGGTGCGCCAGTTCGTGGAACAGCAGGCGCACAAAGTCGCCCTCAGGCCAGGCGATGAAGGTGGACAGCAGCGGATCGCCGCCCGCCCAGTTCATGTAGCCCAGCGTCGAATAGGCGGGCACGCCATACACCTCCACCTCCAGTCCCTGCGCGGCCAGCTCGGCTGCTTCGGCCTGCGCATCGGCCTCGGTGAAATAGCCGCGGTAGCCGATGCAGCCCGTGACCGGGAAACACCAGGTGTGCAACGTCAGCGCATACGGTGGCGCGGCCACCACGTTCCACACGGCGGCGGGGCGCTTCAGGTCGGCATAGCGGCGGTAGCTGGCGTTGTCGGGCAGGCCCAGTTCGGCCACCGCGAAGGCGCGGGCGCGCTGCGCCAGTTGCAGGCGCTCGCGCAATGCGGGCGGGATGTCGGTGCGGGCGATCCAGCGGTCAATGGGCTCGGCCGCGTGCATCAGCTGCATGTGGCCCCGCACCGACTGCCAGTAGTAGCCCAACGCGCTGGTGGGGCCGGTGGTGCTGGCGCAGCCCGCCAAGGCAAGGCTGATCGCAAGGGTGGACGAAGCCCGCAGGCGGGAGAAAGGCTGGCGCATACAGGCAGTTTATGGGCAGATGGTGCGCTGCGCCGTTCGCCTGTCAGCAGCCTGGCCGCGGCGGTTTCTAGAATGCACAGCATGACCGCAGAACCCCTTGCCAACCTACCCGATGGCCTGTTTGCCGACGACGCTGGGCGCCCACGCTGCACCTGGTGCCAAGCGACCCCCTTTTACCGCCAGTACCACGACAACGAATGGGGGTTCCCGGTCGCAGATGACCGGCGGTTGTTCGAAAAACTGTGCCTGGAGGGGTTTCAGTCGGGTCTGAGCTGGCTCACCATCCTGAACAAACGCGAAGGCTTTCGCGCCGCCTTTGCCAACTTCGACGCAGAAAAGGTCGCCGCGTTTGGCGAGCAGGACGTCGAGCGCATGGTGCAGGACGCCGCCATCGTGCGCCACCGCGGCAAGATCACCTCCACCATCAACAACGCGCAGCGCGTGCTGGAGCTAAAGCACGAGTTTGGTTCGCTGGCGCACTACGTATGGCGGTCTGAACCCGCTGCCGCAGACAGGCCCGAGCGCATCACGCGCGCGGTGGCTCGCACCTTGTCCACATCGCCCGCGTCCATCGCCATGTCCAAAGACCTCAAAAAACGCGGCTGGAGTTTTGTAGGCCCCACCACCGTGTATGCCTTCATGCAGGCGATGGGGCTGGTCAACGACCACCTCGAAGGCTGCCACTCGCGCGCCTTGGCGTTGAAAGCCCGGGCAGAGTTCGTGGTGCCATGAGGGGCGCGCAGCGTTGTTCAACTATGGAGTCGGCACCAATCCACTCGGAACCGTTCACGCTGAGCTTGTCGAAGCGCTGCGCGAGGCTTCGACAAGCTCAGCCCGAACGGGTGTTTTAAGTCCAAGGCTGGCGACTGAAATACCATGACAGGCCAGAGATCCATTCATCCATCCACCTCTCCCGCATGAAGCACATTTGCCCCCACTGCCAAAAGCCTGGCGTCAGCAATGCAGCACTTCGCTGGGCCACGCGAGAAAGCCCTGCGCAATGCAGTTATTGCACGGGGCTTTCTCATGTGTTGGCCAGCACCTCTGGCGGCATCGGCGTGTTCACCTGGATGACACTGATTGGCTGTCTGGTGCTGGGTGTGGTCTTGTCGTCCGGGTGGATTGTGGCGGCTGGGTTGTTGTTGATGGTCGTCGGCAATGTGTGGATGTGGCGCCGCTGCGAGTTGTTTCCCATCGAAAAACAGGCCGCGCAGGCTGCCAATCGCGCCAGCTGGGCCGCTACTTTTTTTGCTGCCGTCTTTGTCTTCTTCGGCTAACTGTGGAATGTGCGTGCGGGCCGCAGGGCCCACAACGCCCCCAGTGCCGCCACGCCCAGCAACGCAGTAAGCCACACGGCTGCAGCGCCCACGCCGTCCAGCAGCATGCCAAACAGCACCGGGGCAAAGGCCTGCGCTACCCGGGCGGGCACCATCATCAGCCCCTGGCGCGCGCCGTAGCCCGCGGGGCCGAACAACACCAGCGGCAGCGTGCCCTTGGCAATGGTCAGAATGCCGTTGCCCGCACCGTGCAGCACGGTAAACACCGCGGCGGCGGGCCCACCCACCACCAGCAAGATGACCGCGCCGACCGGATGGGCTGCCGCCGCCAGTTGTGCCGACAGCAAAGGATGCACACGGCGCAACAGGCCAAACTCCAGCAGACGCGCCACCACCTGCGCGGGGCCCACCAGCGCTGCCATCGCCACCGCAGCTTGCAGCGATGTGCCGCTGGCCTGCAGCAGCCGTGGCAAGTGCGCCGCCATGGCCGTGCTGGTGAACCAGGTGACGGCAAACACGAACGAAAGCAGCACGGTGGCGCGCAGTGGCTGGGTGGGCGGGGTGGAGCCTGCCGTTGACGGTGCTGCAGACGTTGCGGTGGCGGCGTTGGCGATGGGTGCAGCCGTTGCAGCCGCGGCCAGAGCATCATCCACCTGGGCTGCAGGGCGAACGCGCGGCAGCCATCCATTGAGTGGCACGCCCACCAGCAGATGCAGCGCTGCCCAGCCAAAACACGCGCCGCGCCAGCCCCATTGCACCTCCATCCAGGCCGACAGCGGCCAGCCCACGGTGCTCGCAAAGCCGGCAATCAGCGTGATGCCGGTGATGGCGCCGCGCGCGCCCTGCCCATACAGCCGCACCAGTGTGGCAAAAGCAGCCTCGTACAGGCCCGACCCCATGGCCACCCCCATCAGCACCCAGGCGGCAAACAGGCCCACCGGGCCTTGTGCCAGCGCCATCCCAGTCAGGGCCGCGGCAAACAACAGGTTGGTGCCCACCAGCACGGGCCGCCCGCCATGCTGGTCGATGGCTCGGCCTGCCAGCGGCCCGAGCAGCGCAGACACGATGAGCGCCACGGAAAACGCTGCAAACACCGTGGGCGTGGCCACCCCCAGGTCGCGCGCCATGGGCACGGCCAGCATGGCGGGCAGGTAGTAGGACGAGGCCCAGGCGAGCGTCTGCGCGGTGCCCAGGCGCGCCACGGCCCAGCGTTGTGAAGGGGCGGTCATGCCGTCGATGCTGGGGGCCGTAGAGGTTTCAGAATCCGCGACCTCCCGTCACCCGTTCGCCCTGAGCTTGTCGAAGGGCTCTCACTGATGTGCGCCCAGGCTTCGACAGGCTCAGCCCGAACGGTGGTGGGTGGGGTGAAGGGAGACGCTGTCACTCAACCGCCTTGGCCTGGTTCACCCGCCGCGACAGCGCTTCAGCGCTCTCCTTGCGCTCGCTGTAGCGGTCTACCAAGTAGGGCGCCACATCGCGCGTGAGCAGCGTGAACTTGAAAAGCTCTTCCACCACGTCCACCACCCGGTCGTAGTAGGCCGATGGTTTCATGCGGTCGTCGTTGCCAAACTCATGAAACGCTTTGGCCACCGACGACTGGTTGGGGATGGTGACCATGCGCATCCAGCGGCCCAGCACGCGCATCTGGTTGACGGCGTTGAACGACTGCGAGCCGCCGCTGACCTGCATCACCGCCAGCGTCTTGCCCTGCGTGGGGCGCACCGCGCCCACGGCGAGCGGGATCCAGTCGATCTGCGTTTTCATGATGCCGGTCATGGCGCCGTGGCGCTCGGGCGAGCACCACACCATGCCCTCGGCCCATTGGGCCAGGCTGCGCAGCTCCTGCACCTTGGGGTGGGTGTCGGGCGCGTCATCGGCCAGCGGCAGGCCGCTAGGGTTGAAGATGCGCACCTCGCCACCCATGGCGGTGAGCAGCCGCGCGGCCTCTTCGGTGACCAGGCGACTGAACGAGCGGGCGCGCAGCGATCCATACAGCAGCAAGAACCGCGGTGCATGGCTGCTGGGCTGTAGCGGCAGCAACTGCGCCACGTCGGGCACGCGAAACAGGTCGGCCTGTAGCTGGGGCAGGTCCACAAGAGACGGAGACGTTGGTGTCGGAAGCGTGGGTGGTGTGGGTAGTGCAAGAGGCTCAGACACGTTTCCCCTCCGCATCGACCACCGCCTCGCCGTCTTCCTTCGTAAACGCGCCTTGTTGCGGCGCTGGCAGAAGGTCCAGCACCACTTCAGAGGGGCGGCACAGCCGCGTGCCCAGCGGCGTGACCACGATGGGCCGGTTGATCAGGATGGGGTGCGCCAGCATGGCGTCGATGAGCTGCTCGTCCGTCACGCCGGGAGCGCCCAATTGCAGCTCGGTGAACACAGCCTCTTTGGCGCGCACGGCGTTGATCACCGGCTCGCCCGTGGCGGCAATCAGCGCTTGCAGTGTGGCGCGGTCGGGCGGCGTCTTCAGGTACTCGATCACCTCGGGCTCGATGCCGCTGTTGCGGATCATGGCCAGGGTGTTGCGGGACGTGCCGCATTGGGGGTTGTGATAGATGGTGACGTGCGGCATGGTGGGGTCAATGGGTCAGTCTTTGGGAAAGGGCTGCGGGGCCAGAACAGGCATGCTCAGGGTGCCATTTCCAGATGGTCCAGCAGCACAAAGTCTGCCCCCGGCGTGGGCTCGGCAAACAGGGCCAGGCTGTTGAACTGGAGGATCGGCAGGTCCGAGAAGAACTCTTGTGCAGCGTCCAGCACCAAGGCCTGTGTTGGCACATCCACCAGGTCGAGGCTGCCCGTGATCGGCAAGTGAAACCGGAACCCGCTGGGCTGCGGCGTCGGCCCGGCCGCGCGCAGGTCGGCAAGGTCTTCCGTATCGCCTCGTGGTGCTTCGACCAGCGGCTGCAACTGCGCCTCGCAGGCGGCAGCGGCCTGGTGGATCAACCCATTTGTGGCATGGGAGGCGGGTGGCACCAGCGCCAGCATGTCGCCGATGCGTTCCACCTGCAGCGGGGGCAACGCACAGGGTTTCAGGCTGTGCGCCAAGGCCTGCACGGTTTGGTGCAGCGTGATCCAGTCGGCGCCTGGTGCCAGCGCAAAAGGTGCCATGAGCGCTGCTCGCCAGCCCTGGCGGCGGGGCGCGGCCGTCAGGCGGACCAGGTCTTCGGCGGCAACGCCGTGGATGTCGAGTTGTGGCAAGGGCTGCAACAAGGCGGCGCAGCGTCCCAGCCAGTGGCTGCCAGCCAGCCAGCCCAGGCTGCCGGGGTTAGGCGCAAAACACACGGCATAGCGGTGCGCCGTTGTGGGTGGGCTGCTGATGGGCGGGCAGACCACAGGGGGCACGCGGCTCACAGGTCCTTGTCCGCCGTCATCCACCCCAGGTCCAGGGGGCGGTCTTCAAACTCGGTGTTGAGCACCACCGTGCTGGTGGTGCGCGCCACGCCCGCAATGGCCTTGATCTCGTAAATCACGTCTTCCAGCGCCCGCGCGTGGGTGGTGCGGATCTTGGCCAAAAAATCGTATTCGCCGGCCACGCTGTGCAGCTCTTCCACCTGGGGCATGGCACGCAGACGGGGCGCCACGTCGCGGCAATGAATGCCGCCGTCGTTGCGAATGGCCACAAACGCCGTGAAGTTCAACCCCACCCGCTCGGGAGCCACGCTGATCGAAAACCGGCGGATCACACCCTTGTCCAGCAGCTTCTTCACCCGCTCGTGCACCGCGGCGGTAGACAGGCCCACTTCAGCGCCCACATCGGCATACGAACGTCGGCCATCTGCCCCTAGGGCTGAAATAATTCTGGCGTCCATGTCATCTGTCTGAATATTTGCTTGCATAGCCGCCTGATTTTGGTAAAAATTCCGAAAACCTCGTGGTTTCCATAAATTATTCGGTAAGGTGAAGAATATGCCGGCAATTTTCAATGCGCAAGCCCGTGTGCACCGCCCCCTGGCGGTTGCCGTGGCCTTGTTGCTGGTCTATGTGGTGTGGGGCACCACGTACTTCGCCATTGGCATTGCGCTCCAAAGCATGCCGCCCCTGTTGATGAATGCCATCCGGTTTTTGTGCGCGGGCGGCGTGATGCTGTTGGTTGCCCTGTGGCAGGGGCACGCGCTGCCCACGGCGCTGCAGTGGCGCAACTCTGCGCTGGTGGGCGGGCTCATGGTGTTTCTGGCGATGAACTTCATCGGCTTTGCACAAAAGCTGGGCATTGGCTCGGGCCTGATGGCCACGGTGGTCACCACCATGCCCATGTGGCTGGCGCTGTGGTCGCGCTGGGGCGGCGAGCGCGTGCCGGTGACCAGTTGGGTCGGCTTGGCGCTGGGCGTGGTGGGCGCGCTGCTGCTGGCGCTGGAGGGCGATTTTTCGGCCACCTGGCTCGGTGCGTTGCTGGCCTTTGGTGCGCCCTTGGCCTGGAGTGTTGGGTCGTACGCATCGCGCAAGCTGTCGTTGCCAGCACCGGCCATGGCATCTGCGGCGCAGTGGTTTGCGGGTGGGGCCATGGGGCTGGTGGTTGCGTTGTGTTTTGAGCCGTTGAGTGCGCTGGGGCAGGTCAGTGCCAGGTCCTGGGCGGCGTGGATCTATCTGCTGGTGTTTGGCACGCTGGTGGCGCTCAATGCGTATTTGTGGTTGTTGCAGAACACGTCGGCTGCATTGGCGGGGAGTTATTCGTTTGTGAACCCGGCGGTGGCGTTGTTGGTGGGGGTGGCGCTGGGAGGGGAGTTGTTGACGGGGTGGGTGTTTGCGGCGTTGCCGCTGATTGGGGCGGCGCTGGGTTTTATCTTGTATGGAAAGGCGTTGCAGGGGTGGTGGTCGGGGCGGCGGGCTTCGGTGACGGGGTATCGCGCGGGCTAGGGCTTGGCGTTGGGGGTATTGAAGCTGTGTGCGCTTCTGTGGTCCGCTCGGGCTGAGCTTGTCGAAGCCTTGGCGTGCTGGTTGGGAAAGCATGCTTGTGTTGAGGGCGGAGGCCGGGAGTCGCCCGGCGAGCGAGTAACTTTCTTTCGCGTCGCCAAAAGAAAGTCACCAAAGAAAAGGCGACCCCCAGT